>NZ_JBNAFV010000005.1:0-286244 GCF_049800875.1 Amaricoccus tamworthensis | reverse complement strand
GAGGGGTTCTGGCGGGAGCACGGGCAGCGGGTTGACTGGATCCGGCCCTATACGAAGGTGAAGAACACCTCGTTTGAGCCCGGCAATGTGAGCATCAAATGGTATGAGGATGGCACGCTGAACGTGGCGGCCAACTGCATCGACCGGCACCTGGCGACGCGGGGCGACCAGACGGCGATCCTGTTTGAGCCGGATGACCCGAAGGACCCGGCGCTGCACATCACCTACCGTCAGCTGCATGACAGCGTCTGCCGCATGGCGAATGTCCTGAAGGACCTCGGTGTGGGCAAGGGCGACCGGGTGGTGCTGTATCTCCCGATGATCCCGGAGGCGGCTTACGCAATGCTCGCCTGTGCGCGGATCGGCGCCATTCACTCGATCGTTTTCGCGGGCTTCTCGCCGGACGCGCTGGCCGCGCGGATCAACGGCTCCGAGGCCAAGGTGGTGATCACGGCGGATCACGCGCCGCGGGGCGGGCGGGTCACCCACCTCAAATCCAATACCGATGAGGCGCTGCTGCACTGCTCCGACAGGGTGAAGTGCCTGGTGGTCAAGCATACCGGCGCCCAGACCACCTGGATCGCCGACCGGGATGTGGACTGCAACGCGCTGATGGCCGAGGCCTCGAACGAATGCGCGCCGGAGGAGATGAATGCGGAGGATCCGCTGTTCATTCTCTACACCTCCGGCTCCACCGGCCAGCCCAAGGGCGTGGTGCACAGCTCCGGCGGCTATCTGGTTTACGCCTCGATGACCCATGAGATCGTGTTCGACTACCACGAGGGCGACGTGTTCTGGTGCACGGCCGATGTGGGCTGGGTCACGGGGCACAGCTACATCGTCTACGGGCCGCTCGCCAACGGCGCCACGACCGTGATGTTCGAGGGCGTGCCGACATTCCCCGACGCCTCGCGCTTCTGGCAGGTCTGCGAGAAGCATGGGGTCAACCAGTTCTACACCGCGCCGACGGCCATTCGCGCTTTGATGGCGCAGGGCACGGAGTTTGTGGAGAAATGTGACCTTTCCGCCCTGCGCACGCTTGGTACGGTGGGCGAGCCGATCAACCCGGAGGCCTGGAACTGGTACAACGACGTGGTGGGCAAGGGGAACTGCCCCATCGTCGACACCTGGTGGCAGACGGAAACCGGCGGGCATCTGCTGACCCCGCTGCCGGGCGCGCACACACCCAAGCCCGGTTCCGCGATGAAGCCGTTTTTCGGGGTGCAGCCGGTGGTGCTGGAGCCCACATCGGGCGAGGAGATCACGGAGGTGCCGTGCGAGGGTGTGCTGTGCCTCAAGGACAGCTGGCCCGCGCAGATGCGCACGGTCTGGGGCGACCACGAGCGGTTCGAGAAGACCTATTTCTCGGACTACAAGGGGTATTACTTCGCCGGGGACGGATGCAAACGGGATGAGGACGGGGATTTCTGGATCACGGGCCGCGTCGACGACGTGATCAACGTCTCCGGTCACCGCATGGGCACGGCCGAGATCGAGAGCGCGCTGGTGGCGCATGTAAAGGTGGCCGAGGCCGCCGTGGTGGGCTACCCGCATGACATCAAGGGGCAGGGCATCTACGCCTATGTCACGCTGATGGATGGCGAGGAATACACCGAGGAACTGCGCAAGGAGTTGCGCCAGTGGGTGCGCACGGAGATCGGGCCGATTGCGAGCCCTGATCTGATCCAGTGGGCACCGGGCCTGCCGAAGACCCGCTCGGGCAAGATCATGCGCCGCATCCTGCGCAAGATCGCCGAAGACGACTTTGGCGCACTTGGCGACACCTCAACCCTCGCCGACCCCTCCGTCGTCGACAATCTCATCGACAACAGGATGAACAAGTGATTCAATTCCCCCGCAACGGATCAACCGCCCGGTGCGGGCGCGCACAACACCATCCCTTAAGGAGCCAATTCATGTCCCGAATTTCAGTCGCAGCCGGTCTCAGCCTGGCGTTTCTTCTGGCCGCCTGCTCCGGTGATGATGCCACCAACGCGACCGATGCGGCATCCGCAGCCTGCGGTGCGGCAGGCCACGAGGGTCTGGTCGGGACCAGCGTGACCGATCTTGATCCGGATCTGTTTCCGGAAGACACCCGCTTCAACTTCCCGGGCGCCGCTCTGGGCGAGGACGTAAACCCGGGCCGTCTGAATTTTGAGATCGGCACGGACGACACCGTGCAGCGCGTCTACTGCGGTTAATGTCGGCCCTGTCGCCGCAGGAGCAAAAACGGCACCACGCCAAAGGGTGACAGGATCATCAGCGCCATCGGCAGACCAAAGAGCTTCGCCGCGACACCGATCAGCGGCGGACCTATCAAAAATGCCGTAAACGCGATCAGGGCCAGCGTCGCGACATTGCGCGCCGGTTTCGTCCCGGGCAGCCGCCCCACAATCGACATGGTCAACGGATAGATGTTGCCACAGCCAAGCCCCACCATGGCCGCCGCCGGCGCGGCCATGTAGATGCTGCCGGATCCACCAAACATCAGAATGCCCACGCCCATCAGAGCGGCCGACCCCAGGATCACCCCGTGCGGCCCAAACCGTTCGGCCAGCGGATCGCCCAGCAGCCGGACAATCCCCATCGACAGGGCAAATGCCGAGAACGTGGCCGAGGTGGTGAAGGGGTCAAGTTCCAGGTTTTCCCGCAAAAACAGCGCCGACCATTCCAGCATCGCGCCCTCTATCAGCAGGGCGCCAATCGGCACCATGCACAGCACCAGAAGCGCGCCTTCCGGCATCCTGAACTTCTCTTTCGGCGTGCTGCGGTCCAAAGCAACGTCGTCGATCATCCGCAGTGCGAACCAAACGTTCAGAACCGCGAAAATCGGCTGCAAAATGATCTGCTGCGTCAGGAAGCCAATCCCGGCCTGCGCAAACGCACCCGCGACCAGAGCGCCCGTCACGGTCCCAAAACTCCACCAGGCATGACATCCGGTCATGATCCTGCGACCAAGTTCCGTCTCCGTCTGACTGGCCTTGGCGTTCATCGCCACCTCAATACTGGCGATGGTCAGTCCGCAGACAAAAAGTGCGAGCCCAAGCGTTACCGGTCCGGTCGCCAGCGCCGGTCCAATGAACGACAGGAAGAAAATCGAACCGCCCCAGACACAGGTCTTACGCACCCCAAGCCGGTCGGTGATCCGTTCCACAATCAGGAACCCCAGCATGGTGCCGGCCGGCATCCCAAATAACGCAAAAGCCAGTTCCAGAACGTCCAGATCCAGCGCCTGTTTCACGTCCGGAATGCGCGGAAACCATACGGAAAGGCCCAGCGCGTTCAGCGCAAACACCAGCCGGAGGGACGTCAGGGAACCGGGTGAGGATGGCATGGGATTGGTCCGCTTAAAAAGCGGTACCTATCCCGCGCCGCGAACCGCGTCCAGCCTGTCCGTCAGTCCGTAGCGGTGACCGTCAATTGGGGTCGAACAGAACCGCTCCGGTCGTCTCCCGAAGCGTTTGCGGACCAATCTCAAACAGTGCGTTTGGCGCACCCGCAGCGGCCCGGACGCTGTCATGGGTCAGCAGCGTCGCATCCATCCAGGTCGCAATTGGCGAGAGGTGACCAATCGGCGCGACGCCTCCTATCGCAAAGCCCGTCTCCGCCCGGATGCGTTTGGCGTCCGCCCGTTTGAGGTCTTCCCCGAAAAGACCCCGGGCGCGGTCGAGGTCCAGATCATGGGCGCCACTGACGAGGATCAGCTTCAGGTCGCCGCTCTCAACACCCTCGAAAATCATGGATTTTACGATCTGGGCCACGCCACAGCCACATGCCGCCGCCGCTTCCGCCGCCGTGCGCGTGCTTTCCGGCATGCGCTCAATTTTGACGTCCAGTCCGGCCGCCCGCGCCGCCGCTTCCACCCGTTCCACACTGCCCGCCATCTGCGCCTCCTGTGCTCCGGCGCACAGAAACACCTGGGTCATCGGCCGTGTCAACCAGGCTCCGTGATTGGCCGGTCATCTGCGGGGAGAAGCGTTTTCTCCATCCAGGGGCCGTTCCCGCCCGCAACCGGAACATAACCCCGGGCCCTGTAGAATCCTTCCGCCGTCCGGGTGCTTTCCAGTGTCATGCGGGTCGTTCCGCGCAGGGCGGCTTCCTGTTCGAGGACGTTCAGGACTGCCGTGCTCACGCCCTGAAAGCGGAAATCCGGATGCACGTAGTTGAGCAGAACCTCACCGTGCCAGGAGACCATGCCGACACCGCATGCCCTGTCGCTCAAAAAGGCCATGAACAGGGATGAGCCGGACCCGTTCACCCATCCGGTCCAGTCGGCCACGGTTTTGTTGCGCAGCCATGGCTTCAGTTCACTTGGCTCCTTGCCGTGATCCTCCACGCAAAGCTCCGTAATTGACCGGCGCAGCACCTCCACACCTGCCGCTGCATCCGCCGTCGTGGCGGGACGTACCGTAAGTTCCATGTGTCTTCCCGACCGTGATCCTTTACCTGGCCTTAACCTCTTACAGTCACCTGTTTCGTGTCTCCCTTCCAGTGGTTTCAGAACATGCGGGACGCCCGGCGGACTCGACTCCGGACCCGCAGGACTATAAAAGAACAAAAGTAGAACATCGCGACACGATTCCCCGATGAACCCTCACCGCATCCTGTCCCTCTGGTTTCCCCGTCTCGCCGCCGAACAGGCGGTCAGGGTGGAGCCGCAGCTTGCCGGACGGCCTTTCGCCATGGTGCGGGAGGTCCGTAACGCGCTCATGCTCAGCAGCCTGTCGGCCTCCGCCCAGGATGCCGGGCTGCGCCGTGGCATGGCGCTGGGGGATGCGCAGGCGATCTGTCCCGATCTGGTGACCCGCCCCGAGGACGCCCGGCGGCTTGCGATTTTCAGGAATTCCCTGCGGCGCTGGGCCGGGCGGTTTTCGCCCTGGGTGGCGACGGAAGGCGCGGAGGCCCTGGCCCTGGACGTCACCGGCTGCGCGCATCTGTTCGGGGGCGAGGCCGCTCTGCTGGGGGAAATCGAAACCTCCGCCGCCGATCTTGGTCTGACCGTGCAGCCCGGACTGGCCGATACGCTCGGTGCCGCCTGGGCCGTGGCCCGCTTTGCCGGTCCGGTCGAGGGCATGGCCCATGCCGGTGACGCCATCGACCAGGAGGCCCGCGCCACCCGTGCCCGCGCCCGCAAACGCCGCTGGGAGAGGGGCGGCCCCCCGTCACTTGCCCCGCAACAGCCCTCCGGCGTCGACAGGATCATTCCTCCCGGCATGACCCAGGAAAGGCTCGCGCCCCTGCCCATTGCCGCCCTTCGCGTGGGCCAGACGGAGATAACGGCCCTTCAGGGGCTTGGCCTGCGCCGGATTGGCGATCTTTCCGCCCTGCCGAGAGCGCAGCTGACCCGCCGCATTGGCCCCCAGGTCGTGCGCCGTCTCGACCAGGCCCTTGGTCGCGTGCCGGAACCGATTTCTCCCGCACGTCCGGCTCATGTCTTTGCCCTGCGCCTGAGTTTTCCCGATCCCATTGGACTGGAAAAGGACGTGCTGGCCGGGGTGGAGCGTCTCCTGGCACCACTATGTGACCGGCTGCGCTCCGCGGGCAGGGGGGTGCGGCGGCTTCAGGTTGCCTGGTTCCGCACGGATGGTGGCTCTGACATGGTCGAAATCGGCCTGGCGCGTCCGGTCAATGCCGCCCATGACCTCCAGCCCCTCGTCGCGCTGAAGCTTCAGGGCCTGGACGCGGGGTTCGGCATCGACATGCTTCGGGTTGAGGCGGTGTCCGTTGAGCCCCTGACCCCGCGTCAGCATCACGGCCATCGCGACGCCGCCCGGGGCGGCAGTGACCGGGATGACATGGCGGACCTGCTCGGCCGTCTTGGGTCGCGGCTTGGTCTCGATGCCCTGACGCGTCTGCACCCCGCCCAGAGCCATATTCCCGAGAAGAGTGCCCTGGTCATGGCTGCGGGTTATGCGGACCCCGCGACGGACTGGCCGACGGCGGCCATGCCCCGGCCGCTGACACTGTTCCCGCCGGAGCCCGTGAAGCCCGACGATGATGGCTCGCCTCCGTCCAGTTTCACCTGGCGTCGACAGCCGCAGACGCTGGCCGCCGCATATGGACCTGAGAGGATTGCGCCGGAATGGTGGCTGGACGATCCCGCCTGGCGGACCGGCGCGCGGGACTACTGGCGAGTGGAAACCGGTGACGGCACCCGGCTCTGGCTTTTTGAGGCCCATGGTGACGATCTGCCCGCAGGCTGGTTCGCCCATGGGGTGTTTGCGTGATGTGCGTAGTTTTGCCCGGTTCCGGTAAGCGGTCGGCGCTGCCCGGCGTTGCCGCCGGGCGTCACATCAGAAACAGGCGTTTTCGCCCAAAAAACCCGTCGTCAGGTCACCCGCGGCCCGCGCAGCTGATGGATTTTCGCCCGCACCCTCTGCCACTGTTCCGCACCCGCGGAATCGCCGTTTTCCTCAGCGGCCTTGGCCTTTTGGGCGGCCTCATACTCGGCCCTGTCGCCATGGGCGGCATACAGACGGCTCGCGTAATCGTCGATCTGAATCATGTCCATGGTGTTCCTCCATTTGTTTTTGGGAGACGACACTACCACAAATACGTGTGTTTTTACACCACCTGCCTGAACCGTGCGGGGGTCTGTTGAGCATGGCCTTCGCGGAACTCTGCATTACATCCAATTTCACCTTCCTGACCGGAGGCAGTCACCCCCAGGAATACGCCCGCCGTGCCCTTGAAATGGGCCTGCCCGCCTTCGCCATTGCCGACCGGAATTCCGTGGCGGGCATCGTGCGCGCCCACAGCGAGTTGCGCGAAATCCGGCGTGATCTGGGCGATTACGCGCATTTCGCCCCGCGTCTTTTGCCCGCCACGCGCCTTTGCCTGCAAAACGGGCTTGAGATCACCGCCATTCCGCGCAACCGCCCCGCCTGGGGACTGCTCTGCCAGACCCTGTCCCGCGGCGCACTGAAGGCCGAAAAGGGCGACTGTCTGCTCCAGCCCGCCGATCTCGCCGGTTTTGGCCCCGACATGCACCTGCTGCTTCACACGCCTTCAGGCTTTACGGGCGCCGACTGGCTGCCCGCCGCCCGTGCCTTTGCCGAACGGCATCCTCACGCTCATCTGGTTTTGAGCCCCCGCTATGACGGCCAGGACGCGCCGCGTTTCGACAAAATAACCCGCCTTGCCGCCGATCTGCGCCTTGTCACCGTCGCCTCGGCTGAGCCGATGATGCATCACGGGTCGCGCCGCCGTCTGACCGACATTCTCACCTGCATCCGTGAGGGGCTGAAAATCGACACCATCGGCCGCGCCGCCCAGGCCAATGCCGAACGCCGCCTGCGGTCCGAGGCCGAAATGCTGCGTATTTTCCACAACCACCCCGATGCCGTTCACCGTGCTGGTCTGATCGCCGACGACTGCACCTTTTCCCTCGACGAGCTGCGCTACGAATACCCGAAGGAAATCTGGGACGGTGAGGATCCGCAGGACCGTCTCACCCGTCTGACCGTGCGGGGTTTAAAATGGCGCTATCCCTCCGGCGTTCCGGAAAAGACCCGCGCCCAGGCCGATCACGAACTCGACCTGATCGGGCGACTGAAATACGCGCCCTATTTCCTGACCGTGCATGACGTGGTCGAATTCGCCCGCTCGCAGAACATCCTCTGCCAGGGCCGGGGCTCCGCCGCCAATTCCGTGGTCTGCTACGCGCTGGGCGTCACTTCCGTCAGTCCCGAAATCGGCACCATGGTCTTTGAGCGTTTCGTCTCCGAGGCCCGCGACGAGCCCCCCGACATCGACGTGGATTTCGAACATGAGCGCCGCGAGGAGGTCATCCAGTACATCTACCGCCGCTTCGGCCGCCACCGCGCCGGGCTCTGCGCCACCGTCATCCACTACCGTGGCAAACGCGCCATCCGCGAGGTCGGCACCGCCATGGGCCTGTCCCGCGACACCGTCGCTGCCATGTCCAGCCAGATCTGGGGCTGGGGCAGCGGCGATTTGCCCACGGCCCGCCTCCTCGAACTCGGTCTCGACCCCACCGACCGCCGCCTCGCCCAGACCATGCAGCTTGTGGACGAGATCATCGGCTTCCCCCGCCACCTCAGCCAGCATGTGGGCGGCTTCGTTATGACCGAGGGCCCGCTCGACGCTCTCGTTCCCATTGAGAACGCCACCATGGAGGACCGCACGGTCATCTGCTGGGACAAGGACGACATCGACGCGCTCGGCATCCTCAAGGTCGACGTGCTGGCGCTGGGCATGCTCACCTGCATCCGCAAGGCCTTCGACCTGATGGCCCAGCATTTTGGCACCCGCTATACCCTCGCCACCCTGCCTGCCGAGGACGCGCAGGTCTATGACATGCTTTGCCGTGCGGACAGCCTGGGCGTCTTCCAGGTCGAATCCCGCGCCCAGATGAACTTTCTCCCCCGCATGCGCCCGCGCTGTTTCTATGACCTTGTCATCGAGGTCGCCATCATCCGCCCCGGTCCCATCCAGGGCGACATGGTCCACCCCTACATCCGCCGCCGCCGCGGTGAGGAGGAGGTCAGCTTCCCCTCGGATGAACTCGGCGCGGTTCTCGGCAAAACCCTGGGCGTCCCGCTCTTCCAGGAACAGGCCATGCAGATCGCCATTATCTGCGCGGGCTTCTCCCCCGAACAGGCCGACCGCCTGCGCCGGTCGCTCGCCACCTTCAAGAAACACGGCAATGTCAGTGAATTCCGCGAGCTCTTTCTCTCCGGCATGGCTAAAAACGGCTATGAGGCCGACTTCGCCGAACGCTGCTTTTCCCAGATCGAGGGGTTCGGCTCCTACGGCTTCCCCGAAAGCCACGCGGCCTCCTTCGCCCTGCTGGTCTACGCCTCGGCCTGGATCAAATGCCACCACCCGGAGGTCTTCGCCTGCGCGCTCCTGAACTCCCAGCCCATGGGCTTCTACGCCCCGGCCCAGATCGTGGGCGACGCCCGCAAGCATGACGTCACCGTTCGCCCCGTCTGCATCAACGCCAGCTACTGGGACAACACGCTCGAACCCGACGGGCGTGGCGGCCTGGCCCTGCGTCTCGGTTTTCGCCAGATCAAATCCATGCGCGCTGACGAGGCCGACTGGATCACCGCCGCCCGTGGCAACGGCTACAGCGACGTCGCCGCCGTCTGGCGCCGCGCCGGTACCCCGCCGCGTCTGCTCACGGTCCTGGCCGAGGCCGACGCCTTCGCCTCCCTTGGCCTCACCCGCCGCGAGGCCCTCTGGCAGGTGCGCGGCATCGCCGGCGACAAACCCCTGCCGCTCTTCGCGGGCCTGGAAGGCGAGGGGGACCTCGAAGGCCCCGTCACCCTGCCGCCCATGACCCTGGGTGAGGAGGTTGTGGCGGACTATTCCTCCCTGCGCCTGACCCTCCGCGCCCATCCCATGGCCCTGATCCGGCCTTTGCTGGATGCGGGCTGATCCACGAAAAGACCTTGCCTCCACCCCGCCATTTGGCCAGTCTCCGGCACGGGTCACATCACCCGCACGGATGTCAAAAGGCGTATTGTTTTCCGCCTGTTCCAAATTGAGGTTCGGTGATTTTAAACGGACTGATCATCTTCGTAACCGTTTTCACGGGCGGGCTTCTGCTTCACCCAAAACTGGCGCAGGCCCGGATGTGGCGCGCCGCGATCACACCACTGGCTTCCATCATCGGCAGTGGTTTCCTCGTCCTCGGACCGGTCCTCGACGCCTCCTATGGCAAATACGCGCCCCTCGTGATGGGCCTGCTGTGCCTGACGGCCTATCTTTTTGGCTCGGCGATCCGCTTCAACATCGCCCGCATCGCGCAACATGGTCCAGGCCTCGATCCTGTCGGGGACCTCCTTGAGAAATCCGCGTCCTGGGTTCTTGCATTCGCCTATACGGTGTCCGTCGCCTATTACCTCAACCTGCTCGGCTCCTTCGCCGTCAGCCTGACCGACCTGAACGACGCCTACCACGCCAGGCTGGTCACCACCGGGGTGCTTGCCGTTATCCTGATCGTTGGATGGACCCACGGGTTTCGCGCGCTTGAGCACATGGAGCAGATCTCGGTGGGCGTGAAACTCGCCATCATTGCCGGGCTGCTGTTTGGACTCGGCTGGTTTTTCGCCGAGCGTGTCGCGACAGGCGATCTGGTTGTGAAACCGCCGCAACTGCACGGCTGGCCTGCCATAACCCTGATTTTCGGACTGCTCATCACCGTTCAGGGGTTCGAGACCTCCCGCTATCTTGGGGATGAGTATGACGCCCCGACACGCATCCGGTCCATGCGGCTGGCCCAGTGGATGTCGACCGGGATCTACATGGTCTACATCATTCTCATGTCGTATCTTTTCGCCCCCGACATGCTTCACCTCAGCGAAACCGCAATCATTGACCTTATGGCAATCGTTGCCCCCGTCCTGCCGGTTCTCTTGATCGCCTCCGCCCTCAGCGCCCAGTTCAGCGCGGCCGTAGCCGATACCGGTGGCACCGGCGGTCTGCTTGAGGAACTCACCGGCGGTCGAATTTCACCCCGTGTTGCCTACGCGATCCTGGTGGCCTTCGCCCTGCTTCTGACCTGGGTCATGAGCGTGTTCGAGATCATCAGCTACGCGTCACGCGCCTTTGCGCTCTACTACGCCTTCCAGGCCATGATTGCAGCCAGGGGCGCCTACCGACAGGCACGACTGAACCATCTGACACTGCTTTTCACCTTTCTTGCACTCCTTGGTCTGACCATCGCGGTCTTCGGAACGCCGGTCGAATAGCACGGGTGTTTGCTTAAACGACGGGTCCGTAGCCTCACGGGCCGAAATCCGGTAAATTTGATCAAAGTCAAGGACCGGGCTCGCAGTCCTGGGACAAAAGTCCGCGTAAAGTGAACGATACCAATACCAAAGACCCGGCCGCCCAGGCTGGACTTTTGGCCCCTGGAATGCCAAATCCCTGAAACCGGAAGTTCCGTGGGGCGGACGGTACGGCGACAAGGGGAACCGGAAAGAGGGTACGACCCATGGATTATGACGCTCTGTTTGAAAAACACCTGTCGGCTCTTCGGGATGCGGGAAACTACCGCGTGTTCGCCGAGCTTGAACGGTGCAGCGGCGTTTTCCCCCAGGCCAAATGGCATCACGACGGCGCCACATCGGACGTAACCGTCTGGTGTTCCAACGATTATCTCGGCATGGGCCAGCATCCCATCGTCACCCAGGCCATGCATGAAGCCATCGACCGCTGTGGTGCGGGCGCGGGTGGTACGCGCAATATTTCCGGCACGAACCACGACCATGTTCTGCTCGAGGCCGAACTGTCCGACCTCCACGGCAAGGAAGCCGCGCTGCTGTTCACCTCCGGTTACGTCTCCAACTGGGCAAGCCTCGGCACGCTCGGATCGAAGCTTGAGAACTGCGTGATTCTCTCCGACTCGCTCAACCACGCCAGCATGATCGAGGGCATCCGCCACTCCCGCGCCGAAAAAATGATCTGGCGGCACAATGACCCCGAGGATCTCGACCGCAAACTCTCCACGCTTTCCCCCGACCGTCCCAAGGTCGTGGCCTTTGAAAGCGTCTATTCCATGGATGGTGACATCGCGCCCATGGAGGAAATCCTCGACGTGGCCGAAAAACACGGTGCCATGACCTATCTCGATGAGGTTCACGCGGTTGGCCTTTATGGCCCGCGCGGCGGCGGCATCGCCGAGGAACGCGGCCTGATGGACCGCGTCACCCTGATCGAGGGCACACTCGGCAAAGCGTTTGGCGTGCATGGTGGCTACATCACCGGCTCCGCCGCCCTGATCGACTTTATCCGCAGCTTCGCCAGCGGTTTCATCTTCACCACCGCCCTGCCACCCGCCGTGGCCGCCGGTGCCCGCGCCAGCATCCGTCACCTCAAGGAAAGCAGCGTCGAACGCGACCTGCAAAAATCCAACGTGGCCCTGCTGCGCAAACGTCTCGATGCGCTCGGAATTCCCCATCTGCCGAACCCGAGCCACATTGTCCCGGTGATGGTCAAGGACCCGGTCAAATGTAAGATGATCTCGGACATTCTGCTGTCCGACTACGGCATCTACGTGCAGCCCATCAACTACCCGACCGTCCCCCAGGGCACCGAGCGTCTGCGCTTCACGCCGTCACCGATGCACACCACTGAGGACATCGACCACCTGACCCGCGCTCTCGGCTCCCTCTGGAGCCAGTGTGCCCTTGCGCGGTCGGTCGCCTGATCCACTGTCAGCCCACGTTCTCCGGCGTCAGAACCTGAACCGACGAAATTGCCGCCTCCACAGGTTCGGCCGACAACCCGTGATAGGCCAGGAAGGCGGCATACGCATTCCCCATATCCTCGCGCAGATCGTGGTGCAGGATGAAGTCCAGCCTCCGGACCCGGATAAGGGCACGGTTCTCCTGATCGAGGTCATGCGCCACATAGACCTGCGGGGCATGCCCGCTGTCGCCCAGCGTCTTCAGAATTGAGCGGTTGCCGCCTCCCATTGAATAAACCGCGCGCAAATCCGTCACGCCTTCCATGGCCCGGGCAAGTACCTTCGACGTCTCATGGCCGAGCCCTCCACCCCCCTGAACCGGCAGCATCCGCAGGTTCGGGCACCGGGCCGCCAACGTTGCGGCGAACGCGCTTTCCCGTTCCTCCTCCCCGAGAAACCGCTCGTGACTGCGCGTCGCCAGCACCGTACCGGGCCCGTCTCCAACAATTTTCGAGATGATCCAGCCCGCCGTCCGGCCCGCACCTGCGTTGTCGAGCCCCACATAAGCGAGGCGATCCGTGCCGCCCATATCCGTGACCAGCGTCACGACCGGAATTCGCGTGGCCATCAGCGCATTCACGGCCTCCCGAATTCGCGGTGTGTCCCGCGCTTTCAGGCACACCCCTTGGCTGCCACGCTTCAGAATGCGCTCCAAAACGCGGACGACCTCCGCCTCCTCCATCACTTCCTGCAGGACAAACCGTGGCCGGAACACCGCCGCCCCAACACGGGGCAGGATCGACTCGGCCGCCGCCCGCACCTCCCGGCTGAACCGCGCCGGAGCTTCCACCACAAAATCGACAAACAGCCGTCGGCCCCGGGCGCTCAGCTGCGCCTCCTGCGCCGTCAGTTCCTCAATGGCCGCCTTTACCCGAGACCTTGTCTGCGGGCTCACATTGGACCGGTTGTTGAGAACCCTGTCCACCGTAGCGGTCCCGAGCCCGGCTTGCCGGGCAATCTCCTTGATGGGAAAACGATGCGTCATTTGATGTATTTCTGATGCGTTTTCCCGTCCAAAGCAATCCCGGATCCGGCTATCCTGCTCCCAACAAACGGGAGGACCCATCATGAAAGACACCATCGACACGACCAGCGGCTACTACGATCCGGACGCCTGCGACCTGAACGACTTCCAGACCCTCATCGATCAGGTGACGTCCAGCGCTGATGTCCCGCGTGCCGCATCCATTGAAAAGAACATCCCCGTCTACGACATGGCGGACCTGCGCCCCGAGCTTGAGGATCCCCGGACCCGTCGCGGCATCATGGCCGAATGGGCCCAGGTTCTGCGCAGCGGCGCGGGCGTGGTGGCGCTCAAGGGCACCTATGCTGACACGTCCGTCCTGGATGAGGCCACGGACCTCTACCGGACCATCATCGCGAAGGAAAAGGCAGGCACCGGCGGCGGTGGCGACCATTTCGCGGCGGCCGGTGCCAATGATCGCATCTGGAATTCCCTGCAAAAACTCTGCGAGGCGTCACCACGCGTATTTCTCGACTACTTCGCCAACACGACCATTTCCGCCATTTGCGAGGCATGGCTCGGTCCCAACTGGCAGATGACGGCCCAGGTCAACCTCGTGCATCCCGGCGGCCAGGCCCAGCAGGCCCATCGCGACTATCATCTCGGTTTTCAAACCGCCGACATCAGCGCGTCCTATCCCGCGCATGTGCATGACGTGTCACCGATCCTGACGCTCCAGGGCGCCGTCGCCCATTGCGACATGCCTCTCGAAAGCGGCCCGACCAAACTGCTGCCCTTCTCCCAGGCCTATCGTCCCGGCTACGCCGCATGGCGTCGCGAGGATTTTCGCGCCCTGTTCGAGGAACGCCACGTCCAGTTGCCGCTGGAAAAAGGCGACACGGTTTTCTTCAACCCGGCCCTGTTCCACGCCGCCGGAGCCAATACCAGTGAGGACATCCACCGTTTCGCCAACCTGCTCCAGGTGTCCTCCGCCTTTGGTCGCGCCATGGAAACCATCGACCGCGACAAAATGTGCCGGCTGGTCTACCCCCATGCCGTCGAGGCCCGTGAGAGCGGGCGCCTTAGCCCGGCTGAACTCGACGCCGCCATCGCCTCCACCGCTGAAGGCTATTCCTTCCCCACCAACCTCGACCGGGACCCGCCCAAGAACGGTCTCGCACCGGAAACCCAGGCCGCGTTCTTCCGCCGCGCACTGGCGGAGGGCATGGACCCGCGGTATTTCGGCGAACACCTCGACCGCATGAATGCGGCGCGCCGGGCCTGATCGCGCAATCGGCGCCAAGCCTGTAGTTGTGCGGGCTCCGATCCGGGACTAGACTTAAGGTCCCAATAAAACCGGAGGCCGCCTTGTTTCGTCTGTCCGTCCTGACCACCTGTCTTGCCCTGACCCTGACCATCCCGGTTGAGGCCCAGGAAGACCGTCTGGTTCGCCTGAGCACGGGCAGCCTGGCGGGCGCCTATTTCCCGGTAGGTGTCGCAATCTGTCGCACCATCAACAAAACCCGGCGTGAACACGGACTGCGCTGCGCGGCCATCGCGTCCGATGGTTCACTCGACAACATCAACCGCCTGCGCGACGGCGCGGCGGAAATGGCGCTCGTCCAGTCCGACACCCAGCGCGCCGCGGTCAACGGCCAGGTCGACGCACCCTTCACCGAACTGCGCGCACTGCTGTCCCTGCATGCCGAGCCACTCACCGTTGTGACCCGGGCCGACAGCGGCGTGACCGGTATCCAGGATCTCTCCGGCAAACGCGTCAGCATTGGCGGCTCCAGCCAGCTTCCACTCTGGCGCGGCGCGTCCGAAGCCGCCGGGCTCCAACCCGACAGCTATGAGGAGGTCAGCGGCATCGCCCCCGAACAGCAGGCCCGCGCGCTCTGCGACGGTGAGGTCGACGCCTTCGCCATGGTCATCGGCCACCCCGCCCGCACCGTGCAGGAGGCGACCCTGGGCTGCGAGTCCCGTATCCTCAACATCTCCGGCCCCGCCGTGACCGATCTGGCCGCCGAAAACGCCGCCTGGTTTCCCGCCGATATCCCTGGCAAACTCTACCAGGGCAATCCCGAACCCATCGACACCATCGGAGTTGGCGCCACCCTCGTCACCACCAGCGCCGTGCCGGATGCCGTCGTGGAAATCGTGTTGAGCAGCATCTTCGACAATCTCGACCAACTGCGCGGTTTCGAGCCCGTATTGGCCGATCTGTCGCAGACATCCATGACAGGCATCGGCCTCTCCGCTCCCCTGCATGCCGCAGCCGAAGCCTTTTACGGCGACAGGGGCTGGACCGAATAAAAACCATCACACCCGGGTGGAAACCCCTTTCGGGTTCAGGCGCGTTTAATCGGTTGCGTCCCCGGTCCCGGTAAAGAATTATGCGCCGAAGACGGGCACCCGACCGGGTCGTCCGCAAGTGGGAGGGCAAAATCGTGAGCATCATCAATTGCGGCTGCGTGTCCGGAAGGGCTGTGCGGTAACATGTATATTGGAATTGATATCGGCACCTCATCGGTCAAGACCGTGCTGTTCGACGGCGACCAGTACCTCGTCGACCAGGCCTCCAAATCCATCGAGGTAACCCGCCCGCATCCCTACTGGTCCGAGCAGAACCCGATGGACTGGTGGACCGCTGCTGAGGCAACCATCGACACCCTGGCCGATCGCAGTTCCCTCGCCGATGTGCGCGGCATCGGCCTTTCGGGCCAGATGCACGGGGCCGTATGCCTCGACGCAGCAGACAACGTCCTGCGCCCCGCCATCCTTTGGAATGACGGACGCTCCTCCGCCGAATGTGCCGAGATCGAAGAGGCCTGTCCCAACAGCCGTAGCATCGCGGGCAACATCGCCATGGCCGGCTTCACCGCCCCCAAACTCGCCTGGCTCCGCAAGCATGAGCCGGAGATTTTCGAAAAAACCGCAAGGGTACTCCTGCCCAAGGATTACGTGCGCCTGTGCCTTACCGGCGAATACGTCTCGGAAATGTCCGACGCCGCCGGCACACTCTGGCTCGACGTGGCCAAACGCGACTGGTCCGACGACCTTCTCGCCGCAACCGGCCTCACCCGCGACCACATGCCGTCCCTGGTTGAGGGCAGCGCGGATTCCGGCAAACTCCGCTCCGAACTGGCCGAACGCTGGGGCATGACCGGCCCGGTTGTCGTCGCCGGTGGCGCCGGTGACAACGCCGCCGCGGCCTGCGGGGTAGGGGTCGTCAAACCAGGCACGGCCTTCGTCTCGCTCGGCACTTCCGGCGTGCTTTTCGTCTCCAACGCAAAGTTCTCACCCAACACCGAAGGCGCGGTTCACGCCTTCTGCCATGCCATGCCCGAAACATGGCACCAGATGGGCGTGATCCTGTCGGCCGCCGACAGCCTCGAATGGCTGGCGCGCCTCACTTCCAAAACGGCCGTGAACCTGTCCGACGCCATCGGGGAGATCGAGCGACCCTCCGACGTGATTTTCCTGCCCTACCTCTCGGGCGAGCGCACTCCCCACAACGATCCTGGTGCGCGCGGCTCCTTCACCGGCCTCGCCCAAAGCCACGGCCCCGCCGACCTGGCCCAGGCGATCCTTGAGGGCGTGGCCTACGCCTTCGCCGATTGCCAGACCGCCCTTGCCGGGGCAGGCACGGACTTCGAGGCGGCTCTGGCCGTTGGGGGCGGTGCCCGTTCCAAAACCTGGCTCAAAATCATTGCAAGCGTCCTGAACCGGCCGCTGCTCGTGGCCGCCGACAGCGATGTGGGCGCGGCCCTCGGTGCCGCCCGACTCGCCATTTGCGCGGCGGAGGGTGCCGACCCACAGGAGGTGTGTTTCGCACCCGACATAATAAGCACCGTCGAGCCCGACGCGGGCCTGGTGCCACAATATCAGGAGGGGCTGGCCCGGTATCGCGGCCTTTACCCCGCCATTAGGGAGAAAATGGAATGACAGACTTTTTTGCGGGTATCGACAGGGTCGAATACAAGGGGCCGGACAGCGATGATCCGCTCGCCTTCCGCTTCTACGACGCCAAACGCGAGATCATGGGCAAGACCATGGAGGACCACCTGCGCTTCGCCGTGGCCTACTGGCACAGCTTCGCCTGGCCCGGTGGCGACCCGTTCGGCGGCCAGACCTTTGAGCGCCCATGGTTCCACGGCGACCCGATGGAAGCGGCCAAACTCAAGGCCGATGTGGCCTTTGAGATGTTCTCCATCCTCAACGCGCCGTTCTTTACCTTCCACGACCGGGACATCGCCCCGGAAGGCGACACGCTTCAGGAATCGAACGACAATGTCAGCGCCATCGCCGACATTTTCGAGCGCAAAATTGAGGAAACCGGCACCCGACTGCTCTGGGGCACGGCCAACATGTTCACCAACCGGCGTTTCATGGCCGGGGCCTCAACCAACCCCGACCCGGAGGTCTTCGCCTGGTGCGCCGCCCAGGTGAAGCACTGCATGGACGTCACGCACCGGCTGAAAGGTGCCAACTACGTGCTCTGGGGTGGCCGCGAAGGCTACGAGACCCTGCTCAACACCGACATGGGCCGCGAGCTCGACCAGATGGGCCGGTTCCTGTCTATGGTCGTCGATTACAAACACAAAATCGGCTTCGAGGGCGCCATCCTGATCGAGCCCAAACCCCAGGAGCCCAGCAAGCACCAGTACGACTACGACGTTGCCACCGTGTTCGGCTTCCTGCAGCGCTTCGGTCTGGAAAAAGAGGTTAAGGTCAACATCGAGACCGGCCACTCCGTTCTCGCCGGCCACACCTTTGAGCACGAGATCGAAACGGCCAACGCGCTGGGCATTTTCGGCAGCCTCGACGCCAACCGCAACGATTACCAGTCCGGCTGGGACACCGACCAGTTCCCCAACAACGTGCCGGAAACCGCAGTGGCGATGTACTACATCCTCAAGGGCGGCGGCTTCACCACCGGCGGTTTCAACTTCGACAGTAAGCTGCGTCGTCAGTCTCTCGACCCCGTGGACCTCATCGCCGGTCATATCGGCGGCATGGACGTTATCGCCCGGGGCCTGATCGCGGCGGCGGCCATGATCGAGGACGGCGGCTGGGCCGATTTCGTCAAACAGCGCTACGCCGGCTGGGACAAACCGGAAAACCAGGCCATGCTGGCCGACGGCGCCGATCTCGAGACCATCGCCGCCCGTGTGCATTCCGAGGGCCTCGACCCTCAACCCGTCTCGGGTCAGCAGGAACGGCTGGAAAACTGGATCAACCGGTTCGTCTAGGCACCCGCTTGAAACCTCTCCGCGTCGGGCGCATGTTGGTAACAGCCAACATACCGCACGCGGAGGGGAGCCATGCTGTCGATTGTTGAGGATACCAACCACAACTGTTTCATCCTGGAACCAACGGGCAAGCTGACGGAGAAGGACTTCTCCCAGCTGACCGAGCGGTTCAACAAATGGGTCAACGAAACCGACAGCATTCCAAACATCGTTGTCCATACCGCTGAATTCCCGGGCTGGTCCGACTTTGCCTCATTCATCGGCCATCTCAGCTTCATCCGTGACCACCACCGCATGGTCGACAAGATAGCCCTTGTCTCCGACGCCCGCGTGCTGGACGTGGCGCCGAAATTCGCAAAGCATTTTCTGGCCGCCCGCATCCGGCATTTCCCGGCGGATCAGCTTGAAAAAGCCCTAAGCTGGGTCTCCGAACCCGACGCCAGCCCGAACCACATCACCGTTATGGAAGACCTGCCCGACGATGTGGTTGGCTTTTCCGTCCATGGTGTCATCACGGCCCGCGACTATTCCGATCGGATCGTGCCGCTCATCCAGGACAAACTGAAGGATCACCGCAAGATCAAGCTGATCTATCGCATCGGCCCGGATTTCAAATCCATGACCCCCGGCGCGGTCTGGAGCGACGCGCGCGTCGGCATCATGCACCTGACGCAGTTCACCAAAATCGCCGTGGTCTCCGACCTCGACTGGATCCGCCACGCCACCCGCGTTTTCGCGCCGCTCATTCCTGGCCACGTCCACGTGTTTTCCAATGATGAGTTGCAGGCCGCAAAAACCTGGATCAGCGACGACGCGCCGGAGGACGACGACTGACCCCCTGGGTCAGCCCCGCTCGCGCAGCAGCCGCGCCTTCTGGCGGTTCCAGTCGCGTTTCTGCTCGGTCTGGCGTTTGTCAGCCACGTTTTTACCCTTGGCTACGCCGAGCAGCAGCTTCGCCATGCCCTTTTCGTTGAAATAGAGCTTCAGCGGCACAATAGTCATGCCCTCGCGCGCGGTGTTCTTCCACAGATTGGCCAGTTCCTTGCGGCTGACCAGCAGCTTCCGCCGCCGCCGTTCCTCATGTCCAAAAGTCTTCGCCTGCTTGTAGGCCGGGATATACCCGTTAATCAGCCACAACTCGCCATCCTCGATGGAGGCATAGCTTTCCGTGATCTGTGAGTGCCCGTTGCGCAGGGATTTGACCTCGGACCCCTCAAGCACGATCCCCGCCTCGAGCGTATCCTCGATGGAATAATTGTACCGCGCCTTGCGGTTCTCCGCGACAAGCCTGTTGTTGTCGTCCGATTTTTTCTTTTTTGCTGCCATGGTCTGCCGCATCTAACCATTGAAGGGGCTGCTGTCCAGCGGTGCCCAAAAATAGTCCAGCGACTTCAGACCAATTGCCGGGTCAAATGCGCGCTGCCGATACAACGACCGAAGGCGCGGCCACGCGATACCCATCGCCGGTTACCTCACCCTCACGCCGGACGCGCGCCGCCAGATCCGCCCGAATGGCGTTGCGCAGATCACTTGACTGTCCGCTCAGCAATGAGGCGGCCCGAACCGCGCCACGGTCAAAGGCATCAAATAACGCCTCGGGTTGCGGCACATCCAGTTCCGTCGCCACCCGCTCCGACGCGATATCCCGAAATCCCGCTTCGCCAACCATGTCCCGCGCAGTCGCATCATCCGCCAACTGATGCGCGTCCGGCCCCTCTGGCAGGGACACCGTGGGATCGCCCAGACGTCCCACCGCATCGAACAGCCATCCAAATGCACCGTTCGATCCCTTACCCTCCCAGATCGAAAACGCGATCCGCCCGCCGGGCTTGAGCACCCGGGCCGCCTGCTTCAATCCCGCCATCGTGTCGGGAAAATGCGGAACGCCGTACCCAATTGTCACCGCATCGAACGTGGCATCCGGGAATTCGAGCGCCATGGCGTCGCCCTGAACAATCCGCGCATCCGGTGCCGCGACCCGCGCCAGCTCAATCATGGCCTCAGAGAAATCCAAACCGGTCACTCTGGCCCCGCGTGACAGAAGCTCCGCCGTGATCAGCCCAGGACCACAGCACAGATCCAAAACCTCCATATCGGGACCCGCCGACACCGCATCCGCCAGTCGTTGCGCCATAAACCGTGACGCGTTTGAGAACCCTTTCGCGTATCCCGCAGCCGTGGACGGCTGGGACCATCCGTCCAGTTCCATTTTCTCAAATGCGGTCGTGTCCGGCATGATTTCTCCCCCGGTTCCCACTCAATTTAGCACAAATTTGCCAAAATTTGGAGACACCGCGGCCCCAGGGCATATGCCAAACAATAAAGGCCGCCCCATGGAGCGACCTCAAAACATCGAAAAAACCCGGAGTTGCTACGCCGGATCCGCCAATTCGGGTTCATCCGGCGCACACTCCGCGTGCCGATCCAGAAGCTGGCGCCACAGCGGTCCACACGCCGCCTCGACCCGGCGGACCTCCTCTTCTGTCAGTCCGGTACGCCACTTGCCTGAATTGGCCCGGATCGGCTGGCCCACCTGCTTCGTGCGCAACTGCATGTTGGGGGATCTGTGCTGTTTGCTCTCAAAAACCGTGTTTTCCGCCGACACAACCGCACCGTCAAATTCCAGCCCCATGAACGCGAGAATCCGGCCCAGCTCCCCGTCCGGGCGCTCCGTCAGCCGCTCGAAAAACGTGAAACAAACACCGTCCCGCCCGGACAGCGCGAGCGCCGCCTCATTATCGATCACCCAACGCTCAATCCCGTAATTCAGATCGTTGAACCGGGTCTTGAATGAGAGACAGGTGTCATACGGATTGCGCAGAGCCACAATCACCCGCGCATCGGGCAGGATGCGTCGGATACGCTCCACCGAATGCACATGCTTCGGCGTCTTTTCCACCAGACATGCCGCGCCTACATCCGTCGCCTCTTCCAAATACTGAGAAATACGCCTCCTCGCCGTGGAAAGCCTGCGTTTGACCTGAAGAAACATGCTGGTTTCTTCGGGGATCGCCATAATTTTGGGATGGCTGCCAAGACGCGCCGCCAGCAGCGTCGTACCGGAATGCCCGCACCCGACCACAAAACAGGTTGATACAGGACATATTCCGGAGGGAATGGGCTGCACGCCGCGATCAAGCGCCGTGAGCAGTTTCATGGTCAGCCGGTCCAGCTGAACCTTGGCCCAGGTCCGGTTATGGCGAATTCTGTATGGGTTGATCATACGTCACATTCCGCCATGTCCGGCCCGGGCCGCAATGGGATCAGGCGTCCTCGGAGATTTCCTCACCGGTTTCCTGGTTGACCACTTTCATGGACAGGCGAACCTTGCCACGGTCGTCGAAGCCCATCAGCTTGACCTTCACGGACTGACCCTCGGACACGACGTCTTTCGGGTGGCCGACGCGCTCGTTGGACATCTGGCTCACATGAACCAGACCGTCGCGCTTGCCGAAGAAGTTCACGAATGCACCGAAGTCCATGATCTTGACGACCTTGCCGGTGTAGATCTTGCCGGGCTCCGGCTCGTCCACAATGGAACCGATCATCTCACGGGCTTTCGCGATCGACTCGGCATTGGCGCTGGCGATCTTGATGATGCCCTCGTCATTGATGTCGACCTTGGCACCGGATTCCTCAACGATGGACCGGATCACCTTACCACCGGAACCGATAACCTCACGGATTTTGTCCGTGTTGATCTGCATGGTCTCAATGCGCGGTGCGTGTGCGGAGAATTCCTCACGACCGGAGGTCAGGGCCTGGGACATTTCGCCGAGGATGTGCATCCGGCCGGCTTTCGCCTGTTCCAGAGCCTGCGACATGATCGCGGGCGTAATGCCTGCAACCTTGATGTCCATCTGGAGCGAGGTGATGCCGTTCTCGGTACCCGCAACCTTGAAGTCCATGTCGCCGAGGTGGTCCTCGTCACCCAGAATGTCGGTCAGAACCGCAAAGTCCTCACCTTCCAGGATCAGACCCATGGCAACACCGGCCACCGGCGCCTTGAGCGGAACACCCGCATCCATCATGGACAGCGAACCGCCACAAACCGACGCCATCGAGGACGAACCGTTCGACTCCGTGATCTCGGAGACAACGCGGATGGTGTAGGGGAAGTCGGTTGCCGCCGGCAGAACCGCCTGAAGCGCACGCCATGCCAGTTTACCGTGACCAATCTCACGACGGCCCGGACCAGCCATACGACCGGCTTCACCGACGGAGTAGGGCGGGAAGTTGTAGTGCAGCATGAAGTTCGAGCGGGTCGTACCCTGCAGCGCGTCGATCATCTGCTCGTCGTCACCGGTGCCGAGCGTGGACACGACCAGGGCCTGCGTCTCACCACGGGTGAACAGGGAAGAACCATGCGTGCGCGGCAGGATGCCAACCTCGGCCACAATCGGGCGCACGGTGGTCAGATCACGACCGTCAATCCGGCGGCCATGGGCCAGGATGTCACCACGAACAACGCTGGACTCCAGCTTCTTCATCGCGGAGCCGAGGTTTTCGTCCTCCCGCTCTTCCTCGGACAGCGCTTCGAGGATGGACTCCCGGGCTGCAGAAATCGCGGAGGTGCGCTCCTGCTTGTCGGTGATGGCGAAAGCCGAACGCATCGCGTCCTCACCAACGGATTTGATGCGCTCATAGATGGCGGAGTAGTCGGGAGCCTGGAAATCAAACGGCTCTTTCGCGGCCTCCTCGGCCATGTCGATGATCATGTCGATAACCGGCTGCATCTGCTCGTGACCGAACTTCACGGCACCCAGCATCTCAGCCTCGGACAGCTCATAGGCTTCCGATTCGACCATCATCACGGCGTCTTTGGTGCCCGCAACAACCAGGTCGAGACGCTGCTCGGGGTTTTCCCGCAGCTTTTCCATGTCGTCAGCGGCCGGGTTCAGAACGTAGGAGCCGTCAACAAAACCAACCCGTGCGGCCCCGATGGGTCCACGGAACGGTGCGCCGGACAGGGTCAGGGCGGCGGAGGCTGCGATCATCGCAACGATATCCGGGTCGTTCTCCATGTCGTAGGACAGAACGGTACAGATCACCTGGGTTTCGTGCTTGAAGCCTTCCACGAACAGCGGGCGGATCGGACGGTCGATCAGACGGGACGTCAGCGTTTCCTTCTCCGTGGGCCGCGCCTCACGCTTGAAGAAACCGCCGGGGATCTTGCCGGCCGAGTAATATTTTTCCTGGTAATGGACGGTCAGCGGGAAGAAATCGAAGCCCGCTTTCGGTTTTTTCTCAAATACCACCGCCGCCATTACGGTGGTTTCGCCATAGGTGGCGATGACGGTTGAATCCGCCTGGCGCGCAATCTTCCCCGTTTCGAGCGTGAGCGTATCATGGCCCCACTCGATGGATTTTTTCACGATATTGAACATGTTTTTCCCTTACATGGCGGTGGAACCCCCTGGTTACGCACCGCTTGATCCGGCCTCATGCCGGTGACCCCGGTTCGGTGATCCAGCCTTGTCTCCGGGGTCGGGAGGGGCTGACGGACATGTGCCGCAGGTAGGGGCGTGTCCCCCGGCGCCGGCACGGACGCCTTTTCGATGGCAAAAGCGCGCCACAGGGGCGCGCTTCAAACCTTGTTCAGCGACGGATGCCGAGGCGTTTGATCAGGTCCTGATACCGTGCCTCATCCTTCTTCTTTACATAGTCCAGCAGTTTACGGCGCTGGGACACCATTTTGAGCAGACCACGGCGGGAATGGTTGTCCTTTTTGTGGGTCTTGAAGTGCTCGGTCAGGGTGGTGATCCGGCTGGTCAGAATGGCAACCTGAACTTCCGGCGAACCCGTGTCGCCTTCCTTGGTTGCGTATTCCTTGATCAGCGATTCTTTTACGTCTGGCGTAATCGACATCGATTCATCCTTGTATAAAACGTGAAAATTCCCTTTTGCCCTCGGCCACAGCCGGGATGTCGTCCAGCAGGGTCACGAACAAAAAGGGCTGCGCAAACGCCTGGGCATTCCGCAGCCCGCGCCGTATAGCGCCTTTCGTGTTGTTTGGAAAGGGGGGATGGTGCGGCCGGAACGATGCGACCGTTATTGGATTCTCCGGCCCGTCTTGTCCCACGCTTTAGCTCGTACGGTGAGGGCAGCGTCGATGGGCGTGGCGCATTTGCTCCGCTTGGCGGCAGGTTTGAGCAGGCTGGCGCGAACGCAGAGCGGAACGGCGGAGATGCGCTTGCTTGGAGATCACCTGACAGCGGATACGCACCACAGGTACAATTCCCGTCCGGCGGCAATATATCGGCGAAAAACTTATCAATTGTTGAGAGTTCGCCATGTTTGAACGCGTCCATTTTGGCCGCAAAACGAACCGCATCGCAAATTGTTCAT
Organism: Amaricoccus tamworthensis; assembly: GCF_049800875.1. NCBI lineage: Bacteria > Pseudomonadati > Pseudomonadota > Alphaproteobacteria > Rhodobacterales > Paracoccaceae > Amaricoccus > Amaricoccus tamworthensis. The sequence continues at coordinate 261,457 of NZ_JBNAFV010000005.1, read as the reverse complement.
GCACCCGAACCGAATTTGGACAATTCGAAATCTCTGGGGTTTCTCACAAAATCTTCTGAGACGTGCCAAAGGGTTTTTACTAATAAAGGAGTCCTTGGTGCCAGTGGGTCAGGTTCAGAATAATACCGAAGCGCGTAGGGTTGCCCACCATGCAATTCCCCGAGACGAAGAATGGCTTGCTTGAACATAGGCAAAATCTCGTCCTTTGGAGGAACATCAGGATAGTCTCCGCTCGCGCGGTCCTGCTCGGCAACGCGTGCGGCTTTCGAAAATGCAAGGCGCCGAACTGGCTCGCTTTTGGCGTCATTCCATAGACCATTGATGTCGTGACCAGCCTTTCCGCTTGTTGGTGGTTTGCCGCCGTTCCAGAGAATGCAGGCTTTCAAAATCAGTTCCAAACCTTGACCGGCCAGATGCAAAGTAGGCCGGAATATTATCTTCCGCCTGCGCGCATCAAGGTTTGTGTCTTCGAGGATCAGTGCGGCTTCCATGAATTGTTTCGCCACCATTGCGCATTTGCCGGCCTCTGTGTCGAAAAAATCCGTCATGTTGCCACCCCTCAATCCTTCTTGCGCAGCTTCCCGTAGAACCGCTGGTTGGCGTGCACAAACTGCTCCATCACACGGCCCAGGCCGCCAAGCTGCCGCTCCTTGAGATATAGAAACCCAAACAGAGCCCCCAGAGCCGCCCCGAATGTGTCGATGATCAGATCCTTCATCGTGTCCATGAGCCCCGACTTCTGCATGTTCATCCCGAAGATCTGGTCCATGCTGAACTCGAAAATCTCCCACAGCGCCCCGATGGACAGCCCCACGCTGAACGCCAAAACCGACAGCGCCCAGGGCGGCGCGGCATAGCGGTCGCCCTCAAACAGCATGAAGATGAGCAGAAACCCCATCAAACCAAAGGTCATGGCGGATGTGAAATGAAGCACCACATCCCACCACCAGAACCGCTCATAGAAATCCGCCATCTCACCCAGGAACATCGAGGCAAAGATAAAAACCACAATCGCCGTCAGGATCGATCGCGGCAGCTCAATGCCCAGCATCCCCGCAAACCGCTGCGGCAGAAACGTGAGGCCCAGCGTCGAGGCCGCCACAAAGACCGCCGACCACGTCCGGGTCATCACACCGGTCATGATCTCCATCACCAGGACGCCCTGGATGATCAGAATGAGTATGGCGCTTTTCGATCTCGGCATTGGGCCTTCCAAATTTCGTTTTCCGGTCCAATATAGGGACCATGTCGGATTTCGCACCCCTGCGGCTCGCCAGTTACAACATTCGTGCGGGCCTTGGCACTGATCTGCGCCGCGACCCCCTGCGCGTGCTGTCGGCCATCTCCGCGTTCGATGCGGATATCGTCGTTCTTCAGGAAGCTGACTTTCGCATGGGGGAGCGCCCCTCGGCGCTGCCCCGCGACATGATCGAACCCCATACCGGACTGCGCCCGCTGCCCGTGGCCGAAAACGGTGTCAGCATCGGCTGGCACGGGATTGCCATGCTGGCCCGCCCGGATCTCGAGGCCGAAGTCGTCAACCGCTTCCCGCTGCCCGGGCTTGAGCCACGCGGCGCCATTGCCGTGGATCTGCCACACCTGCGCGTGGTCGGCGTCCATCTCGGCCTCCTGCGCCATTCCCGGCGGCAGCAGCTCGACCACATCCGCGATGAGCTTGAGGCGCTCCCACAAATGCCCACCGTGATCCTTGGGGATTTCAACGAATGGTCCCGCAAGGTCGGCCTCGGCCGCCTTGCCCGCAGCTACGCAATTCTCACGCCTGGCCGCACCTTCCCGGCAAATCTGCCGCTTGGCGCCCTCGACCGCGTGGCCCACTGTGATGCCCTGAACGTGCGCATGATCGATCCCCCGCGCCGCGCGAAAGGCAGTCATCCCTCCGACCACCTTCCCATTCTCGCGGAGGTCACCCCGGTGCAGACCGCACCCGTCCCGGTCAGCGAATAAACCGCTCGACGTAGTCCTCACCGAGACCCACCTCGGCGAAATGCTTCCAGCACATGTCGATCTTGGTGAAAACGTCCTCGTATCCGAGCACCTCACCCCAGGGATCGACGTAACACATCACGCCGTTCACCTGGAAAAACGTGATCATTTCCTCCACGTCCTCCGGCACGACCAGCGTGTGCGTCTCACCTGGCGGCTCAAAAACATAGCCGCCTTCCTCCGCCACCCAGTCATGCTCCAGGTAGTGCCAGCGCCCCTTCAGAACAAAGCCATGTACCGGCTGCGGATGCCTGTGGCGCGACAGAACACCGGCCTTGCGCACCCGCAGAAGGTTCATCCAGTACCCCTGCGACCGGTTCAGGCACAGCGGCCGAAACCAGACATTGTCCGCCTGGGGCACCCAGAGCCTCTCATCGGTCGGCACCGCATCCGGAATGACAATCTCCTCCAGCGCATCCTTCGGGAAGGGCAGCTGATAGGGCATCCTTGGGTCGTTTTCTTTTCCGTCCGCCATCGTAAGTCTCCTTTTAAACCGCCAGATACCCGCCATCGACCGGATAGACCGACCCGGTCACGAACCCGGCCTCATCCGACAGCAGCCATTTGACCAGAGCGCCGACCTCGCTGGTCTTGCCCCAGCGTTTCAGCGGCGTGCGCTCCATGATACCCGCTTCCCGCTCCGGCGCGTCCCGCAAACCCTGGGTCATTTCCGTCTCGATCCAGCCCGGCGCAATCGCGTTCACCCGGATCCCATCCACCGCCCATCCGGCCGCCAGCGCCTTGGTCAGCTGCGCCACGCCTCCCTTGGACGCGGAATAGGCCGGCACAAGCGGCCCGCCAAAATAACTCAGCATCGAGGCCGTGTTCACGATCGCCCCGCCGGTTTGCGCCAGCAAAGGCCGCGCCGCGAGACAGCACCGCATGGTCCCGGTCAGGTTCACGTCGATGACCTTCTGAAAAACCTTGATGTCATATTCGTCATTGCGAATGAGTATGCCCGCGCAGTTCACAAGCCCCGCCAGATCCGTCAGACCGCCGAAGAAGACGTTTACGGCCTCCGTATCGGTCACATCCAGCAGGCGCGGCTCAATCCGCTCCACGCCCTTGAACGCCGCGATCTCCGCTTCAGAAACAGTCGCTGCAATCACGTTATACCCGGCCGCCGCCAATACCTCCGCGGTCCCCGCACCAATCCCGCGCGTTCCGCCCGTCACCACGACTGTCCCGGTCATTTTCTCCACCCCTGTCGACTTTTTTACCGATGGTTAGCGGTTGCACTCCGTTATGTCCAAGTCTTTGTGCTTTCGGACTTTCCCGCCATTCCGCGTCGCGCGCATGTTTGCGAGTGCCCAACGCCTCCATCAGGCAATTTTCGCAATTCCGCAGTCCATCCAGCGCAATTTTTGCACCAGTTACCCTGGTTGACGTTACGGAAATCTGACGGATTCCGCCTGGCTCTGTGATGGCATTCACAGTGTCCGGGCGGCCATACACGTAAACAACTCCCTAATGACAGCAGTCGTAAAGGGAGTAATTCAATGCTGAACTTTTCGTTTTCGGACCATCGAATAAACACCCGAACGTGGGAGGAGGATGGGACCAAAGTCCGCAGCCACACGCTTGAGTTGTATTCAGAAGATGGCAGTCGCGACCAGGCCATCCTGGTTTTCGACGCCGAACTGGACACCGACCGGCTGGGCGCCATCGTCGGCTACGTCACCCATGAACAGGGGCAGGGCACCTCCGTTGTCGGCTGGTTCCCGCTGGAGGAATTCGGGAAATACAAACGCATTCTCGAACGCGGTGGCGATCTCAGCGTACATTACCGTCTGCGCGAGGGTGAAACTGACAACGGATACCTGGAACATCTCGGCATCGGACCGACCAAAACCATCATGTCGGTCGCCCGGGCCTGCGAACCCGCCAACAAATCCGCGGCACCGGCCCGCGCCCTGGCCCGCATGTGATGTTACGCGCCCGGTTCAGACACCAGTATGCGCTCGGGATGAAACCGTCCTCCCGAGACCCGGCCAAGGCCCATGGCGCGGCCCGCGTGACGGATCCACACCGGTTCATCCTCCGCCGGTTCCGCCCCTGGCAGGACCATCACCGGATTGCCGTTACGCAGGCGCTCAATCTCACCCGGCAGGCAGTCCACCACCGGTAGGTCCGCAAGACCGTCCTCCACCGAGACCAGGTTCCGCTCCAGGTCGCTGCCCCGCTCCGCACCGGTCAGCCTCTCCCAGTCGATGGCCTGATCGAGCGAAAACCGCCCGCTCCGCAGCCGCCGCAGGCTCAGGACATGACCCAGACAGCCCAGTGTTTCGCCCAGGTCGCGCGCGATCGACCGCACGTAACCGCCCTTGCCGCAGGTCATCTCGAACACCGCCGTATCCGCGTCCGGGCACTCGACCAGCTCCAGACGTGACACGTGCAGCGGGCGCGGCTCGATCACCACGGTCTCCCCGTCGCGCACCCGCGCATAGGCCCGCTGTCCGTCGATCTTCACCGCGGACACCTGCGGTGGCACCTGCATGATGTCACCGCGGAAGTCATTGAGTGCTGCCCGGATCGCCGCCTCACCCGGCCGCGCCTGGGATGTTGCCGTGACCTCACCCTCCGCATCATCCGTGGAGGTCGAGGCCCCCCAGCGCACGACGAACCGGTAGGTTTTCTCGCCATCCATCACATGCGCCACGGTCTTGGTCGCCTCGCCAAAGGCAATCGCCAGAAGCCCGGTCGCCGCCGGATCGAGCGTCCCGGCATGCCCCGCTTTCCTCGCGTCCAGCATCCATTTGGCCTTCGCCACCGCAGCGGCCGAGGACACCCCGGCAGGTTTGTCGAGGATCAGCCAGCCATGCACCGGCCGGCCACGTTTGCGTCGTGCCATGGCGTCCGTCCCGTTCGCGCGATGTCAGTCTTCGTCGAGGTCGCGCCGGACTTCCGGCGAATTGAGCAGATCGCGCGTGCGGTCCATGCGGTCAAAACTCTCATCGGCCTGAAAGCTCAGCATCGGCGAGTATTTCAGTTCGATCTGTTTCGTCACCTGTCGCCGGATCTCGCCCCGGTTCCGGTTCAGCGCCGCCATGACCTCATCCGTGTTCTGCCCGCCAAGCGGCAGAACGAACACCGTCGCATTGCGCAGGTCCGGCGAACAGCGTACTTCCGACACCGTGACCGACACATGCGCGAGGTCAGGGTCGTGAACGTCACCGCGCGCAAACACGTTGGACATCGCACGGCGGATGACTTCCGCCACACGAAGCTGTCTCTGGCTCGGCGCACTGCTGGATTGGGGTCTTGAATTTGCCATGCGGCTCACATCCTATCGCGCGGAGCAGGAGTCAAGGGCGGGAAGAAGGAGAAATGCAATGACCGACACCCCAGGCATCGCGGTTGTGGGCGCATCGGGCCGCATGGGTCAGATGCTGATCAGGGCCGTAAACGCCACCGAGGGCGCCCGGATCAGTGGTGTCACTGAGCGTCCCGGCCATGACTGGATCGGCCGCGATTTGGGCGAGGTCATGGGTGGCGTCCCCTCCGGCATCACCGTGCTCGACGACCCGCTGGAGGTCTTTGCCCATTCCCAGGCCGCTCTCGATTTTACCACGCCGGACGCCACGGTGCACCACGCCGAACTTGCCGCCCAGGCCCGCCTGACCCACGTGATCGGCACAACCGGGCTGGAGCCCGCGCATATGGAACGCCTCGAGGCTGCCGCCCGCCACGCCGTTGTGGTTCAGGCAGGCAACATGAGCCTCGGTGTCAATCTCCTGACCGTTCTCACCCGCAAGGTCGCAGCGGCGCTCGACATGGATTTCGACATCGAAATCGTCGAAATGCACCACCGCCACAAGGTCGACGCCCCCTCCGGCACCGCGCTGATGCTGGGCGAAGCCGCAGCGGCGGGCCGCGGCGTCAGCCTCGACACCACCCGCGACAGCGGCCGCGACGGCATTACCGGCGCCCGCAAACCCGGCGACATCGGCTTCGCAGCCCTGCGCGGCGGCGATGTCGTGGGCGAACACGAGGTCATCTTTGCGGGCGAGGGCGAGCGCATCAGTCTCAAACACGTCGCCTCCGACCGCATGCTCTTCGCCCGCGGCGCCGTTAAAGCCGCTCTCTGGGGCCAGTCCAAAGGCCCCGGCCTCTACAGCATGATCGATGTGCTGGGCCTCGGGGACTGAACGGGCAAATGCCAGTTCCAGCCTGTCCGCCCGTTGCCTGAGGGCAGCGCAAACCGCGGGCGAAGCGGAGCGCCGCCCATTGGGGGCGGTTGGCGCTGCCCGGCGTCATCGCCGGGCGGGACGGCTGAACTGACCGATACCAATCAAATACTCGACCCCCCAAACCAAAACCCACAACCCCGGGATGGTAAAATCCATCCCGACGGACTACCTTCCGCCAGCGGACGGATTTTTGGGTTCCGCTGACTGGACCAGCATCAATGACGACAAGCTCCGGGCCGACACCGGCCAAAATGTTCGACCGCACGACGCCGCCCCATATTCTGACCCTGGTTCTGATGACCGGGCTGGCGACGCTCAACATGAACATGGTGCTGCCCTCCCTGCCCAGTCTCGCCGACTGGTTCAGCGAGGATTACGCGGTGGTTCAGCTTGCGATCTCCGCCTATCTCGCCATGACCGCGGTGCTGCAGCTCTTCATCGGCCCCATGTCCGACCGGTTCGGCCGCCGCCCCGTGGTGCTGGCCTCATTTGGGCTGTTCCTCGTCGCGACCATTGGCTGTCTCTTCGCGCCCAGTTTCGAGACCTTCCTCGCTTTCCGCCTCATCCAGGCCAGCGTCGCCTCCTCCATCGCGCTGAGCCGCGCCATCGTGCGCGACATGGTCCCGCCCGAGGAGGCCGCCAGCATGATCGGCTATGTCACCATGGGCATGGCCGTGGCCCCGATGATCGGCCCCATGATCGGCGGTGTCCTCGACCAGATTTACGGCTGGCAGGCCGTGTTCTGGATGACCTTCATCTTCGGCGCCTTCGTCTACGCCATGCTCTGGCTCGACCTCGGCGAGACCAACGACCACCGCACCGCCGATTTCGGGGCGCAGTTCCGCGCCATGCCGGAACTGGCGACCTCCCGCCGGTTCTGGGGCTATTCCGGCACAGCCGCCCTGGCATCGGGCGCGTTCTTCGCCTTCCTCGGTGGCGGGCCCTTTGTTGCCACGCAGATCCTCGGCCTCTCCTCCGCCAGTCTCGGCGCGTATTTCGGCATGATCGCGCTGGGCTACATGCTTGGCAACTTCGTCTCCGGCCGCTACGCACGGCGCATCGGCATGAACCGCATGATGCTGCTCGGCACGGTGTTTTCCACCTTCGGCACGGCCTTCATCCTGCTCCTGTTCATGCTGGGTTTCGTGTCCGCGCCGATATTCTTCAGCTCCATGTTGCTCGTGGGCTTCGGCAACGGCATGACCCTGCCGAGCGCCAATGCCGGCATGGTCTCCGTCCGCCCGCATCTCGCCGGCAGCGCCTCCGGCCTCGGCGGCGCCATGATGATCGGCGGCGGTGCCGCGCTTTCGGCCCTTGCCGGGGCATTGCTGCACGACGATTCCGGGGCCTGGCCGCTTCTGTACATCATGCTCGCCTCCACCTTCCTCGCGATCCTCTGCGCGCTGGACGTGGCCCGCACCGCCAAACGCAAGGGCGAACTGGGGATCCAGTAACCCGCCCGGATGTCAGATGTCCGATCGCCTTCACATCATCACCGGTGGCCCCGGATCAGGCAAAACCAGCCTGATCGCGGCCCTCGCCGGACACGGCATCGCGCACATGCCCGAGGCCGGTCGCGCCATCATCCAGGCCCAGGTCAGGATCGGCGGCACCGCCCTGCCATGGGCCGACCGGGCCGCATTCGCCGAACTGATGCTGCTGTGGGAACTCCGCTCCCACGTCGAGGCCACCGCCATGTCCGGACCCGTCCTCATGGACCGCGGCATCCCGGACGTTATCGGCTACCTCACCCTCTGCGACCTGCCGGTCCCGGACCACATGCACCGCGCCGCCCGCCTTCACCGCTACAACCGCCGCGTCTTTCTCGCGCCGTTCTGGCCGGAGATTTTCACCCAGGACGCCGAGCGCAAACAGGACCTGGCCGAGGCCGAAGCCACCTGTGAGGCGATGCGCGCCACCATGCTCCGGCTCGACTACGACATTGTCGAACTCCCCCGCGCACCGGTGGCCGAACGCGCCCGGTTTGTCCTCGACCACCTCCAAAAACCTCCCGGTTCTAAGGCTTTTTTCACCCCGGCATGATCTACCCGCTCCCAATCGTCCTGTCCAACCGCAACATCAGGAGGGGAGCCCGCAATGTCAGGGACATCCAACCCGAAGCCGTGTGACCTCTGCTCCACCCGGCCGGGCTCGAAATTTACCGAAGACATCACCATGGCCTTCCAGCCCATTTTTGACACCACCACCGGGCGGGTCTACGCCCAGGAGGCGCTGGTGCGCGGCGCGGACGGGCGCGGCGCCGGTCAGATTTTCGAGCATGTCACCGACGCGAACCGCTACCACTTCGACCAGACCTGCCGGACCACCGCGATCCGGGTCGCGACCGAACTCGGCATCGACAGCCCGATCTCGATCAACTTCATGCCCAACGCGGTTTATGAGCCCAAAAACTGCATCAAACAGACCCTGCGCGCCGCCGAACGCTACGATTTCGACATCCGGCGCATCATCTTCGAGTTCACCGAAGCTGAAAACGTCATGGATTCCAGCCACCTGATTTCCATCATCGGGACCTATCGGGAGCTTGGTTTCCGCACCGCCATCGATGATTTCGGCGCGGGCTATTCCGGTCTGAACCTGCTCGCCGATATCGTACCCGACATCATCAAACTCGACCGGCATCTGATCATCGACATTGACCGCGACCGCACCCGCCAGATCCTGGTTCGCAATTTGATAAAGATGTGCGGCGATCTCGGCGTCGTGCCCATCGCCGAGGGCATAGAGACCGCCGCCGAGCTGGAAACGCTCCAGTCACTCGGTCTGCGCCTCATTCAGGGCTACTACCTCGCCAAACCGCTGTTTGCGGATTTCACGACGGAACCCCTCAATCCAATCCGCCCCGGTACCAGCGACGCGGCCTGATCCTGACCAAAAAATCGGTCCGGGCGCCCAACACCTCCGCTCACCCGATCAGCCGCTTCTGAAACTCCGGGTCGGGCACGGCGCACATGTCGCCCTTGCCAAACAGCCTGTAACGGTTCCGCGCCACCAGCCGGTAGACGCGCTTCCGCAAAAACCGCGGCAGGATCAGCATCAGCGACGCCAGCCGCCCCCAGCCGCCAAACGTGCGGCCCACCTGGATCAGAGCATCCATATCCGAATATGCAACGCCATCCTCAATAAACAGCCAGCTGTCCGGGTTCTCCGCCCTGTATCCGTAATGCCGCATCAGCCCCGTCCCCAGCGGCGACTGTATGGGACAGATCCGCACCGCACCGCTCCGGTCCATCCCGTGGATCGTCCGCGCCCCCCAGCTGCACAGCGCGCAGTCCGCATCCATCACCACGACCGGCTCCGCATCATCAAACGGCGGAACCTGCGGATCATCGCGGTACGAATACGGCTCTCTCATGGAGCCAACTGTCGGCTACCCGATCCCCCAACGCAAGCCGTGTTTGCGCCGGACCGGGGGGTCCGGTCCGGCGCAGGCACGGCGGGGCTTCGCCCCTGGATTCCGTGCCCAGGGTCTCCCGGCACAAACGTGGTTTACCACCGCGTCCATCCCACGCCCCGTATTGCGCAAACGCACAAACCGGCCCTAAACTTCCCCATCGGGACCAGCGGGGGCCAGCCCATGAAAAAGATCATCACCGCCGCCGAGGCAGCGGCACTGGTGCGCAGCGGCGATACCATCACAACATCCGGCTTCGTGGGCATCGGCGTCCCGGATGAGCTGCTCAAAGCCATCGCCGACCGCTTCCAGGACACCGGCGATCCCCGCGACCTCACGCTTTTCTTCGCGGCGGGGCAGGGGGATGGCAAAACCCGAGGCCTCAACCGCCTCGGCGCCGACGGCCTCCTCAAACGTGTCATCGGCGGCCACTGGGGCCTGATCCCGAAGGTCGCGGAACTGGCCCTTTCCGGCCGGATCGAGGCCTGGAACCTGCCCCAGGGCGTGATCAGCCACATGTACCGTGACATCGCCGCCGGCAAGCCTGGAACCCTGACCCGCGTCGGCCTCGGCACCTTCGTCGATCCCCGCCGCGACGGTGGGCGCATTAATGACATCTCCACCGACGAAATCGTCCGCCTGATGCCCGTGGATGGCGAGGATTACCTCTTCTACCGCAGCTTCCCCATCGACGTGGCGCTCCTGCGCGGCACCACCACCGACGAGGATGGCAACATCACCATGGAGCGTGAGGCCCTGATCCTCGACAACCTTTCCCAGGCCATGGCCGTCCACAACTCCGGCGGCGTGGTCATCGTTCAGGTCGAACGCGTCGCCGCCGCGCGCAGCCTCGATCCCCGCCGGGTCATCCTGCCCTCCGCGCTCGTCGATGCCGTGGTCATCGCCAGCCCCGAAAATCACATGCAGACCTACGCCACGGCCTATTCCTCCACCTTTTCCGCCGCGCTCAAGGCGCCGGAGGGTGCGCTGCCGCCCATGGCGCTCGACACCCGCAAGATCATCGCCCGGCGCGTCTCCTTCGACCTGCCGGTCAATGGCGTCGTCAATCTCGGCATCGGCATGCCCGAGGGCGTGGCCTGTGTCGCGGGTGAGGAGGGGCTCCTGAACCACCTCACCCTCACCACCGAGCCCGGCGTCATTGGCGGCCAGCCAGCCTCCGGTCTCGATTTCGGCGCGGCCGTGAACACCTCCGCCATCGTCGCCCAAAACCACCAGTTCGACTTTTACGACGGCGGCGGCCTCGACATGGCCTGCCTCGGCATGGCCGAGGTCGACCGCGAGGGCAATGTCAACGTCTCCCGCTTCGGCCCCAAACTCGCGGGTGCGGGCGGCTTCATCAACATCAGCCAGAACGCCCGCGAGGTCGTCTTCGCCGGCACCATGACCGCCGGGGGGCTGGAGGTCGCCATTACCGACGGCGAGCTGAAAATCGTCACCGAGGGCCGCGCCCGCAAGTTCATCGGTGACGTGGAACAGGTCACCTTCGCCGGTCGCCTGGCGGCGGAGTCCGGCCGTTCGGTCCAGTACGTCACCGAACGCTGCGTCTTCAACCTCACCTCCGACGGCCTCGAACTCACCGAAATCGCCCCCGGCATCGACCCCGAACGCGACATCTTCCCGCAAATGGGGTTCCGCCCCATCTGGTCCACGCCGCTTCAGATGGACCCGCGCATCTTCCGCGAGGGACCGATGAACCTCAAAAACGACCTGCTTCACCTGGACCTGGTCGACCGCCTGCAACGGGACGACGCCCGCAACCTGCTCTACTTCAACTTCGAGAAAATGCGCATCCGCACCCCTCATGACATCAAACAGATCCAGGACCGGGTCGAGCAGCTCTGCGCGGGCCAGACCCGCCGCGTCGATGTCATTGCCAATTACGACGGCACCTATATCGCCGAGGAGGTCGAGGATGACTGGAGCGACATGGTCGCGGGCCTGACGGACAAATACTACGGCACCGTCACCCGCTATTCCTCCTCCGCGTTTTCCCGCATGAAACTCGGCAAAACCTTCGAACGCGACCGCGCCCTGCACATCTTCGAGCGTGCCGAGGACGCCCGCGCGTTTCTCTCCTCCCGTCAGACCGGAAGCTGAAAAAAAGGCACGGCGTACCGGTACCGTACCAAAAGCGCGTTATACTTAACGGGTGGCTAACCCTTTGGGACTACCTCTTCGCAGGATTGCAGGGAGGCAGAATTGAATACCCGTGCGGTAGCTCATCACCAACAGAACGATTTCGCGGAACGCCTTACGATACTGGCCGAGACCGCGTCCCGGCTGGGGTTTGAAATTGTCGATGTGGCTGGATTCCTTGACCATATCGAACACAGCTCCTTCGATCAGCTCGCCCTTCTCGATACCGTCAAAAACCGGACCGAACAGGTCATGGGCGCCAATGTCTCGGTGCGTGAGGCGGTCCAGGCCGTGGTTGATTCGACCGACCAGGCCATGGGCGTTGTCGACGGAACCGTCAAAAACGTCCGCCAGGCGGGCGACCGCACCCAAAAGGTCGCCTCCTGGGTGTCGGAACTGAACGCGCGCATGGAATGCGTGGCAAAGACCCTGCGCGACGTGGAATCCAACACCGCAGGCATCGCCAAAATATCCACCCAGGTAAACATCCTCGCCATCAACGCCAAGATCGAGGCCTCCCGCGCCGGTGATGCCGGTCGCGGCTTCGCCGTGGTGGCGGAGGCCATCGCGGATCTCAGCCGCCAGACCGACGCGGAAGCCGCCAATATCAACGACAACATTTCCCGCCTGGCCGAGTGGATCAAGGAACTCGACCGGGAAAGTTCCGAGATCGGTCGCGAGGCGGACTCGGTGATCGAGGAGGCCAAACAGACCGACACCGACCTCTCCCGCATCTGCGAGGGCGTCTCAACCGCCCGCGACGGCGCCTCCCGCATCGCCTCCGAGGCCGACCAGGTCCGCGAGGCCATCGACACGTTCGGCCCCGCCATCAGCAGTATTCTCGAGAGCGTCAACAAAACCGCCAACGGCATCAAACTCGCCCATGAACGCGTCGAAAATCTCGTCGACCAGAGCGAGCGCATCGTTCAGACCAGCGTCGAATTCGGCGGCGCCAGCAGCGATTCCCCCTTCATCAACCGCGTGATTGGGGACGCGGACCGGATCGGCAAAATCTTCTCCGCCGCCGTCACCTCGGGCCGGATCAGCATGGAGGAGCTGTTCTCCCGCGACTACAACCCCATCCCCGGCACCGATCCGCAGCAGTATCACACCTCATTTGTCGATTTCACCGACGAGGTTTTGCCCAAAATTCAGGAGGCCGCGCTCGACTTCATGCCCGAGGTCGTGTTCTGCGCCGCTGTAAACCCAGACGGTTTCCTGCCCACCCACAACCTGAAATTCGCCAAAACCCCCGGCGACGATCCCGACTGGAACCAGGCAAACTGCCGCAACCGCCGCATCTTCAACGACCGCGTGGGCCTGAAATCCGGCAACAACACCGAGCAGTTCCTGCTCCAGGTCTACCGCCGTGAAATGGGCGGCGGCGAGTTCGTTCTGATGAAGGACGTCTCCGCGCCGATCTTCGTCAACGGCCGCCACTGGGGCGGTCTGCGCCTCGCCTACCGGACCTGACCGGCCTCATCCGCCCGATGCACCACCAGGGTCAGCCCCTCTTCCGGTGAGGGCGGCACGAAGTATTTGGTAATCTGCACAAACTGTTCCTCCGTCGCCGCGAACGGATGATCCCCCTGCGCATTCCGCGCCTTCAGGCGCGCGAGGCACACCTCATCCGGCACGTCCAGGTAATGCAGCCGGTGATCCACGCCCGCCGCCTCCGCAACGCCGTGCATCCACCGCCGCGCGTCAACCGTGTTGGCCTGAAAATCCAGAACCACTGACATGCCCGCCCGGAGCAGCCCGGCCACATGCGGCCCCATGACCTGCCGCAGCCTGCCCGAACAGCGCACGAAATCCCGCGGCGTGGCCATCTCATCGCCATAAAGCGCGTGCAGCCACTCATCCTCCGCAATCAAAACCGTCCCCGGTTCCTCAAGCAGCCTCGCCGCCAGGGTCGATTTCCCGGCGGCGATCTTCCCGCACAGCATGTGCAGCGTTGCAAAATTTCCCGGTGTCATCCCGCCTCCTGTTTCAACCAGGCACTCCAGCCCCGGGCATCGCGGCCCGTCTCCGCCAACCAAACGCCGCAAACAGCAGCAATCCGATCAGTATCTCAATCGCAAGTGCGCCAAGTATCCCACCCGAGGGCATCCCGTCCAGGATCAATCCCATGATCCGCCCCGCCGGAAATCCAGCAAACACGATAAAGGCCACCACAACCGCGGGCCTTGTCCATGCCGTCCACATGATACCCGCCAGCATCAATATCCCGGATGCGAGCAGACCCGCCGCCGGTGCGCGCAATTCGCTCAGCAGGCTTGCATTCGTGCCCAGCTCCACACCATAGCCCGCATAAAACGCATGCGGCGCGACCAGTATAAACGCCGCAATGCAGCTCGCGGTCAGCCCCGCGATGGCGAGAGCGGTTTTCTGAAAAAACGTTAGGTTCATGGCTTACCCCCTGTCGGTCGTTACCCCCCGAACCTGGCAGACCGACCGCTCCCGTGTATGTGCGCCCGCCGCCAGAGCCTGTGCTTTCCGCGCCAAAACAGGCCTGTCTCCTACTGAATTCGCTCCCTGCGCCGATACCCCGCCGGTGTCAGCCCGTTCCAGCGTTTGAAGGCCCGGCTGAACGTGCTCTGGTCCGAGAACCCCGTCAGAAACGCAACCTCCGTCAGCGCAAACTCCGTCCCTGTCAAAAGCTTCCCCGCGAGGCTTCGTCGCGCCTCAGTGACAATGTCCTGAAATGCGAGATCCTCCGCCGCCAGCCGCCGCTGCAATGTCCTCCCGCTCATCCCCATCCGCCCCGCGATCTGCGCCAGCGTCGGCACACCCCCACTCAGGGCATTCAGCACTGCGTCAAACACCTGCGCGCGCAGGTCGTCAAGCTCCATTAGACTGACCAGCCTTTCATTCAGGTGATCATCGAAAAACCCGGAAACACCCTGGTCCCCCAGCCGGTTCGCGCGATCCAGCACCTCATCGGGCAGCACCATTCCCGTCCGTTGCGCTCCGTACTCAACCGGACATCCCAGATGTTCCGCCAAGCCCACATCTCCGCCCGGATCGTCATGAGCAAACTCAACCAGCACCGGCGCAAAACCGGCCTCCGATACCTCGCGGCAGATCTGCACCGCCGCCGCAATGGCCAGCTCATCTGTCATGAAAAGCCCCAACCGCGTCTCCCGCCCCGGAATGATCTCCATGACGACGTCAGTATCCTCATCCACCAGCCTGAAGTTCGAAATCGACGTCACAACCCGCCCATACCGCTCCACCCGCCCCAGAGATTCACGCAGGGTAGGCGCCGTTTTGAATGCAAGCCCAAACGCGCCATAGTCGTCACAGCGCATCGCCGCCCCCATCCGCCATGGAATATGCCGTCCCGCCGGATGTTCTTCGGCAATCCGCTCCAGGAACCCGAAATACCGCTCTTCTGATATCATCCGACCCGGATCGACCGCCTCACCCGGCTCAATCCCCGCGGTCAGCAACAGCCTTCGCTGGGCAGCGTCAGGCAGGTCACACGTCTCCCCCAAAGCCTCCACCGCCCTGTAGGCAAAAATCACGGAAATCCATCCCATGGCTGGATCGTAAAACCACCCCGCCCAAGGTCAAGCGCCTCTCAGATCAGGTCGTCGTGCCGCCCCGTGATCCAGTCGATATGCCGCCGCGCCGACACCCGCACTGCCTCATCCGCATCTTCCAGGATCGCGCTTTTGAAATTCGCGTACATCCGCTCAAACGGATGGTCCCGCACCGCCGCGACCGCGTTTTCGACCGCCTTCACGGACAGGGGAATGCGGTTGGGAAAGCTCCGCATGAAACACGCGGTTCTGCCATCCGGGTTCGACCCGATGGAATCGCTCCCGAGCAGCACCCCGCGCCCTTCCGCGCCATCGGCCCAGTGGATCACCGCGCTGCCCGGAAAATGCCCGCCAACCCGAATGAGCCGCAGGCCCGGCACCAGCTCAAAATCCCGGTCCCAGATCACAATCGCCGCGCCATCCCGCGCCAGCCAGTCCTGGTCCGCGGAGGCCACCAGCACCGGCGCATCCGCCAGCGCCCGGCTCCATTCCAGCTGCACCCCGAACATGTGCGGATGGCTTGCAACTATGGCCCGAACACCGCCCAGACCCTCGATCCTCCGCACCGCGTCGTCATCGATAAACCCGACCGGATCCCAAAGCACATTGCCCCCCGGCGTCACGATCAGAAACGACCGGTGCCCTATGCCCACACCCGGCTCGGTGGAGATCGACCACAGGTTCGGCTCGACCTCCTCAAATGTCACGCGCACGCCGTCTGCACGCATCTCCGCCAATGAGGTCCAGACCTGCCCACCACGCGGCACGTACTGCCGCTCATCCGCGCAGATGTGGCAAATTTCCGCGCCCGGCGAATGCTCCACCCCACAGGTGGCACAGATCATGAAACCGTCAGCCAATGTCACATCCCTCCCGTTGGCTCTGGTACCGAGATGCCGTGGACCCGATCTAGGCCGGAAACAGGAACGTCATGATAAACCGCGCACCCCAGCCTTCAGGCCCGTTCGGCGCCGGATCAGCCCAGTACCGGATACCCCCGCCGAAACTTACGGGCTGGTCACCAAACTGCACCACCTTTGTCACCACGCCGTTGAGCGGGACCGACCACTCCTCGCTCTCCCAGTCATAGGTGGATTCCGAGTTGAGCGTGAAGGTCCAGGCCTCCGGCGTCGTATAGCTCATGAAGGGCTGCATAAACGTGGAGCTGATATCTGTATCGCCGCTCACATCCCAGATATGGTTGGCGAGGCCGCCATAGGTCCAGGGCCCGCTCTGACGCAGGACCACGCCCGTCACACCGGCACCCCATTCCCCGACGCCGAACCGGTCATCGGTCGATGTCGGCACCAAGAAAGCCGGCCCGGCCCCAACGATCCAGCCACCGCCGACCGTGTCCTTTGGCGAGAAAAAGAAACTCTGCACCGTATCGGCCAGTCCCGTATGCGTCCCGCTGCCCGGCGGCAGACCATCGGTCGACACCACCGGAAGGATCGTGCGCGAAATCAGGTTCCAGTCGTCATTCAGCGAAAACGGAATGACCGGCTGAATGTTCAGCGTCCAGCGCGATCCCCCGTCGTCCGGCCCGATATTGTCGTCGTAGTTAAGCTGAAACGGAACGCTGATCAGATCCGCCACCGGGTTGGACAGATCCTTGGCCAGTTCCTCCGCATCCTGTGCCTGTGCAAAGGACGCGCCGCCAAGCGAAAGGACAAGGGCCAACACTGCCGTTTTTGAAATCATCATAAAGCGGGTTTCCTCATTAATACGTGTCAAAATTACCTACATCGGTTGCGCGAAAGCCCCCAGAAGGCGCCGGCACTGCGCCTCTGACAGCATGCAGCCAATACGCCGCTCCACGCCCAGCCCCTGGTTCATCGCATGAAGGATCCGGTGCGCGGTATACGGATCATTGAGGAGCGGCTGATCCCGCAGGTCGGTTTTCTTCACATCCCCCGCCGCGTCGTAAATCACCTCACCGTCCTTGATCGTCATTTCGATCTCAATATCGGCCAGCGTTTCCGGGTCCACCGCCGTGGGATCGTCCGACAGGATCACCAGGTCCGCGATCTTGCCCACCTCGATCGAGCCCTTACTGTCCTCCTCGAAATGCTGCCAGGCGGGCCAGATGGTCAGCGCTTTCAGCGCATCCATCACACTCACCCGCTGCGCCGGCCCCAGAATATCGCCCGACCGCGTGCGCCGCGTCACCGTCGCGGACAGAACCCGCATGCTGTTGGGGAACGCCACCGGCGCGTCGTGGTGGGAGCCAAAAATCATGTCCCGCTGACGCACCCAGCCGGTGGGCGAAATATTGTCCGCATTGACCGGCCCAACCGTATGATCCCGGTGCCAGTCCCCCCAGTAAAACGTGTGCATGGGAAAGAGCGACGGGAAAATCCCCAGCTCCTTCAGGCTGTCGACCTGATCCTCGCGCAGAAACTGCCCATGGATCAGAACCGGCCGGTTGTCCGCACTCCCATGTTTTTCCTCCGCCGCCCGCACCGCGGCGATCAGCATGTCCGACGCGCCCTCGCCATTGGCATGGGTCAGAATCTGAATGCCGCGCTCGTAGCACCAGTCAACCGTGTCATTGGTCTGCTGCTCGGTAATCGCGGCATAGCCCCGGTAGCCTGGCGGATAATCCCCCACCGGATCGTAATAGGGCCGGTCGCGCAGGGCCGTGAACCCCTGGGGCGACCCGTCAATGGTCAGCTTGCAGCCGCCGACCCGGACATTGCCCTCGTAATCCCCGGAAACGTTTGCCTCGATAAAGTCGCGGTTCTCAAGTGCATCGGGAAACGCCACCACATCAATCGGCAGCTCGCCGCGCGCATCGACCGCCCGCAGCGCGTCGACATTGCCCGCACTCGACCGCCCTTCCTGGCCGGTCGTGTAGCCGAACCGCGCCCACATCTCCGCACCCGCCTTCGCGAACTGCTCAAACCCGTCCGACCCCAGCCGACCGAGCAGAGGCACCAGAGCCCCGAAAAAGGCATATTCCTCCAGCACACCGTCCGGCTCGCCATCATCCCGGCGGCGGATCACCCCACCTGCCGGGTTCTCGGTCTCGGCCGTGTACCCGACGATTTCCAGAGCTTTGGAGTTCAACGCGCCAAAATGCCCGGACTGATGCACGATCAGGATCGGCACCTCCGTCGACACCGCATCCAGATCCGCGCGCGTCGGATGCCGCAATTCCGCAAGCTGCGCCGGATCATACCCGAACCCGATCACCAGCTGCGTGTTCTCCACCGCTTCCTGATTTTCAGCGATCCAGTCGCGCAACGTCTGCTGAACGCCCTCAATATCCGTGGCCTCACCATCCGGCGGCGCCAGCAGATTGGCCGACAGGGCCTGAATCCCGCCCAGGACCACATGGCCGTGACTGTCGACAAATCCCGGAACCATCGTGCGCCCGGCCAGATCCACCATGTCCGTGGCGTCACCCGCAAGTGACGAGACCTCGTCCATCGGCCCCGCGGCTACAATCATGCCGTCCCTGACCGCAACGGCCTCCACCGAGGGCTGATCGTCATTGATGGTGAGAATGGGCCCGCCGGAATAAATCGTGTCGGCCACATCCTGCGCGGCCGCATGTGTGCCCCAGGCCACCGCTCCGATCACCAGGGCGGTTCCGGTAAATCCTGCCGCCATTTCAAAGCCTCCCCAATGACAAAGCAAACATCGACATGGCCGACCGCAAAACCGGCCACCGGCGACATTTGAGTACGGTAACCTCCCGATCACCGCACGTCATATCACTTTTTGGGTTTTGGCCCGTGGATCAGGTTCCGCCCGATCCACGCTGTCCCGTCACATGGCCGGACCTGAATGGTCCCGGCCACGTCGTGGGATTATCAGATTCCGACCGCCACAATGGCTTTGGCGAGATCGTCGAGACCATCTTTGGGAAGTCCCGCAATATTGATGCGTCCGGTGCCGACCATGTAGACACCATGCTCCTCGCGCAGCGCCTTCACCTTCTCGACCGTGCCACCAAGCTGCGTGAACATGCCGCGATGCTCGGCGATATAGTCAAAGCGGTCCGAGTTGGATTCCCGGCGCAGTGCCTCGGCCAGACCCTCGCGCAGCGTCAGCATGTTCTGCCGCATGTCCTCCAGTTCCGCCTTCCAGTCGGCGGTCAGTTCCGGATCGTTCAGGATGATCGACACGACCTTCGCACCGTGATCCGGCGGAAACGAGAAGTTCAGACGGTTCAGCGTCGCCAGATTGCCCTTCGCCACCTCAGTGGTCTCCGCATCCTTGCCAATCAGGATCGCAGCGCCCACACGGTCGCGGTACAGACCGAAATTTTTGGAGCAGCTCGCGCCAACCATCATTTCCGGCATGTGGTGAGCCATGTAGCGCACGCCCTCGGCATCCGCATCCAGACCGTCGCCGAAACCCTGGTAGGCCAGGTCCACCAACGGCACCAGCCCCTCGGCCAGACAGATCGCCGTCACCTGCTTCCACTGGTCCAGCGTCAGGTTCGCACCCGTCGGGTTGTGACAGCAGCCATGCAGGATCACCACGTCACCCGGCGCCGCACTCTTCAGCGTCTCGGCCATCACGTCGAAGCTGACCTGACCGGTCGCCGCGTCATAATAGCTGTAGGTCTTCGCGTTCAGCCCAACATGCTTGAGGATCGCCGGATGGTTCGGCCAGGTCGGATCGGAATACCATACCGTTGCATCGGGCGAACCCTTGCGGATGAGCTCACAAAGCTGATGAATCGCGCCCGTGCCGCCAGGGGTTTGCGCGCCACAGATCCGCTCCTTCGCCACCTCACCCGCGAAGATCAGATCAACCATGCCGTCCACGAAGGACAGATCGCCCAGCATGCCCAGGTACGCTTTCGTATCCTGCTCCGCCACCAGGCGACGCTCGGCCTCCTTCACGGCCCGCATCACCGGGGTTTTGCCGTTCTCGTCCTTATAGACACCAATGCCCAGGTCGAGCTTCTGCTCACGGGTATCCGCAGCATAAAGTCCGATCAGCTCAATGATCTTGTCCGGCGGCGTCGGGGACAGGTTTTCAAACATTCTGCGTCTCCTGGGTTGGCGGGTCGATGAGATCCCGGTCTCTGGTCAGCACCCGGCTGACCGTTTCCCGGCGGTATGGCTCAAATCCCACCTTCTGGTAAAGGGGCAGGGCGCGTGGATGATCCAGGGAACAGGTGTTTACCGTCACGCGCTCCGTCAACGGTATGTCCCAGGCCATGTGAACGGCGGTCGAGAGCAGATACTGCCCCACCCCCCGGCCAATCGCCTGCGGCACCAGCCCGAAATAACTCAGGTCAACAACGCCCTCTTCGCGCGCATCGAGAATGAAAAAACCGTGCGGCCAGCCGTCGCGAACGAGCGAAAACAGCGTCACGTCCTTGTGGTGCAGAAACGCCTCGATCTCCTCCGTGCTCTGCTGATGCCTGTCGGTCCACTCATATTCGGACCCGACCGCGTCATAAAGGCTCAGGAAATACCAGGCCGGTGGAGTATCCGCCGCCACCAGGGCCGACACCGGCCCGCTTGGCATATGCGGCCGCGCCACGTCCGGACGCGCGGTCATCTCAAGATACGTGATCGCATACTCAACCGTTTCTCCGGCCCTATGTCTCATCCCGTCTCCACTTTCAGATCGGGGTAGGCCCCCCATTCGGTCCAGGAGCCGTCATAAAGCGAATGCTGACGGTTGCCCAAAATCTCCAGTCCCAGCGACAGAACCGCCGCCGTCACGCCCGAGCCGCAGCTGGTGATCGCGGGTTTGCCAACATCGACACCCCCCGCCTCAAACGCGGCCTTCAGCCCCTCGGGGCTTTTCATGGTGCCATCCTCATTCAGAAGCGTCGTGAACGGCACGTTCTTCGAGCCCGGAATATGCCCGGACCGCAGCCCCTCACGCGGTTCCGGTACCTCGCCCCGAAACCGCTCCGGCGCGCGCGCATCCACGATCTGCACATCCCCAAGCTTGGCCGAGGCCGCCACCTGCGTCACGTCCCGGATCAGCCCGGAATCCCGCCGCGCCGTGAAATGCCGCGCCCGTGGCAGAACATCCGTGTCATCCACCGGTTTGCCTTCGGCCTTCCACTTCGGCAGACCGCCATTCAGAACCGCGACATCATCCTTGCCAAAGAGCCGAAACATCCACCACACCCGCGCGGCGCTGAAGAGGCCCTGACTGTCATAGACAACGACCCGGTGGCCGTCCCCAATACCCATCCCCCGGACCCGCGAGATGAATTTCTCAATCGGCGGCGCCGTATGCGGCAGGTTCGAGGCCGTATCGGAGATGTCGTCAATATCGAAGAAAACGGCCCCTGGAATGTGCTCTTTGGCATACTCCGCCCGGCCATCGCGCCCGGTCGCCGGCATGTGCCAGCTGGCGTCGATCACTTTCACGTCCGGGGCGTCGAGATGGCCGTAAAGCCAGTCGGTTGAAACCAAAAGCCGGGGATCGCTCTGCCGCATGAGTCCCGTCCGCAAGAATTACATGAATTCCCCGAATATCCCCGAAACCCAACGGGAGCAAGCCTCAGAACCCGACGGCCGTCCGGTCCATATCCGCCATGCCGCCCCGCCCAGGTGCGGCAACCCGCGCGATGGTGGCGATCAGCTCCTTACGGTCGATGGGTTTGGTGACATACTCGGTCATACCCGCGGCCAGATAGGTCTCCCGGTCACCCTGAACCGCATTGGCGGTCAGCGCGATAATCGGAACGGCGGCACCTGGCCCCTCCATAGCGCGAATGATCTCCGTGGCCTCGATCCCGTCCATCTCCGGCATCTGAATGTCCATCAGAACGACGTCGAATTCCATGTCGCGTATCGCCGAAACCGCATCGCGTCCGTTGCTCACGAGCGTCAGGTCATGCTCGCTGCCCAGATAGGCCCGGATCAGATACTGGTTGGTCGAATTGTCCTCGGCCACCAGAATGCGCAGGTTCTCCGGCCCCTCCTCCGAAACCGTCTCGCCCTGCGGCACCGCCCCGGACGGCGCCTCGGCAATGCGCGTACGAATATGAAAGGTAAAGGTGCTGCCCTCGCCCGGACGGCTTTCAACCGATATTTTCCCGCCCATCATCTCCGTCAGCTGCCGCGAGATCGCGAGGCCAAGCCCGGTCCCGCCCGACTTGCGCGAGGCCGAGGAATCCGTCTGGTAAAACTTGCCAAATACCGTTTCGATCTCGTCCGCCGGAATACCCATGCCGGTATCCATTACCCGGCAGACCAGCCTGCGCATGTCACCGCCCAGATCCTCACACTCCAGGAAAACCTCAACCCGGCCGGTGGTTGTGAACTTGATCGCGTTGTTCACGAGGTTCGACATGATCTGCCGGTAGCGGATCGGATCAATCTCCAGCCACTGCGGCACGCTGTCGGAAATCGTACAGGACAGGCCCAGACCCTTCTGACCCGCACTCGCGGTCATCAGATCGGTTGTATTATGTGCCAGTTGCCATACATCCGTGCTCTCCGGCTCCAGTTCGATGCCATCCGCCTCGATCTTGGAGAAATCCAGAATGTCATTCAGGATCGCCATCAGGTTTTGCGCGGATTCCTGGGCGATCGTCACCCGGCTGTGCTGAAGCTCACCCAGATCCTCCTCCGACAGCAGGTCAAGCATGCCCAGAATGCCGCTCATCGGTGTGCGGATTTCATGGCTCATTGTCGCGAGGAACTGCGACTTGGCCACGGTTGCGGCCTCCGCCTGCGTGGTCCGCTCCGCCAGTTCGTCCTGACGCCGGATGTCATCGGTCACGTCCCAGATCACGCCGACCATGCGCACCGCATCACCATCTCGCCAGATCATGCTCGCGGTAGTCCTCACATGGCGTATTTCATTGCCCAGCTTCAGGCGGTATTCGAGGTTCAGCTTGCGATGTTCCTCTATCGCGCGGTCGACCTCGGCCTTGACCGCAGGATAGTCCTCGGGATGCACCACATTGGCGAAGTCCGCTGCCGTTGTGATCCCCGGTCCGTCCATATGGCCGTAAATCCGCCGGGCCTGTTCGTCCCAAATGGTCTTACCCGACTTCAGGTCGGCGTCCCAGATGCCCACACCCGACGCCTTGAGCGCCAGTTCCAGACGCGTCGCCAGGCTTTCCCGCTCACTTTCTGCTTCCCGGATGCGGTTGTGATAGGACTGCCGCGCATCGAGCAGAACGGTCGCCCCCAAAATAGGCCCGGCGACCATAAGAACGGTGAGCGCGAACATCCCGCGCACCTTCCAGTTGATCGGCTGCGCCTCCCAGCCGCCCTTCGGCGTCGCGTAAAGCTTCCACGTCCCATAGGGCAAAACAACATCCACATGCACGGGATCGCGGTTCAGCAGGTCCGCATCACCAAAAAACAGCTGGCCAAGGGCGGGTCTGCCATCCACACCCTTCAGAGCCACGTCAATCTGAAGGTCTGGATGCGTCAGCCCCGCATCACGGTACAGCGCCTGGGTATCGATCACCGTCGAAACGATGCCCCAGAACTCCCTTCCGCCACCTTCCCGGTGCGTGTACACCGGCAGCCGCCCGATAAAGCCCTGACCTCCCTGAACCAGATTGACGGGACCGGCCAGAACGATGGACCCGGTCCTCATGGCCAGAAAGACCGACCCGTTCTGGTCCTCCTTTTCCCGGTAATTCAGCCCCAGCGCCGCCTCATTGCCTTCCAACGGATGAACCATGGTGTTCACCAGATCCGGCGCACCGGCCAGATTGCGAATCTGGCGGTTGTTGATGACGATGGAATCTCCCAGAAGCGAAAACTCTTCCTGCGTGATATCCGGACGGAAGCCGATCACCGCAACCAGCCCCTGTGCCGCCAGAATGTTGCGGCTGATTTGCGTCTCAAGCCGCGAACGCAGCTGGTTGGCCTGGTTCAGCACCTCAATGCGCAGCTTCTGTGCGTGCGATGCCGTGACCTGCCGTTCAAAAGCAACGGCGACAACACCAATCACCACCAACGCTATAAGGGACGAGATAAACGGGAGCCGCGTCAACAAGACACTGGATTTGCGAAGAAAGTTCAATGGAGTGCCCGGATCTGTTGACGTTGTTCCTGGTAGGCGCATCCCTTCGCTCACCGGCCCGTTCTGGACGCCCACGCATCGGGTGCACGATATTGGTATCCTCCCGGTGTTACCAAAAAGTTTACCTTTCGCCGTGCCAGGTGCCTGAAAATGTAACCAAAATTACCAAATCGCCCACCCGGCCACGGACCGGATTTCATGGCCCGGTACCTTCGCGGGCGCAGTCATGACCGGAAGCAGGGGGCTCTCTATTGAATTTGCGCCCCGTTCACCACAAACTCTCCGCAAACAGGGGGGAATACATGCCAGAGACCAAACCAACCTCAATCGACTTCAGCGACCGGATTTTCGACCTGCGCCGCGAGCGCAGCCATGACGACCTCTGGTCCATGCTCGACCGTCTCTACGGCACCCATCCCGACTACGCGAAGTTTTCCAAGGCACTGGACCGCGCCATGCGCGTGGCCTGGCGCGACCGGCCGGAGGATTTGCGGCTGCTCGACCTGAAACGCGACCTGGAACCCGACTGGTTCCAGCGCCCCGACATGGCGGGCTACGTGTTCTACATTGACCGTTTCTGCGGCACCCTGGCCCGCGTGCCGGAAAAGCTCGACTACCTCGCCGATCTCGGCATCAATTACGTGCACTTCATGCCCTGCCTGAAACCCCGCCCGGCCCCCAATGACGGCGGCTATTCGGTGATGGATTACGGCAAAATCAACCCCGCCTACGGCACGATGGACGATTTCGAGGCCGCCACCACCGCCTGCCGCGAACGCGGGATCAGTGTCTGCGTCGACATGGTCCTCAACCACACCGCCAAGGAACACGCCTGGGCCAAAAAAGCCCGCAGGGGGGACCCGAAATACGTCGACTACTATCTCATGTTCGACGACGACACCCTGCCGAAGCAGTATGAGCGCACCCTCGTCGAAATCTTCCCCAATGACGCGCCCGGCAACTTCACCTGGTATGACGACTGCCAAAAATGGGTCTGGACCACCTTCAACGAGCATCAGTGGGACCTGAACTGGGCCAACCCCCAGGTCTTCCTCGAAATGGCCAAAATCATGCTCAACCTCGCCAATCGCGGCGTGGATGTCCTGCGTTTCGATGCCGTGGCTTTCATGTGGAAACGCATGGGCACCCGCTGCCAGTCGGAGCCGGAATGCCACATGCTCCTCCAGGCCTTGCGCGCCGTCTGCCGCATCGTCGCCCCCGCCGTCATCCACCTGGAGGAAGCCATCGTCAGCCCCGCCGAGATGCTGCCCTATCTCGGTCGCGGCGAACATGACGGTAAGGAGGGCAACCTCGCCTACCACAACTCCCTGATGGTCCAGTTCTGGTCGGCCCTCGCCTCCAGTGACACGCAGCTCATGACCTATGTGATGGGCGCCCACTTCCCCCCCAACCTCACCAACGCGACCTACGCCACCTATCTGCGCTGCCATGACGACATCGGCTGGGCCGTGACGGACGAGGACGCCGCCGTCGTCGGCCTCAACGGCCATCTGCACCGCTCCTTTCTTTCCGATTTCTACGAGGGCACTTTCCCAGGCAGCTTCTCGAAAGGCGAGCTGTTTCAGTACAACCCCGAAACCGGCGACAAGCGCATCAGCGGCACCTGCGCCTCCCTCGCGGGTCTCGAAAAAGCCCTCGACGCCAAGGACGCCATCGCCACCGACCGTGCCATCGACCGCATCCTCATGGGCCACGCCCTGATCGCCAGCAGCGGCGGCATCCCCCTGATCTACATGGGCGACGAACTCGCCCTGACCAACGATTACGGCTACCACGACGTCCCGGCCCACGCCCATGACAGCCGCTGGCTCCATCGCCCCATGATGGACTGGGCCGGTGCGGAGATCGCCCGCAGCGACCCCGACAGCGTTCAGGCCAGGGTCTGGACCGGCATCCGCGGCATTCTCGCCCGCCGCGCCGGCGTGCGCGAGTTCCACGCGGCATACCCCACCGAAATCCTGCAAACCGGCAACGCGGCCCTCTTTGCCCTGGCCCGCCGCGCCCCCTTCGGCAGCGTCGTCTGCGTCTACAACTTCTCCGACTGCTGGACCGCCCTGCCGCAAAGCTGGCTGGTCCAGCACGGCATGACCCGCCATGTCGACATCCTCTCCGGCGGCGCGGTCGCCTCCGACGGCGGCGCGGTCCCCATCGCGCCCTACGCCCGCGCCTGGTTTCGCTAGGGCCGGGGCCTCACGCCCCCACCTTCCCGTCCGGACCGAACCGCTCAAACAGGATATGTCCGGGCGGCACGCCACAGCCCTCCAGCCCCGCCTGCATGTCCGTCAGAAACCGCCCCGGCCCACAGAGCAGATACCGCGCCTCCGCCGGGTCCTCCAGCACGGCAACCGCCTCCGCGCTCATTCGCCCCGCCACGTCAAACGCCACACCCGGCACATCCGTCCGGTCCGGGCGGCTGTAGTAAACCTGCCGCCGCAGGTTCCTGTGCCGCGCCATCAGACCGTCCACCTCCGCCCGCATTGCGTGGTCCCGTCCGTTCCGCGCGCCATGCACGAACCAGACCCGCCGCCCGCTCCCGGCCAGCGCATGCAGCATCGACACCATCGGCGTCAGCCCCACACCCGCACTGACCAAAACCACCGGCCCGTCACCGTCCGGAACACCAAAATCCCCGGCGGGCGGCCGCGCCTCGATCATGTCGCCCTGGCACAGATGGTCGTGCAGAAACCGCGACATCAAACCCCGGTCCTCCCGTTTGATCGACAGCCGGTAATGCGACCGGTCCGCCGCAACACCCGACAGGGAATAGCTCCGCTCCGTCATCCCGCGCTGCCCCGGGATTTGCACCGCCACCGGCAAATGCTGCCCCGGCCTGAACTCCGCCAGCGGCCGCCCATCCACCGGAGAAAACCAGAACGACGTGATCCCGTCCGATTCCCGCACCCGACGCGCCAGGCGCAGCTTCCGCGCCTCCCCGTCCAGCCGGGTCCAGCGCAGCGACAGCGCCCCGGGCCGGTCCACCACCGCCTCGATCTCCACCTCGATCAGCCGCAAGGCATCCGGGTCCACACCACCCCCCGGCGACCAGTCCACCCGCGCCCGACCCGTGACATGCAACAGTCCCCCGGTTTCAAAATCGACGAACACCAGCCCCACACGCGGGTCCGACATCAGGTTGCCAATGGTGTTGAAGAAATTATTCCCCGCATAATCCGGGACCAGCAGCCGGTTTGGCCCCTCCACCCGCACAAATCCCGGCGCACCCCCGCGATGCGAGGCGTCAAACCCGTTCGAGGCCGCACCGCTTCCGTCATGATGCCCCGACCCGATAAACAGCGCATCGGCCCGCGAAATCCGCGCCATCTGCGCCTCCGACAGGGTCTCACTCCGCCGCGCCGCCGGCGCCTCCCGCCGCGCCACACGGGTGAGCCCACGCGGATGAATATACTGCGGGCAGTTCCCAAAGGTCTGGCGCATGTCGATCACCAGCCCGGTGTCTCCGGCCGAAAGCCGCCCGCTAAACCGGTTCCGCCGCCGGGTGGCCAGTTCAATCCCAAGCGCCCCGATATCCCCGCCCGCCGCAAACAGCGCGGCCAGCGGATCGGTCCCATCCACCACAGTATCCAATGTAAGCCGTCCTGGATCAGGCGAACGGATAAACCCGTCCTCCCCATCCACCAGCGTTGTCCAGATACGCCCCTCCGCATCCGCTCCGGCAAACACCATGAAGGGCAGGGAGGTATAAAAGGCGCGGTGCTGCTCCGGCAGATGGTCCCGCACGAAACCACCCGCCCATTTCGACACGTCACCCACGCCCGCACGACGCTGCGCGTCCCGCTCTCCCGCGTGAAACGGGCTCTCATCGACCTGTGTCATCACCGCGCCTCCGGGACTTCGCTCAGACCAGTTCGGGAATGGGCGACGTCGCCATCCCGACAAACCCCGGCTGCCGCTCAATACGGCTGAGCCAGCCACGAATGTTGCCATAGGGGGCGAGATCCACACCGCCCTCGGGCGCATGGGCGATGAAGCTGTACCCCGCCACATCCGCGATGGTGATCTCCTCCGTCGCCAGCCAGTCCCGACCGGCCAGATGCGCGTCCATCACCCTGAACAGATCATGCGCCTTGCGCACCGCCGCCGCATGGTCAAGCGGCGCGTTGAAAACGGTCACCAGCCGCGCCGCACATGGCCCTGAATAGACGTTATCCGCTGCAACCGTCAGCCAGCGCTGCACCTCCGCCGCATCCTTCGGCGCCTGGGGCAGCCAGTGCGAGCCTTTCGCGTAGGTCTGAACCAGGTAAACCAGGATCGCATTGCTGTCGGCCAGGGTATAGCCGCCATCGTCAATCGCCGGCACCAGGCCAAACGGGCTGATCTTCAAAAACTCCGGCGCCTTATGCGCCCCGTTCGCCATGTCGAGATCAACCGTCTCATAGGGCAGGCCAAGAAACGCGAGCATCAGCTCAACCCGGTGACAGTGGCCTGATTTCGGGGTGCGATAAAGTTTGATGGGGGTGGTCATGGGTCAAATCCTTGGTAAGATTGAAAAATCAGAGGCCGAGATCGCTCAGCCCAGGGTGGTCGTCCGGCCGCCGTCCCAGCGGCCAGTGAAACTTCCGTTCATCCTCACGGATCGGCTTTTCGTTGATCGAGGCATGGCGGTTTGCCATGTATCCGTCCGCGTCAAACTCCCAGTTCTCGTTGCCATAGGCCCGGAACCAGTGTCCGCTGTCGTCGCGGTATTCATAGGCGTAGCGCACCGCGATGCGGTTGCCGTCATGCGCCCAAAGCTCCTTGATCAGCCGGTAATCCAGCTCCCGGTCCCACTTGCGCGTCAAAAACGCCTCAATCTCGGCACGACCCCGCGGAAACTCCGCCCGATTGCGCCACGCACTGTCCGGCGTATAGGCCTGCGCCACTTTCGCCGGATCGCGCCCGTTCCAGCCATCCTCGGCCAGCCGGACTTTCTCGCGGGCGGTCTCATTGGTGAAAGGCGGCAGGGGGTGCCGCGGTGCTTCCCGTGTCATGGTCACGTTCCTTTCGCATCACGCTTTGGGGCGCGGAAAATGTCAGTGACCGGAAACTAATTTACCCCAATTAGCAAATGAATATACTCAATCTGAAAGAAACTGTTTTGCGAAACGACAGCAATGAGGCCCGCAATGGACCGTCTGCAAAGCCTCGAGGTCTTCATCGCCGTGGCCGAGGCAGAAAGCTTCGCCGAAGGTGCCCGACGCATGGGTCTCAGCGCCCCGTCCGCCACACGCGGCGTCAACGCGCTCGAGGAACGTCTCGGCGCGCGCCTTTTCACCCGCACCACCCGCCGCGTCCGCCTGACCGATGTGGGCCGCACCTATCTCGAGGATGCCCGCGCCATCGTGGCCCAGCTTCAGGCCGCTGACGAGGCCGCCTCCGGTGCCGCCGCCAACCCGGTGGGCGAGTTGCGCATCACCTGTCCCAACGAGTTCGGCCGCATCTACATCACGCCTATCCTCGCGGAGTTTCTCGACACATACCCGGACGTCACCGCCGATGTTGTCATGGTCGACCGCGTCGTGAACATGGTCGAGGAAGGCTTCGACATCGCCCTGCGCATCGGCCCTCTGCCCTCATCCGGTCTCATCGCCGTCCGGGTCGGCAGCGTCCGCCTCATGGTCTGCGGCGCGCCCGCCTATTTCGAGCGCCACGGCCGCCCAAAAACCCCGGCGGAGCTCGCGAACCACCGCATCATCGCCACCGCCCCGGCCAGCCGGTCCACCGAATGGCGTTTCGGCGCCGACCGCTCACAAACCGTACGCGTCCAACCGCGCCTCGCGCTCAGCAGCATCGCCGCCGCCCGCGAGGTCGCCGAACGCGGCTGGGGCCTCACCCGCGTCCTTTCCTACCAGATCGGCCCCGAACTCGACGACGGCCGCCTGCAGGGCGTGCTTGAGGATTTCGAGCCCGACCCGCTCCCGATCCACCTCGTCCACGTCGAAAACCGCCGCGCCCCCGCCAAAATCCGCAGCTTCATCGACTTCGCCAAGCCCCGCCTCCGAAGCATCCCCGTCCTGGGGTGAGGCCCTCCGGCGGCTTTCCGTTAACCCTGACAAAAATTAACCCTGACATCCCGGCCTCCGCCAGGAACCTGTTAATCACTCGCCTTAAAATTGCGCGGACTTCGACCGATTATTTTTTTTGAGGTATATATATATGTACATTAATGTCCGGAGCGCTTTTGGCGATCCCGAAATCCGCCAGATCATGTCGTTAAGGGACGATGTCATCAGCCGGTTCAGCCCGCTCTTCCGCAACCCCGCGCGCCTGACCCGCGACGATTACCTCGAATTTCTGACCATCCGGAACACAAACCACTGGTCCGACGTCGAACGCCGCGACCATGAGGCCGCCGATGACATGGATCACCTCCGGACTGCCATCGCGCTCCTCGTCGACCATTCCGCCCCGCTGCCTGCACGGATCGATACCGTGCGCGACATGCTGCCCACCGTCAGTGTCGACACCCTCACGCCCATTCTCCTCGTGGCGTATCCCGATCACTACGGCATCTGGAGCGAAACAAGCGAGGCCGCCCTTAAGGATCTCGGCCACTGGCCCGATTTTGAGAGCGGTGCCACCACCGGCGAAAAATACCAAAAAATCAACGAAACGCTCCTGCGCCTCGCCGACGAACACCGCGTAGACCTCTGGACCCTCGCCGCCCTCTGGCTGCTGGAGCGCCGCCCAAAGGCGCCCACACCCGGGTAACCCGGGGGGCCGAACTACCCCCGCCCCTCCGCCTCGATAATCTCCAGAAACCGCTCCCCAAACCGCTCGGTCTTGCGGGCGTTCATCCCTGAAATCGCCTCCAGGTCGTCAAGCGTCCCAGGCCTGCGCGCCGCAATTCGCGAGAGCGTCGCGGCATCGCAGGACAGGGGCCGGTCCATGCCGTTTCCGCCCCGCGCCAGTTCCACCTGGGCCTCCTGCAACCGGTCGAACAGCGATCCGCTGCCATTGCCCTCCGAGGCCAGCCGCATCCGCGCCGGGTGGGGCCGCTCGCCGCCCGCTCCGGTCAGCACGTCGAGGAAATCCGGGCCATAGCGGTCCAGTTTCACCGCGCCGATCCCCGTGATCCCGCGCATGTCGTCGATCGTCTGCGGCTTGCGGCTGACCATCTCCACCAGCGTCTGGTCATTAAAGACAATATAGGCCGGCACCCCCTGCGCATCCGCCAGTTCCCGCCGCTTCGCCTTCAGCGCCGCCAGCAGCCCCTCATCCTCTTCCGCCACCAGCGCCATCGGCGCGGCCCGCCCAGCCTGTTTCCGCGAGGCCGTCACCGTATCCGCCCGCAGCGTAACGCTCATTTCCCCGCGCAGCAGGGGCCGCGCGCTCTCCGTAAACCGCAGCGCCCCATGCCGCGACGCATCGGGTCGCAGGTAATCGAGCCCCATCAGCTGGCGGAACACCGTCTGCCATTCCGCCTTGGACCGGTCCTTTCCAACCCCAAAGGTCGGCAGCCTGTTATGCCCCCGCTGCGTCACCCGGTCCGTCGCCTCGCCGCGCAAAACGTTAATCAGATGCTCCGTCCCGAAATACTCACCCGTCCGCAGCACCGCGGAAAACGCTTTCCTCGCATCCTCCGTCCCGTCGAACAGCTTCGGCGGCGTTTTGCACAGGTCACAGTTCCCGCAGGGCTCCGCCCCCGTCTCACCGAAATACGCGAGCAACAC
Source organism: Amaricoccus tamworthensis (assembly GCF_049800875.1). Classification (NCBI taxonomy): domain Bacteria; kingdom Pseudomonadati; phylum Pseudomonadota; class Alphaproteobacteria; order Rhodobacterales; family Paracoccaceae; genus Amaricoccus; species Amaricoccus tamworthensis. Next base: position 229,476 of record NZ_JBNAFV010000005.1, on the reverse strand, counting down.
CTGCCGCCGGCACCCCTGCGCCTCCGCCAGGCCCAGCAGGGCATTCAGCCGCCCATGATCCGCGTCCTTGCGCTCCATCGGCGACGGGCTCTCGTCAATCCGCGTCCGCTGCAACCGGATGTCATCGGCCCCATAGAGCGTCAGCGTATCTGCCGGCGCCCCGTCGCGCCCGGCCCGGCCAATTTCCTGGTAATAGGACTCCACCGATTTCGGCAGATCCGCATGGGCCACAAAGCGAATGTCCGGCTTGTCGATCCCCATGCCAAAGGCAATCGTCGCACAGACCACCAGCCCGTCCTCACGCTGAAACCGCGCCTCCGCCGCCTCGCGCTCATCCCGCTCCAGGCCCGCGTGATAGGCCATCGCGCGGTGTCCCGCCTCGTTCAGCGCCTGGGCAAGCGTTTCCGTCTTGTTGCGGCTGGTGCAGTAGACAATCCCCGACAGCCCCCGGTGCAGGTCGACGAAATCCAAAATCTGCCGCCGCGGCGAGTTCTTCACCTGAAAGGCCAGCGACAGGTTGGGCCGGTCAAACCCGCCCAGGAATGTCTCCGGCTCCCCGCCCGCGAAGAGCTGGCGACAGATTTCCTCCCGCGTTTCCGCATCCGCCGTCGCGGTCAGCGCCACGGTCTGCACCCCGCCAAGCTGTTCCCGCAGGCCACCAATTCGCAAATAATCAGGCCGGAAATCATGCCCCCACTGGCTCACGCAATGGGCCTCATCAACCGCCAGCAGGCTGATCCCCGCCCGCCGCAGAAGCGGCCCCGAGGACCCCAGCCGTTCCGGCGCCATGTAGAGAAGCTTCAGCGTGCCGTCATCAATGCCCGAGAAGATCTCCTCCAGGTCCATCTCATCGGAATGCGAGGTCAGCGCCGCCGCATTGACCCCGGCGGCTTTCAACGCCCGCACCTGATCGCGCATCAGCGCAATCAGCGGCGAGATCACCACCGTCAGCCCCTCGCGCATCAGCGCGGGAAGCTGAAAACACAGGGATTTACCACCACCCGTGGGCAAAATTGCCAGCACGTCGCGACCGTCGGCGACCGCGCCCACAATCTCGTCCTGCCCTGGCCTGAAATCCGAAAACCCAAAGACCCGGTCGAGGATCTCCCGCCTGTCACTCATGTGCCGTCAAACCTGAAAATCGAAATCACCGTGTCCCCATAGCGCCTTTCGTCCAGCCGCGAAAACCCCTGTGGTTTGCGAACCGCGTCAGACTCTTCCCAAACGATCACCGACCCCGGCGCGATCCAGCCCCCCGCCGCCGCCGAGGCAAGCGCCTTTTCCCCCAGCTTTTTGCCATAGGGCGGGTCGAGAAACACCAGCCGGAACGGATCGGACACGCATTTGCCAAGCCGCGTCGCGTCCTTCGGGATCACTTTGGTCTGGGGCAATACGCCCAGCTTCGAGATGTTTTCCTCAAGGATTTTCTGCGCCTTGCGCCCCTGGTCCACGAACACCGCCTGTTCCGCCCCGCGCGACAGAGCCTCCAGCCCCAGCGCCCCGGTTCCGGCAAACAGGTCCAGCACCCGGTACCCTTCCGGCAGGGGCCGCTCCGCGTAACCGCCATGGGCCAGCAGATTGAACAGGCTCTCCCGCACCCGGTCCGTCGTCGGCCGCAAATGCGCCGCCGCATCGCCCCTGCCCACCGAGGCGAGGGCCCGCCCGCGATGTGTGCCACCTATGATGCGCACGTCTTTAGACCTTTCCGCCAGTTCTCTGAGGGCATCGCGGACCTCGGGTGGCGCGATAGCGCCTCCCTGGGGGGAGGTCAGCGCTGCCCGGCGTCGCCGCCGGGCGGGACAGTTGAATCCGTCGCCGCCTCAAGCCAACCCCTTCAACTCCACACCCGGATCCGCCACCTGACCCGCATCCGGCGACACTCCCGCCTCGATCCAGCGCTTCGCCATCATGTAACTCCGCGGATCGTTCATCGCATCCACCGCCAGCAACTCATCCCCGGCATAATACCACACCGACTGCGTGCCCTCACGCACGCCCGGACGCACCACCGTCCGGTCATAGCCCGCATTCAGCCCGGCAATCTGCAACTTGATATTGTACTGATCCGACCAGAACCACGGCTTTGCCACGTAGTCCACATCCCCGCCCAGCATCGCCGCCGCCACGGCCTCCGCCTGGTCGATCGCATTGGGCACGCTCTCCAGCCGGATCCGCACCCCCCGATAGGGAAAATTCGTGCAGTCCCCGGCGGCAAAGATCGACGGATCTGACGTGCGCCCCGCACCGTCCACAACAATCCCGTTATCAAGCTCCAGCCCCGCATCCCGCGCCAGCCCGTCGTTTGGCACCACACCAATGCCAACCAGCGCCACATCCGCCGGGATCACCGTGCCGTCGCTCAGCTCTCCACCCGTGACCCGGCCATTCTCACCCACCAGCCGGGACAGCATCACGCCCTCGCGGATATCAACCCCGTTGTTCCGGTGCAGATCGCGAAAGAAATCCGCCGTCTCCGCTGACGCCACCCGCGCCAGAATACGCGGCGCCGCTTCCAGAACCGTGACCTTCAAGGCCTTCTCGCGCAGCACCGCGGCGGCCTCCAGGCCAATATACCCGCCCCCCACGATCAGCGCCGCCCCATGCCCCCGCGCCAGCCCTTCGGCCAGAGCATCCGCATGCGCGAGCGACCGCATCACATGCACGTCGTCCAGATCACCGCCAATGTCACCCGGCAGCCGTCTTGGCGTCGTCCCGGTGGTCAGCGCCAGCAGATCATGGCCAATCCGCCGCCCGTCTTCCAGCACGACCTCCTTCGCCGCGCGGTCAATTGACACCACGCGCACCCCGGTCAGCACCTCAATATTCTGATCCGCGTAAAACGTCGCGGGCCGCAGGTACAGCCGCTCCAGCTGCATCTCCCCCTTCAGATACGCCTTCGACAGGGGCGGCCGCTGATAGGGCAGGGATGGCTCATCCCCGATCAGCGTAATCGGCCCCCGATGCCCCAGATCCCGCAGCTTCGCCACCAGGGACGCCCCCGCCTGACCGGCACCAATCACTGAAATTCGGGCGTCCAGGTTTTCCATGGCGGTCTCCGGTCTGGCATTCATCGGTCAAACGTCTATATGCCGTCATGCGTTTGGCGCAACCAGTACATTGGGGGACAAGGGAATGAGCCTGTCGATCGGAGACAAACTGCCGGAAGCCGAATTTCTTGAAATGATCGGAGAGGACATGGAAACGCTTTCCACCGGCGACCTCTTCACCGGAAAACGCGTGGTCGTTTTCGCACTGCCCGGTGCCTATACCAGCACCTGCACCAACCGCCACCTGCCGAGCTACGTTCAGAACGCCGACAGGATCCGGACCAAGGGCGTCGATGACATCATCTGCCTCTCGGTCAACGATCCCTTCGTGATGAGCGCCTGGGGCGAGGCCAATGGCGCGTCTGGCGGCAACGTCCGCATGATCGCCGATGCGACCGGCGCATTCACCAAAGCCGTCGGCATGGATTTCTCCGTCCCGTCCCGCGGCCTGATCGACCGCTCCCGCCGCTACTCGATGATCGTCGACAACGGCGTGGTCGTCGACCTCTTCGCTGAGGAAGGCACCGGCTGCGAGATCAGCGCCGGCGAAACCATGCTCGAAAAACTCTGATTTTCAGATCCCGGGCGGTCGTGCCGACATGACCGCCCAATCGCGCCAAATGGTCAGCAAAACGGGACGGTTTTCGCAAAACCCCGCGCAATCTGTGCCATTTGATTCACAATCTGTGCCAAATCCCTGCACATCTGTGCCACTTCGGTGTCAGATTGTGCCACCTGGGCACCCTATTGTGCCAGCTGATCCATCTTTTTCGCCAGCTTCAGATCAAGGTCCGACAGCCCGTCAATGCTGTGGGTCGTTAGCGTCACATCCACCGTTTTATAGACATTCGCCCATTCCGGATGGTGGTCCCATTTCTCCGCCCAGAGCGCCACGCGGGTCATAAATCCGAACGCCTCAACGAAGTTTTTGAAGACGAATTTCTTCGAAACCGCATCGCGCTCTTCCAGAAATACCCATTCGTTTTCAATGAGTTCCCTGCGTCCCGCCTCTGCCAGCGCCTCAGCCATTTTCACTCTCCCCTTTGCGGAACGGGGCGTAATCCATCATGATCTGGATCTCCTCCCCAATGTGTTCCGCCTCCTGTTTCAGGTAGTTTTCGACCGCCCTCGAAAACCCCTCATCCCGGAACCAGTGCAGCGAATGCGTCACCGTCGGCAGGTATCCCCGCGCCAGCTTATGCTCCCCCTGCGCCCCGGCCTCAACCCGGTCGATCCCATTTCCGATAGCAAAATCAATGGCCTGGTAGTAGCACAACTCAAAATGCAGGCAGGGGTGATCCTCGACACACCCCCAATACCGCCCATAAAGCGTCTCCGCCCCAATAAAATTCAGCGCCCCCGCAACCCATCGCCCATCGCGCTCCGCCAGCACCAGAAGCATGTCGTCGCGCATGGTTTCATGAGCAATATCAAAGAATTGCCGGGTCAGATACGGCGTGCCCCATTTCCGCGCGCCCGTGTCCTGATAGAACGCCCAGAACGCATCCCAGTGCTCCGGCTCGATTCCATCCCCGGTCAGCGCGACGATCCGTCCGCCAAACTCCCGCGCCTTTTTGCGCTCCTTGCGAATGGCCTTCCGCTTGCGTGAACTGAGGTCCGCGAGAAAGGCGTCAAAATCGGCGTAGTCGCGATTTTCCCAATGAAACTGGCGGGTTACACGGCCCAGAAGCCCGACGCTTTCGCCCCATTCCCGCTCCTCCGCCGTGCAGAACGTGGCATGAAATGACGAAACCTCACTATTCGTCGCGACCTGTATCACCCCCTGCAACAGCGCCCCGCGCCCGATGGTCTCATGCCCCGCCCGCGTTAAAAACCGCCGCCCCGTCACCGGCGTAAACGGCGCCGCTGACTGAAGTTTCGGGTAATATCGCCCCCCCGCCTGCTCATAAGCATGGGCCCAGTCGAAGTCGAAAATATACTCGCCCTGGCTGTGCCCCTTGGCATACATCGGCATCACCGCAATGACCTCGCCCGCCATGCGTGCAACGAGGTGCCGGGGCTGCCATCCGGTGCCGGGGCCGACACTGCCGGAGCGTTCCAGAGCATCGAGAAAACGGTGTGTTATGAAGGGGTTCTCGGGTCTGTCGCCCGGCTGGTCGGCACAGGCGTCCCACTCCGCGGCGCTGATCTGCGCCACGGAATCGAGCATGGAAATTTCGAGTGTTTCGCCGCCGTCCATCGCTGCCTCCGTCCCCATGATCTGGCACCCGAAGCGCCGCCGTCAATGGCCCGGAGGCCCCGTTGCGATCACAACAGGTAATGTCGCCTAAAAAAGCGGCGTCGGCTCCGGAATTCTGGGCCTGTAGCCCTCAAACGTGATGTTGTCCGCGATCTCCCGCACCGCGTCCTCCTGCTCCTGCGACCGCACGGTCCAGCACAGCACCGGGAAGCCCTTGCGGCGGATACGTTCCACCGCCGCTGTGTTCAGGTTCCGCGCGTCATGGGAGATAAAGACGGAACCGGAGCGGTCAAATCCCTCAATGTTTGCAAGGGTTTGACGGCGCTGTTCCGGCAGGTCCCACTCCGCGTCCTGAAAGTCGCAGGTCACCAGACCACGCGCCACCGCGAGGCCAAAGCGGCCAAACGCGGTGACGGAATGCGGGTTGAAACTCATTACCGCAACCGGCCCGGCATAGAGCCGCAACAGATCGGCGACACGTTCCTCCAGCGCCCCAACATCGGGCGAAAGCGAATGCCCCGGCTCCTTGATCTCAAGCAGCAGCGGCACTTTTCCGCGAACGATTTCAAGGGTTTCCTTGAGCGTGGGAATGGCGTCGGTGGAATCCGTCAGGACAATCTCGCGCAACTCATCCGCCGTGCGTCCGTTCACCGGCCCGGTCTCGGCGGTCAGGCGGTCAAGCGTTCCGTCATGGAACACCATCGCCTCGCCACAGGACGCCGCCTGAATGTCGATCTCGATCCCATAGCCCTCAGCCACGGCCGCCTCGATGGCGGAGAGACTGTTTTCAATGATCCCCGCCCCACGATCGTGAAGCCCACGATGGGCAAGGGGCGCGTCAATGAAATCCTGTGGCAGTTCAGCTGATCTGGAATACACCTTCGACCTCTACCGCTACGCCGAGGGGGAGGGAGGAGGAGCCAACAGCCGCCCGCGCGTGCCGTCCGGCATCCCCAAACACTTCCACAAACAGGTCCGATGCGCCGTTCACGACCTTCGGATGGTCCGTGAAATCCGCATCCGCGTTCACAAATCCGTTGATTTTCACGACACGGACAACCCGGTCGAGATCACCGCCGCAGGCCGCGCGCAGCTGGGCGATCAGGTTAAGCGCACAGCGTTTCGCCGCCGCCACACCGGCGTCCACATCCATGTCGCGACCGAGCTTCCCGGTGATCAGGCCATTGGAATCATTACTGATCTGGCCCGAGATAAACACCAGGTTGCCAGAGATCACGTATGGAACGTAATTCGCCGCCGGTGCGGGCGCGTCGGGCAGAGTGAGCCCCAGTGATGCAAGCTTTTGGTCGATGGCGCTGGTCATGAACCTGTTCCCCGTTTTCATTCCGGCCCGTTTTCAACCGTGTCACCGGGGGAGGCAAGAATTTTTTGCGGGATGATCGGATGGCGGTGGCCCGTAATTGGTGTTATCCGGGCCGGAATGCAGCGTTGGTATTTGATAAACCATGTTGTGATTTACCAGCGATCCGATGTTGTCGGCACACCGAAAGGCAGAATTCCTTGAATATCAGCAAACATGCCGCCGTGGTGCTTCTCCTGACCGCTTTGGGAGCCTGTTCGACCAATCCCAACCCGGATGATCCGGTCTACGACCCCCATGAGGAGTTCAACCGGAGGGCCCACGCGCTGAATGTTCCGGTGGACAATGCCGTCTATGGACCGGTTTCGCGCACCTATGGCAACATCGTGCCGGGCATGATCCGGACCGGTATCACCAATCTCAAGCGCAACTGGGAAAACCCGAACTACATCATCCACTATTCGCTTCAGGGCAAGGGCGAGCTGGCTGGCCGGTCCTTCATGCGCTTTGGCGTAAACACCCTGTTCGGGTTTGGCGGTATCCTCGACTGGGGTCAGGATCTTGGGATGGAATACCGCGATACCGGCTTTGACGAGACGTTCCTCGCCTATGGCGTGCCGGAAGGAGGCTACCTGGAGCTGCCGTTTGGTGGCCCGGGAACGGAGCGTGACTGGGCCGGCTGGGCGCTCGATGCGGCTACCGATCCCGTCTATTACGTGACGACCGTCGCCGCGACGCGGACACTTCTCGTGATTGCGGGTCTTGATCTGGCCAATGATCGTTACGAACTGGATACGGTGGTGGATGAGCTTTATAACAATTCCACCGACAGTTATGCCGCCACGCGCATCGCCTATCTTGAGGCCATGCGGGCAAGCTACGGCGGAGAGACCGAGCTTGAAGCGCTGGAGGACATTTACGGGGATGTTTACGGGGATTTCTGAGATGAATGCTGACATGACGATTGACCGCCGCACTGTTTTGACGGGACTGGCCGCGTCCGCAGTGGCCCTGGTCATGCCGCGGATGGCATTTGCGGATGCCGTGTCGAGAGCGCAGCAGCATGTGAGTGCGGCCTCGGCCGAGCTTTCGAGCCTGGTCAATTCCGGCAAGAGCGGTTCGAGCCTCTACAGGGAATTTCAGCGCATCATGTCGAAATACGCCGACATGCCGGTGGTGGCTGCGAGCTGTCTGGGCCGTGACTGGCGGTCCGCGTCGAGTTCCCAGAAGAAAGCATATGTGAATGCGTTCCAGGGTTATCTGGCGGCCAAATATGGACGCCAGTTCGGTGATTTCACCAACGCCACGATCCAGATGGAAGGCGGCCGTGAGGTGAAGGACAAAAAAGGCCGCAGCGCCGGTGTCGAGGTCTTCACCACCGTGGTTCGCCCCGGTCAGGAGAACATCGGCGTAAACTGGCAGATAAGCGAGCGCAGCGGCTCACCCAAGGCGGTCAACCTGATCATTGAGGGTGTGTCGCTTCTCTCGAATGAACGGCAGGAAATCGGTGCCATGCTGGACGCCCAGGGCGGCAGCATCGACGGCCTGATCCAGCAGCTTCAGAGCCGCGCGGCCTGATTGTCTAGGGCGTCGGGCTGATCTCCAGCCAGGCGCCGAACTCAAGGGCCGTGTCCCATCCGTCATGCAGGTTGAGGATGGCGCAGGCGGCCCGGATCACCCCGGAATGCGTAACCCACAGAACCGGTCCCCGTGACCGGTTCATGTCGTTCAGGGCGTCCTCCACCCGGTCCCGAAGCATGCTGACGCTCTCCCCGCCATGCGACCGCGCGCCGAGGAAATCCGCGGCCCAGGCGTCAAGCTGCTCGCGGGGAATGTCATCCCAGGGCGTGTTTTCCCAGGTTCCGAAATCCTTCTCGATCAGGCGTTTATCGGTTTCCACCGGCAGGTTACGGGCGTCTCCGATGTGGCTCGCCAGCATGTGGCAGCGCGTCAGGGGGCTTGTGACGATGCCTTCGACAGACGGCAGGTCCCGGGCAATTTCGGATGCGGTTTGCGGAAATCCGGCATCCGGCAGCAGATCGGTACGTCCGTAGCACAGGCCCTTCGGCATGTCGGGCCGGGTATGGCGCAGCAGGATCAGAGACATGCAAGGACGGCCAGCAGAAACGTGACCTCCGAGACCTGCTGAACCGCGCCGAGCACGTCGCCGGTGTGTCCGCCGAGTACGCGCTGGCTCGGGCGCATGACGATCAGGGTGCCGACGATCAGACCGGCCAGCCCCGTGACGGTTGCCAGCGGACCGGCGAACCAGAGCAGCAGCAACAGGCTGAACAGCACAAACGGGGCCATAATGGCGATGGTGGCTGGCGAGAGGGTTGTGGTCAGCCCACTGCCCTTGCCGTCCGATCGCACATAAGGCGTGAGGCCCATCACGACGGTACAGGCGGTGCGGCTGAGGCAGTGGCCCGCGATCAGGCAGGCTGCGGCGGTGTCAGGGGGCATGTGGCCCAGGGTCACGATTTTGCAGGCCAGAACGAGGCCGAGGCCAGCCGCGCCAAAGGTGCCAATGCGGCTGTCGCGCATGATCTCCAGAACGCGCTCCTTTGGTTGACCGCTGCCCAGCCCGTCGCAGAGATCCGCGAGGCCGTCCTCGTGCAGGCAACCGGTGATCAGAATTCCCGCGCCGGTGGCGATGAGCGCGGCCAGCACGGGTGGCAGGACGGAGGCCGCGATTAGGAAAACCGCGGCCGTGAGCAGCCCGATCAGGATACCGACTGCGGAAAACCAGCGTGGGATGCGGGCATAGCGTTTGGCGGTGTAAAGCCCCTCAACAGGCACGGGCAGTCGGGTCAGAAACTGAACCGCGAGCAGGAAGCCCGCCAGCTGCCTGGTGAGGGGGTGCGTCATGCCGGACCGCTGACCCCTGCGGACTCGAAACTGGCCATGTCGTTGAGCATCGCGACCGAGGCCTGAAGGAGCGGCCAGGCGAGAATGGCGCCGGAGCCTTCGCCGAGGCGCATTTCCAGCGCGAGCAGGGGTTTAGCGCCCATCCACTCGAGAATCCCCACATGGCCGCGTTCGGCGGATTTGTGGGAGAAGATGAAGGACCGGCGGGCGTCCGGTTGAATGGCCTCCGCCGCCATGGCCGCGACGGTGGAAATGAAGCCGTCCACCAGAACAATCCGGCCCGACGCTGCGGCGCCAAGCATGGCACCGGTCATGGTGGCGATCTCAAAACCGCCGAATTCGCGCAATGCGCCGGCCGCGTCGAGCGTGCCGGGGCCGCGGCTCGAGGCTTCCGCGAGGATTTGGGTTTTGCGGGTTACGCCATCATCGTCGAGGCCCGTGCCACGCCCGACGAGACCGGCGAGATCCATGCCGGAAATGCGGTGCGCAACAAGCGCGGCGGAGGCGGTATTGGCAATGCCCATCTCACCAAAGGCCGCAACGGTGTCCGGCGATCCGGAGCCGATGTCGCGGCCGTTTTGCAGGGCGGTTTCGAGCTGTTCCGCCGTCATGGCAGGTTCGGTCAGGAAATTCGCCGTGCCCGGGGCGATGCGTCGGGACACCAGCGCGGGGTCGTCTATGGGATCGCCCGCGACGCCGGTATCCACCACCGTAACGGGAATGCCGAGCGTGTTGGCGAACACGTTCGAGGCGGCACCACCGGCGAGGAAGTTCAGCACCATCTGCGCCGTAACCGCCTGGGGATAGGCGGATACGCCCTCATGGGCAATGCCGTGGTCGCCTGCGAAAATGGTCAGGGTGCATCCGGCCAGTTTCGGGGTCGTGGTGCCCTGAATTTTGGCGATGTGCTCCGCGATTTCCTCAATACGGCCGAGTGATCCGACCGGTTTGGTTTTTGAGTTGAGCGCCTGCTGGACCGCCTGCGCCAGTTCCTCGTTCACTTCGTGCAATGTACCCGTCCCCCACTGGTCGAATCCCCGTGCCACCCCACAGAGGCACGGTTGACCGCTGGTTTACGGCCTAAACCGCCCTGTTTCCATGCCTTTTCGACAGCTGTACGGCGAGGATGCCTATCATGATTATGACGACACCGATGAAGTCCGTGAGCGTGATTGGCTCACCCAGGATGAGGAACGCGATGAACACACCGAGAAACGGGTTGAGGAAGTGGAACGTGGCCGCCGGAACGGCACCGATCCGGCCCACGAGGATGAACCAGATCATGGTTGCGGCAACGCCGGGGATGAGCGTGGTGTAAAGGAAGGCCCAGAACAGCGGCCAGGTCCAGTTGATCTCCCAGGTTTCCAGGGCGACCGAGACGGGGAACAGCGCAAACGATCCCACCAGCATCTGGAGCCCCACAACCATCCAGAGATTGCCGCCGACCGACACGCCACGCACCAGCAGGGTGGCAATGGACAGCGCCAGCACGCCGATCAGGCACAGGGAAAGCCCGTAGATATCCGCACTGGCGCCCATACGGGCCTGCATGATGTAGACCACGCCGGAAAACCCGATTACGAGGCCTGCCATCGCAAGCGGCGTCAGGCGCTCTCCGAAGAACGCGCGTCCAAGTGCGGCGACGATCAGTGGCAGCATGCTGGCGATGATTGAGGCGAGACCGGCCTCGATGGTCTGCATGGCCTCAAAGTTCAATCCAAGATAGAGCGCGTTCTGGCAGAGCCCAAAGACGAGGACGCCGATCCACTGGCTTTTGGTCAGCCGGATCCTCTGACCGGCGGCGAGGCCAATGGCGAGCGCGATGACGCCGGAAATCAGGAACCGGAAGGAAAGTGCGAGAAATGGTGGCGCGTCGGCGACGACGATACGTGCAGAGGTGAAGGCGGAACTCCACGCGAGCACGAAAAGAAAGCCCAAAATCATGGAGCGCCAGTCAGGCATGGTTCCACCAAAAAAAAGGGGCTGCATGTGATGCAGCCCGATAACGGGAAAGCCCGAAATTTCCGTGGGGAAGATCAGGCGTTGATCACGTCCTTCAATGCCTTGGCGATGGTCACCTTGGCAACCCGGTCAGCGGGTTTTTTGATCTGCTCGCCCGTGGAGGGATTGCGAACCATGCGCTCGGCCCGCTCGCGGCAGGCGAATTTGCCGAGACCGGGAAGCGTAACGGCGCCTCCGTTGGCAACCTCTTTTGTGACGATTTCGGTCAGTGCCTCAAGTGCCCGGTTCGCTGTTGCCTTGTCCATGTCGGTGGCTTCCGCCATCGCTGCAACAAGCTGGGTTTTGGTCATGGGCTTCTGAGTCATTGTTGTCTCCCTGGTCCGAAAAAAAGCCTGGCCGCACTCGGCCATCCATTTGGTGATGCTGCACTTAATCGGGCTGGCCGGAAAAACTCAATCGCAGAATGTGCAAAAAGAGTCGTATTTGTTGAGCAAAGGCACAATCCAGAGGAGAATGTTGCAGAAATGAGTCGCGTTTGGGCAATTATTACAAAAATGCGGTTTCATCAAAGCTTCGCAATTTGCGCGAATGCAGTTTTTCCAGTGGCATCTCCCGCAGGCTTTCAAGCGCCCGGACGCCAATGCGAAGGTGCTGTGACACCTGCCGCTTGTAGAAACTGGTGGCCATTCCGGGCAGTTTCAGCTCACCATGCAGCGGCTTGTCGGACACGCAGAGGAGGGTGCCATACGGCACACGGAACCGGAAACCGTTGGCCGCGATCGTGGCGCTTTCCATCTCCAGAGCGATGGCACGGGCCTGGCTCAGGCGCTGGACCGGGCCGGACTGGTCGCGCAGTTCCCAGTTGCGGTTGTCGATGGTGGCGACGGTGCCGGTGCGCATGATGCGTTTGAGGTCGAAACCCTCGAGCCCCGTGACTTCGGCAACCGCATCTTCGAGCGCGACCTGTACCTCCGCGAGCGCGGGGATCGGAACCCAGATCGGGATGTCGTCGTCCAGAACATGGTCCTCACGCATATAAGCGTGGGCCAGAACGTAATCGCCCAACGACTGTGAGTTGCGCAGACCGGCGCAGTGGCCGAGCATCAGCCAGACATGCGGGCGCAGTACCGCCACGTGGTCGGTGATGGTTTTGGCATTGGACGGTCCAACGCCGATATTCACCAGGGTAATCCCGGAATGGTTGGGGCGGACCAGGTGATAGGCGGGCATTTGCGGATTGGCCCTGCCGGGTTCGCCGGTGGTGCCGTCGCGGGTGGTGATGACGTTGCCCGGCTGCACGAACGCCTCGTAGCCGGACTCCGGATCGTTCAGAGCCTCTTTGGCGAAGGCCACGAACTCGTCCATGTAGAACTGGTAGTTTGTGAAGAGTACGTGGTTCTGGAAATGAACCGGACTGCTGGCGGTGTAGTGGGCGAGGCGCGCGAGCGAATAGTCTATACGCTGGGCCGTGAACGGGGCCAGCGGGCGCGTGCCTTCGGGCGTGGGGCTGACACTGCCGTTCACGATGTGGTCGTCGGTTGTGTTGAGGTCCGGCACGTCGAACAGGTCGCGCAGGGGCCGGTGCAGGGTTTCCTCGATCGAGCCTTCCACATGCGCGTTTTCCCCCATTGCAAAATGCAGGGGAATGGGCGTGTTCGAGGTCCCGATGCGCACGGAGGTGCCGTGGTTGCGGATCAGCAGGCCGATCTGCTGGGCCAAGTAATTTTCGAAGAAATCGGGCCGGGTGATTGTGGTCTCATAGCGGCCGGGTTCCGCGACATGGCCGAAGGACAGGCGGCTGTCCACGGTGGCGAAGCTGCTGGTGGTGATGCTCACTGAAGGGTAGTAGGCGCGGTAGTGGCCTTCGGGGTTTTTGCCGCCCATCACCTCCATAAACCGGTCCTTGAGATACCCCGTGGACCCGGAGTAGCGGCGGATGAGGTCGGCCACGGCCTCGCGTGCGTTGGTGTATTCCACATCGGGTTCAGCCTCGGGGCTGATCAAAGGCAGTTCGGGAAACCCGCGACGGTGATCCATGGTGAACTCTGTTCCTTGACTGATGCCCGACGGACTGATCGGGATTTGGGTCTGTGCTGATTGTGCAGAACTTTGGGTTGCAGGAAGACTAAAGACAATCCCTCAGGATAAGAAATCGCGGCAAACGGGCCTGCGGTCAGGGTTTCATTCCCGGTCGACCAAAGACGGCGGCACAGATGGCCTCAAGCGCTTTGGCATCCTCCGCACCGAAAGCGTCGGGTTGGTTGCTGTCCACATCGAGGACGCCGAAGAGCTGACCGTCGGGGCCGAAGACGGGGACGACGATTTCAGACTGCGTAGTCGTCGAGCAGGCGATGTGGCCCGGAAAGGAGTTGACGTCCGCGACGATTTGCGTGGTTCCGGTTTTCGCGGCGGCACCGCATACGCCCCGGTCGAAGGGAATGGTCAGGCAGCCATGGGTGCCCTGATAGGGGCCGATCTTCAGGAGTTGCGGTTCGGTCACGCGGTAGAAGCCGACCCAGTCGTAATGATCGAATTCCTGGTTCAGTTCGCAGGCGATGCTGGCCATGCAGGCGATCACGTCGGTTTCGCCCTCGCAAAGCGCGGTGATCCTTCCCGTGACCTCGGTGTAGTCGGGCATCTGGTGTCCTCCGGCCTGTCAGTTGGGTTTCAGACCTAGTCACCCGTGTGGCGCAGTTCCAGTCAAAAAAAAATATGGCCCGGGTTGCCCCGGGCCATATTCAGCGTTGCCCTGTTGGATTTGGGGTGAGCTTACCGGTGGGAGAATTCCGGATAGGCTTCCATTCCCAGTTCGTCTACGTCGAGACCGTTGATTTCGGCCTCTTCCGAGCAGCGAATGCCAACAGTGGCTTTCAGGATCATCCAGATGATCAGGGAGACCACGAACACAAACACACCAACTACTACGATCGAGATGACCTGGCCGGACAGGGTGGCGTCCGGGTTGGTGATGACGACAGCCAGCGTACCCCAGATCCCTGCGCAGAGGTGAACCGGGATCGCACCGACAACGTCATCGATTTTCAGCTTGTCGAGGAACGGTACTGCGAAGACCACGATGATACCGCCAACGGCACCGATCAGGGTGGCGCTGCCGAGGGTCGGGGTCAGGGGTTCAGCCGTGATCGAAACGAGGCCGGCAAGGGCGCCGTTGATGATCATGGTGAGGTCCGGCTTTTTGTACATGATCTGCGTCAGCAGAAGGGCTGCAACCGCACCGCCGGCCGCACCGGCGTTAGTGTTGGCGAAGATACGGCTAACGTCAGCGGCATCACCAATTGTGCCCATTGCGAGCTGCGAACCGCCGTTGAAGCCGAACCAGCCGAGCCACAGGATAAACATGCCGAGGGTTGCGAGGGCCAGGTTGGAACCCGGGTAGGGGTGTACGCCGCCACCGGAGGGGTATTTGCCGATACGCGGGCCGAGAACGATGGCACCGGCGAGAGCGGCCCAGCCACCTACGGAGTGCACGACGGTCGAACCGGCGAAGTCGAGGAAGCCGAACTGGCTGTCGAGGAAGCCGCCGCCCCATTTCCAGCTTGCCTGGATCGGGTAGATGAACGCGGTCAGGATGGCCACGAAGATCAGGAACGGCCACAGTTTGATGCGCTCGGCCAGGGCACCGGACACGATGGACGCGGTGGTGGCGCAGAACATCAACTGGAAGAAGAAGTCCGAGCCCGTGGAGGCGTATGCGATATCGTCCGCGCTGTCCGCGCCGACGCCTACGGCCTCAAGTACGGCCACGCCGAATGCGCCGAGGTAACCGCCGGTTTCATCGGTACCGATGGTCCAGCTTCCGAGCGGATACATCAGGTTGTAGCCGATCAGGTGGTAGGCGATGGCGGCGATGCCGAAGAGCGCGATGTTCTTCGTCAGCTGCATCGTGACGTTTTTGGACCGCACGAGACCGGCCTCGAGCATGGCGAAACCGGCGGCCATCCACATGACCAGGAAGCCGGCCACGAGGAAGAGGAAGGTGTTGAGGATCCAGATGGTGTGTTCGGATGCCTCTGCCGGAGCCGCGGCGGCGTCCTGGGCCGCCAGGGGTGCGGCCATGGCGAGAAGGGCCACGGCGGCAGGTCCGGAATATTTCAGAAACCTTGTCATGTTGCTTTGTACCTTTTGTATTTCCTTGCGCGGCTCAGAGAGCCTCTTCCCCGGTCTCGCCGGTGCGGACCCGCATTGCTTCCTCGACATTGACGACGAAGAGTTTGCCGTCGCCGATTTTCCCGGTTCTTGCGGTGGTCGAGAGGACTTCCATTGCCTGGGGGGCGACGGAATCCGGTACGACCATCTCAAGTTTGATCTTGGGAACAAAATTGACGACGTATTCCGCGCCGCGATAGATCTCGGTGTGACCGGACTGGCGGCCGTAACCTTTGACTTCCGACACCATCAAACCCTGAACGCCGATGGAGGTCAGGGCATCGCGGACCTCCTCCAGCTTGAACGGTTTAATGACGGCTACAATTAACTTCATGAAGATCCTCACAAGTGTTTTTATTAACGCGTCTGGCGTTGACCCTATACATGCAATTTTTATGCCAAAAATTGCGAGGTTGAAGGTAAGTCAATGAGTGGAAACGGAAAATAAATTTTGGGGCGTTTTGAGGGTTTGGAAATCCTCACGAAGCTGTTAATTCAAATGCCTATAAATTAAACGTTGCTTAATTAATGGGCAAAAATCCCTGGGGCTGGCATACGCAGGCATGAACCGGTATTGTCGGGGCAGAAAAGAAACAATGGCAGGTGGCCGAAAACGATGGCCAGAGCGGTAAAAAAGAAAAAAGGCCGGAAAGCGAAAGTCGGCCGCGTCGAGCGGTTTGCCCGAAGCGCGTTTTCGTGGCTTTTTCGCATTCTTTGGTGGTTGGGCATACGTGCCGCCATAGTTCTGGTGGTGGCGATTGGCATAGGCGTGGCCTATTACCATTCCAAACTTCCGGATTTCGACAACATCATGGACGGACGCAACCGTGGGTCGGTGACCATGATGGACCGGTCAAACACGGTTTTTGCCTGGCGGGGCGATCAACATCACGTCACCTCGGCCACCGATGTGTCGCCGCATCTGGTTCATGCGGTGGTGGCGACCGAGGATCGCCGCTTTTTTAGTCATTTTGGTCTGGACGTCCGTGGACTGGCCCGCGCGGCGCTCGTCAACTACCGGGCAGGTGGCACGGTGCAGGGTGGTTCCTCCCTGACGCAGCAGGTCGCGAAGCTGGTGTTTTTCGACAATGAGCGGACGCTTGAGCGCAAGATAAAGGAGGTCCCGGCCGCCCTGGCGCTGGAACTGAAGTTCTCCAAAAACGAGATCCTGTCGATCTACATGAACCGGGCCTATCTGGGCGCGGGCGCAACCGGGTTTGAGGCGGCGTCCCAGCGCTATTTCGGCAAGTCGGCGGCTGAGGTCAGCCCGGCCGAGGCCGCGATGCTGGCCGGTCTATTGCGCGCGCCGACGCGGTTTGCGCCGACAAATAATCTCGCGCTCGCGCAGGAGCGGGCCGAGACGATCATTACGCTGATGCGCGATCAGGGCTATCTGACCGAGCAACAGGCCGCGGTAGCGATCGCGCAGCCGGCGGTTCTGTCCAAAGCGGCGGCCGAACGTGCGGGGGGCAGCTTTGCGGACTGGGTGATGTCCTCCGGCCCGGATTTCCTGACGCGGAGCACGACCGAGGATATCGCGGTTACCACCACCTTTGATCCCCGCATCCAGAAAGCGGCTGAAGCGGCCCTGACGCATGTATTTGAGACCAAGGTCAGGCCGGGCTCCAAGGCCCAGGCGGCTGTGGTGGTGATGTCCCGCGATGGCGCCGTGCGGGCCATGATCGGTGGGCGGGACCTTGGCGGGACTGAAGGCCAGTTCAACCGCGCCACCCAGGCGAAACGCCAGACCGGGTCGCTCTTCAAGACATTTGTCTATGCTGCGGCGCTGCAGTCCGGGGCGAGCCCGCTGGACCGGGTGCTGGACGAGCCATTGACGCTGCGTGTGCCCGGCTCCGGTGACTGGTCGCCGAAAAACTACACACGGAACTACCGGGGCGAAATCACGCTGGTTGAGGCGTTTCGCGAGTCCATCAACACCTCCGCAGTGCGCGTATCCGAGGGAACAGGCCGTGAGCGGATCCGGGCACTGGCTCAGGATCTGGGGGTGAATTCGCCCATGTCGGACGGTCCGGCTCTTGCGCTGGGCGTGTCGGAGGCAACTCTGCTTGAGATGACGGGCGCCTATGCCGGGATTCTGAACGGTGGCGTGACCGCCATTCCGTACGGCATTCGGCAGCTTCGGCTGAAATCCGATGGCACGGAACTGATGAGTTCAGGGCGTCCGCAGTCGGTTCGCGTTCTGAATGAGCGTGCGGCGGCGCAGATGGTCTGGATGATGAACCAGGTGGTCGAGAACGGCACCGGCGGGAGGGCGCGTCTTGAGGGGCGCCCTGCCGCGGGCAAAACCGGCACGACGCAGGCGGCGCGTGACGCGTGGTTTATCGGATTTACCGGTGACTACGTGGCCGGGGTCTGGATGGGATACGACAATAACAAGCCTTTGTCCGGTGTGACGGGCGGTGGCCTGCCGGCGGATATCTGGCGAGAGACCATGACGCGCATCCACGAGGGTATGCTTGTGACGCCTCTGCCGATGGAGGAGCCGGTACCGGAAACGCCGCAAATCATCGCAGCCGCCGGGGAAGCTCCGGCGCGTGTTGTGGAAAACGTCTCCGAAGCGGTGGAGACGGTGTTTAAAAACGTGCTGAACGGTCTGTTTGGACGAAACTGATCCTGGCGGTCAGTTCCAGAGCAGGCCGTTACCTGAAGTATTGCCCCATGGGCCGATGACCACGCTCTGGTCGGCCAACTGCTCGCGGGCGGTTTTGCTGCCGGCCCTGGCGCGGTCGATCAGGACATCGCTCTCCGCCTGGCGGCCGCTATCCGCGGCACAGGCCATCACGTCGCGCATCTGGGTGAACCCGTAGGCCTGTTCCGTCATGCCGACGGAATCGTAGCTCATTTGGCCGAGGCCGACATAGTGGCGGATCGAGCCGTTGCGACGCAAACGGTCCTCAAAGAACGAACACGCGATGATGCATTCGTCAGCGAGATAGCGGATTGTATCGCGGGGTGCGTTGGCGTCCATGGCCTCTATGACGCGGACGCTGAGCCGGTCGACCATGATTTCGAGATCCATGAAGCGGGCGAAGGTAATCGAGAGATAGGCTTCGAGGTTCTCTGTGAGGGGTATTCCGGCTTTTTCGATGCCGGTTTTTACAAATTCGGAGGCGATGGCGAGTGTGGAGGGGTTCATGTTGCAAAATCCCATATGACGTTGTTACTCGGGAAACGCGGCACCCCCGCCTGCCGTATGGTTGGAACTTCGTTCAGTACGCGATACTCCATCGTCACCTCATACAGATGGTCCATTGCGGAAAAGCGTCCCGCAATCCTCTTCAAATTTGATTAATCCTGTTTCGGAGCCCTGGACCCGCCACGGTGGCTTGTCGCGGTGCCTGTTGATTTTCAAAAGAAATCCGATGCACGAAGTGCGTACGTTGATTTCGGTGTGGTCAGGCAGTCCAATCGTATTCACAACATAATGTTACCACGAAATTGGAAATTCTCAAAATCACTGAAACTTCAAATTTCGCTGATCCGGGAAATTTGGCGTTGATGCACAATGCCTGTGCAACAATCTCCATGCCTGTGGCGAAGGGACAGTCAACTCGAGATTTCAAAGGATGGATCAGATATGGCGGATGGATCAATAAGACTGGATTTCCCGGGCCACGATGGCGGAAAACTCTCGGCGCGGCTCGACATGCCCCTGGGCGGCGCGCGGGCCTATGCGATTTTTGCACATTGTTTTACGTGTTCGAAGGACATTCTGGCGGCCTCCCGCATCGCGCGGTCGCTTGCGGCGGAGGGGATTGCGGTTCTGCGCTTCGATTTCACCGGGCTTGGGTCGAGTGAGGGCGAGTTTGCCAATACGAATTTCTCCTCCAACGTTGAGGATATTGTAGCCGCCGCTGAATACCTGCGCGAGACACGGGAGGCGCCGCAGCTCCTGATTGGTCATTCCCTCGGCGGCGCAGCCGTCCTGGCGGCAGCGGGCAGGATTGATGAGGTGCGGGCGGTTGCCACCATCGGCGCACCGGCCGATGCGGCCCATGTGGTGGAAAACTTCTCAGCCGATCTTGAGCGGATCCGTGAGGACGGCGTGGCGCAGGTCACATTGGCGGGCCGAAAGTTCCACATCAAGCGGCAGTTCCTGGAGGATGTTGAGGGGTCCTCGGTGCTGGACTGCGCCAGAAACCTCAACCGCGCGTTGCTGGTCATGCACGCGCCGCTCGATGAAACGGTGGGTGTGGACAATGCGCGGCGCATTTTTGAGGCCGCGAAACATCCGAAAAGTTTCGTGTCTCTCGATGATGCCGATCACCTCGTCAACCGTGCGGTGGACTCGGAATACGCGGCCGGTGTGCTGGCGTCCTGGGCGAAACGGTATCTGGACCTGACCGATGTGCCGCATAGCTCGGTCGTTGAGGTGTCCGAGACCGGGGCTTCGAAGTTTCAGCAGTTTGTTCGCACGGGCACCCACGGTTTTCTGGCGGATGAGCCGAAAGACGTAGTGGGTGGGCAGGATACCGGGCCCAATCCTTACGACTTTCTATCCGTTGCACTGGGCGCCTGCACGTCGATGACGCTGCGCATGTATGCGGAGCACAAGAAGCTGAAACTGGGCAATGTGACGGTCACGGTCGATCACGCCAAGGTTCATGCCAAGGACTGCGCCGATTGTGGGGAGGGTCGCGAAGGCCGTATCGACCGGTTTGAACGGAGGATATCTATTGAGGGCGCTGTCGATCCGGCAATCCGGGACCGGCTGGTTGAGATTGCGAACAAATGTCCGGTTCACCGTACACTTGAGGCGTCCTCGGTGGTTGTGACCAAAATTGGCGGGGACGCCGGTTAACCCCAACGAAAAAGCCCCACGTGCCGCTGGGAACGTGGGGCCTGAAACGCTGTCACCGGGTGGTTGGTGACGCCTGTCTGCTTATTCGCGGTTACCCAGGAACTGCAGCAGGAACATGAACATGTTGATGAAGTCGAGATACAGGCTCAGCGCGCCCATGATTGCCGACTTGCCCAGCCACTCCTGGTCGCCCGAATGGGCCATCTGCAGGTAGGTGTTTTTGATGTTCTGCGTGTCATAGGCGGTCAGACCCGCGAAGATCAGAACACCGATCACCGATACGGCAAAGGCCAGTGCGGACGATGCCAGGAAGATGTTGATGACCGACGCTACGATCAGGCCGATCACACCCATGATCAGGAATGTGCCGAGACCGCTAAGATCTTTTTTGGTGGTGTAACCGTAAAGGCTCAGCGACGCGAAGGCGATTGCCGTCACAAGGAAGGTCTGGACAATCGACGCGCCGGTGAACACCAGGAAGATCGAGCTGATCGAGATACCCATCACGGCTGCGAAGGCGTAGAACACCGTCTGGGCCGTGGCTGCGGACATTTTATTGATGCCCGCGCTGAAGCCGAAGACAAACAGCAGCGGTGCGAACATCACAACCCATTTGAGGGGCGAGGCGTAAAGCGTCGCGCCCAGGCCGGTCAGATACTTGTCAGCGCCGATCTGCATGCCGGTGATCGACGGGTCGGTGGTGACCGCGAGTCCGGAAATTGCCCATGCCGCCAGCGCTGTGATCAACATGCCTACAGACATTGTGCTGTAGACCTTGTTCATGTGTGAGCGCAGACCTTCGTCGATCTCCGCCGTGCGTACGCCGGCTCCTGTCCGACGAATAGTCCCTAATTCGGCCATGTGTATCCTCCAGAATTGCCGTTGCCTCGCGGCGCAGGCCGCAAGTTTGTTTAGATATTGGTGATGTTTCCGAAATTTTCAACGCTGTATTACGTTGAGTTGCACAGATTCCCGTGAACCTGGCAGATTCCCACCTAATCCCGCGATCTCAGGACCCCCGCAGGCCGTGCCGCAAGGGGGCGCAGGGCAAACATAAGTCCGGCCAGAAGGCTGGTCAGCGCGCCGCCAATGATGATGATAAGGGCGGATACGGGTTCAAACGTGAATTCCGCGTCCATAACGGATGTCATGACCCACCATCCCGCAATGGCACCGGCCGCCATTGCCACGGTGCCGGCGGCAAGACCCACAAATGCCGATCGCAGGGCAAAACTTGTCAGGATGCGGCGACGGGACGCGCCGAGTGTTTTCAGGACCGCCGCCTCAAAAACGCGGGCGCGTTCACCGGCGGCCGCCGCGCCGATCAGAACGATCAGGCCGGTCAGGAGCGTGGCCGATGCACCCCAGCGGGTCGCCGCACCAATGCTCTCGAGGGCTTCGGCCACACGTGCGATTGCGTCGCGAACCCGGACGGCGGTGATGTTGGGGTAGAGGTCCGCAAGTTCGCGGATCAGGGGAGCCTCGGATTCCTGGTCGGCGTAGATCGTCGCGATATGGGTATGCGGTGCGCCGGCAACGGCGGCCGGATTGATCAGCATCACGAAATTGATTCCCATCGTGTCGAACTGCACGTCGCGCAGGTTGGAGATGGTCGCGGTAATGTCGCGGCCAAGCACGTTGACCGTAATGGTGTCACCAATGGTGACGCCAAGTTCCTGTGCCTCTTCCTCCGCAAAGCTCATCAGCGGTGGGCCGTCGTAGTCCTCCGGCCACCATTCGCCTTCGGTGATGGTCATGTTTGGCCCGGGCTGCGCGGCATAGGTCAGGCCACGGTCCCCGCGCAGGGTCCAGTGGTTGCCGGCCACCTCGCGTGCGGGTCTGTCGTTGATGCGCGTGATCACGCCGCGGAGCATCGGAGCGGTATCGATATCCTCGACGCCGGAATAGGCGTTCGACGTGTCGAGAAAGCCGTCAAGCTGGTCATTCTGGATGTCGACGACAAAATAGGCCGGGGCCCGTTCAGGCAGGTCGGTCTGAATGACATTGCGCAGGTTCGCGTCGATTTGACCAATGGCAGCCATGACGGCCAGACCAAGACCAAGGGACAGGACGACCGAGGACGTGTCGGCCGAGGACCGGCCAACCGAAGCCAGGGCCCAGCGCAAAGGCGGTTTGCCGTGGAAAGCCCGCGAAGCCGCCAGCCGCTTGGTCAGAAGCCGGAGCAGATGGGACGCGCCGAGCAGAAGGAGTAGTGCCCCGATGATCCCGGCGGCGGATGTCAGCGTCAGGCGCTCCGCCCCGGAAAAGGCCGTCGCGATGGCGACCAGAACGGCGACGAGCGCGCCGGTTGCCAGGATGAATACCGGTCGCGGGAAACTGCGCACACCGAAACTCTGGTCCCGGAACAGTTCCGCGGCGCGAATCTCCCTGGACCGGGCAAGCGGCCAGAGGGTGAAGATCAGTGCGGTCAGCGCGCCGTAGATCGCGGCTTCCGCCAGAACGCCCGGGAAGACGCCAAAATCGGTCGGGAAGGGAAGCAGATCGCGGAAAAGCGGTGCTGATAGAATCGGAACGGCCGACCCGGCCACGAGGCCGATGGTGATTCCGATGGCCGAGAGGATGCCGATCTGGATGAAATATGTCGCGAAAACGGTGCGGCCGGTGGCCCCAAGCGTTTTCAGCGTGGCGATGGTCTCGGTTTTCCGGTCCAGATAGGCGCGCACGGCAGAGGACACGCCAACGCCGCCAACCGCAAGCCCAGCGAGGCCGATCAGGATCAGGAAGGAGCCGAGCCGGTCGACAAAGCGGCTGACGCCTGGGGTTCCGTTGCGGCGGTCCCTCCACTGCATTCCCGTTTCCTCGAACTCGGCACGGGCTGCGCTGCTGAGGGTGTCGAGATTTGCGTCAACCTGGAAGGTGAGACGGTAGGAGGACTCGAACAGGGAGCCGTCGGCCAGCAGGCCGCTGTCCTCAAGATCGGCCAGTTTGACCATCACGCGCGGCCCGAGCGTGACGCCGCCGGTTGCGGCATCCGGTTCGCGCAGGATTTGACCGTTCAGGCGGAATTCCTTTGTTCCAAGCCGCAGTGTGTCGCCCATTTCCAGCCCAAGGCGGTCAATCAGGATGCTCTCCGCGATAATGCCCGGCAGGTCGTCCGTGGTTTCCAGGGCCTCATGCAGGTCGCCGCCACCTTCAAGGGTCAGTTCGCCCAGCAGGGGATAGGCATCGTCCACGGCCTTGACCTGTACGAGGGTGCGTTCGGTTTCGGAATTTTCCGGATCGAAGGCTGCCATGGACCGGAAGTCGACAATCTCGGATACGCCGGTTGCGTTTTCCCGCATCCACGTGCGCTCGGCCTCGTCGGCGAAACGGTAGGCAAACTCCATTTCGGCATCACCGCCCAGGATAACAGCGGCCTGGTCGGTTAGCCCCGCTTCAATGGCGCTGCGCACCGTGCCGACGGCGGTGATGGCGGCGACGCCGAGTGCCAGACATGTGAGGAATATTCCGAACCCGCGCAGGCCACCGCGCAGTTCCCGGAGGGCGAGGCGGGCTGCGACCGGCAGCCTCATTCAGCTGCCTCGGGCAGGGATTCCAGTTCGCCGTCCCGCAGGCGAATCACCCGGTTGCAGCGGGCGGCCAGTTCCCGTGAGTGGGTCACCATGACCAGGGTCGAGCCATGCCGCTCGCGCAGGCCGAAGAGCAGATCCATGATGGCCTCGCCCGTGGAACTGTC
The DNA here is from genome assembly GCF_049800875.1 of Amaricoccus tamworthensis. Classification (NCBI taxonomy): domain Bacteria; kingdom Pseudomonadati; phylum Pseudomonadota; class Alphaproteobacteria; order Rhodobacterales; family Paracoccaceae; genus Amaricoccus; species Amaricoccus tamworthensis. The sequence goes on along the minus strand of NZ_JBNAFV010000005.1, from coordinate 205,392 downwards.
CAGGTTGCCCGTGGGCTCATCGGCCAGCAGGATTTCAGGGCGGGTGACCGAGGCGCGGGCCAGAGCCACGCGCTGTTGTTCGCCACCGGAAAGCTGCGCGGGGTAGTGATCCAGCCGCTTGCCGAGGGATACCGCCTCAAGTTCCGTTTTCGCGCGCTCAAATGCGTCCGAGGCACCGGTCAGTTCCAGTGGCGTGGCCACGTTCTCCAGCGCGGTCATGGTCGGGATCAGGTGGAAGGACTGAAACAGCACGCCGAAGCTTTTCAGTCGCAGTTCCGCCAGAGCGTCCTCATTCATCGAGGTCAGATCGTGCCCAAGCGCGGTAACCGATCCGCCGGTGGCTGTTTCAAGGCCTCCCAGAAGCATCAGAAGCGAGGATTTTCCGGAGCCGGACGGGCCGATCAGGCCAAGGGTGTCGCCGGCTTCAATATCGAGTGAAATATCCCTCAGGATGTTGACCGGTCCAGCATTGCCACTCAGGGTAAGTGAAACGTTTTTCAGCGAAATTACCGGAGTGGACATATGACGGGTACCTCGGCGCAACTGACATCAAACAAGCCATATGGTGCCTTTGCGCCAGTTCGCAACCTCACAATTGCGGCATCTGTCCTGTTTCTCCTGCCGGGTTTGGCCGCGGCGGAGGTGCGCATCCTCGCATTTGGCGATTCCCTGACCCAAGGTTACGGGTTGCCGGACGGCGAGGGGTTCGTGCCGCAAATGGAGGCGTGGCTGCATGAAAACGGGGCCGATGACGCGGTTCTGGTCAATGGTGGCGTGTCGGGAGACACCACCGCCGGCGGGCTCTCACGCATAGACTGGTCGCTGGATGACAGTGTCGACGGGGTCATTGTGGCTCTGGGGGGCAATGACCTTCTGCGCGGCATCAGTGTCGGGACGATGCGCGAAAACCTGGACGGCATTCTGAGCGCGATTGCGGAGCGTGATTTGCCCGTGGTTCTTGCAGGGCTTCCGGCGCCGTCGAATTATGGTGCCGAGTATCAGGAGGAGTTTCGCGATCTCTATCCGTCGCTGGCGGAGGAACATGGCGCAACCCACTATCCCTCGTTTATCGCGGCCATCAACCAGGACAATTTCCGGGAGTTGATGCAGGGCGATGGCATTCATCCTAATGCGGATGGGGTCAGCGCGAATGTGGAGTTGATGGGGCCGGTGGTGCTGGATCTGGTGGAGCGGGCGCGGGACTGAGCCCCACGCCCGTCACCCGGGGGAAACCGTTTAGCGCCGGAACGGGTTGTTCTCGGAGTTCAGGTGCTGGCGGAGGAAATGCTGGCGTTCCAGGGCCTGGCGGGCCTCCTCCTCGCACTGTTCGAGACGCTGTTTGCGCTGGTATTCAATAAGGCAGGCCCAGGCGGCGAAGATGAACACGCCAACCATTGGCTGGGCGGCGCAGGCCAGCATCACGGGCATCGAGAGCGCGATGATCCACGGCAGCACCCGGTTCAGGTCGGTGGCAATGCTCTCGCCATAGCGGATGGCGGCCTGGTGCCGGCTCTCGGTGATAAGGTAAACCACCAGAACGGGCAGGGTGAGTACCGCTATGTCGGCCAAAACCGGAACCGCGAGACAGATCAGCCCGGAAATGGGCTTCACGATCTTGATCATGTCGCGGGCCATGTAGGTGCCGTACCGTCGTTTGGCGATAAGCGCGATGGTCCAGATCATAACCGGCCAGGCAAGGATCAGGCCGGCGTAGTCAGAGGTCAGATCGGCGATTGCATTCAGCATGGTCCGATTCCCCGAATGTTAAACTGGCGTTTTGCCAGAGGAGGACTGGGTGTGTCTTAACCATACGCCGCGGACGTAAGCGTATTGTTAACGATGACGTTTGGTCACGGACCCGTGCGTGTGGCGTGCGACCTCGCGGTCCCGGTCGGAGCGGGTCAGTCCGATGTCGCGCAGCATGCGGTCATCCATCCTGGCAAACCGGGCCATGTTGCGGTGGGCGCTGTCTTTTTCCAAAAGCCATCCGATCAGGCTGAAGGTTTTGCGTGCTGAGGGACGGTGCGTGTGTCTGGCGATGCTGGTGGAATCCATGGTCATGGTATCTCTCCATCAAAAAAATTGTTGCGGTTTGGTCGTTTCATTCATGTCCGTGATAAATACGGTGTTGCGACCAATCATAAAAACGAATAATAATGACCGGCGTCATCACGGAGATTGATATGATCAGGAATCTGGACATCACCGCGCTCAGGTCGTTTGTCGCTGTAGCGGATTCGGGCGGCGTGACGCGGGCGGCGACCATGCTCAATCTGACGCAGTCCGCCGTGTCGATGCAGCTCAAACGGCTCGAGGAAACTTTTGGTCAGAGCCTGTTTGATCGAACCGGGCGCGGGATCGCCCTTACGGCATCGGGTGAACAGCTTCTGGGCTATGCGCGGAAACTGGTGGCCATGAATGATGAGACCTGGGGGCTGATGACCAATCAGGCCTTTGAGGGTGAAATCAGTTTTGGGGTGCCCCATGACCTGATCTACCCGCATATGCCGGCAGTGATGCAGCGCTTTGCCGTGGAATTTCCGCGGGTGCGCATTCAGCTGCATTCCCTCTATTCGACCATTCTCAAGGAAAAACTGCGCCGGGGCGACATGGACCTCATTCTCGCGACCGAGGAAACAACCGATCCGGGCGGCGAGGTACTGGCATCCGATCGCCTGGTCTGGGTTGGCGCGAAAAACGGACAGGCCTGGCGCCAGCGTCCCCTCCGGTTTGCCGCCGTGAACCACTGTATTTTCCGCAGGGTGGCGGTCGATGCGCTGGCCCGGTCCGATATTCAGTGGGAAAGCGGCATCGACGCCATTTCCGATTCCGCCGTGAATGCCGGTGTGCAGGCCGATCTTGCGATCAATGTGCAGCTGCCGTCAGCGGTGCCGCCGGAATGCGAGATTGTGGCAGATAATGGCGCCCTGCCCGAACTGCCGGTTTTTCATGTGAACATGTATATCGGCAATACGCCGCGATCCGTTTTGGCGGAGCATTTGGCCCGGTATGTCCGGCAGGCATATTGCCACAGCGACGTGATGGCCGCCGAATAAGCGCCGGTCAGGTGCCGAGGCGTTTCCAGACGTCCATTTCGGACCAGAACTCCTGAAACCCGTACGGGTAAGGGGGCAGACCAGTGGATGAGACCTTTGTCAGCGCGTCCTGATCCGCCTGATCAAGGACGAGATCTGCCGCCGCAAGGTTGTCCGCAAGCTGTTCGCAGGTGCGTGCGCCCACAAGGACCGAGGCGACACCTGGACGGGCGGTAAGCCAGGCCAGCGCGACATGGGCCGGGGGGCGATTGAGGCGTTCGGCGATTGACGTCAGGGTTTCCAGCACAGCCTTGGTGCGGGCGTTGTTACGCAACTCCCATGCCTCCATGCCGCGCCCGGGGTCCTCGCCGAGCCGGGTTTTGCCGGTCGGAAGCGTATCCGGGCTGTATTTGCCTGTGAGCCAGCCGCCGCCAAGTGGCGACCAGGGGACAAGGCTGACATTATTCTCAAGGCAGCATGGAAGCACCTCCAGTTCCAGGCCGCGGTCCAGAAGGTTGTACTGCGGCTGCACGGCGACCGGAGCCGGAAGACCGAGCTGCCTGGCGGTGCCCAGAATGCGCTCCAGTTGCCATCCGGTGACATTTGACCAGGCGATGTTGTGGATTTTTCCGGCCCGGACGAGGTCCCCAAGAGTTGTCAGGGTCTCCGCAACGTCGGTGTGGCGATCCCAGCCGTGGACGTAGTAGAGGTCAATTGCCTCAACGCGCAGCCGGCGCAGGCTGGCTTCAACCGATCGCATCAGGGAACGGCGGGAAGCGCCCCGGCTGCCGGCCGGCGGCAGAAAACGTCCCTTAGTGGCAATGATCAGATCGTCGAGACCACCACGCGCACGGCCCCAGTCCCCGATGATTTCCTCGGACACGCCGTTGCCGTAGACATCGGCGGTATCGATCAGAGTACCGCCCCGTTCCGCGAAGAGGTCGAGCATTCGTCCCGCCTCTTCGGCACTGGTTTCGGCACCAAACGTCATCGCGCCCAGTGCGAGGACCGATACAAGGGGGCCGTTTTTCGAAAGTGGGTTGAGCTTCATTGATTGCCTCCGGAAATCCGTGCGCGGAACATTTGTGTTCCTGTCCACGGCAGGTTAGGGCTGAAGCGTCCGCAACAAAATGAAACAGTTTGAAAAGAGCATTTCATGCTTGAAAAGAACCTGCCGTGGGATGACCTGCAACTGTTTCTGGCGGTTGCGCGCGAGGGTGGCCTGTCTCCGGCGGCGCGGGTGACTGGGCGCAGTGCCGCAACACTGGGACGGCGGATGTTGGCCCTGGAGCGGGCGCTGGGTCGGGAACTGTTCATCCGTCACGACCGGGGATATGAGCTGACCGCCGAGGCTCAGCGCCTGCTTCAGGGGCTGACGGACGTCGAGGCACGGATCGCCCGGCTGACCTCCGCGCCGCAGGGTGATGGTCTGCCGCTGGTCAAGGTGTCGGCGGGTACGTGGACGACGCTTGCGCTCCTGGATCGGCTGGAGGGGATCACCGGCATGCCGCCCGATCTGCGGGTCCGGTTCATATCGGCGGAACACAGTCTCAACATATCGCACCGAGAGGCCGTGATCGGCATCCGCAATGCAAGACCCATCAGCGAGGGCCTAGCGGGGCGCCGCTTGGCGCGGGTGGAATTCGCCCCCTACGCCACCAAAGACGCGCCGGACCGCTGGATTGTGGTGCTGGCCGATACGCCTTCGGCCCGATGGCTAAAGCGAACGGTTGCGGAGAATGCGGTTTGCGAGGTGAACGCGCCGCGCAACAGTCTGGATCTGGCGCTCGCGGAGCAGGGGATTTCGGTCCTGCCGACCTTCATCGGTGACAGTCATGGCACGCTGGAGCGACGGGGTGGCGTTATTGCGGAACTGGAGCATGACAGCTGGATCGTGACACATCAGGACGACCGGCACCTGCCCGAGGTCAGGCGCACGATCGATCGCCTGTGCCGCATATTGCCGGGGTAGATTTCACAGATGCCGTTTGCGTCGCAGCGGTAGACACACCGGACGCCAGCGACTAGAAAAACCTGACCATTTCAGGAAAACCGGAGACTTGAGTTTATGGCAGCAGAACACGGGGCGGAGCATTCCCCTCCTGGATGGTTCGTGGCACCGGGGGAAGGCGACGTCATGGCGTGGATCGCCCTGGGCTTCATGGTCCTCGCGATCTATGGGATTGTGGTCCTGTATTCGGCATTTGACCGCTGGGCGGAGCATCAGTCCAAGGGAACTCCCCTCGCGAAAACGATCCCGACCATGCTGGCGATTGCGCTGCTTTATGAGGTTTTCCCGCTCGACCATTTTAACATTCTGCTGCCCCTGAGCGCCATTCTGCTCGCGCTCATGGCCGACTGGTCGCGGTTCCATCTGCTTCGGAATCCTGGACCGGTACCGCAGGGGAATGCTGACACGACCATCCCCGAGACACAGGACGCGCCGCGCGCTGAAGAGGAGGCGCAGCGGGATGTTTGAGCTGATGTTTACCTCTTTCCCGGTGATCATCCGGTATTTCCAGCTTCGCCGTCGTGGTGAGGCGATGACGGTCTGGAACATGAAGACGGCGGTGTACCTTTGGCTGCTGCTCGCCTTCTTCCTTTTCCTGACAATCTTCTACTTTCACCAAAAGTCCTACTCGGGCATCGTGCCGTTCCGTACGGTCTCCGTCGTGGCACAGACAAGCGGCCCGGTTACGGAAATTAACGTGATTAACGGCCAGCGGGTGGAAACCGGAGACGTACTGTTCCGGATCGAGGACAGTTCGCAACGGGCGGCGCTGGCCCAGGCCGAGGCGCAGTTTGACCAGATTACAGCGGATGAGGATAAGGCACGCGAAACGCTGCGGGTCAGCCAGGCGGAAGAAGCCGCGGCTCAGATTGAGCTGGAAAACCTGCGTGTGGACCTCTCCGAGGCGCGGACCCTGCTGGAACGGCAGGTCGGACGCGAGGATGACGTACGCAACCTTCAGGCCCAGGTGTCCGAGGCCGAGGCCCATGTTGCCGCAATGCGGGCACAGGTCGATCTCTCCGAAACCGAACTGACGCAGACCATCCCGGCGCGACGCAAGGCGGCGGAAACCGCCGTTGAAAGCGCGCAGGTAGCGCTCGATCATACGGTCGTGCGCAGCTTCACGGATGGCGTTGTGACGCAGCTGGTCCTCGGCGAAGGCAGTCCGGCCACCACACTGATCCTCAGCCCCGCAATGGTGATCATTCCCGACCGTCCGGCGGACACGCCGATACGAATCGTGGCCGGCTTCTCGCAGATTGCCCGCTCCACGCTCTATGAAGGCATGCCAGCCGAGATTGCCTGCAACAGCAATGCGGACATCAACTTCAGGGACTCGGTGCTTCCGGCAAAGGTGGTGGGCATTCAGCCCGCGGTCGCGTCAGGACAGGTCATTCCCGGTGCACGCCTGGTTGACCCGGACTCCCTCGCGGAACGTGGTTCGCTGGTGGTTTATTTTGAGCTGGAATACCCGGAGCATGAGGCAATGATGCTTGATGGCACGGGCTGTATCGTTCAGACCTACACCAACAACATCCCCGGAATTGGCGGGCATGTCGTGGCCGCCACGGGGATCATTAAGGCCGTCGGGTTGCGGATCAAGGTCTGGGGCATGCTGCTCTCGGGCATCGGGCTGGCCGGCGGCGGGCACTGACAGGCCCGTATTTCGGGCGCGTTCGTAGAGAGGTGACTGGACATGGCGCGACATTCCCCCCGAATTTTCGGGGTGCTTGGGCTTGGCAGTTTCGGCAGTACCGTTGCCGCTGAGCTTCAACGCTTCGGGAATCATGTCATTGGCATCGATGTGGACGGGCAACTGGTTTCGAATCACGCCGATATGCTGTCCCAGGCCCTGATCGTTGACGCGCGGGATGACCAGGCCCTGCGTGAGGCGGGACTGGCCGACTGTGAGGTTGGCGTGGTCGCGATGGGCGCGGATCTGGAAGCAAGCATACTGGCCGCGATCAATCTGAAGCTGATCGGGGTCAAAAATGTTTGGGCCAAGGCGTCGACCCGGACCCATCACAGGATCCTAAGCAAAATCGGCGTGGATCGGGTGATTCATCCGGAAGTCGAGGTTGGAAAGCACATCGCGCAGGTGCTGCACAATCCGCTGGTGCGGGATTACGTAAGCCTTGGAAACGGGTTTCACGTGGTCAATTTCCGCGTCTCGGAATCCCTGGAGGGGCGGCGGCTTGCCGATCTGGATCTGAATACGAAATTCGGCGTGCGCTGTATTGGCGTCATGCGTGGAACGGTTTTTGTCGGGGATGAGGGGCAGGAATGCGTGCTTGAGCGGAAGGATCTCCTCCTGCTGCTTGGGGAACGCAAAAACCTGCGCCGTTTTGCCGCGAGCCTTTAGCCATGGCCCCATCGGTCAGTCGCGGTATTTCGAGATTTCGACGTTTCAGGCTTCCGCCGCCGGCGCTTCTCGTTGTGCTGTATCTCGCGTTCATCGTTTGCGGGGCGCTTCTGTTGTGGCTTCCGGTATCCCATAACGGCGATATCGACCTCGGCGAGGCGGTATTTACCTCCACCTCGGCCGTGACGGTCACCGGGCTGGTTCTGGAGGATACGGGTTTGGCTTTTACCTGGTTCGGGCAGGCCGTCATTACCGTCCTGATCCAGCTTGGTGGTCTGGGTCTGATGACTTTTGCGGTTCTGGTGCTCGGCGCGCTGGGCATTCCGGTGGGGATGCCGCAACGGCTGATCCTGCGGGAGGACCTCAACCAGACCTCGCTGTCCAACCTGACTGTTCTGGTGAAGATCATCGTCGTGATTGCGCTGGTCTGCGAGACGGTGGGCGCGTTGCTTCTGGCGATTGTGTTTGTGCCGGAATTCGGCTGGCAGGGCATCTGGCAGGCAGTTTTCCACTCGGTTTCAGCCTTCAACAATGCCGGCTTTGCCCTTCATCCCGACAGCCTGACCCGATGGGTGGGCAATCCGTTGGTCAATACCGTCATTCCGCTCCTGTTTATTCTGGGCGGGCTCGGTTTCATTGTTGTGGGCGACATCTACCAAAAGCGGACCTGGCGGAAGCTGACGCTGCATTCCAAGCTGATGCTCGTGGGAACGGCCGTGCTGATAGTTTGGGGAACAGTGGTTTTCGGGCTGCTGGAGTGGACCAATCCAGGGACGCTCGGCGAACTCGGAACGGTTGAGAAGCTGTGGGCCAGCTGGTTCCAGGGCGTGACGCCGCGCACGGCCGGTTTCAATACAGTGGACATCGGCGCGATGCATGACAGCACCACTGTCCTGGTCATGGCGCTGATGATTGTGGGCGGTGGCAGCACCTCAACGGCCGGGGGCATCAAGGTGACAACGCTCTGCGTTTTGCTGCTGGCCACGGTTGCTTTTTTTCGGCGTCAGAACAGCCTTCACGCCTTTGGCCGGTCACTGGGCATGGAGGAAGTGATGAAGGTGATGGCCCTGACCACCATTTCGGCAATTCTGGTCATAACTGCGATCTTTGTGGTTTCGATCAGCCATGACGGCGAGTTTCTGGACCTTGCCTTCGAGGTGGCCTCCGCGTTCGGTGCGACGGGCCTTTCGAGAGGGGCCACGGGCGAACTCGACACGCTTGGACGTGCGGTGATCATGGCGATGATGTTCATAGGACGTGTTGGTCCGCTCGCCATCGGGTTTTTCCTGGCAACCCACGCCGCCCCGCGCGTGCGCTACCCGGCGGGGCAGATTTATCTGGGGTGATCGCGGCTCACCGCTCCGCCACTTTCACCACCACCTTGCCCGTTGCCTTGCGCGTGCGCAGAAGGTCGAGCGCGTGTTCGGCTTCATCCAGTGGCACGACATGGCTGATATGGGGCTTTAGCGCACCCTCACTGTACCACTCGAACAGGCGGGCGAAGCTTTCGGTGAGCACCTTAGGGTCCAGTTTGGCGTAGGCGCCCCAGTAGAGGCCGTGAACCGTGAGGTTTTTGACCAGCAGAATATTTGCCGGGATCTGCGGCACCTTACCACTGGCAAAACCAAGAGGCAGAAGGCGGGCCAGCGGGTTGCAGGCGCGCATCGCGGCCTCAAACAGGTCACCGCCGACAGGGTCGTAGAGCACGTCCGCGCCGCCGAGGGCTTTGACCTCCGCGCGGATGTCGTCGTCATTATCGAAAACATGCGCGGCACCGGCGGCTTCAGCGATGGCCATTTTCTCCGCGCCGCGGGCCACTGCGATGACGTTCGCGCCCATGAGCCTGCCCAGTTCGACCGCCGTCAGTCCCACACCACCCGATGCGCCAAGAACGAGAAGGTTTTCTCTTGGCTGAAGCCTGGCGCGATGGTCGAGTGCGACATGGCTGGTGCCATAGGCGATGAGAAACCCCGCAACCTCCTCGTCCGGCATCGCGTCGGGAACGGCCACGCAGCTTGCCGAAGGGACAACGGCATACTCGGCAAACCCGCCGGAGCCAACATAGGACGCAACCCGCGTGCCCGGGGCCGGGCCGGCAACGCCTTCCCCCAGGGCTTCCACAATGCCGCAGATTTCCATGCCGGGTGTAAAGGGCGGATCCTGCTTCTCCTGATATTTGCCCTGCACCATAAGGGTGTCCGCGAAATTCACGCCACAGGCCAGCACACGCAAAAGAACCTCACCCGGTTTGGGGGTGGGCCGGGGGATGTCCGCAGCCGACAGGGCCGCGCCCAATTTGTTGATCCGCATGGCGCGCATGGTCGTGATCCTCTCCCGTGTGGATGCCTGTGACCATATTGCGTATGCGAAGGAATTGATTTGCGCAACGACCGCGCGGGATTGCCTTTTGGGCGAACCGGCCTTAATGGGGCGCCAACACCACAAATCTGAACAAGTCAAGGACGTAACGATGGACCTGAGAAACATCGCGATTATCGCGCATGTCGATCATGGAAAAACGACCCTGGTTGACCAGCTTCTCAAACAGTCGGGCACGTTCCGCGAGAATCAGGCAATGACCGAACGGGCGATGGATTCCAATGATCTTGAGCGCGAACGCGGCATTACAATTCTGGCGAAAGCCACTTCCGTGGAGTGGGACAACCACCGCATCAATATTGTGGACACACCAGGCCACGCCGATTTCGGTGGCGAGGTTGAGCGTATCCTGAGCATGGTGGACGGGGTTGTTCTGCTGGTCGATGCGGCCGAGGGGCCGATGCCACAGACCAAATTCGTGACATCAAAAGCTCTGGCGCTGGGCCTGCGGCCGATTGTGGTTCTGAACAAGGTCGACAAGCCGGACGCCGAGCCCGACCGGGCGTTGGATGAGGTGTTTGACCTGTTCGTGAACCTCGACGCCACCGAGGAACAGCTCGACTTCCCGGTTCTCTATGCGTCCGGCCGCAGCGGCTGGGCGGATGACAGCCTCGAAGGTCCGCGCGAGGATCTCAAGGCGCTTTACAACCTGATTCTGAGCCACGTTCCGGAACCCAAACAGGTCGCACACCGCGATGAGCCGTTCCGGATGCTGGCAACGACACTGGCGGCCGACCCGTTCCTCGGGCGCCTTCTCACAGGTCGTGTTGAGACCGGGGCGCTGAAAACCGGTTCCGCGGTTCACGCGCTAAGTCGCGACGGCAAGACGGTCGAGCGGTTCCGCGTGTCGAAAATCCTGGCGTTCCGCGGGCTTCAGCAGACTCCGATTGAGGTGGCCGAGGCCGGGGACATTGTGAGCCTTGCCGGAATGTCCACCGCGACCGTGGCCGACACGATCTGTGACACCTCCGTGACCGATCCCATCCCGGCCCAGCCCATCGACCCGCCGACCATCTCGGTAACGTTCGGCATCAATGACAGCCCGCTGGCGGGCCGTGACGGAAACAAGGTGCAGAGCCGTGTCATCCGTGACCGCTTGATGCGCGAGGCGGAATCCAATGTCGCGATCAAGGTTGCGGATACTCCCGGCGGCGAGGCTTTCGAAGTGTCTGGGCGCGGCGAGCTTCAGATGGGTGTTCTGATCGAGAACATGCGTCGCGAGGGTTTTGAGCTGTCGATTTCGCGGCCTAAAGTGCTGTTTAAGGAAGAAAACGGCGAACGCCTCGAGCCTATCGAGGAAGTCACGGTCGACGTTGACGAGGAATATGCCGGCTCGGTGGTTGAGAAACTGGCCCTGCGCAAGGGCGAGCTGGCCGACATGAAAACAGGTGCCGGTGGCAAGACCCGTATCGTGGCGCATGTACCGTCCCGCGGCCTGATCGGCTATCACGGCGAGTTTCTGACCGACACGCGGGGAACCGGCGTTCTCAACCGGGTGTTCCACGAATGGGCGCCGCACCGCGGAGCCATGCCGACCCGTCGCACGGGCGTTCTGATTTCCATGGAGGACGGCACCTCGGTGGCCTACGCGATTTTCAACCTTGAGGATCGCGGCAAGTTCTTCATCGGATCGGGTGAGGCGGTCTACAAGGGCATGATTCTTGGCGAGCACAGCCGTGACAACGACCTTGAGGTCAATCCGCTCAAGGGCAAGAAGCTGAGCAACGTGCGCGCCGCCGGTAAGGATGAGGCTGTCGTTCTGACGACACCCAAACGCCTGACCCTAGAGGAGGCGATTGCCTATATTGGCGATGATGAGCTGGTCGAGGTTACTCCGAACTCGATCCGCCTGCGCAAGAAGTTCCTCGATACCCACGAGCGCAAGCGTCAGTCACGGATTGCCTGATCTGAACTGACACATTTCGATCCGGCGGTTTGGTAACGTTACGTCAACCGACTGCCGGATCTTTGCAAAATGCAAAATTCTTTGCAAAAAGTAATTGCAATGCCTCTCCGGTTTTGCAAAGTATCCGTAACTCTCCCTATGATTGCATGGCGGTTTGAGTTGCTGATGGCCAAAAATACTCAAGATTGATCCCAAAAGGCGGTTAACACCACATACGAGAGAGTTGGCACGAAAATTGCATCAGTGTGGTTAGTATTAAAGGTAATAGCGGAGCAACAAGTATGAAGCATCCTGTAGACGTGCATGTAGGCAAGCGTGTCCGGCATCGCCGGTGGATGGTTGGCATGACCCAGCAGCAGCTTGGCGACATCGTCGGTATCAAGTTTCAGCAGATTCAGAAGTATGAGACCGGAATGAACCGGGTCAGCGCATCCCGTCTTTGGGACATCGCGCAGGCCCTGGATGTAAGCATCAGCTTCTTCTTCGAGGGCTTTGAGGCCGCCGAAAGCGAAGGTTCAGCGCCGGAAGCGGCGGAATCGAACCAGCGTGGCGATCTTCTGGCCGACAAGGAGGCCCTGGAGCTCGTGCGTTCATACTACTCCATCCCGGAAACCCAGCGCCGCCGGCTCTTTGACCTGGCGCGTGTTCTGAGCGACGTGGCCTGAGAAAAGGACTGACGCTCTTGACCTCCCGCCAGTGATGGCGGAGACCGGCTGAAGAGAATTTCAGGTCGGTTTTGGGGGAAGACATGGTGGATCCGGCGTTGCAAAGGGAACTCTGGGACACCGCGAACCGGCTTGCGGACGTGGCGGGCAAGATTTGCCTGCCGCTGTTTCGCAGCCCGGTGCTGAATACCGACAACAAGGACGCCGACGGCTACGACCCGGTGACCCAGGCGGACCGCAACGCGGAAAAGGCGATGCGTGCCGTTTTGGCCGAGCTGCGTCCCGACGACGCCATTCTCGGAGAGGAATATGGCGCGAAACCCGGCACTTCAGGTTTGACCTGGGTGCTCGATCCGGTTGATGGCACCCGTGCCTTCATCAGCGGTGCGCCCACCTGGGGGATCCTGATTGGCGTCGACGCGGGCGATGGCCCGGTTATGGGCGTTGTTGACCAGCCATTTACCGGAGAGCGGTTCATTGGCGGGTTCGGGCGCGCCGAGGTTTTGCGCGCGGGAAAAACCACGCCACTTGCGGTCCGCCGGTGCAGTGGCCTCAATAACGCAATTCTCTACACAACCTTCCCTGAAATCGGTACCCCTCAGGAACGCGCCCGGTTCGAGAGTGTCCGGGATCAGGTTCGTCTCACCCGTTACGGGTTCGACTGTTACGGGTATGCCCTCGTTGCAATGGGGCAGGTCGACCTGGTAATCGAGGCCGGGCTCAATGCTTATGACATCCAGGGTCCGCAGGCCGTGATAGAGGCGGCCGGGGGTGTGGTCACCAACTGGGAGGGTGGTCCCTGCCACGATGGCGGGCGCGTTATTGCTGCGGGTGATCCCGACATTCACGCGGCCGCGCTTGAGCTGATGAACTCCGGCGAGGCCTGACTCAGGCCACGGTCCTTGCCTGGGCCATGTCGAGGAACCTGTCGACCTCGTTCCAGATCAGTTCCCGGATCTGTGGTGCCTCGACAAACACCTCATGGCGCCCACCCGGACACATCACGAGTTTTCCGTTCGGCATCGCGGCCATGCGCCGTTTGATCATGGTTTGGGACACGACTTTCTCTTCCGTCCCGAGGAAGGTCAGAAACGGCAGTTTGGGCGACCGGAAGTACGCCATCCGCTCCATCTCCACGAGTGCCGCAATGGTCCAGCGCACGCTGGGCGGTCCCGTTATCAGATCGGGATGCCGTTGGATCTGGGAGGCTCCGAGTTCATACAGTTCGCGGTCCGAGGTCAGGACGTTTTCGGGATAGGTGTCCGTTTCCCCTGGGTGCCCTGAAACCGCATCCGCGGCCGCACCACCTTTGGACAGGCCGGCCTTGGCCAGAGCGCCCTTGATTGCCGTGCCGATCTGAAGCCGCCACATGGGCGCGGAAAAAATAGCGCCGCTGAAGTCCTCACTGTCGAGCAGTGTGCGCAGGCCGATGCAACCACCCATGGAGTGCGCGACCATCCAAAACGGTCGGGGCAGGTCCAGATGGCGCACCAGATCCATCACCGCGGCTACATCATACTGATAATCGGCGAAACGGCCCACATGGCCCATCTCATCCGCGCCGGGCAGCCTGTCGGAAAGGCCCTGACCGCGCCAGTCGATGACCACGACGCTCAGCCCACGGCTCACAAGTTGCGTGATTACACCGGCATATTTTTCGCAGTATTCCGTCCGGCCGGGAAACACGATGGCGGTGCCCGCCTGTCCCCCGGTCCAGACCATCACCCTCAACCGGATACCGTCCACCGTTTTCACCCACCAGCCGGTTTGGCCGTCAGGTGCCGAGCAGACATCCGAATAGAAGGGTGCGTCAGGCGTCATGAAAGAACGGAGCCAAGCTTCATTGCGGTTCCCATATCGCCATCGACCTTGAGTTTGCCGGTCATGAAGGCCGCCGTCGGGTCCAGATCGCCTGCAAGCATCTCCTCGAAGGTTTCCTGGGACGCGGTCAGGGTGCAGTCCGCATCAGCGTCGCTGGCGGTTGCGCCATCGGAGTCGATCAGCACCGAACCTTCGTCCTCAATGACGAACTTGGCGGTTCCGTCAAAGGATTCACCACTCAACTTTTCGTTCAGGGCCTTGACTGCACCCTCAATAACGTTGCTCATTTTAGTCTCCATGTATGGGCAGGGCCCGGATCCAGGTTCGATGACTTCAATTTAGGGACCTTCAAAGTGTTACGAAAGTGTCTATGCGCATGTTCCGTCGCGTCAGTCCTGTTTTTGACGCCGGCCGGTTTTGCCCGCGCACAGGACACTTCCGACGCAGAGGACCGGGTTCAGGAACTGCTCGCGGAACTGGCGGAACCAGGCCAGGAAGACTGGCGCCGGATTGAGAACGAGATTGCGGGCATCTGGTCCCGGTCGGGGTCACGCTCGATGGATCTGCTGCTCATGCGTGGCAAAAAAGCCATTGAGGAGGGGCGCATTGACGAGGCGGTTGAACATTTCTCCGCCCTGACCGATCATGCACCCGATTTTGCCGAGGGCTGGAACGCCCGGGCGACAGCTTTTTTCCTGATGGAGGAATACTCCCTGTCGATTATGGATGTGGAGCGCACACTGGCACTGAACCCCGACCATTTTGGGGCCCTGTCAGGTTTGGCGACGATGTTTGAGATAATGGATGAACCCGACCTCGCATTGCAGGCCCTGCGTGAGGTGCAGCGCATCAATCCAAACCGTCCGGAAACGGACGAGGCGATCCTGCGCCTTGAGCGCAGCAGGGGCGAGGTCGACCTCTAGGGTCAAAACCGGTCAGGAACGGCATTCATGGCAATGAGCAGGCACGGCCAGGTAACGGCAGTACTTGGGCCAACCAACACGGGCAAAACCCACTACGCGATCGAGCGTATGCTGGGACACCGCACCGGCGTAATCGGTCTGCCCCTTCGGCTTCTTGCGCGGGAGGTCTACGACCGGATTGTCGCCATCCGCGGCCCGTCCGTGGTCGCGCTGATCACGGGGGAGGAGCGCATCGTCCCGCCCCGCGCCGCCTGGTGGGTCTGCACGGTCGAGGCGATGCCCACCGATCTGTTGCCGGATTTCCTGGCGGTTGATGAGATTCAGCTCTGCGCCGACCCTGACCGCGGGCATGTTTTTACCGACCGGCTGCTAAACGCACGCGGGACCTCCGAGACACTGTTCATGGGCGCGGATTCTATCAAGCCCCGGATCGCCAACCTGATCCCGGAGGCGCAGTTCGTCCATCGCGACCGCTTTTCACGGCTGACCTGGACCGGTGCGCGCAAGTTGAGCCGCATCCCGTCCCGCAGTGCGATCGTGGGCTTTTCGGTGGATGATGTTTATGCCATTGCGGAGCTTCTGCGCCGACAAAAGGGTGGTGCGGCGGTTGTGATGGGGGCGCTGAGTCCGCGCACGCGCAACGCGCAGGTCGCGCTCTATCAGAACGGCGATGTCGATCATCTGGTGGCGACGGATGCCATTGGCATGGGGCTGAACCTCGACATCAACCACGTGGCGTTCTCCGGCCTCTGGAAGTTCGACGGGCGTCAAAGACGCGCCCTGCAACCCAACGAGCTGGCGCAGATCGCCGGACGGGCCGGGCGCTACACGACGGATGGCACCTTCGGCGTAACCGGCGACGCGGGCGAATTGGACGCCGACACCATCGAGTCCATCGAGGAAAACCGTTTCGCGCCGCTGCGCAAGCTGCAATGGCGCAACCACCGTCTCGAATTTGGCACCGTCCGGGCCCTGATCGAGAGCCTGGAGGCGCCGCCGAATCACCCCGATCTGCTCCGCGCCCGCGAGGCCGATGACCTTCTGACTTTGCGAAGCCTTTCTGCTTTGCCCTCCCTGCGGGATGATATCCGCGACGGGCGTGACGTGCGGCTTTTATGGGATGTGTGCCGCGTGCCGGATTTTCGGAAGGTGTCTCCGACCGAGCATGTTTCCCTGTGTTCCCAGCTGTTTTCGTTCCTTCGAACCGGTAAGGGCATCCCCGAGGACTGGCTCAGCTCACGCGTTTCACGCATCGACCGGACCGACGGCGACATTGATGCCCTGTCCAAGCGCCTGGCGTATATCCGCACATGGACCTACGTCGCGCAACGGAAGGGATGGATTGATGATTCTGACCATTGGCGAAATGAGACCCGTGCGGTAGAAGACCGCCTGTCGGACGCATTGCATCTGCGTCTGACCCAGCGATTTGTGGACCGGCGCACGTCAGTGCTGATGCGCCGGTTGAAACAGAGGGAGAGCCTTGTGGCGACTGTGACTGAGACCGGTGAGGTGTCAATTGACGACCAGTTCATCGGCAAACTCGAGGGGTTTCGTTTTCAGCTCGACCCCAATGCGGATGCCGAACAGGTTCCGACCCTGCGGGCCGCCGCAATAGCCGCTCTCGCGCCCGTGTTTTCACTGCGATCCGACAAATTCTACAACGCGCCGGACACCGAGTTCGATATTACGGAACAGGGTGGTCTGATGTGGGGCGAACACGCGGTTGGTCGCCTTGTGGCCGGGGCCGATGTCCTGAGCCCTCAGGTCAAACCTTTTGTGGACGAGGATGCAGGCCCTGAAATTGCGGAAAAAGTCCGCCGCCGTCTTGGCCATTTTGTGGACCGCCGCATAGCTGCGCTTTTTGAGCCGCTGATTGCGATGCGCGATGATGAGGCTCTGTCCGGCATGGCCCGTGGTATTGCCTTCCGTCTTGTTGAGGCGCTGGGTGTAATCCCGCGTTCGGAAATTGCCGGTGATATCAAGGCACTGGAACAGGAACAGCGCGCCGGTCTGCGCAAGCATGGTGTCCGCTTCGGTCAGTTCACCATTTTCATGCCTCTGCTGCTCAAGCCCGCGCCGACGCGCATGCGGCTTGTTTTGTGCTCGCTTATGGACGGCCTGACGGAATTCCCCGAATCGCCGCCGCCGGGTCTCGTGACCGTACCGGTGACGGAAGGCACTCCCGCCAAATATCATGCGCGTGCCGGTTACCGGGCTGCAGGTGAACGGGCCATTCGCATCGACATGCTGGAGCGTTTGGCTGACATGCTGCGCCCGCTTGATACCCGTGCCGGCTTCGAGGCCACGCCGGATATGCTGTCCATTTGTGGTCTGACGCTGGACCAGTTTGCCAAGCTTATGGAGGGCCTGGGCTATCAGGCGCAGGAGGGTACAAGGCCGAAGGTGCGCGCGCCCAAAGCTGAGGCTGCTGCCGAAACGACGGCTGAGGTTGATAAGCCTGCCGAGCCGGAGACCTATGCCGAGACCGGTGAGGCGACGGCTTCCGGGACACCAGCGGAGCCAACGCCGGAGGCCGAATCAGCGGAAGCAGCGTCAGAACCTGCCGAGGCACCCGTTGAGGCGGCCCCGGAGCAGGAACAAACCGCGGACCCCGCACCGGAAGCAGCCGTCGAGGCTGGTGCAGAAACCACGGACGCCCCGGTCGAGATGGAGACCTACTACATCTTCACCCGCGCGCCCCGCAAAAACCGCCAGCGTCCGCAGGGCGCACAGGGAAGGGGCGCCAGGTCGGGCAAACCCCAGGGCAAAACCGGGGATCAGCGCGCCAAGGGCCAGGATGGCCGCAAGGGCAACCGGAAGCCTGACCGCAAATCGGGCGATGACAGCCGGAAGAATCAGAAGGACCGTGGCAACCGGTCGAGGCACCAAAAACCGATGGATCCCGACAGCCCGTTTGCGGCTCTCGCGGCGCTCAAGGATAAAATTTGAGCGAGCGTGCCCGGCCGCCGGAGTCCATCCGTCTGGATAAGTGGCTCTGGCACGCGCGTTTTTGCAAAACCCGCAGCCTGGCAACCGAACTGGTGTCGAAAGGCCGCGTGCGGGTGAACTCTAAACGCGTCAGCAAGCCCGCTACGATGGTGAAGCCTGGTGACGGGCTCTCTTTTGCGTTGCATGACCGTCTGCACGTGGTGCGAATCACCGCAATCGCGGAGAGACGTGGTCCCGCCACCGAGGCGCGGCTTTTATATGAGGAAGTCGCGGAACAGGGCTAATCGACCGGTACGGACCCTTGAACCTCCGGTCAGGCTTGATAAATAGCACCGTGAAGCGTGACAGGCTTTGCCAAACAACCACTGATTTTGAGGCTGCGACCCAAATGACCTATGTCGTGACCGACAACTGCATCGCCTGCAAATACACCGACTGCGTGGAGGTGTGCCCCGTGGACTGTTTCTACGAGGGTGAGAACATGCTGGTGATCCATCCCGATGAATGCATCGATTGCGGCGTCTGTGAGCCGGAATGCCCCGCGGATGCCATCCGCCCGGATACCGAGCCGGACATGGAGAACTGGGTTGAGTTCAACCGCAAATACTCCGAACAGTGGCCGGTGATCATCACCAAGAAAGATGAACTGCCCGAAGCGCAGGAGCGTGACGGGGAAACCGGCAAGCTGGAGAAATACTTCTCCGAGGCACCTGGCGAGGGCGGTTAATCCGCCCACCCTGCATTTTTGCAGAACAGGTTTCGGTTTTGTTCGGTTTGTGCCGTTTTTTTAACCGCTTTGGTCACACCACTTTCATATCCCGTTAAAATCTGATATACTAGGCGGGTACAAATGGTCCAGGGGCCGGTGCCGACTCATTTCGGCGCTTGAAAACAAGCCAAATGGCGAATGAAACTGGGGTTGCTCGTCAATCGCGCGGTTTTTTTTGTCTGATGGTGAACCAACCCTGGCTGGTCAGAAGGATGTGACACTCAATATGAGCAGGTCAAAAAAGACGGCTGAGTTCAGCCCCAATGAGTATGTGGTCTACCCCGCCCATGGTGTGGGCCAGATCGTGTCAATCGACGAGCAGGAGGTTGCCGGTCTTACCCTGGAAATGTTTGTCATCCAGTTCGAAAAAGACAAAATGACCCTGCGCGTTCCGACCGCGAAAGCCACGGCCGTTGGCATGCGGGCACTCTCCTCCGCCGATATCGTCGAGCGCGCCATCGCAACGCTCAAGGGCCGTGCCCGCGTGAAACGCGCCATGTGGTCCCGCCGCGCACAGGAATATGAGCAGAAGATTAATTCCGGCGACCTGATCTCCATCGCCGAGGTCGTCCGCGACCTTCACCGCAATGACGATCAGCGCGAACAGTCCTATTCCGAGCGTCAGCTCTATGAGGCCGCCCTCGAGCGCCTGACCCGCGAGGTCGCCGCCGTGAACGGTGTCGAGGAAGTCGCGGCCCAGGAACAGGTCGGAAGCGTACTCGACGGCCGCGTTGCCGCCTGATTCGGGTCTGCCCGAATACAAAAAGCCCCGGACCATGATGGTCCGGGGCTTTTTTTGTTTCGCGAGTTGCCTGAGCCGATCAGACGAACAGGATGTCGCTTTCGGTCAATTCGCCGGTGTAGTCGGTGAGGCGGATTGCGACGGTGCTTTCCATGGGATCAAAGTACCAATAGTCGTCGGAATTGAAATGTACGACTGTGTCGCCGTTTTCCTGAAAAATCCCGACCTCCCGATATCCCACGTCTTTTTTATTCCCTACGAATTCAATCGGGTCATCATTGTACTCAAAGAACCACTCTGGAAGAGTGATGAGCAGTTTATCGCCTTCTCCAGCATCGAAGTCCGCCACAGTTCCGGACATTGAGTACGAAGTTCCATAATAATCGTCATGGTAACCGGTGCGACTATCAAACACGAATTTGTCGGCACCGTTTCCACCGTACATTTTCGTGCCCCACCAGCTTACGGCGACCAGTCTGTCGTCTCCGTTGCCTCCATCCAGCACTCCAGAGCCGTAAATCGTGTCATTGCCGCCACCACCATATGATGCTTCGTCGGTATTCACGTCGGCGGTTGAATATGCGTCGAATTCGATTTGAGGTTTGCCTGGTTCCCAATCAATTCCGCCGCCCACGATCAGGTCATCACCGCCGCGACCTTGCACACGATCAGCGCCATCACGCGCCCAGATCTCATCCGAATCGCCAGACCCCGATATGGTATCGGCGCCGTTGGACCCCGCGACCACCTCGATGCCTTTCAGCTTTGCTGTATTCTCACCATCCAGGTTGAACGTTGCTATTCCGTCTTTCAGATCTACGTTTAATTCAATTTCTAGTGACGAAGTGACCGAATAATCAGAGTAATAGTCGTCCCAATAGTTGTGCACAGTCGTTTTCGCTTTGAACTCTTTTCCGAAGTCTACCAAAAGCACGTCCCGGTCAGCGCCACCTCGAATGGTATCGTCACCTCGTGACAGAACCAAGATATCCTCGCCAGCCAAGCCTTTTACGAGATCGTCTCCGTCGTTTCCGTCGAGTCGGTTCGCGCTGCGATCTCCCACAATCTTGTCATCGCCGCCCCCTCCAATAGCATTTTCTATGGAATACACTTTGTTTTCGTCTCCGGTCGCTGACACGTCGGCGAAACCGTTACGAATGTTGATCTCTACATCATCAGTGTGAGAATCGAAGCTGACCGTGTCATTCCCGGAGCCGCCTCGAATTACGTCGGTTCCAAGACCAGCATCAAAGAAATTATCTTTTTCATTCCCCTGCAAGGTGTCGTCACCCGAACCGGTAAACGCTCCCTCAATCGAGGACAGCTTTTCCCATTTCCAATTTTTGGTGGGAAATTCCGTGGTTCCCGTTTCCAGGTCGACTACAATATCAATCCTGTCAGTGGAATAATCAGCTATGTCCAGTCCGTATCCGCCATATAGTGAATCAGTTCCGCCCCCACCTTTGAGAATATCGTTGCCTGATCCACCATAAAGTTTGTCGCTCCCCTTGCCGCCATCAAGCGTATCGTTGTCATCGCCACCCCGAAGTATGTTGGAGGCGTTTGACCCAACTATTCGATCGTATCCAGAATTCGTTTTTACATTCTCGACATTCACCAGAGTTTCGTTGGATTCGTCCGCGCCACTAAGGTTTTCGATGCCCACATACTGCACATTGTCACTGTCGAGGGACAAATCGACGTGAATTCCGGCAGTCAGAGCGTACTTTTGTTCGGAGTAAGAATAGTCGCCGTATTCAATGAAATAATCATGTGAACTAAACATGGAAAATTCAACTGTATCGACCCCTTTTCCACCGTCATAAAAGTCAACACCGCCATCGTCGTAGCCAAAATCATCGTCACCATCGCCGCCGTAAAGGGTGTCGCTTCCATCGTTGCCGTAAATCTGATCGTTTCCGGCTCCGCCATAAATCACATCATCATATTGGCTTCCGGATATGGTGTCGTTACCGGCCCCCGAATCAATCTCAACATGATTGGTATTGTCCCATCCTGCATCGATGCGATCGTCTCCGGACCCCGTCCGGATGCCTTCAATTGAAATCAGCGTCTCCGGATCCCAGGACTTCCCTTTAAAAATAATATTGCCATGATTGCCGTTGTAGTAGCTCCACAACTCCACATCCACATCCGACGTTAGCCCCGAATAATCCGCGATATCAAACCCCTCTCCGCCGTCCAGCAGGTCCGTGCCGCCGCCGCCGTCGAGGGTGTCGTTGCCTGCGCCGCCTTCCAGGGTGTCCTTGCCCTTGCCGCCGTTCAGGTAGTCGTCACCGTCGCCGCCCTGCAGAAGGTTGGCATCGTCGTTGCCGGTGATGTCGTCATCGCCGGAGCCCGCGACGATGTTTTCGATGCTTTTGAGTGTCTCGTCGGCCCAGCTGCGGTTGATGAAGCGGGCGAATTCGCTGCCGAGGTGAATTCTCGTGTCCACGGACTGGTCCGAGTAGTCTGCGGTGTCTGACCCGCGGCCGCCATTGAAGTAGTCGTTCCCGCCTCCGCCGATCAGGGTGTCGTTGCCGTCCCCACCCAGAAGGCGGTCGCGCCCCCTGTCGCCGAACAGGCGGTCGTTGCCGTCGAGGCCCTTCAGGGTGTCGTTGCCGGTTGTGCCATTGATGACATCGTTGCTGTTGGTGGAAGCTGCGGTGCGGGAAAATGTGGACATGATACTGCGCCATTCATTGTTACAAGTGTAAGATTTGCCCCGGGAAATGCCGGGTTGATTGAGTCAAATTTTATTGGGGTTTGAATAAAACCTTTACGATCACCTTCGCAGCGATCGCATCTCCCCCCAAGAGTATTATTAAGGCATGGTTAACCGAAGCTGCGGCATCTGTCACCCTTGGAGAGGTTAACGCAGGTGTTTTTGAGGCACCCTAAGGGGGCTTTGGGTTGCGCCCAGGGGCGTTTGCGGGCAATGGAATTTCATGATTCCTGGTGCCCGACTTTCCGCCGCCATTGCGCTGCTAGACGAGATTATTGCCGGAGAACCCGCTGAACGGGCACTGACACGCTGGGCCCGTGGCAGCCGTTTTGCGGGCTCCAAGGATCGCGCCGCCATCCGCGATCTGGTGTTTGATGGTCTTCGCCGGCGACGGTCTCTGGGCTGGCTGGGCGGTGCCGATACCGGACGGGCCATCATTCTGGCGGCCGAGGTGGAAAAAGGCTCTGATATTGAAGAGCTTTTTACCGGCGAGCGGTTCTGTCCCGATCCGGTTGGCCCAGATGAGATGCCGAAGCCGACGTATGCGCTTGCCTCCGCGTCCACCGCCATTCGGCTGGATGTGCCGGATTTTCTGCTGCCCGAGCTTGAGGTCTCCCTCGGCGGAGATCTCGAGGAGATCATGCAGGCCATGCAGTCCCGCGCGCCTGTGGATCTGCGGGTCAATACGCTCAAGACCGGCATCAAGGCGTCGACCGTGGTCCTGGCCCGTGACGGGATCTATGTGGAGCCGCTTCCGGACGCGCCGAATGCCCTGCGGGTGGTGGAAAACCCGCGTCTTGTGAAAAACAGTCGCGCCTACAGCCAGGGTATGGTCGAGCTTCAGGACCTCTCCAGCCAGCTTGCCTCCGATTTTGCCGGGGCGGAGCCGGGCATGACCGTGCTCGACTACTGTGCAGGGGGTGGAGGGAAATCCCTCTCGCTCGCCTGTTCGATGCATGGTGAGGGGCGCCTCATGGCCTGGGACGCCTTTCCCCGCCGCATGACCGACCTTCCCGCCCGCGCGGGCCGGGCGGGTGCCACGGTTGAGATTTTGACCGATAAGGAACGCGCGGCGCTGGGGCCTGTCTGTGATCTTGTGTTCGTGGATGCGCCCTGTTCCGGCACCGGGGCCTGGCGGCGCAAACCTGGCGGACGCTGGCTGTTGACGGAGGAGCGTCTCGCGGAATTCCCGCCGCTTCAGGACAGTATTCTGGATGCGGCAACCGCTCATGTCCGACCCGGTGGTCTGATCTGCTACGCCACCTGCTCTCTGCTGAAATGCGAGAATGAGGACAGGGTTAAAGCTTTTCTGGCACGTCATCCGGATTGGCAAAGTGAGGGCGACCGGCGGTTCAGCCCGCTCGACGGCGGCGACGGTTTTTATGCCGCCCGCCTGCGCGCACCGGCCTGAAAAGCGGCTTCGCCAGCGGGAACCCTGGGGTGTTCAGGTTGTGCTGAACTAAATTTCCGGTTGTTTTTCAATGGGTCAGCCGATTTTCACCCACGGGTCAAAAGTTTAAAAAATAGGTAATTTTTTCAGCCGGTTAATGATGAATTAACCCTGTTTGTGATTGGTGAGACGTGTATATAATGTAAATGCCTTGATCCATTGGAAGAATTGCGTGACGCAAACACTGACGAGCGACGGATCCGCGCGGCCTGGGGAGCGAAGATACGCCTACCTGCTGATCTGTACGGGAATGGCCATATTACTGGGGTGCATTTCGGGGCTTTGGCCTGGTCCGGTACCGGTGCCTCTTGCCCTGTCCGTGTCCCTGACCATTTTTGGTGCCTATGTCCTGCATGTGGCGAGGAAAGCTGACGAAACCGATGCCCCGGCCGTTTCCGCTTGGGCGGAATGGTATGACGGCGACATCGATCCGGTTTATTTTACCGATCTGTCGGGAAATTTCCTTGGCGAGAACCCGTCAGCCAGGGCGGCCGGCCGTCTGGAGGACTGGCTGAGCGATCCCGGCGCCTCGATGTACCGTCTCACCATGGAGGCGGGCACGAATGGGGCCGCGTCGGAGAAATCCGCAAATGGCGACCGGCGCATCTCCGTGGTGCGGGCTGGTGAGGACATGCTGCTGTGGCGGGCGGAGCGTATTGTCGCGAGCCTGCCGGGCGATGAGAGTTTCGCAAAAATTGCCACACCTTGGATTCGCCTCGACGCTGATGACCGTATCGTGGCGCACAACCCGGCGGCTGAACGGCTGCTGGATTCCGCCACCGGGCTTTTGAATGACCTTCTGGCTGATCCACCATTTGAACCCGGTGGCATTCATGTTCTTGCCGAGCAGGGAATGGCCGTGCGGATGGTTCAGTTGGCGGATGTCTCCGGAACGCGCGATTTTCTGATGGTGCCACTGGACGGCACCGAGATTTCGGGCCTGACCCCTGACCGGTTCCTAGAGGACCTTCCCGTTGCGCTTGCGCGTCTTTCACCCGACGGCACGCTGGGATATGCCAACCGCTCCGCGCGGCAGCTTCTGGGCGTGGACGCGGCGCCGGGCAGCAATCTTGCCTCTATGATCGACGGTTTGGGCCGCTCCATCCCCGAGCGTCTGGCCGATACCATGCGGGGCCTCGGTATTGGACGCTCCGAAGTTGCGCGTGGTCGGCTTGATGGGCATGAGATATTCCTCCAGGTCGCCTTTTCCCGCACGTTCCACGAGGGCGAGCCCGCCGTCATGGCTGTGCTGAGCGACGCGACGGAGCTGAAAACCCTTGAGGCCCAGTTCGTTCAGAGCCAGAAGATGCAGGCCGTGGGCCAGCTTGCGGGCGGGGTGGCCCATGACTTCAACAACCTGCTGACCGCCATCAACGGCCACTGTGACCTGCTTCTCATGCGTCACGATATGGCGGATGTGGAACATGGCGATCTCATGCAGATCCGGCAGAACGCCAACCGCGCCGCGGCCCTGGTGCGGCAGCTGCTGGCCTTCTCACGCAAGCAGACCCTGCGCCCGACGGTTGTGAACCTTCAGGACACTCTGGCCGAACTGTCGCACCTGCTCAATCGTCTGCTGAGCGAAAAGGTCACGCTCACCATGAAGCACGGCTCGGATCTCGCCCCCGTGCGCGTGGACCAGCGGCAGCTTGAACAGGTGATCATGAACCTCGTCGTGAACGCCCGCGATGCAATGCCGCAGGGCGGCGAGGTCAAGATCACGAGCCGAAACGTCCACCTGGACGAGGATTTGCACCGCGACCGCGCGGTCGTCTACAAGGGCGACTACGTGGTCATTGAGGTCGCCGACAGCGGCACGGGTATCCCCGAGGACAAGCTCAACAAGATCTTCGAGCCGTTTTACACTACCAAACAGGTCGGAGAGGGCACCGGGCTCGGGCTGTCCACTGCATACGGCATCATCAAACAGACCGGCGGCTTCATCTTTGCCTCCAGCCCGGAGGGCGGTGGTGCGGCCTTCACGATCTATCTCCCGGCCTATGACCATGACGAGGAGGAGGTCGTCGAGGAAATCGAGCACAAACAGACCCGCGATCAGACCGGCCGTGGCATGGTGCTGCTCGTCGAGGACGAGGACGCCGTGCGTTCCTTCGCCGCGCGTGCCCTTCAGCTTCGCGGATACACGGTGATCGAGGCCGCTTCGGGCGAGGAGGCTTTGGAGCATCTGTCGGATGAGAGCCTTCACGTGGATGTCATGCTCTCGGACGTGATCATGCCGGGGCTCGATGGTCCCGCCTGGGTGCGTGAGGCCATCAAAACACGGCCCGACAGCAAGGTGATCTTCATGTCCGGCTATACCGAAGACGTGTTTGTGGGCGGTGACGCGGGCGTGCCGGAATCCACCTTCCTGCCCAAGCCGTTCACGCTCACTGAACTCACCGAACGGGTAAAAGACGCCATTGAGGCGTAATGGTGGCCGGGGGTAACCCCCGGTTAACTTTATCAGACAAGGTTAATTTTCGACCGGTTTACCATTGCAATGTTCCTGTTTTGGTCTCATGTTATGTCAAGGAACAAATATGGAACATTTGTCTGATTGCCGCGGACCGGCATCTATGGAATAAGAGGTCGAGAATGAATTCTCCAGTTGTGAATTTTTCCGAAAGGCGTGGAATGGACAAGCAGAAGGCGCTGGAATCCGCACTATCGCAGATTGAGCGCAGCTTTGGTAAAGGCTCAATTATGCGATTGGGTCAGACCCCGGCTCTGGATGTGGAGGCAATCTCCACCGGGTCCATCGGCCTCGACGTGGCGCTTGGCATCGGCGGTCTGCCCAAGGGGCGCATCATTGAGATCTACGGTCCGGAAAGCTCGGGTAAAACGACCCTGGCCCTGCACGTTATCGCCGAGGAGCAGAAAACCGGCGGCATATGTGCCTTCGTTGATGCGGAGCATGCACTTGACCCGGTCTATGCCAAAAAGCTCGGCGTCAATATCGACGACATGCTGATCAGCCAGCCCGACACGGGCGAGCAGGCGCTGGAGATCACCGAAACCCTTGTACGCTCAGGCGCCGTGTCGGTTGTGGTTGTGGACTCCGTGGCCGCGCTGACGCCGAAGAATGAGCTTGAGGGCGACATGGGCGACCATCAGGTCGGTGCCCAGGCCCGTCTGATGAGCCAGGCCATGCGCAAGCTGACCTCCGCGATCAGCCGCTCCCACTGCATGGTGATCTTCATCAACCAGATCCGCATGAAAATTGGCGTGATGTTCGGCAGCCCGGAAACCACCTCCGGCGGCAACGCCCTGAAATTCTACGCCAGTGTCCGCCTCGACATCCGCCGCATCGGCGCAATCAAGGACCGGGACGAGGTCGTAGGCAATTCCACCCGCGTCAAAATCGTCAAGAACAAGGTTGCGCCACCGTTCAAACAGGTCGAGTTCGACATCATGTATGGCGAGGGCATCTCCAAACGTGGCGAGCTTATCGACCTTGGCGTCAAGGCGGGTGTGGTTGAGAAATCCGGTGCATGGTACTCTTTCGACGATCAGCGTATCGGGCAGGGTCGCGAAAACGCGAAAAACTTCCTCAAGGACAACCCTGATATCGCCTGGTCCATTGAGGACAAAATCCGCGCCGCACATGGCCTGGATTTCGAAATGACCCAGGCCGAAACCAGTGAGGTCCTGGACGACTGACACCTCCCGGTGGGCCGGAATCCGGCCCTCCATGATGACGGGCGTGGACAGTTTCCATTTGTGCGGCTAACAAACGGTTCTCTAACAATCCTGGCCGGTTGAAATAATCGACCGGCCTGAAGTCGCGGAACCGGATCATATGGCCAGCCTGAACGATATTCGTACCACTTTTCTCGACTATTTCAGCGACAAAGGCCACGCGGCGTTGCCCAGTTCCTCGCTGGTGCCGCGAAATGACCCGACCCTGATGTTCGTCAATGCCGGCATGGTTCAGTTCAAGAACCTGTTCACCGGCATCGAGCGTCGCGACTACTCCACCGCTGTAACCAGCCAGAAATGCGTGCGCGCCGGCGGCAAGCACAACGATCTCGACAATGTCGGCTATACCGCACGTCACCACACGTTCTTCGAAATGCTGGGCAACTTTTCCTTTGGAGACTACTTCAAGGAAAATGCCATTCCCTACGCCTGGAACCTCCTGACCCAGGAATTCGGCCTGCCGAAAGACAAGCTGCTCGTCACCGTTTATCACGACGATGACGTGGCGGCGGATCTGTGGAAAAAGGTTGCCGGACTGCCGGATGAGAAGATCATCCGCATCGCGACCGACGACAATTTCTGGTCCATGGGTGCGACCGGCCCCTGTGGCCCCTGTTCGGAAATCTTCTACGATCACGGACCTTCCGTCGCAGGCGGCCCTCCGGGCAGCCCGGATGAGGATGGCGACCGGTTCATCGAGATCTGGAACCTTGTGTTCATGCAGTTCGAGCAGTTTGCTGACGGCTCCCGCGCCGATCTGCCGCGGCCGTCCATCGACACGGGCATGGGGCTCGAGCGCATCGGCGCAGTGCTTCAGGGCAAGCATGACAACTACGACACCGACCTGATGCGCGCCCTGATCGAGGCATCGGCCCATGTGACTAACGCTGATCCGGATGGCCCGGGCAATGTTCATCACCGCGTCATCGCGGACCATCTGCGCTCGACCTCGTTCCTGATCGCGGATGGTGTTCTGCCTTCCAATGAGGGCCGCGGCTACGTTCTGCGCCGCATCATGCGCCGCGCCATGCGTCACGCGCATCAGCTTGGCACCAAGGACCCCGTCATGCACCGCCTGGTCCCCGCGCTGGTGACCCAGATGGGTGCGGCATTCCCCGAACTCTCGCGCGCCCAGGCCCTGGTGGAGGAAACTCTGCTGGCCGAGGAAACCCGCTTCCGCACCACGCTGGACCGGGGTCTGCGTCTGCTCGACGAGGAACTGGCCGGTCTGCCGGAGGACGCCGTTCTGCCCGGCGAGACCGCGTTCCGCCTCTATGACACCTATGGCTTCCCACTCGACCTGACCCAGGATGCCCTCCGCGAGAAATCCCGGTCGGTGGATGTCGAGGGCTTTGAGACCGCCATGGCCGAGCAGAAGCGGAAAGCCCGTGCGGCCTGGGCCGGATCGGGAGAAACCGCCGACGAGACAATCTGGTTTGATATCGCCGACCGCGTAGGACCAACTGAGTTCCTCGGCTATGATTCCGAAACCGCGGAAGGTCAGATCGCCGCCCTCGTGGTTGACGGCAAGGAGACCACCGAGGCCGGGGCAGGCACCCCCGTCCAGATCGTCCTGAACCAGACGCCGTTTTACGCCGAATCCGGCGGCCAGGTCGGCGATACGGGAAACATCCGCGTCGAAGGCGGCCTTGTCGAAGTAACCGACGTGCGCAAAAAAGCCGGCGTGTTTGTGCATATTGGCACCGTCACCGAAGGCAGCGTCAAGCCGGACAGCTCCGCTCAGCTGATGGTTGACCATGACCGGCGCCAGATGATCCGCGCCAACCACTCCGCCACGCATCTCATGCATGAGGCGCTCCGGCAGGCGCTTGGTGACCACGTCGCACAGCGGGGCTCACTGGTTGCGCCCGACCGCCTTCGGTTTGACTTCACCCATACGAAAGCCATGACGCCCGCCGAGTTGTCGCAGGTTGAGGCGGAGGTGAACGCCTTCATCCGCCAGGACGGCCAGGTGAATACCCGCATCATGACACCAAACGACGCCCAGAAACTCGGCGCGCGCGCTCTCTTCGGTGAGAAATACGGCGACGAGGTCCGCGTGGTCTCCATGGGTTCCCAGGATGGTAGCGGCATCGGCTCGGACGGCCGAACCTATTCCCTCGAACTCTGCGGTGGCACGCATGTCGGCCGCACGGGCGAGATTGGCCTGTTCAAACTGCTCTCCGAGGCCGCGTCCTCCGGTGGCGTGCGCCGGATCGAGGCGGTTACGGGCTCTGCTGCCATTGACCACGTGGCCCAGGCTGAGGCCGTGCTGAACGAGGCCGCCGGGCTTCTTAAAGCCCCGCCCGCCGAAATCACGGGCCGTTTGCGGGCGCTGCTGGATGAGCGCCGCTCCCAGACCCAGGAAATTGCCGACCTGCGCCGCAAACTGGCCATGGCCGGCGGCGATGGCGCCGGTGGGTCGGAGCCGGAAGACGTCAACGGCACCGCATTCCTCGCCCAGGTTCTCAGCGGGGTTCCGGGTAAGGATCTGCGGGGTCTGATTGATGAACACAAAGCCAAAATCGGCTCCGGTGTGATCCTTCTCATCGCCGATACCGACGGCCGCGTCGCTGTTGCGGCTGGTGTGACCGATGACCTCACATCAAAAGTCTCCGCGGTCGACATCGTGCGCGCGGCGGCCAGTGCAACCGGCGGCAAGGGCGGCGGCGGCCGACCCGACATGGCCCAGGGTGGCGGACAGGATGCATCCAAAGCCCCGGAAGCGATCGAGGCCGCACGGGCTCTGCTCTAAAATCAGCAACAGGGAGAAACACCATGCCGGCTTACTGGATTGCGCATGTCAACGTCATGGACGAGGAGTCCTACGCCAAATATGCAAAGGCTGCGACGGAGCCGATTCTGGCCCATGGCGGCAAATTCCTGGCACGCGGCGGGCGTTTTGTTCAGCTTGAGGGCAACGAGCGCGCCCGAAATGTGGTCATCGAGTTTCCCACGCTGGAGAATGCGGAGGCGTGCTACAGATCGGACGCCTACCAGGCGGCTCTGGAGTTCGCGCGGGACGCATCGGTGCGCGATCTGATGGTTGTCGAAGGCGCCTGATTCAAGCCAGCATCCGGTCCATTTTTCGTGATCGGCCCTTTGGAACTTTATCGCTGTCCTGTGGTTGTTCCGACATACGCAACGAGCGAATGGAGGACGATAACAATGGCTATCAATAGCGACACCATCGAAGGCAACTGGAAAGAGTGGAGTGGCAAGGCCCGTGAGAAATGGGGCGAGCTGACCGACGATGAACTTCAGCAGGCACAGGGAAACCGTGAGCAGCTGGAGGGACTTATCCAGCAGAAATACGGCAAGTCCAAAGAGGAAGCCAAGCAGGAAGTCGACCAGTTCTTCGGCACGCTCTAAGCCGCCAAGGCTTGAAGCACAGTCCCGTTTGGACATCGAAACCTGTCT
Source organism: Amaricoccus tamworthensis (assembly GCF_049800875.1). Lineage (NCBI taxonomy): Bacteria > Pseudomonadati > Pseudomonadota > Alphaproteobacteria > Rhodobacterales > Paracoccaceae > Amaricoccus > Amaricoccus tamworthensis. The sequence goes on along the minus strand of NZ_JBNAFV010000005.1, from coordinate 174,533 downwards.
CGACGTGGAAACCTGTCTCGACGTGATAGGGGGTGGATCATCCGATCCGCCCCCGTTTCATGTCTGGGGCCTTACATGGCCACGTAACGGTCGCGTCTGTGATTTATGCCTATGATGGCGTTCATGACTGCGGCCCCGATCACTGAAAGCAGCAGTGTGAATGGCGAAATCGTAATCGCCGCCAAGGCAAACACCATCGCATCCACCGCCATCTGAAACCATCCGGCGCGAAAGCCGAACCGGTCCTGAAAGTAGAGGGCCAGGATACCAAAACCGCCCATGCTGGCCCCGTGCCGAAACACCGCCAACAGCCCCGCCGCGAGGATCATCCCGGCGATGACCGCGCCCGCATAGGGGTTCACGCCCTCGAAATTCAGCACATGGGGTTGGACCATGGAGAAAAAGGACATGAGCCCGACGGCGGCAAAAGTCTTGACCGTGAACCTGCGCCCCATGCGGACGAAGCCAAACCAGTAAAACGGCAGGTTGATCACGAAAAAGACCGGGCCAAATCCAAGCCCGGTCCATTTGGATATCAGCAGCGACAGCCCGGCCGTCTGGCCCGTGACAAGCCCCAGATGCTGGAGAAGTCCGAGGCCGACCGCCATCATGGCGGTGCCGAAAACAATGCCCTGAACGTCCTCAAACAGGGTGTGGCGGGGCGCTTCGGGCGCTGTTTCCGTTTGTTCGGCCAATCGGGTCAGCCACCCAGTGCTTTTTGCAGGTTGGCGTCGATCTTCTCAAGGAAGCCGGTCGTGGTCAGCCATTTCTGGTCCGGTCCGACGAGCAGGGCGAGGTCCTTGGTCATGAAGCCGCTCTCGACCGTATCCACCACAACCTTGTCGAGGGTTTCGGCAAAGTTCAAAAGCTCCGCATTGTCGTCGAGCTTGGCGCGATGCTTCAGACCGCCTGTCCAGGCATAGATCGAGGCGATGGAGTTGGTGGAGGTCTCATGCCCTGCCTGATGCTGACGATAGTGACGCGTCACCGTACCGTGCGCGGCCTCGGCCTCAACGGTTTTTCCGTCCGGTGTCATCAGCACGGACGTCATCAGTCCCAGCGAACCGAAGCCCTGGGCCACCGTGTCTGACTGCACGTCGCCGTCATAGTTCTTACAGGCCCAGACATAGCCACCATTCCACTTCATGGCACAGGCAACCATGTCGTCGATCAGGCGGTGTTCATAGGTAATGCCGGCTTCCTTGAATTTGTCGGCAAACTCGGTGTCGAACACTTCCTGGAACAGATCCTTGAACTGGCCGTCATAGGCTTTCATGATCGTGTTTTTGGTGGACAGGTACACCGGCCAGCCGAGAGAAAGGCCGTAATTCATCGAGGCCCGGGCAAAGTCGCGGATCGAGTCGTCGAGGTTGTACATTGCAACGGTGACACCGGATGAGGGTGCGTCGAACACCTCGCGCTCGATGGTCTCGCCGTCTTCCCCAACAAACTTGATTGTCAGCTTGCCCGCGCCTGGGAACCGGAAGTCGGTGGCGCGGTACTGATCGCCAAACGCATGGCGGCCGACCACGATGGGTTTGGTCCAGCCAGGCACAAGGCGCGGCACGTTCGAGCAGATAATCGGCTGGCGGAAGATCACACCGCCCAGGATGTTGCGGATGGTCCCGTTCGGGGAGCGGTACATGCGTTTGAGGCCAAACTCCTCAACGCGGGCCTCATCGGGGGTGATGGTCGCGCATTTGACGCCAACGCCGTACTGCTTGATCGCCTCGGCCGCATCGACGGTGATCTGGTCGTCCGTCCGGTCACGCTCCTCAATGCCAAGATCATAGTATTTAAGGTCAATATCGAGATAGGGGAGGATCAGCTTCTGTTTGATGAAATCCCAGATGATCCGGGTCATTTCATCCCCGTCCAGTTCTACAACCGGGTTCTCCACTTTGATCTTGGTCATTTGGACCCTTTCACAATCTGCTGAGGATACTGAGGATAGTGTCGGCCTCCAGGAGGCGTAATTTGCGGCATATAAGTCGTGTATACGTAAGTATACAGTAAATTGGAACGGTCTGTGACGGGCTTTTTCGACCTAACGCCCGCCGATAAACCAATCGTAAAGCGCGTTCACTTGCCTGGCAATGCAGTCCGGCGTATCACGCCCGCGATATTTTGTTGGAGCGATACCTGGTGGCGGGCACGGATAACGGAAAACGCAACGCGATGTCGGGCCCACAGCCCGTTATGGTGCTGGTCAAACCGCAGATGGGCGAGAATATCGGCGCTTCCGCGCGGGCCATGTGGAATTTCGGTCTCGACCGGATGCGCCTGGTGGCCCCCCGCGATGGCTGGCCCAATCCAAAGGCCGAGGCGATGTCGAGCGGCGCCGGGCGTCTGCTCGACGAGGCGACGGTGCACGACACTACCGCTGATGCCATCGCCGACCTTGAGTACGTTTTCGCCACCACCGCCCGCGACCGGGACCTGACCAAGGAGGTCTTCACCCCCGACGAGGCGATGAAGAAAACCCGCGACATGATCGCCAACGGTCAGAAGGTCGGATTTCTGTTTGGCCCCGAGCGCTCGGGGCTTGAGAGCGCGGACGTGGTTCGGGCCAACGCCGTCGTGTCGGTCCCCGTCAATCCGGCTTTCGGTTCGCTCAATCTCGCCCAATGCGTGCTCCTCCTGGCCTATGAGTGGGGCCAGGATGTGGTGCCGCAGCCCGACGAGGAGTTCCGCATGAGCGCCGGTGAACTGGCCCCGTCTGCTGATGTGGGGCGCTTTGTCGACACGCTCGTCGAGCGGCTCGATAGGGTCGGGTTTTTCTATCCTGAAAACAAACGGGACAGCATGATCGCCAATCTCGAAAACCTGTTCCGGCGCGCGCCTTTGACGCCTCCGGACATTCGGATACTCCATGGCGTGACGCGTGCTCTGGCTGAGAAGGTCAGGGGGCGCAAATGAGCGATTGCATCAACATCCGGTCCGGAGGGCGTAATGGCTAAGGGACGCAGCATTTTTGAGGACGTGGACGCCGGCAGCGCGGCGGAAGTGGCCAAAGCCAAACCTGTCGAGCGCAAAAAGCAGCCGAAAGAGGCGGGCCGCAAGGGCATCGTCGCCTGGCTGACCGTGCTCTTCGTTTTGGTTTTCGCAATGATCGTAGTCGGCGGACTGACGCGCCTCACCGATTCCGGGCTGTCCATCACCGAATGGAAGCCGGTAACGGGCGCGGTGCCGCCGATGAATGCCGAGGCTTGGGAGGCCGAGTTCGCGAAATACCGCGAAACGCCACAGTTTGAGATCATGAACTCCGACATGACGCTGGAGGGTTTCAAAACCATCTACTGGTGGGAATGGGGCCACCGGCAGCTCGGCCGTCTCGTCGGCGCGGTCTGGTTCATCGGCTTCCTTTATTTCCTCGCCCGCAAGCAAATACCGCGTGGCTGGACCGGGCGTCTACTCGGCCTCGGCGCCCTTGGCGGGCTTCAGGGCGCAATTGGCTGGTGGATGGTGGCCTCGGGTCTGACCGGAGAGATGGTCAGCGTTGCCTCCTATCGCCTGGCGACGCATCTGGGTCTCGCCTTTGCCATCCTTGGCCTGATCGTCTGGTACGTGCTTCATTTGCGAAACCGGGAGCAGGAGTTGATGCAGGCCCGGCGTCTGCGCAACGGGCGGCTGGTGACCTGGGGCACGGTGCTGATCTGTGTCTGTTTTGCCCAGATTATCCTCGGCGCAATGGTCGCCGGGATTGATGCGGGGCGAGGGCACATCGACTGGCCGCTGATGGCGGGTGAGTTTTTCCCGTCCGATTCGTTCAGCATCACGCCCGCTTGGCGGAACTTCATGGAAAATCCGGGTCTTGTGCAGTTCAACCACCGTATGCTGGGCTACATTCTGGCGATCCTGGGCCTGTTTGCATGGCTGGCCAGCCGCAAATCCGCCTCAACCCATATCCGGCGCGCCTTTGACGCGGTGGGGATTGCCATGATCGTGCAGATCCTGCTGGGCATCTACACCGTCATCAACGCCTCGCCATGGCAGATCGCCATCGTGCACCAGGCTGTCGCCGTCGCACTGTTCGCGCTGATCATCCGCGCGCGCTTCGCGGCCTGCTATCCCCGTGCCGACAGTCTGCGGCGCGGCTGATTACTGGTCCCATTCCGGGGTGCGTTTGTCGAGAAACGCCTCGATGCCTTTGGCGGTGTCGGGGCGCATCATGTTGGCGGCAATGACCTTACCGGTATGCGCGTAGGCCTCGGCCATGGTCATCTCGGCCTGCTCATAAAAGGCCCGCTTGCCGATCCGCACCGCCGGGCCAAGCTTGCCCGCGATCTTCTCCGCCAGATCCCGTGTAGTGTTTTTCAACTTCTCCGGAGGCGCTGCGTGGTTGATGAGCCCGACGTTTTCGGCCTGTTCCGCCGTCAGGAAATCGCCCGTGGTCAGCAACTCAAACGCCTTCTTCCGCCCGATATTCCGGGTCAGCGCCACCATAGGGGTGGAGCAGAAAAGCCCGATATTCACGCCATTTACCCCAAACCTCGCGTCCGACGCCGCTACCGCCAGGTCACAGGTCGCCACCAGCTGACAGCCCGCGGCCGCCGCGATGCCATGAACCTGGGCGATCACCGGCTGGGGCAGGTTCACGATCGACATCATCATTTTCGAGCATTTGTCGAACAGCGCCTCAAACTCCGCCTGACCGCCATCATCAGCCTCCCGCGCTGCAGTCATTTCCCGCAGGTCATGTCCGGCACAGAAGGCGCGTCCCTCGCCACGGATCACCACAACCCGAATGGAGCGGTCCCCGGCCAGCGCATCCAGCTGCGCCTGCAGTGCGTCGAGCATCCCGTTGGACAGGGCATTGAGTTTGCCCGGATTTTTCAGTGTCAGCGTCGCAACCGCGCCCGCATCCTCGCGCAGCAGAATATCGCCTTCCATGGTCCCGCTCCCCTTGTGTCGCCGTCCGGTACTGGTCAGTCTGCACCCATGGTGATGCCGAGGAAAGAGCCGGAATGGAACTGAAATTTACCGCTGCCGAGCTTCAGGGATATCTTGGTGAGGTCTTCCCCGAAACCGAAGGCCGCTTCGAAATTCTGGATCTGGATGCGGGCCGTTTGCGCGTCAAAATGCGTGTCGGGCCCGGCGATCTGCGCCCCGGTGGTACGGTTTCGGGACCGACCATGTTTCTGCTGGCCGATTGCGCCTTCTACATGGCTACGCTCGCCCTGATCGGGCGGGAGGCCTTGACGGTCACGACCAACGCGAGCATTGATTTCATGCGCAAGCCCTCGCCAGGTGACATGACCGCAGACGCCCGGATTCTGAAACTCGGGCGCAGTCTGTCCGTGGGCGATGTTCTGATCTATTCCCACGGTGTGGCCGAGCCGGTGGCGCGGGCGGGGATGACATATTCCATTCCGCCAAAACGTGCGCTGGAAAAGGATTGACAGAAGCGGAAAATCCTGGAACAAAAGTGAAACACGTTAATTTCTCCCTGGATATTTTGTATCAAATCCTTCAGGGTAACACCATATATGCCCCAGGAGGATGTTGAGGGAATGAAGTACGGCGGTTTCGGGGTGGGACGTGGCGTGGGGGCGCCGCAATCCGGAGCGGCTTTTACATTCGTCGATCTGTTTGCCGGAATCGGTGGTCTGCGCATCGGTTTTGAGGGCATTGGCGGCGAGTGCGTGTTCACCAGCGAGTGGAACAAATATTCGCAGCAGACCTATCTGGAGAATTTCGGCTCCGATCATCCGGTGATGGGTGACATTACCGAGATAGATCAGGGTGAGATACCGGCCCATGACGTCCTGCTCGCCGGGTTTCCCTGTCAGCCGTTCAGCATTGCGGGGGTGAGCAAGAAAAACTCCCTGAACCGTGCGCATGGCTTCATGGATGAGACCCAGGGCACGCTGTTTTTTGATGTGGCACGCATTATCAAACATCACCGGCCCAAGGCGTTTCTCCTTGAAAACGTTAAGAATCTCGTCTCCCACGACAAGGGCCGCACTTTTGAGGTGATCCTCAAGGTGTTGCAGGAGGATTTGGGCTACAAGGTGTCCTGGCGGATCATCGACGCCAGGTCCTGGGTGCCGCAGCATCGGGAGCGGATCTTCATCGTGGGTTTCCGGGAAGACGTCGATCCCGGCTTCACATTTGACGATATCATGGTGCCGGATGTGACGGCGAACCCAACGCTGGCGGATATTCTCCACCCCGAGGACGGATCTGAGGCGGCGGAGGAACCCTATACCTCCGGTGCGATGGGGCGGGTGGCTGACAAGTATACCCTCAGCGACAAGTTGTGGAATTACCTGCAAAATTACGCGGCCAAGCACCGGGCCAAGGGCAACGGATTTGGCTATGGCCTGTTCGACGGGACCGGCGTCGCGCGGACACTGTCGGCGCGGTATTACAAGGACGGGTCGGAAATTCTGATCGCGCAGAAGGGTAAAAACCCGCGGCGTCTGACCCCGCGGGAGTGTTCGCGGCTGATGGGGTTTGACCGAAAGGGCGGAAACCGTCCGTTTGCCATTCCGGTTTCGGACACGCAGGCCTATAAGCAGTTCGGAAATGCGGTTGCGGCACCGGTGGCGGTGGCAATCGCGGAGGCCCTGCAACCCTGGATCACAGGCAATGTCGTCCCGCTTAAAACCCGGAAAATCAAGGACGCAACCGGCTGAAAACAAACGGCCTTTGACCCGTTCGGAGGTCATGGCGCGTATTGGTCCAAAGGATACGAAACCCGAAATTCTGTTGCGGCGCGGGCTGCACCGGGCCGGGTTTCGGTACAGTCTGCATCGCCGGGACCTGCCCGGGAAGCCCGATATCGTGCTGCCGAAATGGCGGGCGGTGATTTTCGTCAATGGCTGTTATTGGCATGGGCATGAGGGCTGCATGCACTTTCGTCTGCCAAAGGGGAACGCGGAGTTCTGGGCCGCGAAAATTGGACGGACCCAGGCGCGGGATCTGGAAAATGTTGAGGCATGCCAAACACTTGGCTGGCGCGTGCTGACGGTCTGGGAATGCACCATGCGCGGCCGGACGGCGCTTGAACCTGATGTTTTGATTGATCAGGTCGGGGCGTGGCTGGCCTCGGGTGAGGAGCGCGGGGTTGTTGAGGGTGTACAGCCGGCATGAAACAGGGGTCGTTGCGGCAGTATTTTGACGGGATCGCCTGCAAAAGTCTGACCAGTGTGGACACGGTGCAGGGGAAATCCAACCAGCACGAGGTCGGCGGCCGCAATGCGTTCAACACGCTGCTTGGCACTGACGCGAACCGGATGCGCAAGGAAAACAACGGTATTCCAACACGTTACGTGCGCATCACCGACGACGCGGAGGACAGTCTGACCGTCGACAGCGACGTGACGTGGTACGATTCCCGCTGGAAAGATCCCAAGAGGGGGCCGGAATGGCGGCTCTATTATCCGACGAATGAAGTGACGCGGGTGATGCGGGAAGGGGACCTGTTTTTGCTGGCGAAAAAGCCGGACGGGACGTTGCTGATCGTGGTGGCGCCGAACGGGTCGACGGTGGAACAGCAGTTGCAGTGGCTGTTCGGTGTTGAGGCAACCCATTCAATTGAAACGCTTTTTGGCGATGATCTCGAAACCGGGCCGCTCGATCATCAGGTGCGGGGCATTCTTGAGGATTTGGGGATCGAGGTTTTGCCGGAGGATTCCGGATGGCTCGATCGGATGGTGGAGACGTTCCACGGGGCGTTTCCGTCGACGGCCAGGTTCTCGGATTTCGCGCGTGCAACATTGCCCGAAATGGATGCCAAAGCCGACCCGGATGGGGCGCTTTTGGCGTGGTTTGAGCGGGAGGATGTGCTGTTTCGCGAGCTGGAGCAGCATGTGGTGTCGCAGAGAATCCGTGAGGGTTTTCAATCCGGTAACCGGACGGACGTGGCGTCCTTCGTGCGGTTTTCGCTCAGCGTGAACAACCGTCGCAAGTCGCGCGCGGGATACGCCTTTGCGCATCATGTGCGGGAGGTCTTTTTGCGGTGCGGGATCGCTTTTGAGGCGGAAGTTGTGACGGAGATGAAGAAGCGGCTGGATTTTATGCTGCCGTCGGGGAGCCTGTATCACCGGGAGGATGTGGCGCGGGAGAGGCTGATTGCGCTGGGGGTCAAGACGACCTGCAAGGACCGGTGGCGGCAGGTGCTCTCGGAGGCGGAACACATCCCGCAGAAGTATCTCCTGACGCTCGAAACACGTATATCTTTCAGTCAGTTACAGGAAATGGCCTCGGATGGTCTGCGCCTCGTCATTCCCAAAGCACGGCACTGGGATTTCGGGGGGATGGCGCCGGGGACCGAGCCGATGAGCGTGGCGGAGTTCATTGAAATGGCGCGGGAGCGGCAGACGGAGTTCGGGATTCTGCCTGGTCAGATGGCGTTTGAGGTGTTCTGAGTGGCGCAGTTTGGTGTCAAAGTGGCACAGATTGAGAGTCAAATGGCACAGATTGTGAATCAAATGGCGCAGATTGCACGGGGTTTGGTCAAAAACGGGGGGTTTTTGCTGGGCATTTGGGGGAAACCGCTTCCGTCGCCGACTTCCCCCACCTGCAGGTCGCGTTAACCTATTCCTCGGCAATGGCCGCGTCGGTCAGCTTACCCAGAGCGCCGTTCATGGTGGCGAGATAGGGCGCGTCCGCGTCGATGCCGTGGGTCGCGGCGAGGTCGGCCGGTTCGTGATAGGACAGGCTGACGGAACCGTCGGCGTTTTCGTAGACCACCACGCGGAGCGGCAGGTCGAGACCGGCGGTCGGGGCGGCCTCGATGGCGGGGGTGCCGATTTTGGGATTGCCGAACATGAGCATCCGGGTGGGGCTCAGCCGGGTGCCGATCTGTTCGGCGCCGGCGGCGTGGTCGACATCGGCGAAGACGGTGGCGCCGGCTTCCTCGGCGGCGAGCGCGAGACGGTTGACGGTGTGGTCAACGGAATAGGGGCTCGTCTTGGTGATGAGATCGGCAAGTGCCGGGCTGGCCGTGGCCGTGAGCAGCGCGATGGTGGCTGCGGTTACCGGTTTCATGTGTACCCTCCTGGTTTGGTGACACAGTTCTACCCCCATGAACCAGGGAAGGTTCCAGACAAGTTTTTGTTAACCGCGGATTTTGGCCTGGACGGCGTCCACATAATACCAGCGCCCGTCGATCCGGCGAAACAGGCTGTTTTCGCGATGGGTGCCGGGACCGGCGGGGGTGTAGTAGCTGGCCTTGAAGAGGACGGTGCCCTCGTCATCCTGGGCACGGCCGCGGCGGGTTTTGAGGATTTTGAGGCCGGTCCACTGGTTTTGTGTGGCCCATTCGGCGGTGGCGATGGGGTCGAACGTGGATTGCCGGTCGGGGGCGAGGGTTTTGCGCAGCCAGGCGATGTCGCCACGGCAATGGGCGGTGTAGCGGGAACGCATGAGTTCCTCCGCCGTTTCGGGGCTGGCGGTGCCGTCGAGGAACCGGCCGCAGCAGGCGGGGTAGGGGCGTTTGCTGCCGCAGGGGCAGTTTTGCGGTGTGTCGCTCATGGCGGTGAGCTTTGCCCGAGCCGCAAACGGTCCGCAAGCGCGTTACGGTTTGACAAACGCCGGTGGGCGAAGGATTGAGGTAGACAGGGGATCAGGCTGGGGTGAGACGGTGCTGAGATACATTTTTCTGTTTGTTGCGGTTGTGGCCGTAATTGCGCTCTTTACCCGTAAACCCGGTCCGCGTCGCGTGCTTTATGTGACCATTGGCTTGATGGTGGTCTATACGGTGCTGAAGCTGACCGGGGTTGTGGACGGCATGCGGCCGGACCGGATGAGTGTTTTTTGAAGCGTTGTGCGAAAAACCTGAATCACCCAACGCTGCCTGAAATCGAGGATTTCAACGCGTTGGGTGATGAGAGATTTATCCGGTAATTCGCCAAACGCTGTAGGGAGTCAGGTTTCCCAGGACATGACCGCCACGGACATGATGGCGAGCGTGCCGCCGATAATTTCGCGCAGGCCCAGAGGTTCGCGAAAGACTACATGGCCGAGGGCCGCCATCAGAAGCAGGGTTGAGGCGGAGTAGAAAACCGCGACGGCGGCGAGCGAGTGGCTGCGCATCAGGAAAAACCAGCCGAAGGCGGGCAGGCCGTAGAGCAGGGCGCCGGTGACGAACATGACGGAATTCAGCCCGTCCGGGCGGCTGGAGGCCAGTTTGATGAAATAATCCCCGGCAAGGGTCATCAGCGAGACGGCAACCAGCAGCAGAACGGTGTTCATGGAAGACCCCGCCAGTTGATGGGGCGGAGTATTGGGCAAACCTCTTCCGTTTTCCGGGCATGCCGGAAGTAATCCCGTAAAGGACGCATGTGTGACTACTCTTTTTGAAATATTGGATTGTATGACTGAGAGTATATCCGATTTTTGCTCAATTTTCAATCAGACCGGCGGTAGGGGGCGTGGGCCTGTCCGCAGGATACAGGTGTCTGTAGAGCGGGTGAGGGCGGAGGGAATCGCATCGAATTGTGGGGTACTATAATACCGTATTTTTAACACGATGATTTTGTTTGATTATTTCTGACGAAAGGGTGTTGACGTGGATGCGATTCCGGCTAAAACACGCGCTCGTTCGGTTGACGGGTCGTGGGAATACGCCTGCACCCCGGACCCTGAGCTTAAAAAGATCGGACCTGACAATGAAAACATATTCCGCCAAACCGGCAGATATTGAAAAGAAGTGGGTCATCATCGACGCCGAGGGCGTGGTGCTTGGCCGTCTCGCAACCCATGTGGCCATGCGTCTGCGTGGCAAGCACAAGGCGACGTTTACGCCGCATATGGACATGGGCGACAACGTGATCGTCATCAACGCCGACAAGGTGCAGATGACCGGTAACAAGCGTACTGACAAGAAATACTACTGGCACACCGGTCACCCGGGCGGCATCAAGCACCGCACTGCCGGTCAGATCCTTGAGGGCGCACATCCCGAGCGTGTCGTGATGAAAGCCGTTGAGCGCATGCTGCCCGGTGGACCGCTGAGCCGTGCCCAGATGTCGAACCTGCGCGTTTACGCCGGTGCCGAGCATCCCCATGAAGCGCAGTCGCCGGAAGTGGTCGACGTTGCCTCGATGAATCCCAAAAACACCCGGAGCGCATGAACATGGCTGACCTTTCCTCGCTCGAAGAGCTCCAGAGCGCCGTTGCCGACGCTCCCGCCGCTGATGCGGCTCCCGCGCGTGAGCCGGTTCGTGACGAACTTGGCCGCTCCTATGCCACCGGCAAGCGGAAGGACGCGGTTGCCCGTGTCTGGATCCGTCCGGGTTCCGGCAAGGTGACCGTAAACGGCAAGGACATGAACACCTATTTCGCACGTCCCGTGCTGCAGATGGTGATCGGTCAGGCGTTCAGCGTCGCCGGTGTTTCCGGTCAGTTCGACGTGATGGCGACCGTCAAGGGCGGTGGTCTGTCCGGTCAGGCCGGTGCGGTGAAGCACGGCATTTCCAAGGCGCTGACGCTTTATGAGCCGTCCCTGCGTCCCGCTCTGAAAGCCGCCGGCTTCCTGACCCGCGACAGCCGCGTGGTTGAGCGTAAGAAATACGGTAAGCGCAAGGCGCGCCGGAGCTTCCAGTTCTCCAAGCGTTAATTCGCCTCGGACCATTTGGATTTGGAAAGGGCTGCGGTTTCGCGGCCCTTTTTTTGTGTTTAGAGAGTCGTAATCTTTAGGCGGAGAGGGCAGGGACAACCGCGGGCGAAGCGGAGCGCCGCCCATGGGGGCGGTTGGCGCTGCCCGGCGTTCCCGCCGGGCGGGACGGTTTATTGGGGCATTCCTTGGTTCCGACCGGGCGCGTGAGCCGACACGCTAGATTTCGAAAATCTTCCCGGGGTTCAGGATGTTCTGCGGGTCGAGGGCTTTTTTGATGGCGATCATCACGTCGACCGTGTCGCCGAGTTCGCGGCGGAGGTAGGGCTGTTTGCCCTGGCCGATGCCGTGTTCGCCGGTGCAGGTGCCTTCCATGGAGATGGCGAGGTCGTTGAGCCAGCCGATGAAATCCTTTGCCCGCTCGTATTCCGCCGGGTCGTCCGGCATCACGAGCAGGGAGAAGTGGAAATTGCCGTCGCCCACATGGCCTACGATGGGGGCGGGGAAGCCGAGTTTGTCGGCCTCGCGTTCGGCCTCTGTCACGCAGTCGGCGAGGCGGGAGACCGGGACACACACATCCGTAGCGATGGGCCGGGCGCCGGGGCGCAGGGGCAGGACGGAGAAATAGGCGTCGTGGCGGGCTTTCCAGAGGCGGTTGCGTTCCTCGGTGCTGCTCGTCCAGGCGAAGGCGCTGCCGCTGAATTCGGAGGCGACCTCCCCGAAGGTTTCGGCCTGTTCGGCGACGGAGGCCTCGGTGCCGTGAAATTCCAGCAGCAGAAGTGGTGTCGGTGGCAGATCGAGTTTGGAATAGGCGTTGCAGGCCTGGACCTGAAGCGCGTTCAGAAGCTCGATGCGGGCAATGGGCAGGCCCATCTGAATGGCCGTGGTCACGGAGCGGCACGCGGAATGCACGTCCGGGAAGGAGCAGGTGGCGGCCGAGATTTTCTCCGGGATGCCGTGCAGGCGGAGCGTGATGCCGGTGATGATGCCCAGTGTGCCCTCGGCGCCGATAAGGAGCCGGGTGATGTCGTAGCCGGCGGAGGTTTTGCGGGCGCGGGTGCCGGTTTTGACGATGCGGCCATCGGCCAGCACGGCGGTGAGGCCCAGGATGTTGTCCTTCATGGTGCCGTAGCGCACGGCGTTGGTGCCGGAGGCGCGGGTGGCGGCCATGCCGCCGATGCTGGCATTGGCGCCGGGATCGACGGGGAAGAACAGGCCCTGGTCGCGCAGGGCGTGGTTGAGGTCTTCGCGGGTGATGCCGGGCTCAACCACGCAGTCGAGATCCTCGGAATTGATGCTGAGGACGCGGTTCATGCGCGAAAAATCGAGGCTGATGCCGCCATTGGGCGCGTTGACCTGGCCCTCGAGCGAGGTGCCGGTGCCAAAGGGAATGACCGGGATGGCGTTGCGGGCGCAGATGCGGACGGTTTCCGCGACTTCCTCAGTCGTCTGGGGGAAGACAACCGCGTCGGGCGGCTGGTTTGGAATGGGGGTGGTGGTGTGCGCGTGCTGTTCGCGGATGGAGCGGCCGGTCTGGATCCGGTCGCCATAGAGGTTTTGGAGATCGGCAATGGCCGCGTCGAGGCCGGTTGCGGTGATGGTATCGGACGCGGTCATTGCCGTCTGGTATCCTCGGATGCCTGGGATCAGGCGTTGGTCATGCGTGCGCCGTCGCCGTCGGGACGGGGCGGTGCTTCGACGGTGGTGGTGTCGTCTTCCTCAGCCGGGGCTGCGGTTTCGGCGTCCTCCGTCGTGTCGTCGTCCTCCGATGCGTCCTCGATGCCGTCGGTCTGAAGCGGGCCGAGGATGAGGGGCAGGGCGGCGGACTGGTCGCTGATGACCTCGTTTTCCGGGGTCTTCCACGTGAGGGTGTCGAATGCGCCGCAGGCGTCGCAGACCGGGGTCCAGTCGGCATGGACCTGGTTGCATTTGCTGCAGACCCACTGCGGACCGCGGGAGGCCTCGAGCGCCTTGGCAAGCCAGCCGCGGACCACGGCTTCGGGCGAGCCCTCGCCGCGCTCGATGGCGGCCATGAGCGAGAGGCTGCGGGTGGTGGGCTCGGTCTCCGCGAGGTCGCCCAGAGCCTTGCGGGCGGCGGGGAAGTCCTCGGCGGTGAGCGCCAGTTCGGTGCGCAGAAGTTTGCTCTCGATGTGGTTGGGGTTGGAAGCGATCAGCACCTCGAACCGCTTGCGGCGCTGCTCCGGGGTTTCGTCCGGAACGATGGCGGCGAAGGCGGCGGCGAGATCCGGGTGCGGATTGACCGACCAGGCCTTGGTCAGGACCTTGTTGGCCTTGCGCTTGGATCCGGCCTCGGCATGGACATGGGCGGCCATGGCGGCGGCGGGCACGAGCGTGGGCGCCAGCTTGATCGCCTGAAGCGCCGCGTCGTTGCGCCGCGCGGTGTTGCCGGCGGCCTGGGCGGCGCGGGCGTCCGCGAGCGACAGGACGGCATCCCGGCGGTTGCCCACGTCGCGGGGCAGAAGGCGGGTGTGCATGGAGGCGTTGAGGGTTTCGCGGGCGCCGGACCAGTCCTCCTCACGCGACTGCAGCTCAAAGAGCTGGGTCAGGAGCGCGGGGTTGCCGGGCTGGATCGCGAAGGCCTTTTTGGCGAGGGCCAGGGCCTTCTCGGTGTCGCCTTCCTCAAGTTGCTGCTGCATCAGGCCCTTGATACCGACGAAGCGCGTGCGGTCGTTTTCGAGCAGGGCCTTGTACTGGGCGGTCGCCTTTTTTCTGTCTCCGGCGAGTTCCGCGGACTGTGCGGCGAGAAGACCGGTCAACTCGGGACGGTTGAGCAGTTTGTCAGCCTTGGTGGCTTTTTTCTGGGCAAGTTTGGCGTCGCCGGAGGCCAGTGCGATCATGCCGTCGGAAAGCGCGTCATAGCCGCGTTTTTCGCGGTTGCGGCCGAAATAGCGGCTGATTGCGGTCTCGTCGCCCAACAGGAAGCGGAAGGTCGCGAGCAGAAGCCCCGCGATTTTCAGCAGGAGCCAAGCGGCGAGCAGGAAAACCACAAGCGCGATGATCGCGCCCATGGGCGAGAGGAACCACTCGCGGCCCGCGACGGCGATTGCGATTTCGCCGGGGGTTTCCAGCACGATGCTGAGGCCGAAGGCGAGGGCGATGGCCAGGCCAAGGAACAGGAATATTTTGATGAGCTGCCAGATCATGTCGGTGCCCCCCTCTTAATTTACGGCCGGAAGGCTGCTGCGAAGCTCGGCGAGCCCCTGATCAGCCGCCGCGCGCGCCTCGGCCCGCTGGAGCCAGCCGCTCATGGCATCAAGCGCCTCGGTGGGCAGTTTTTCGGCCTCGGCCAGTGCGCCGGCGAGATCGTCATTGCGCAGCCGGTCCTCCATGCGGGAGAGAACGGCGTCGGGGTCCATGCCATCCTGCGGCGTCAGGGAGCGGGTTGCCACCTGGGCCTCAAGATAGGCTTTGGAGCGTCCGATGAAGCCCTCTTCCGCTGCGGTGGCCATGATGGTCGCGCGGATGGCGTCATGGGCCGCGTCCGGGAAGCTTTCGCGCAGCATCAGAAGCGTGGGTGCGCCGGTTTCGGCCGCACCAGCCAGACCCTCGGGCACGGTGATGCCGCCCGCCTCAAGCCGGCTGACCGGTTCGGCGAAGGGCTGGGCCGATGACAGGGCGGCGGCGACCTGGGCCGCGTCGGCCTCAATGGCGGCGGCGCTGAGTGCCTCGGTGGCGTCGGACTGGATCTCATCGACCTTTGCCTGGGCCGCGTTGATCGAGCGGTCGGCGGTGGCCGCGACCTCGTCAATGCGGGAGGCAAGGGCGCTGACCTGGTCGGAGAGTGAGCCAAGTTCGCCGCGAAGCCCCTCAAGCTCGGCGCGGTAGACGTCGATCTGGGCCACGGCCTCGGAGGACAGCTCGCTCGATTCGGCGATGCCACCGGAGAGCTGCTCCTTCATGGCGCCAAGTTCGGAGATCTGACCCTCGACGGTGCTTTCCAGCCGCGCCAGCGTCTGACGGGTGCTGACGATGTCGAGATCGGCCATTGTGGCCTCAAGCTCGGCGATTTTTGCGTCGGTTTCCGTGGCGAGACCGGCGATGGCGGAGGCCACGACGCCCTCGATGTCGACTTCCTCGACGGCGACGAGTTCCGCGACCTCGGTGGTGACGGCATTGAGCTCGCTGTCGACACGGGCCTCAAGTTCGGCAATGCGGTCGAGCGTGGAATTGGTGCCCGGTGTCAGCCAGTTGGCCACGGGCGCCATACCCGAGGGCAGATGCGGCGCGATTTTAGGTGCGCCCCAGATGCCGATGGCCGCACCAATGAGCAGCAGAACCAGGAATTTCAGCGCGCGGGAGGCGAAGCTGGGCTGGTGAACCTCCTCGTACTCGTCGTGATGCGCGTCGTGCTCGGGCTGTGCGGATGGTTCCTCCACCGGCTCGGGCTCGGACGTTTCGGGCTCCTCGACAGGCGCGGGCGTGTCGTCCTCGACGAGGGCAATCGGGTCCTCGGAGTGTTCGAGCTCGTCAATAATGGAATCGTCCGTGTCGCCGGTGACGGTATCGTTGGTCGCGTCCGGCGTGTCGTCGCCCGGTGTCCCGTCCGGGTCGTCGAGGCTGTCGGTGAAAATGTTTTCGCCGTCGGTATCGGAGCCGTCCGCGCCATCGGCGGTATCGTCCGATTCCCCAAAAATATCGTTGGCGGAAGTGGTTTCCACCGTATCCTCAGAGGTCTCCCCGGTGGTGTTTTTGTCCTCTGTGTCGTCCCCAGTTTCGGTTTTTTTACTTACCATAGACCTCTTCCCCACGTGCGGCACCGCACAAACATTTACCAGGCGAATGAAAAATTGTGAACCGGCAATGCCAGTTTCAAACGGGGCCGGGCCAAAAGTCCAGCAGAATCCGGAGAATCCCCTCACGGTCAGGGTGTTTGGCCGTGAGCCTGTCGGCAAGGGTGAGGTCTCCCAGTGCCGAATCCGCGGCCGGACTCAGGGAAACCGCGGTGCTGTGGCTCAAATCCCAGTCATTTTCGCGCGCCAGGTCCGCGAAAACCGCAGCCGTGCGAGGGGAGAAAAAGGTCAGAATGTCGATTTGGCGCGTGGCGAGCATTCGGGCCGTGTGGCTGTCGGGACGGGCGGGTCCCTGGCTGTAGATCTCCGCGGCGCGGGCGGGAATGCCCTGTGCTTTCAATGCGCCGGTGAGGTCGCCCGCGGCGTGCCTGCCGCGCACATGCAGCATTTCGCCGGCTGTGTGCTCGGTGACGGCCAGGCGGGTCAGGGCGTGGACGTCGCCATCGGCGGATTTGGCGGAGAAACCGGCCCTGCGGGCGGCGGCGGCGGTCATGGCGCCAACGCAGAGCGCGGGGATGCTGCGGTCCGGGGTGCGGGCCGCGAACTGCTCAACGCCGTTGGCGGAGGTGAAGAGAAGGTGTGTGATGCCGGTGAGGTCGAGTTCCCCGGGGACCGGTGCGATGGTCAGGAGGGGGGCGGTGACGATGCGGAACCGGCCGGGCGCCTCGGCCTCAAGCACGTCCGCGAAGGCGCGGGACTGGCGTTCGGGCCGGGTCAGGAGCAGGGTCGGGGGCTGCCGCACGGGGGCGTCCTTTGCGTTGCGCGGGGGTCTTATCCGGTGTTACCTGCGCCCGTGTTCAGGTGCAATCGGTTGGGAGTGGCATGGCGCGGGCGGTAACGGTTCTGGGTCTGGAAAGCAGTTGTGACGACACGGCCGCGGCGGTTGTGCGCGGCGTGCCGGGGCACACCGTGGGAGAGATTCTGGCCTCCGAGGTCTGGGGTCAGGACGGGCTGCACGCGGAGTTTGGCGGCGTGGTGCCGGAGATCGCGGCGCGCGCCCATGCGGAGCGGCTCGACGTGGTTGCGATGCGCGCGATGGAGGCCGCGGGTGTCGGCTTGAATGACATGGACGCGATTGCGGTGACGGCGGGGCCGGGGCTGATCGGTGGTGTGATGTCCGGCGTGATGTTCGCCAAGGGGTTGAGCGCGGGGTCGGGGTTGCCGCTCTATGGGATCAACCATCTGGCGGGGCATGTTCTCACGCCGCGGCTGGTGGAGGATGTGGCCTATCCGTATCTGATGCTGCTGGTCTCCGGGGGGCACTGCCAGTTTCTGGCGGTTGAGGGCCCGGACCGGTTTCGGCGCATGGGCGGGACGATTGACGATGCACCCGGTGAGGCGTTTGACAAGATTGCGCGGCTGCTGGGCCTGGCGCAGCCGGGTGGACCGGCGGTGGAGGCTGAGGCGAAGTCGGGTGACGGGGCGCGGTTTGGGTTTCCGCGACCCCTGCTGGACCGGCCGGGATGTGACCTCTCGTTTTCGGGGCTGAAGACCGCGGTGCGGCGGGCGCGGGATGCCCTGGTCGAGGAAAAGGGCGGGATCACGCGGGCGGACCGGGCGGATATCTGCGCCGGGTTTCAGGGCGCGGTGGTGGATGTTCTGGCGAAGAAAACCGCGCGGGCGCTCGATGCCTTTGCGGAGACACACGGGCCACGGGTTTTGGCGGTGGCTGGCGGTGTGGCGGCGAATGCGGCCATTCGCGGCGCGTTGCAGGAGATCGCGGCGGCAAAAGGGTTTGGCTGGTCGGCGCCGCCCCTGCGGCTCTGTACGGATAACGGCGCGATGATCGCCTGGGCGGCGGTGGAACGCATGGCGGTGAGCGGGCCGGATGATCTGACGCTGGCGGCGCGGCCGCGCTGGCCGCTTGATACGGAGGCGGTGCCGATGCTGGGCTCGGGCAAAAGGGGGGCCAAGGCATGATCGGGGTGATCGGTGCGGGCGCGTTTGGCACGGCCCTGGCGGCGGTGCAGGCCCAGGCGGGGCGCGACGTGGTTCTGTGGGGCCGGGATGGCGCGGTGCTGGAGACGGCGCGGGGCGATGGCGTGTCACCGAAGCTGCCCGGTGTGACCCTGCCGGAGGGGCTGCGGTTCAGCGATGATCTGGCGGACCTGGCCGGGGCGGAGGTTCTGCTCCTGGTGGTGCCGGCGCAGCAGACGCGGGTGTTCCTGGCAGAGCATGGCCTGGCCCTGCCGGACGTGCCGCTGGTTCTGTGTGCCAAGGGGATCGATGCGGAGAGCCTGCGGCTGCAGTCGGATGTGGCGGAGGAGGTTCTGCCCGGGCGGGTGCTGGCGGTTCTGACCGGACCTGGGTTTGCGGGCGAGATCGCGCGGGGTCTGCCCACGGCGCTGACGCTGGCCTGTGGCGAGCATGGGCTTGGGCCGGCGTTGCAGCATGATTTGTCGACGCCCCGGATGCGGCTTTACCTGACCGATGACGTGGTTGGCGCGCAGATTGGTGGCGCGCTGAAGAACGTGGTGGCGATTGCATGTGGCATGGTCGAGGGCGCGGGGCTGGGGGCCTCGGCCCAGGCGGCATTGATGACGCGGGGCTTCGCGGAGATGACGCGGCTTGCGGTGGCGATGGGGGCGGAGGCCACGACGCTCGCGGGGCTGTCGGGTCTGGGGGATCTGTCGCTGACGTGCAACTCGCGGCAGTCGCGGAATTTCTCGGCCGGTTATGCGATCGGCGCGGGCGAGGTTGTCGGTGACGGTACGGTCGAGGGTGTGGCTACGGCGCGGGCGGCACGGGATCTGGCCGGACGGTTTGGGGTCGAGATGCCGATTGCCGCGGCGGTTGCGGATGTCCTGGGTGGCGCGATGACGATGGAGGCCGCGATGGACGGGCTTCTGGCGCGGCCCTTGAAGGAGGAGTAAGGGTTTCTTCGCGCGATAAGCCGTGCCGACGGCGGGCCGGGGGGCGGCGCGGTTTTATGGTGGGGTTTGCTTCTTTGGGTGTCGGTAGGCGGTGACGTTGGAGGAGCGACGGCTCTGTGGGGCCGGTCCGTCGCTGGCACGGCGGGGTTTCACCCCTTGATTCCGTGCCGGTGGGATCGGGACGTTTTCGTTACCCCTGGGTCATGCCGGCGATCATGGCGGCGAGGGCTACGGCGTGGATGAGCATGATGGCGCGGTCATTCCAGAGGATGCCGACGGCGAACCAGCCTAGGACGCCGGCGAGGAAGAGGTAAAGGTTCCAGGGCGTGAGGCTGAAGGCGGTGGCCGCGTAGCCCAGGATCTGGATTACGGAGGCTATCCATTTCACGGCGAAGGTGATGCGGTCCCGGGTGGGCCGTGCGGCGGTGACGTTGGTGGTGTGGGACGACATGCTGTGGCCTCCGTTTGTGCGGTGTGGTGTTGAGGCCGATATACGCGCGGGCGGCGCGGTTTGCGCTTCAGAATTGATGTTTCGTGACTGCAGGAATACTACTGTCACATGGACAGACTTCCTCCCCTGAACGGATTGCGGGCCTTTGATGCAGCCGGGCGGTACCTGAATTTTCGGGCGGCGGCCGACCGGCTGGGGGTGACCCAGGGGGCGGTGGCGCAGCAGGTGCGGCAGCTGGAGGCGCATCTGGGAATGCCGCTGTTTGAGCGGTTGCCGAAGGGGCTTGCGTTTACCTCCGCGGGGCGGAGCTATCACGCGCGGGTGGCGGCGGCGTTTGAGGATCTGCGCATGGCGACCGAAGGGGTGATGGCCGAGCCCGACCGGGTGTCGGTCAGTCTGCCGCCCACATTTGCGGCGCGGTGGATGGTGCCAAATCTGGGCGAGTTTGCGGCGGCGCATCCGAATATCGAGCTGCGGGTGCTGTCCACGGAAAAGCTGTTGAGTTTTCATGCGGATGGCGTGGATGTGGTGGTGCGGCTGGGCCTGCCGCCGGCGGCGGCGACGCTGGATGTGGTGCGGCTGTTTCGTCAGAACGTGATTGTGGTGTGTTCGCCCAAAATCCTGGAGGGGCGGGGGTTGCCGCTGAGTGGTGAGGAACTGTTAGAGCTTCCGCGTCTGCATGACAGCCATGATGCCTGGCCGGAGTTTTTTGAGCGGCTTGGCCTGCGGGACCGGGGGCGGCGGGGGCTGCGCTTCAGCCAGGCGGCTCTGGCGGTGGATGCGGCCGTGGCGGGGCAGGGCGTGGCGCTGATCAGCCGGTTTCTGGTGGCACGGGAGCTTGCGGAGGGCAGTCTGGTGCAGGTGATGCCGCAGATCCTGGAGAGGCAGCAGAATTACTATCTGTTGGCGCAAAAGGGCCCGTCGCGCCGTCCGGCGGTCGAGGCGGTGTTTCAGTGGCTGAAATCGCGGGCTGAACCGGAGGCGTGAGGCGGTGCGCCCGCCGCGTCGGGAAATGTTCACCGGGGGGCGATTGACACTTTCACGATCAACCGATTGACTGACCCCATGACGCCGGCAGGGCGGGGAAAGGGCCAGGAGCCCGGTGACTGCCGGGGTCTGAAGATGGACGATTGAATCCTGACTTTACTGGAGGAAGAACCTTGAAACATCTGATTGGGAAGACCCTCGCGGGGGCGCTTGCCGTGGCACCGGTTGCGGTGACCGCGCAGGAGGCCGCGATTTATTCCGGGTCGGACCGGCATCACCCGGTCTGGGCGGAGAATGGCATGGTTGCGGCCCAGGAGGCTCTGGCGGCGCAGATCGGGCTCGATATTCTGGAGCAGGGGGGCAACGCGATGGATGCGGGTGTCGCGGTGGCTCTGGCGCTGGCGGTGACGTTGCCGCGGGCGGGCAACCTCGGGGGTGGCGGGTTCATGATCGTCCATGACGCCGAAAGCGGCGAGACCCGGGCGATTGACTACCGCGAGATGGCCCCCGCGACGGCGGACCGGGACATGTACCTGGATGAAAACGGCGACGCGGTGTCGGAACTGTCGCGCTTCCACGGCAAGGCCGTTGGCGTGCCGGGAACGGTTGCGGGCATGCAGATGGTGCTGGAGAAATATGGCACCATGACCCTGGCCGAGGTCATTCAGCCCGCGATTGATCTGGCGGAGAACGGGATCACGGTGACGGCGGACCTGGCCGACAGTCTGATCAACCTGGAAAGCCGTCTAAAGAAATGGCCGTCCTCGGAGGCGATCTTCTACAAGGAGGATGGCAGCTTCTATCAGCCCGGTGACACGCTGGTCCAGGCCGACCTGGCCGCGACCATGAAGCGGATTGCCGAGCAGGGCGTGGACGGGTTTTACACCGGTGAGACGGCCGAGAAGATCGCGGCCGCGGTGCAGGCCGGAGGCGGCGGCATGACCGTTGAGGACCTCGGCAATTACAAAGCCGTGGACCGGGAGCCGGTGACGGGTACGTACCGGGGCTATGAGATTGTCTCCATGCCGCCGCCGTCCTCGGGGGGTGTGCATATCGTGCAGATGCTCAACATCCTTGAGGAGTATCCAATCGGGTATCTGGGGCATAATTCCTCCGACACGATCCATCTGATGGCTGAGGCGATGAAATACGCCTATGCGGACCGGTCCGAGTATCTGGGCGATCCGGACTACGTGGATGTGCCGGTGGATGAGCTGACCTCGAAGGACTATGCGGCGTTCCTGCGCGGTCAGATCAGCCGCAACCACGCCATGCCGTCGAGCGGGATCAAGCCGGGTGATCTGGCGCCCTATGAGAGCGACCAGACCACGCATTTCTCGGTGGTGGACAAGGACGGCAACGCGGTCTCGAACACCTATACCATCAACTTCTCCTATGGTTCGGGCATGGTGGCCGATGGCACCGGGGTGTTGATGAACAACGAGATGGATGACTTCGCGGCCAAGCCGGGTGTGCCGAATGCCTATGGTCTGATCGGTGGCGACGCCAATGCGGTTGAGGCGGGCAAGCGGCCTCTGTCGTCCATGAGCCCGACCATCGTGAAGAAAGATGGTGAGGTGTTCCTGGTGACCGGTTCGCCCGGTGGTTCGCGGATCATCACGACCACGATGCAGGTGATCATGAACATGATCGACCATGGCATGAACGTGGCCGAGGCGACCCATGCGCCGCGCATCCATCACCAGTGGCTGCCCGATGAGATCCGTATTGAGGAAGGCATCAGCAACGACACCATCGCGAACCTGGAGGCGAAGGGTCACACGATCAGCCTTCAGGACGTCATGGGCTCGACCCAGTCGATCATGGTTGATGGTGAGGCCGGTCTGTTGCTTGGCTCGTCCGATCCGCGTCGCACGGGGGCTGCGACGGTCGGGTACTGATCCTGACGCTGTGATTTCCGGCCGCCGCTGTGGTGGCCGGGTGACGGACCGGGGTGCGATTGCGGCCCCGGTCCGAATCGTTCTAGATGGCGCGGAATTTTTTCCGGAGCACATGAATGAACTACTGGCTTTTCAAATCGGAAGCGTCGACCTGGAGCTGGGAACAGCAGATCGCCAAGGGCGAGGAGGGCGAGGAATGGGACGGGGTGCGGAACTACCAGGCCCGGAACAACATGCGTCAGATGAAGCTGGGGGATCTGGGGTTTTTCTATCTGTCTCAGAAGGAAAAATCGGTTGTGGGCGTGGTCGAGGTCTGTGCCGAGGCGCATCCGGACAGCACCACCGATGACGAGCGTTGGGAATGCGTGGACATCAAGGCGGTGGGGTCGTTTGAGCGGCCGGTCAGCCTGGATGACTGCAAGGGTGATCCGCGGCTGAGCGACATGGTTCTGGTCAACAACACCCGTCTTTCCGTTCAGCCGGTGACGCCGGAGGAGTGGAAGGTCGTGTGTGAGCTGGGTGGGTATAAGGGGTGAGGGTGTGTCCCTAATGTTAGGGACGGGTCTGTTTACGCGGGCGTCGACGTTTCCGCTTTTGAAACGAGGGCATCGCTGACCTCGGGGGGCGCGATAGCGCCTCCCATGGGGGAGGTCGGCGCTGCCCGGCGGTGCCGCCGGGCGGGAAGATTGAAGCGGCGCGACCTCTTTTCATAGCTTTGCCAACCACCCGGCCAGGGAGTCTGGTTCAGGCCAGCGCTGATGCCAAGCGGTCGAGGGTGGCTTTTTCGGCGTCGGAGACCTTAACGCCGCCGAAGCCAAGGAAACCGCCCTCGGTGCCGGCCTCGGCCACGTTGTTGGCAAGTTCATTGATCCAGGCGCGGAAGGCCTCGATCTCATCAGGGGTTTTCTGTGCCACGAGAGTCGAGATGGCGGCGAGTTCGAGCAGGGCGGCTTCGACAATTTCCTCGGGCTTCTTGCCCTTTACCTCGGAATGAAGGGCGTTTTTGGCCATGGTGCGGCCTTCGGAGGTCTGAAATTCGGCGATAATTTCGCCCACGAGGCCGCCGGGGGCGTTTTTATCGGTGATGGAACCCGCAACGGCGGTGCTTTCCTTGATGGCGCCCCAGAGTCCGCCTGGGTCGGCGGCGGTGACGGCGATGCCCGCGAGCATGGGTGCGCCAACGACGCGGGACCATTCCTCTTCAGTAAAGTTTTCACGTGACGTCATAATTCTCTCCCGGTACGCAGCGCTGAAAATTGCGCCGGACATCAAGACTATCCCAGGATTGCAATGATACAAACCACTGCGCGTTTGGTGTGAAATGAAAAATGGTCGGAAGAACGCCCCCCTCAAAGAGTTCTTCCGACCAATGTGTGCGGCCCGATAACCAATACCCGGGGTCGAAAAATACGGAACCACTGGAGGACCCCACCTCCACAATGGGTTCCGCTCTACGCCGATCATTTTCCGAGATCCCGAAGGCGCGCACTACCGCAGGTCCGAAGACCTTTGGTGCAACACAATCCACTGAAGGGGAATGCCAAGGGGGAAACGATGGTGATAAGCGGGCGTTTCTTGCCACAGCCATCGATTGGGCCAATATGGACGATTGGTCGTGAAAGTCAAGAATTTGATCCTGATAATTGTATGAAAATCAGAAGGTTAATCGGGCTTAACCACGATTGCTATTTTCCGGGTGACGGGGGCACCGTCATGTTGGCGCGGAAAGGGAATTTTAGTTTGTTCCTTCTACGTTCCCCGTTGGTGGGCACACAGGGTGTCGTGGGGAAATTCGAATGGTACTGCCGGATTACTTTGGGCGCGTGCGTGACGTGCTCCTGGAAATTCCTGGGGTCGAGGACGTTAAAGCCGTCCTCAAAAAGTCCCGTGCGGGTTCCGTTGTGAGTTCGGTCAATGCCGTGACGCTCGCGGTTGCGGTCTGGGGGAACCTCGGCAGCCCGTACCTGATGCTCTGGTGCCTGTTTACGCTTTCGATCAGCTATGTCTCCTACTACAGCACCAAACGGGCGCTGGCGCGTGAGGTCCGTGCGGTTTCGGCGCGTGGTACGCGGAAGATCGTGCTCTACACTTTTTGTGGTGGGCTGCCCTGGGGGATCATCGCATGTGGCGCGATCATCCATGGTGACGGGTATGATCAGATGATCACGTTCAGCGCCGCCACGGGAATGACCGCCGGTGCGACCTTCATGCTTCACAGGGTCACTTCGGCCTGTGTGAGCTATGCTGCCGGGGCCGTGCTGCCGCCGGTTTTGACCGGGCTGTTTGTCGCCTACTCCGCATACTGGCCCATTGCGGTCTTTGCCGTGATGTTTGTGGTGTACCTTACCATAGCCGCTCGAAAGTCCGGGAACACGGCGCGGGAGCGGGACCGGTCGGTGCACAGCCTGTCCGGTGCTTTGGACGAGGTGAAGGCGACCAAGGCGCGTATGACGCATATGGTCTATGTGGATCACACGACCGGAATGCCCAACCGCACGGCCTTTGTGGAGCGTCTGGCGGAAGAGGTCGCGAATGCGGAGAAAAACGCCTCCTGGTTTGCGGTTTTCATGCTCGATCTGGACCGGTTCAAGAACGTCAATGACACGCTGGGCCATGCGACCGGGGATCTGCTGTTGGCGGTGATCAGTTCCCGTCTGCGGGAGGTTTTGGCGGAGGAGATTTTCGTGGCCCGTCTGGGCGGTGACGAGTTTGCGGTGATCATTCCCGATGGGCCGACCGATGTTGATCTGGATACGACAGCCAGAAGCATAATCGACAAGGTCTGCGAGGTGGCGCAGCTTGAGGGGCGGCAGGTGTTCCCGGCGACGTCGGTGGGTGGCGCGCGCTATCCGGAGGATGGTGTGGATGCCGAGGAGATCCTGAAACGCGCGGACACGGCGCTCAAACGGGCCAAGGAGCTGGGGCGGGGGCAGTTTGTGCTGTTCAGCCCGGAGTTGAACCAGGAGATGGAGCGTACCACCTGGCTGGAAAGCGAGCTGCGCAAGGCGATCGACCGGGATGAGATTGAGGTGTTTTACCAGCCGAAGGTCGATATTTTCGCGGGACGGCTTGCCGGGGTGGAGGCTCTGGCGCGGTGGAACCACGAGGATGGGCGCATCTCGCCGGACGTGTTTTTCCCGGTGGCGGCCGATTGCGGCCTGTTGCCGCAGCTGACGCGGTCAATTCTGGCGCGCATCGCCGATGACATGCGGGCCTGGGACGAGGACGGTGTGAATGTGGGCCGGGTGGCGATCAACGTGCATCCGCTGGACCTGAAGACGCCCAATGAGCTGCTGGCCAATCTGCGCACGCTGATGGAGGCGGGGATTGATCCCAGATCCGTTGTGCTGGAAGTGACCGAGGGGTGCTTCGTCGGGCGCGGGACGGATTCGGCGCCGGTGGTGCTCGACACGATCAACGAGCTTGGTTTTGAGCTGTCGCTGGATGATTTCGGGACGGGGTATGCGTCCCTGTCGCATCTGCGCAAGCTGCCGGTGGCGGAGATCAAGATCGACAAGAGTTTTGTGGCCGGCATCTGCCGCAACCGTCCGGACCGGGCGATCGTGGCCGCGACCGTGGAACTGGCGCGGGGGATGGATCTGCGGGTTGTGGCCGAAGGTGTCGAGACCCGCGACCAGCTGGTGCAGCTGCGCGCCTTTGGGGTCGAGGTCGGTCAGGGCTATTACTGGTCACGGCCGGTGACGGCGAAAGAACTTGTGAGCGAGGCGCGTCACGGCATCTATTGCGGCGGCCAGCCGGTGCGAAAGGCCGCCGGAGGTGAGGACCACCACTGGTCCGGCCTGCCCTGACCCCTGGGTCAGGACCGGCCGTTTTGATGGGTCAGTACCGGTAGTGTTCCGGTTTGAAGGGGCCTTCGGGGGTGACGCCGATGTAGCTGGCCTGTTCCTCGCTGAGGGTTGAGAGCTTCACGCCGATTTTGGCGAGGTGCAGGCGGGCGACCTTTTCGTCCAGGTGTTTGGGCAGGACGTAGACCTCGTTTTTGTATTCGTCGCCTTTGGTGAACAGCTCGATCTGCGCCAGGACCTGGTTGGTGAAGGATGCTGACATCACGAAGGACGGGTGGCCGGTGGCGTTGCCGAGGTTGAGCAGGCGGCCTTCGGAGAGCAGGATGATGCGTTTCCCGTCGGGGAAGCCGATCATGTCCACCTGGTCCTTGATGTTGGTCCATTTGTGGTTTTTCAGCGACGCCACCTGAATTTCGTTGTCGAAATGGCCGATATTGCCGACGATGGCCATGTCTTTCATCTGACGCATGTGGTCGATGGTGATGACGTCGCGGTTGCCGGTGCAGGTGATGAAGATGTCGGCCTTTGAGCAGGCCTCGTTCATGTCCACGACCTCGAAGCCGTCCATTGCGGCCTGAAGGGCGCAGATGGGATCGACCTCGGTGACCTGGACGCGGGCGCCGGCGCCGCGCAGGGAGGCGGCGGAGCCTTTGCCCACATCGCCATAGCCAAGCACGACGGCGGTTTTGCCGGCCATCATGGTGTCGGTGGCGCGGCGGATGCCGTCCACGAGGGATTCCTTGCAGCCGTATTTGTTGTCAAATTTCGACTTGGTGACGCTGTCGTTCACGTTGATGGCCGGGAAGGGCAGGCGGCCGGCTTCCATGAGCTGGTAGAGGCGGTGGACGCCGGTGGTGGTTTCCTCGGAGACACCCTGGATTTTCTCGCGCTGCGCGACGAACCAGCCGGGGGAGCGGGCGAGGCGTTTGCGGATCTGGGCGAAGAAGGCGATTTCCTCGTCGGAGCCGGGGTTTTCGAGAAGTTCGGTTTCGCCTTCCTCGACCCGTGCGCCGATCAGGATGTACATGGTCGCGTCGCCGCCGTCGTCGAGGATCATGTTTGCACCCTCGTCGAAGTCGAAGATGCGGTCGGCGTAGTCCCAGTATTCCTCGAGCGTCTCGCCCTTCACGGCGAAGACCGGGACGCCGGAGGCGGCGATGGCGGCGGCGGCATGGTCCTGGGTGGAGAAGATGTTGCAGGACGCCCAGCGGACCTGAGCACCAAGCGCGGTGAGTGTCTCAATGAGCACAGCGGTCTGAATGGTCATGTGGAGCGAGCCCGCGATGCGCGCACCGGTCAGGGGTTTGCTGTCGCCAAACTCCTCGCGGAGGGCCATGAGGCCGGGCATTTCGGATTCGGCAATGTCCAGTTCCTTGCGTCCGAAGTCTGCAAGGGAAATGTCTTTGACGATATAATCTGCGGTCATGCGAGGTGCTCCATCGGGCAGCTACGGTGCGTTGCCGGTGGGCTTTATCAGTGCCGTATCAAAACGACAACCTACACGGTACCGGCCGGAGTCGGGAGCGCGTGCAGGTGTTTTTCCCTCAACTGGCCCGGCGCAGGGGCTCGGGCCCAGCGGTGGCGGTGTTCCTGCCGGTGTCGAATTCCTCAAGCAGGGCGGAGATGTGGCGCACCTGTTCGACGAGGGACACAGTGGCCTCGCTGGTGTCGTTGGCCATGTTGGCGTTGTGCTGGTTGCCGCGGTCGATTTCGGTGACGGAACCGTTGATCGCATCGAGGGTCAGGGCCTGTTCGCGGGTGGCCGTGACGATGGAGCCGATATGTTCGTTTATTTCGAGCACGCGGCCGGAGATGGTGCTGAGCGCGGTGCCGGTTGCGTCGACGAGGCCGACGCCGCTCTGGATCTGTTCGACGGAGCTGGAGATCAAGCTGCTGATTTCGCGGGAGGCGTCGGCGGCGCGTTGTGCAAGGTTGCGGACCTCCTGGGCGACCACGGCGAAACCGCGTCCGGCCTCACCGGCGCGGGCGGCCTCGACGCCCGCATTGAGGGCGAGAAGATTGGTCTGAAACGCGATGTCGTTGATGACCGTGATGATCTTGGAGATCTCGTTCGAGGAGGTGGTGATTTTCTCCATCGCTTCGATGGCGTCCCTGACCACGGCGCCGGATTTTTCGGCGTCGGTTTTTGTGCCGCTGACGAGTGAGCCCGCCTCGTCGGCGCGCTGGCTGGTTTCGCGGACGGTCTGGGTGATTTCCTCAAGGGCCGCGGCGGTGTTTTCGAGCGAGGCGACCTGCTCGGCGGAGCGGGAGGCAAGGCCGTCGGCGGATGAGCTGATTGTGGCGAGCTGGGCGTTGATGGTTTCAACCGACGAATCGATGCCGTCGATGGTGGAGGCCAGTTCCCCGAGAGCACCGTTAAAGTCGTCGCGGAGCTTGTGATAGGCTGGCGGCAGGTCGTCCGTGATGCGGAAGCCCAGCTGTTTGTGTGCGATGGCGTCGAGGGCCGCGCCGAAGCAGGATGTGACCTGTTCCTGTTCGCGGGCCTTGGCCTCGGCCTCGGCGCGTTTGGCTTTTTCGGCCTCCTCCGCGTAGACGGAGATCGCAATGTCCATGTCGAGGAACGCGGCCTTGACCACATTGGCAAGGGCGTAGGCGAAGTCGGCCGGACTGGAGGTGTCCGCGTGAGTGTCCTTACGCAGGAAGCCCTGTTTGGCGGGCTTTGCCGGTTTGGCGAAATGTTCCTCGATGGCTGAGCGGATCAGATGTTCGACGATGAGGGAGTACCCCTCGATGTACCAGCGGGGCTCGAGGCCGATTTTGGCGTGGACCTCTCCGATTTTGGTGACGTTTCTGAGGTAGTCGTCGCCGAAATCACCGTTGAGGATGTTGGTCCAGTGGCTGGCCTGGGCCCGTTGCGCGCGACCGATCTGGGCGTCGCCGGCGAAGAAGCGGCTGACCTCGGGGGTGGCGCGAAGGGTTTCGTAGAATTTTTCGAGGCCGCGCGGGACTTCCCGCCCCAACAGAGGGGCAAGCGTGCGGATGGATGCGCTGGCCCGTTCGTCGATACCCATGAATTCGAGACGTTTTTCCATACCACCGGAACGCTGTTTGAAGTCGGACTCACTGTTGGTACTCGTGGACATGGTCGCCTCTGCGGTTGCTGCGGTTCTGGAACGACGTTTGGTTTAATATGTAATGGACTGTGGAAAACCTATTGAGCTTATTGGTGGATTTTTTCTTAAGGGCTCAAATTAGATACCGGTTCATTACGGTTTCGCGCAGGGTGCCGCGGTACTGGACAACCCGGCGGGTGTCGGTCTAGTCAGCCTTCTGCGGACATTTTCGAGGGATGTATCTTGGCGAAGCGGGCCTGGCAGCGGATGTTATCGGGACGGCGGCTGGATCTGTTGGATCCGTCACCGCTGGACGTGGAAATTGAGGACATCGCCCATGGCCTCGCCTTTGTGGCGCGGTGGAACGGGCAGACATCGGGGGAGTATCCCTATTCGGTGGCGGAGCATTCGCTGCTGGTTGAGGAGATTTTCCGGGCCGCGAACCCGACGGCGGGGCCGCGATGGTGTCTGGCGGCGTTGCTGCATGACGCGCCGGAATACGTGATCGGCGACATGATCTCGCCGGTGAAGGCGGCGGTGGGCGCGGATTATGCCGAGCTCGATGACCGGTTGACGGCGGCGGTGCATGTGCGCTTCGGGCTGCCACCGGTTCTGCCCAAGGGGATCAAGGCGAAGATCAAGCGGGCGGACCGGATGTCCGCGTGGATGGAGGCGGTGCAGATTGCGGGCTTTACCCATGCGGAGGCCAACCGGTTCTTCACCGCGCCGAAGCCCGAGGAGATCGCGGCAATGCCACTCAGGCTGCGGGCGCCGTCCGAGACGCGGGCGGGGTTTGTAGCGCGTCATGGTGAGCTGTTGGCGGAGATTGAGGCGGCATCGGGGGCCTGAGCGCCGCCGCTTTGCCCTTGACCTGCGCGTGAGGCTGCACCACCTGTAGCACGAAACCGGCGCGGGTGTTAGTTTGCCGCGCCATGAGAACGCTGACGGGGACCGATTCACATGGAAATCAATCTGACACCGCCTGATACGGCCGATCTGATCAAGGACAGCAGTGAGGCGACATTCATGGCTGATGTTGTCGAGGCGTCCCGTGAGGTTCCGGTCATCGTTGATTTCTGGGCGCCGTGGTGTGGCCCGTGCAAAACGCTTGGTCCCGCGCTTGAGGCGGCGGTGACGGCGGCGCGGGGCAAGGTGAAGATGGTCAAGGTCGATGTGGACCAGAACCAGCGCATCGCCGCGCAGATGCAGATCCAGTCAATTCCGGCCGTGTTTGCCTTTGTCAACGGTCAGCCTGTGGACGGTTTTATGGGCGCGAAGAGCCCGGCGGAACTGAAGGCGTTTGTCGAGAAGCTCGCATCCATGAGCAATGGCGGCGGTGGCGGTCTGGAAGAGGCCGTGGAGGCCGCGGATGAGATGCTGGCCGAGGGTGCGATTGCGGATGCGGCGCAGACCTATTCGGCCATTCTGGCGGAAGACAAGGAAAACCTCGGCGCGATTTCGGGCATGGCGAAAGCGTATATCGCCATGGAGGACCTGGAGCGGGCGAAATCCATTCTGGAGATGGCGCCGGCGGACAAGCAGGGTGATCCGCTGATCGCGGGTGTTCTGGCACAGATCGAACTGGCCGAAGCCGGGGCCGATGCCGGAGAGACGGCGGAGCTGGAGCGGGCGCTGGAAGCTGATCCGAACAACCACCAGGCGCGGTTTGATCTGGCGATTGCCTATATGGCGAAGGACAAACCGGAAGAGGCGGTTGAGGCTCTGCTCGAACTGTTCCGGCGGGATCGCGAGTGGAATGACGCGGCGGCCAAGGAACAGCTGTTCAAGATATTTGACAGTCTGGGGCCAAAAAGCGACCTTGCGAAGAACGGGCGGCGGAAACTGTCCTCACTGATTTTCGCCTGACCGGACCGAAACACCGACCCGGAGGACACCGTTCCGTATGGTAAAAACGTTCAGCTTGGCCGATCTGCCCGCGACCATTCCGGTTTTTCCCCTGCCTGGGGCGCTTCTTCTGCCCCATGCCAGACTGCCGCTGAACATTTTTGAGCCGCGTTACCTCGCGTTGCTGGAGGACACGTTCAAGACGGATGACCGTCTGATCGGGATGGTTCAGCCGCTGGCCCATCAGAAGGAGGGGTCAACGCCGGCCCTGCACCGGATTGGATGTGCAGGGCGGGTGACGGCGATGCAGGAAACCGAGGACGGGCGGTATCTGGTGACGCTGGCGGGCATTTCGCGGTTTCGCATCCGGGAAGTTGAGGACGGGTTTCGCCCCTATCTGCGCTCGAGTGTCGACTGGTCGGATTTTGAGCGCGATCTGGGGCGGGAGCCGCCGGATGAGGGGTTTGACCGTCCGGCGTTTTTGCGGTCGCTGTCGAAGTATTTTGAGAAGAACCGGCTGTCGTCCGACTGGGACGCCATGAAGGAGGCGGATGAGGAGTTGCTGATCAACTCCCTCGCCATCATGTGCCCGTTTGAGCTTGAGGAAAAGCAGGCGCTGCTGGAGGCGCCGACGCTCGCGGACCGGCGGGAGATCCTGGTGACGCTGATGGAATTTGCCGTGCGCGGCGGTGGGGATGACGGGAAGGTTCAGTGAGCGAAACGGACGACGACGTGCCGGCGGAAACGCGGGTGGGGAACAGGATTGACCGGAAGCTTTTGGAGTTTCTGGTGTGTCCGCTGACCCGTGGGCCTCTGGTCTATGATTTTGAGAACCAGGAATTGATTTCCAAGGGCGCCAACCGGGCGTTTCCCATTCGCAACGGTATTCCCGTGATGCTGGTCGAGGAGGCCAGGATTCTCGACGACTGAGTGGTGCGGCCTGCCGCCCGCGTGGCCGGCGGCAGGTGGCGTGATCAGGCGGAGAGTTTGAAGTCTTCCGCGTCGTCGTCCTGTTCGGTTTCGACCGTTTCCATCTCCGTTTCCGGTTCCTCTGCGACGAGACCGGCGGCGCAGGTGAAGTAGGCGACGAGCTGGGTCAGTTCCTCAAGCTGGCGGTTGAGGTGTTTGGCCTGGCTTGAGCTTTCCTCGGCGATCTGGGCGTTGCGCTGGGTGGTTTCATCGAGGTGGCCGACGGCGGAAGAGATTTCCTTGACCTTGTCGGACTGGTCGATGGTCTGTTCCGAGATCTGTTTGACGGCGCCGGTTACGATTTCGATGGTCTCGATGATGCCGTCGAGGGATTCACCGGCCTGTTTAACGAGGCTGCTGCCCTCGTCCACGCTGGCGGTGTTGTTGCCGATGACGGTTTTGATGTCGCTGGCGGCCTCGGCCGAGCGCTGGGCGAGGGCCCGGACCTCGGAGGCGACCACGGCGAAGCCCTTGCCGCTTTCACCGGCGCGGGCGGCCTCGACGGAGGCGTTGAGAGCGAGCAGATTGGTCTGGAAGGCGATGTTGTCGATCATCGAAATGATGTCGGCGATTTTGTTGGAGCCTTCCTGAATGTTGTCCATGGCGCTGACGGCGCGCGCCACGACGCCCTTGCCGTTCTCGGCTTTCTGCTGGGCCTCATTGGCGCGTTCGGCGGAGGTGGCGACGTTTTTGGCGTTGGCCGTGACCGCGTCGGAGAAGTCGCGCATGGTGGCGTTGGTTTCCTCGAGCGAGGCCGCCTGCATTTCGGCGCGGTTGGCGAGGTCGGTGGAGGCGTGGTTCACGTTGGAGACCGCGGTTCCGATCTCGTCATTGACGATGCTCAGGCGCCCGATGGTGGAGTTGAGGGTTTTCACGGTGGAGGTCAGAGCCTGCTTCACCACCGCGTACTGGCCGTTGAACTGGCCGTCAAAGGTCACGGTGAGGTCACCGCGGGCGACGGACTGGGCGACCTTTTCGGTTTCATCGAGGAAGCTTGAGACCTTCTCGCAGACGGTGTTGAGCGTTTCCGCGAGGCTGTTGAGGACAGGTTCGCTGAAATTGGCCTCAACCCGTTTGGAGAAGTCGCCCACGAGGATGGCCTTGGCGACGTTGCCGGCGCCGGTGTCGAGGGTGTTTAGCATTTTCTCCCGCTCGGCGGCGGCCTGTTCGATGGCTGCGCGTTCGCGGGCCTCGGCGGCTTTGGCGTCGTCGAGTTTTTTGCGGAAGGCCTCGGTCTGGCGGGCCATGGAGCCGATTTCGTTGCCGCTGGAGAGGTGGGGGACATCGACGTCATAGTGGCCCGCGCCCATTTCCTGCATGACGCCGTTCAGGTCGTTCACGGGTTTTACGACGAGGCGGTTGACGAGGGGCATGGAGACCGCCGCCGCGACGGCCGCGATGATCAGGCCGCCGATTGTCAGGGCGATGATCTGTTTCACGCTCTGTGCGTTCATTGCGGCTTTGGACCACTGGACGGAGACCATGCCGACCGTGTCGTTGTTTTTGCCGAAGGTGGCGGGGGCTACGACGAGGGTCGTGTCGCCTGCTGCCGCTTCAGGGCTGGTGGGGATCACGGTGCCCTCGGGCAGATCGGCGGGGAGGTGGGCAACCACGTTGCCCTCGGCGTCGGTGGCGGCGATCCAGGTGACATCCTCCCCGAAGCTGCCGGCGAAGCTCTCAAACGAGCCCAGAAGGTCTTCGGACTTGCGGAACTTGACCGCGCCGCCAACCGTGCTGGCGAGCAGTTCGGTGGAGACGCTGGAGCGGCTGTCGAAGGCCGCGCCAATTGCCTGGCGTTCCTGCCATGAGGAATAGGCGGTGAGAGTAACGACGGACGTCAGTATCGCGGATACGATCACGAGGATCAGCGTCTTTCCGAGGCCGAACCCGGCGTCACTCCGTTTCCTGGGTAGTCTAACCATGGTACTCTCTCCGTACTTGGATTACTCGAGCAGTTCGAGGTTGATGCCGAAGGTGGCCGCGCCGATGACCTCGGCGGTGTCGGGGTCGGTTATCGCGACCGAGACGGTTCTCTGGAAAGCGAGCGAGCTTTCGTCGAGTTCAACCTGACCGATGTAGATTGAGTCCGCTCCGTTGCCGAAGCTTTGCGTGAAATGGACCTCGTCACCCTGCCAGTAGTCGGTGGTGACCGCGCTTTGGGCGACGTTGAGGCCGCGTTTGTCCATGATGAAGGCTTCGGTCACGAGACCGCGGCTTGAGGCCTGGAGTTCCGCGAGATGGATCGAGGCGGAGCGTTTCAGCACGTCCTGGATCAGGTCGTTTTCCGGGGCGTCAATGCCGGAGCGCCATTTGCGGTCGAGTGCCGCGATGTCCTCTTCGGTCAGGTTGAGGGTGGCCGCGTTCTGGTGTCTGAGTGTCTCGATGACGCTTTCGTCGTAAACCCAGTCGAGAAGTTCGGTTGTGACGAGGTCCTCAAGACGTTCGCCATAGGCGTCCGCGTGGGCGGTGTACACCGTGGCAAGGGCGCAGGCTGCCGCCAGGGAGGCAAACAAACCGAATTTCATGTGGGTCTCCTGATCATCCGTGACTTAACCGCATGGAACCGTCTAAGTATGGTTAGTGGTCCGTGTGCGTTAAGTATCAATAAACCGTGTTATGTTTTCTGCCCAAAAATTGTCTAAAATCTGGGCGAATTCCGGTTTTTAGGGGGTGTGTTGGCCGGTTTTTCGGAGTTTGGTTACTTTAGTATTTCCAAAATACAGGCAGGTATTTCCAGGCCACGGGCGTTTGTGCCGGTGGATTGCCCGCGGACGCACTCGCCCACGGGCTTTGGATGGTGTGATCTTACTCGAGCATTTCGAGATTGATGCCGAAGGTGGCCGCGCCGATGACCTCGTTGCTGTCGGGGTCGGCGATGGCGACGGAAACCTGGCTCTGGTAGGTCTGCGAGCTCTCGTCGAGTTCGACCTCACCGATATGGATGGCGCCGGCGCCGTTGCCGAAGCTCTGCTGGAACTTGTCCTCGTCACCCTGCCAGTAGTCGGAGGTGACGGCGCTCTGGGCGACGTTCAGGCCACGGTTGTCCATAACGAAGACCTCGGTGACGAGGCCCTGGCTGGCTTCCTGTTTCTCGGCGAGGTGGACGGAAGCGGTGCGGGAGAGAACGCCGTCGATCATCGTGGTGCTGGACGAGCCGACCTCGGCGCGCCAGGTCTGGTCCATGCCGTCGATGTCGCTCTGCGTGAGGCCGGCGTGCTCCTCGTTCTGGGCTTTCAGGGCGCTGATGAGTTCGGGGTCATTCAGCCAGCCGAGCAGTTCGGCCTCAACAAGGGATTTCAGCTGGTCGTCATACTCACTGGCGTTTGCCATGGGGCTGAATGCCGCGATGCAGGCGGTGGCTGCGGCGGCTACCAAGCGAAACTTCATTGGGTGTCTCCTGATCCTTGAGGGGGAAGCAAAGGCGTTTTTGCCGGTATTGCCCGCAGGTAAAGGTCAGGTCCGTTAAGTATCCTTGAATCAGAACATTTGTAATTACATGAGTTTGACTAAAAAACGAGCATAAGCGTACTCGCCGGTTCTACCCGGTCTGACCCTCCAGTTCGGTCAGGTAGGTGATGATTGCCTTTGCGCTGTCGGAATTCCAGTCGGCACCACCGGTGAGGCGGCCGATTTCCTGGCCCTCGCGGTTGACGAGAATGGTGACGGGAAGGCCGCGCACATGGGTGGCCTGGGCCAGTTTGCTTTTGGGGTCGAGCCGGGTGGCCAGTGCGGTGATGCCGTATTCCTCGTTGAAGCGGTCGATCCCGGCGAGGTCGTTGCGGCCGGTGGCGATGGCGATGACCTCAAACTCGGGCCCGCCCATGTCCTGCTGGAGCGCGTCGAGGGAGGGTTTTTCGACGCGGCAGGGGGCGCACCAGGTCGCCCAGAAGTTTACGAGACGGATGCTGCCGTTGGACTCGGAGATCCGGATCTCGCCGCCATCCTTGTCGAGGTAGGGCTCGGCGGGCAGGTCCTCGGGTTCCGAATGCACGATGAGTTTGCGCATTTCGCCCTCGCGCAGGGCCTCGACCTCGGTTTTCTGATCGGGGGTCAGCACCTGTGCCGTGGCAGGGTTTGCGAAGGCGGCCAGCCCGGTGTAGAGCATGGCGCAAATCAGGGTGGACAGACGGTTCATTCGGACTTTCCCGGATCTGGCGGATTGAGGCATGACTGACAACAAGACTTCCAACGCAATGTGGGGCGGCCGTTTCGCTGCCGGACCGGACGCCATCATGGAGGCGATTAACGCGTCCATTGATTACGACAAACGTCTTGCGGCCCAGGACATTACGGCGAGCCGCGCACATGCGCGGATGCTCGCAGCCACCGGAATTATCACTGATAGCGACGCCACCGCCATTCGGGAAGGCCTGCTCACGGTGTTGTCAGAGATCGAGGAGGGCGGCTTTCCCTACTCGAAGGCGCTGGAGGACATTCACATGAATGTCGAGGCGCGGCTCAAGGAGATCATTGGCGAGCCTGCCGGTCGGCTGCACACCGGACGGTCGCGCAATGACCAGGTGGCCACGGATTTCCGGCTGTGGGTGCGGGACCAGTGTGATGCGGCGGCCAACGGGCTGGAGGCGCTGATGCGGGCGCTGGTCGAGCAGGCCGAGGCTGGCGCGGACATGGTGATGCCGGGTTTCACCCATTTGCAGGTGGCGCAGCCGGTAACCTGGGGCCATCACATGATGGCCTATGTTGAGATGTTTGGCCGCGATCTGGGGCGTATGCGGGATGCGCGGGTGCGCATGAACGAGAGCCCGCTGGGTGCGGCGGCGCTGGCCGGGACGTCCTTCCCGATTGACCGCTATGCCACGGCGGAGGCGCTTGGCTTTAAGCGGCCGATGGCGAACAGCCTGGATGCGGTGAGTGACCGGGATTTCGCGCTGGAGTTTCTGTCGGCGTCGAGCATCTGTGCCACGCATCTGTCGCGGTTTGCCGAGGAACTGGTGATCTGGTCCTCGGCGCAGTTCCGGTTTGTGACGCTGTCCGACCGGTTCTCCACCGGCTCGTCGATCATGCCGCAGAAGAAGAACCCGGATGCGGCGGAACTGATCCGGGCCAAGGTCGGGCGGATCAACGGGGCGCTGGTGGCTCTGTTGACGGTGATGAAGGGGCTGCCGCTCGCGTATTCCAAGGACATGCAGGAGGACAAGGAGCAGGTTTTCGATGCGGCGGACAGTCTGATGCTGGCGCTCGCGGCGATGGAGGGCATGGTGCGGGACATGGCGCCGAACCCTGACAGCCTGCGTGCGGCCGCGGGGGCCGGGTTCTCGACCGCGACGGATCTGGCCGACTGGCTGGTGCGCGAACTGAACATGCCGTTCCGCGACGCGCATCACGTAACCGGCGCTCTGGTAAAAATGGCCGAGGACAAAGGTGTTGATTTGCCGGATCTCAGTATTGAAGAGATGAAAACCGTGCATTCTGACATTAAACCTGAAGTTTACGATGTATTAGGAGTAGACAACTCTGTGGCGAGCAGGGCAAGTTATGGTGGTACGGCGCCGGATCAGGTGCGCGCTCAGGTTGCCCGCTGGAGGAATATTCTCAAGTGACGCGGCCCTGGCGTACCTTAATCGGGGTCTGCCTCGTTTTGTTGCTTGCGGTGTCCTGCGGTAGGAAGGGCGACCCCGTCGCTCCGGAGGCCGTTTCGGAACAGCCTGACTGACGGGCGGGCCCAGGGATGTCCGGTGTGCGTTCGTGCAACCTGGAACATGAGGCCCATTGATGCTGTCCACTCCAAGAAAATACCTTGCAACCGGAGCGACCCTTGCCCTGCTGGCGCTGGGGACGCCCGCGCTGGCGGAAGGTCCGACGCTGCTGACCATTACCGGCTCCGTGGAAAATGCGAACCGCGGTGCCGTTGACCCGGAATTCGACAAGCTGTTCTCGTTCAATGACATTTCCTTCGACAAAGCGATGGAGGTTGATCGCGAGACGCTCCTCAAGCTGCCGCAGGTGACGGTGAAGACCGACTTTCCAAAGGGGGGAGAGATGGTCGAGTTTACCGGGCCGACGGTGGAGGACGTGCTGAAGCTGGCCGGGGCCGAGGGTGACATGGTGACCATTCAGGCGATGGACGGGTATGCGGTCGATATTCCAATGGACGAGCTGATCGAAAAGGGTGGTGTTGTGGCGCTGTCCCGTGACGGTCGGGATTTTGGAATTGGCAATTTCGGGCCGACGCAGATTGTTTTCCCGCGGGCCGAGCGCGCCGATCTGGCGGACATGCCGGATGACTGGTGGGTCTGGCAGATCTACCATATCTCCGTAGACTGACTTGAACCACGACGCGACGCGGGCTAACTGGACGCTTCTGTTTTCCTGGGTCGTGTCGCAATGGATCATTTTCTTTACAAAAACGGTGTGCTTCACGCCGAGGATGTCGCCGTACCGGAGATTGCGGCGGCTGTTGGTACACCGTTCTATGTCTATTCCACCGCGACACTGACGCGGCATTACCAGGTTTTTGAGGATGCCCTCAAAGGCATGCCGCATGTCATCTGCTATGCCATGAAAGCCAACTCCAACATGGCCGTTTTGCGCCTGATGGCGGGGCTCGGCGCGGGCATGGATGTCGTGTCGGGCGGGGAATTTCGACGGGCGATTGCGGCGGGCGTGCCGGGTGAAAAGATCGTGTTTTCCGGCGTGGGCAAGACGCGCGAGGAAATGCGGCTGGCGCTGGAAAACGGCATTCGCCAGTTCAACGTGGAATCCGAGCCGGAAATGCGGGTGTTGAGCGAGGTGGCGCAGTCCATGGGCGTGCGCGCGCCGATTGCCATTCGGGTGAATCCGGATGTGGATGCCAAGACCCACGCGAAGATTGCCACGGGCCGGTCCGAGAACAAGTTCGGCATTCCGATTTCCCGGGCGCGGGAGGTCTATGCCGAGGCGGCGGCGCTGCCGGGGATCGATGTCGTGGGCATTGACGTGCATATCGGCAGTCAGCTTGTGGATCTGGAGCCCTACCGGGCCGCGTTTACGCTGGTGGCGGAGCTGACGCGGGCGTTGCGCAGCGACGGGCATGACATCCGACGCTTGGACCTCGGTGGAGGTTTGGGCATTCCGTATCAGCAGAACAGCAACCAGGCGCCACCCCTGCCGTTCGACTATGGCGAGGTCATTCGCAGCACGGTAGGCGATCTGGGTTGTGAAATTGAGATCGAGCCGGGGCGGCTGATTGCGGGCAATGCCGGTATTCTCGTGTCGAGCGTGATCTACCGCAAGAACGGAGAGGGACGGGATTTTCTGATTCTGGATGCGGCGATGAATGATCTCATCCGTCCGGCGATGTATGATGCCTGGCACGATATCGTGCCGGTGACCGAGCCCGCGGCGGGTGTTGTGCCGGCGGAGATCGATATTGTCGGGCCGGTTTGCGAATCCGGGGATACTTTTGCAAAAGCGCGTCCCATGCCGCCGGTGGCGGAGGGTGAGATGGTCGCGTTCCGCTCGGCCGGTGCTTACGGTGCGGTAATGTCGTCGGAATACAACTCGCGTCCGATGATTCCGGAGGTCCTGGTGTCGGGTGATCAATTTGCCGTGGTGAGGGCAAGACCGACCTATGAAGAGATGATCGAACGCGATACGGTTCCTGAATGGATCACCGAGAACCGGGGGTAGGCTCCGGTTCACAGACCAGTGGAGGCGACGTCGCGGGACAGTCAACTGCCACCTGAATCGAGACGGGCCATCCGCCGTACGCGGATCGGCATGTTTCTTGAGTCCTTCGCGCGGGCCTTTTGGCCGGCGGGGGCGTGTCTGGCGGTGTTCTGGTCCGCCATCGCCTTCGGGGCCGCGGCCGATCTGGACCGGGTGGAGCTGCTCTCGCTCATGGTCGTCGCGGTTCTGGTCATTCTGGGCCTGGTGGTCTGGGGCTTTCGAAAATTTCACTGGCCGTCACATGACGATGCGGTTGCGCGTCTGGACGGGACCCTGCCGGGGCATCCGCTTGCGGCGCTGAGCGACGTGCCCGCGCTGGGCGGGGATGACCCGGCGGTGCAGTCCGTCTGGGCGGTGCATATGGAGCGGATGCGGGCGGTGGCCCGTGGCGCGCGGGCGGTTCCGGCGGATCTGAATCTGTCGCGGCAGGACCCTTGGGCAATGCGGCTGGCGGCGGTGGTGTGTCTGATCGCCGCGGTGATTTTTGCGCGGAATACGGAAGTTGTTGAGACGATCGTGGCCGGTGTCTCGCGGGAGCCCGCTGCGATTGCGGCGACCGGGCCGGAATACGAGGGCTGGGCCGAGCCGCCCGCCTATACCGGGCGCCCGACGCTTTACATGCCTGAGATTTCCGGTGACGGGCCCGTGGATGTGCCGCAGGGCACGGTCGTTACGCTGCGGGTTTACGGCAGTACGGAGCGGTTTGCCCTGAGTGAAACCGTGTCGGGTGCGGAGGCGGTACCCCTCGCGGAGGCGGCGGATGGGATCGCCATTGCCGAGTTCGAGGTGCGCGGGTCCGGTGAGGTGGTGCTCGACCGGTCGGGCGACACGGTTGGGACCTGGTCCTTCGGCGTGATTGACGATGCGCCGCCGAGCATTGAGCTGGCGGGTGAGGTGACCCGCGGCACCGGTGGGGATCTGACGCTGCCGTTTGCGGCTGAGGATGACTATGGCGTGGAGACGGCGCAGGCCGAGATCACGCTGGATCTGGGCGCGGTGGACCGGCGCTACGGTAATGCGGTGGAGCCGGAGCCGCGCGATCCGCTGGTGGTTGATCTGCCGCTGCCGCTGTCGGGGCAGTCGGAGGAGATCCGCGAGACCCTGGTGGAGGATTTCTCGACCCACGCCTGGGTTGGTCTTCCCGTGACGATCCGGCTGACGGCGACCGATGCGGCGGGGCAGACGGGTGGCGCGGATGTGGCGGTGGCGTCCATGCCGGGCAAGAATTTCTATGATCCGATGGCGGCGGCCCTGGCGGAGCTTCGCCGGGACCTGATGTGGTCGGTTGAGAACGGCCAACGGGTGGAACAGGTGCTGCGCGCCGTGACGCACCGGCCTGATGATTTTTTCCACAATGCCAGCGCGTATCTGATCACGCGGACGGCGCTGCGCCGTCTGTCGGTGGCGGTGGATGCCGGGGATGTGCCGGGCGTCCGGGAAGAGGTTCAGGACGCGCTGTGGAAGGCCGCGATGCTGCTGGAGGATGGAAGCCTGGGCGATGCGGCCGAGCGGCTGGCGCGGGCCAGGGAGCGGTTGCAGCAGGCCCTGCGCAATGGCGCGTCCGACGAGGAGATTGCGCAGCTGATGGATGAGCTGCGCGACGCCACGCGGAACTACATGGAGCAGATGGCGCGCGAGGCCCTGGAACGGGGCGACATGGAGATGGCCGAGAGTGATCCGGGCCAGAGCATGTCGCAGGACCAGATCCAGGAACTGATGGACCGTATTCAGGAGCTGTCGGAGCAGGGACGCCGGGCGGAGGCCGAGGCGCTGCTCGACATGCTTCAACAGCTGCTCGACAACATGGAGATGCGCTTCGCCCAGGGCGGTGGTCAGGGTCAGCAGGGCCAGGGCGACCAGAGCATGCAGGAAATGATGGATGCACTGCGCCAGCAGCAGGGTCTGGCGGATGAGAGTTTCCAGGAATTGCAGCGCGAGTTTGGGCAGAGCCAGCAGCCCGGCGAAGGTCAGCCGGGCCAGGGCCAGGGTCAACAGGGGCAACAGCCGGGTGGTTCCCAGGGTGGGACAGCCCAGGGTCTGAGCGAAAGGCAGCAGGCGCTGCGTGATCTGGTAGAGGGGCTTGGTCAGGGGCTTCCGGGCATCGCGGGTGAGGATACGCGCCAGGCGCTGCGCGATGCGGAGGAAAGCATGGGCCAGGCTGCGGACGATTTGGCGCAGGGCGATCTGTCCGGGGCGCTCGACAACCAGTCCGACGCGATTGATGCGCTGC
The DNA here is from genome assembly GCF_049800875.1 of Amaricoccus tamworthensis. Classification (NCBI taxonomy): domain Bacteria; kingdom Pseudomonadati; phylum Pseudomonadota; class Alphaproteobacteria; order Rhodobacterales; family Paracoccaceae; genus Amaricoccus; species Amaricoccus tamworthensis. Next base: position 132,352 of record NZ_JBNAFV010000005.1, on the reverse strand, counting down.
GCGACGGTATTGGCGAGTTTGCCCAGGATCAGCGCCAGGCCGCGGGTCAGGGGCAGGGCAATGAGGGCAATGGCACCGGACCCTTCGGCAACAACCAGTCGATTGACCCGCTGGGCCGGTCGTTCGGTGCGGATGGACCGGTTGGCACGCGTGAGCATATGCTGCCGGACGCGGATTCGGCGGCACGGGCGCGGGAGCTTTTGGATGAGATCCGGCGGCGGTCGGGTGACCAGTCGCGGCCGCAGATTGAGCTTGATTACCTCAAGCGGCTGCTGGACCGGTTTTAGGGCGTAAAGGCGTCAGCCTTCCTTGGGGAAGACGATGGCCATGGCGCGGCGGAAGCCGTCGACGACCTCTTCCAGCCCTGCGAGAACCGGGCCGACGGCCGGGAAATCCGAACTGACGAAGCCCGCAATCACGTAGAGGATCAGAAGGAGCGCGAAACCGGCGACCGGAACGGCGAAGCCGCGCAGGAAGCGGTTTTCCTCCCGTTCTTCGGGTTCTTCGGCAATCAGTGAGGCGAGGCTTTCGGTTTCGCGGGCGGCGGCATTGGTTTCCGCGTCGCGGGCGCTGGATTTATTGCGTTTCTTCTTCTTGCCCCTGGACTTTGGTTTCGCCGGTTTGTCCTCGGCTTTGGCCTTGTCGCGGGATTCCTCTTTGGGTTTGGAGGTCGCGGATTTTTTGGGCTTTTCGCCGTCAGGTTTTTTGGCTTTTTTCTCTTCGGAGCCGGTGTTTTCGCCTGAGTCGACCTCTGGCGTGGCGGCGGGTTTTTCCGCGGCCTCTTTCGGTTCGGGTTTGGGCTCGGCGGGTTTTGCGTCCTGCTCGGGCTTGACAGTGTCTTCGACAGGTTCGGGTTTTGGGCGTGGTTTGGCCGGCGTTCCCATGACCGAGGTGGGCGCGGGCTCGAGACGTTTGCGGTCCGGTTTGGGTGGGTTTTCCACCTTCTGGGACATGAATTTTTCAAGGTCGGCCGGGTCCACATGGCTTTCGCTGGTAGTGTAGTCGGCCTTGGGCGTGGTGTCCGGTTTTTCCTCTTTGGCGGCTTCGGCCGGTTCGGGCTTTTTCGGCTCCGGTTTCGGCTCTTCGACAGCAGTTTCCGGGGCCGGTTCCGGTCTTTTGGGTTCCGGCTCGGCCCCGGATTTCGGCTCCGGGGAGGTGTCATCGACCATTGGGGCCTCGACGGCCGTATCCTCGACCGTTTCGGCATCCGTGACGGGGTCGTTCGCGTCCTGGCGGTCGTGGACGACCTTCAGGTGTGGTGCGCGGGCCTCGAGGCGTTTGAGGATTTCCTTTTCCTCGGTAAGCCGGGCCTCACGCCGGTTGGTGGCAAACCAGCGGGTGTGGCAGGCGGAGCACTGAACGTGACGGCCCCCGTCAGGCACCATTCCAGCCGGAGCCTCGTACTCCGCATTGCAGTTTGGACAGACCAGATACATTCCGTTACCGCTCCACTGGCCGCCCTGGTTAAATTTTTTATGGGGTCGGCCGAATCGTTTGTTTTGTTCTAACGATCACCTTCCAGGTTTCCAAGGCAGGAGGCGTTGCACCGGGAAACTGCGACGTTATAACTCGTGAAAATCGCGTCGGAGGAAAGAGTGATTCAACTGGAGGACGCGGGATTTCGGTATGGCCAGACCGGCTTTCTACGGAAACTCAACCTCAGTATCGGCAATGGCGGGTTCTGTATCGTGCTTGGTCCCTCGGGTGCGGGCAAGACGACCCTGGTGCGGCTTTGTATCGGCGAACTGGACCCGGTGCTGGGCCATGTTCTGCACGACGGGCGTATTGTCACGCGGGCCGATCGCAGGGGCGTTGCGGATCTGCGGCGCAGATACGGGATCCTGGCGCAGGACTGCCGGTTTCTCGATCACCTGAACGCACGGGACAATGTGGCGCTGGCGCTTCGGGCGGCGGGTGTTGATCCGGCGGGGCGGCGGCAGGATCTGGATGCGCTGTTCGAGTGGATTGGGCTCGGCGGCCGACAGGAGGCGATGCCGCCTGAAATGTCGGTGTCGGAGCGCAAGCATCTGGCGCTGGCGCGGGCGGTGATCCGCGATCCGGAGATGATTGTGGCCGATGATCCCTGCAACGGGCTGGATGACGCGTCGGCGTGGTCGCTGCTTGGGCTGCTGGTGGAGTTGAACCGGATGGGCAAGGCGGTGCTGATGACCACCCAGGACCATCAGTTCGCGCGGGAGGCGGCGAAGCTGGTGCCGGTGGAGCGGCTGCTCCTGACCGGGGACGGGTTCCGTCCGGCGGAGGATGACGCATGAAATTTTCCGTTCCGTTTGGGACCGGGGCCGCCCCCGTATTGCCGTTTCGGGCCGCGAACCGCCGGGAGCGGGCGCCGCTGGCGCTGGCCTGTGCGGTTCTGGCATTTTTTGCGGTGCTGCTGCTGTGCCTTGGCCTGACATCGGCGCGTCTGGCGGAAACCTGGGGCGGTGGCCGGTCAGAGGCGGCGACGTTGCAAATTCTGGGCGACCCGACGCTGGTGGAGGAACATTCGCGGGCCGCGCTGGAGATTTTGCGGGACACGCCGGGGGTTCTGGGTGTCCGGATGATCGATATAGAGGAACAGCGCGGGCTTCTGGAGCCGTGGATTGGTGCGGATGTGTCGCTCGACAGCCTGCCCCTGCCGCTCCTCATGGAAGTGGAGACGGACCGGACCGTGCTGGATGTGGACGGCCTGCGGGCGGCGCTGGATGCTGCGGCCCCTGGGTCGGTGTTTGACGATCACCGGTCGACATGGCTGCCTCTGATTTTCACTGCGCGGTGGCTCATGGTGTTTTCCGGCTTTGCGCTGATCCTGCTGACCGCCGTGTTCATGGGCGTGATCGTGCAGGCGGTGCGGTTGCGGCTGGCGGAGAACCGTGGGGATATTGGCGTGATTTATGGCCTCGGCGCGGAGGACGGCGAGGTCGCGCGGGGCATCAGCCGTGATCTGCTGAAAACGGTGGCTGTCTGGATTGTGGCTGGCACGGCTCTGGCCGGTATTTTGGTGTCGATGCTGCCCCAGGGCAGTGAGCAGGGCTTTTTCCTCGTTGGGATTGCGCCGGTCGGCTGGGAATGGATCTGGCTGCCTTTGGTTGCTCTGGTGGCATTTCTGCTGGCCTGGGCGGGCGCAGGCGTTACTGTGCGGCGGTGGCTGCGGCGTAACTTTTGAGAAAGGCCGGATTTGAATGCTTTTGATCCGATCCCTGATCTTTGACTTTTTCCTCTACGGTCTGATGCTGGTGATGGGCATTCTGTGCGCTCCGTTGGCGCTTTGGTCGGTGGGTGGGGCGTACTGGAGCATTCACGCCTATTGCCGCACGGTTCTGTGGCTGTTGCGGGTGATCTGTGGACTTAAGACGGAGATCCGGGGGGAGGTGCCGACGGAAGAGGTGATTGTCTGCTCCAAGCACCAGTCGTTTCTCGATATCATTATGCTGGCCCATGCCCTGCCGCGGGTTCGGTTTGTCATGAAGAAGGAACTGCGCTGGGCGCCGATTTTGGGTCTTTATGCGTTGCGGATCGGGTCGACGCCGGTGCATCGCGGGCAGAAGTCGAAGGCGATGAACGACATGGTCAATCACGTGTCGCAGAAATCCTCCGCGCCGGGACAGCTGGTGATCTATCCGCAGGGGACGCGTGTGGCACCGGATGCGCGGGTGCCGTACAAGGTCGGGGCGGGTGTGCTCTATGGGCGCATGCACAAACCCTGCGTGCCGGTGGCGACCAATGTGGGCGTGTTCTGGGGACGGCACAGTATATACCGGCGGCCTGGTACGGCCGTGGTGGAGTTCCTCAAGCCGATGCCGCCGGGCATGAAGATCGGCGAGTTCATGGTCGAGATGGAAAATACGGTCGAGGAGAATTCCGACCGTCTGATGCGTGAAGCCGGGTTTGATCCCGGCCCGCGTGTTCCTGCGGTCCTACGACAGCGGCAGGCGGGTTCCGACGTTTAGGTAACGCTGGCGGCGGGCGTGCCGCAGGTCGTCGCCGTTCATGCCCGACACTTCCGTGAGCATTTCCGCGATGGCCTGACCAACGCTCTGCACGGCGGCGTCGCGGTCGCGCTGGGCGCCGCCACGGGGTTCGGGAATGATGCGGTCGGTGACGCCAAGGCCCTTTAGATCCTGTGCGGTGAGTTTCAGTGCCTCGGCCGCCTCACGCATTTTCTCGGCATCCTTCCACAGGATCGAGGCGCAGCCCTCGGGCGAGATCACGGAATAGATCGAGTGTTCCAGCATGGCGAGCCGGTCCGCGGTGGCGAAGGCCACGGCCCCGCCGGAGCCGCCCTCACCGATGATGACGGAGACGAGCGGTACCTTAATGGTCAGGCATTTCTCGGTCGTGCGGGCGATTGCCTCGGACTGGCCGCGCTCTTCCGCGCCCTTGCCGGGATAGGCGCCAGGCGTGTCGACAAGCGTGATGACGGGCAGGCCAAAGCGGTCGGCCATGTCCATGAGGCGGATGGCCTTGCGGTAGCCCTCGGGGCGGGCCATGCCGAAATTGCGCTCGATGCGGGACTTGGTGTCGTTGCCCTTCTCGTGGCCAATCACCATGACGGGACGGTCGTGGAACCGGGCGAGGCCGCCCATGACGGCGTGGTCATCCGCAAAGTTGCGGTCACCGGCCAGCGGGGTCCATTCCTCGAACAGGGCCTCGATATAGTCGATGCAGTGGGGGCGCTCGGGATGCCGTGCAACCTGGCATTTGCGCCATGGGTTGAGGTCCTTGTAGAGCTCGTCGAGCAGCGAGTCCGCCTTGGCGTCAAGCGCCGCGGCTTCCTGTTCCACATCCATTTCGGAATTGGTGCGACCGAGCGCCCGGAGTTCCTCCGCCTTGCCCTCGATTTCCGCGAGACCTTTTTCAAAGTCGAGATAGTTCATGAAATGGTTCCCTGACTGCTCTGGCTTATATGCCTTTGCCCGGTCGCCTTTGCAACCAGCCAGGAACACGGCGTGTGTTCAAAGATTTATGGGGTGTAGGGGCCTGAAAGTGGAAAATGTTGCCACATCTGTCGCTGCGGTTGGGCGGTGGGGTTATCGGCGGAAGGTGATGCGGAGGGAACAGGATGCGAACGGATGGTGCTTGGACGGGAATCAGTGAGCGTGTTGAGGCGCCTGCGTGGTTTTTCTGATGTCGGAAATGGCTGAGTAGCCGGGGATTTGAGAAAAATTGTTTGTATTTTTAGCAGGATGTTTCAGTTGCGTTCCGCGGTGTTTTGGCCATTTCGGGGGGTGGTGTTTTCACTTTTTTAAGACCCTTTTGTAACTGCGATCACTGAAGATTAACCTTTTGGGTGTTAGCTTCCTTACAGTGGAAAGGAGGCATGAGATGCCCTTAGATTACGACGTTGCAAGGGTGCCAAAGCAAACAAGTCTGCGGGCTGAGGTTCTCGAACTGATATCCGAGCAGGCAAGCCGTCCCACACTGTCCGATGGTGAGTTTCGGGCAAAACTTCGGCATCTGGTGGTGTGTAACCGCCGTCCGGCCGAGGAACTTTGGGACAAGTATCACTCGGACCGTTCAGGCACACGCGCCGAGGTATACAGCAAATACTGCTACTGAGACGTCCGTAACCGATCAGGTTTCGGCACCGTATGAGCCGGGTGCGCCGCGTTTTTGACCCTTTGCCGGGTTGTGGGACCGACGCACCGCGATGGACCGCTCCAGAGTGTTCAAATCTTTACAAATCCTTTTGCACAATCGGTAAACCACGCTGCGTCGGGACGGGCTGATTGCCTCTTGGGCCTTGTTAAACACGTTTTCGGCCTTAAATTTGCTTCAGTCAGCAATCTGCCAGCCAATGACCGGAGGTTCGTGTTGCCCTGTTCCAAACGTTCGTCTGCCCGTGGACGGCCAAGAGCATTCGATATCGACAAGGGTATCGAGGTTGCCGGGCGCATGTTCCGTGAACGCGGCTATGACGGCGTGGGTGTGGCCGAACTGGTCAAGGCGATTGGCATCAAGCCCCCAAGCTTTTACGCGGCCTATGGCAGCAAGAAGGCGCTTCTGGCCCAGGTTCTTGAGCGCTATGGCTCCCATGACGGCAGTTTCGTGCATCGTTTGTGCTGCCGCAACAGTCCGCTGGCTGAAACGGCGGAGAAGCTGTTTGAGTCCGCGGCGCGGGCCTATACCTCCGACCCGTCGGCGCGTGGGTGCCTTGTGATGGAGGGCACGCGCAACTGTGGCGATCCGGAGGCCTGTGCCCTGACGGACAAGGCTCATTCGGAACTGCATGACGAGTTGGTGACCTGGATTTCGCATCAGGCCCCGCAGGCGGCGTCGGAACTGGCGGACTATGTTCTGGTGGTTCTGGCGGGCATGTCGGCGCAGGCGCGGGCCGGTACCGGTCGCGATGTTCTGCTGACCTCGGCCCGGATCGCCTCGACAGGGTTCAGGGCGGAGCTTGACCGGCTGGGCGTTGCCGCCGTCGAGGTGAACGGCTCAGAGGCCCCAGACCAGAAGGATCATCGGAACTGATACGACGGTGACGATGATCTCCACCGGCAGTCCGAGTTTCCAGTAATCCCCAAACCTGAAACCGCCTGGTCCCAGGATCAGTGTATTGTTCTGGTGCCCGATCGGCGTCAGGAAGGCGCAGGAGCCCCCAATAGCCACGGCCATGAAAAACGCGTCCGGGTTGACGCCGAGCGCCTGTGCCGAGCCCCAGGCGATGGGGGCCATGACGGCGACGGTGGCGGCGTTGTTCATAATGTCCGAGAGGGTCATGGTAACGATCAGGATCAGCACGAGTGCCAGAACGGGTTTGCCCCAGGCGATTTTGGTCACCAGAACGTTTGCGACCACATCCGCCGCACCTGTTGAGAGCATGGCACCCGCCACGGGCAGCAGGCAGGCGAGGAGCACGATCACGGGCCAGTCGATGGCCTCGTAGACCTGGCGCAGCGGGATGGCGCGGGTGACCATGGAGGCCAGAACCCCGGCAATGAAGGCCACGGGCGCGGCCAGCAGGCCGGTCGCGGCGGCGAGGACCGAGGCAAGCAGGATACCCGCCGAGAGCAGCATCTGGCGGTTGTCCTTGAGGCGGAGTTCACGCCCCGCGAGGGGTAGAAGGCTGAAATCCGTGGCGAATTCCGAGATCGCCTCATCGGAGCCGTGCAGCAGGAGCACGTCACCGGCCTGAATGGCCGTGGTGCGCAGCCGCCCGACGCTGCGGACACCCTGGCGGGAGATGGCGACGAGGCTGATGTGGAAGCGGGCGCGGAGGTTTACGCCCTGGGCTGAGAGGCCGATCAGGATGGAGTTTGGCGGAACCACCAGTTCGACGAGCGAGGTGTGGTCGTCATCGACGGCGACCTCGCGCGGTTCGGACGGTTCGTCGGTGTCGGTCTCTTTCGTCTCGGGCTCGCCGTTTTCGGCTTTTTCCTCTTCCTCCTCCTCGGCCTGCTGGGCGGGGGTGGTGGCGGAGAGGGCAAGGTCGAGGCTGTTCAGCGCGTTGGTCATGACCGCCGGTTCGCATTCGACAATCAGGATGTCGCCCTCGCGGACGGTCAGGCCGGGGCGGGGGGCGCGCAGGCGGACCTGCCGGCGAACGACGGCCAGAACCTGAAGATGCGCATCGGGCACGGCCTCCTCAATCTGGCGGACGGTGCGGTCGATCGAGGAGGAACCCTCGCCCACCAAAGCCTCGGTGACGTAGGCGCCGGAGGTGAACCCCTCCACACCGGCGCGTTTGCGGACGGGCACGATGCGCCAGCCGATGAGGATGATGAACAGGACACCCACGGCCGCCACGGTGAAGCCGACCGGGGCGTAATCGAACATGGAAAAGGCCTGGCCGGTGGTCTGTTGCCGGTAGCCGGAGACGATGAGGTTGGGCGGGGTACCGATAAGGGTGGTCATGCCGCCCAGGATCGAGCCGAAGGCCAGCGGCATCAGCAGGCGGCCGGGGGGCATGTCGAGTTTCTCGGCGGCCTTTATTGCCACGGGCATGAGCAGGGCCAGGGCGCCCACGTTGTTCATGAAGCCCGAAAGCGCTGCGGCGATTGTCGTCAGGCCCGCGATCATGGTGAGTGGCGTGGCGTCCGAGGGCAGGATTTTCCGTGTGAGCGCGTCCACGGCGCCGGAATTCTGAAGGCTGCGGCTCAGGACCAGAACGCCGGCCACGGTAATGACGGCGGGGTGGCCGAATCCGGCGAAGGCTTCCTCCGAGGGAACCAGTCCGGTCAGAACACAGGTCAGCAGCGCACCCATCGCCACCATGTCGTGCCGCCAGCGGCCCCAGGCGAACATGGCCACGGTGGCGGCGAGAATGGCGAAGAGTGTGATCTGTTCCTGGGACATGGGCGCAAAGTGGCACAGGCTGGTGCCGCGTCAATGGGCAAAATGCCGGTGCAGGGTTTAGGGAAAATTCAGCCCTTGCGTGAATAAGGGGCCGATGGTGCTGCGCTGCGGCACAGGCAGGAATGCGCGTGGGAATGTCTATTTACTGGTGCGACGGCACCCTGGGTCCGGTATGAAACAGAGTGAAATCCTGAAAAGCGACAGTGTTGAGCCCCCCGAGGGCCAGGGCGGTAACGGCAGTCTGGGTGAGACCGCCCGGCAGATTGCGCTGAGCCTGCGGAAACCGGCCATGTCGCCTTTGCCGGTGTTTTTGTTTGCCGGGGCGCTGGATGTGGTGAGCGTGGCTCTGGCGCTTTGGTTCGCGGGTTATATGGCGGCGGGGTCCGGATATGCGGCCCTGGCCTCTGCGGCGACCGGGGTGTTGGTCGGGCTGCTTGCCGTGTTGGTTTTGCGGCTTGTGGGGCGGTATCAGCTTCAGGCATTTCGCGAGGTGTTGCAGAATTCGGGCTGGATCATGCTTGCCTCCGTGACGGGGCTGGTGTTGCTGTCGGCCTTTGGTTTGCGTGACGGGCCGTTTTTTGCGGAGGTGCTGGCGGCGCTGATCTGTCTTCCACTGGTGGTTGTGCCGGCGCGGACCTGTCTGTCGTGGCTGGCGAACGGGATTTTGGATTACGGCCTGACCGAACGGCGGGGCGTGCTGGTGGGCGGCGGCAGCGGGGCTGCGGAACTGATCCGGACGCTCAACGGCAACGAGGAAAACGACATCCAGATCCGGGCGATTTTCGACGACCGGTCCGATGCGCGCTCGCCCAATGTGGTGATGGGCATACCGAAGATTGGCAATGTGGATGACCTGGTGGTGTTTTCGCGGCTGGCGGAGATTGACGTTTTGATCATCGCCCTGCCTCTGGAGGCGGAACGGCGCATACGTGAGATTTTGGAGAAGGTCCGGGTGTTGCCGCTCGATGTGCGTCTGGCGGCGTATAATGCGGACCAGGAATTCAGGCGACGGTTTACCCGCGTGCGGTCCACCAATGGCATGATCCGGCTGCTGAGCCGTCCGCTAAGCGGATGGTCGGGGCTGGTGAAACGGGTGATGGATGTGGTCGTGGCTCTGATTGCGATTGTGGTTTTGTCGCCCATTCTTGTGATTACCGCCTTTTTGATAAGGCAGGAGGATCCGGGTCCCGTGATCTTTAAGCAGATCCGGCATGGCTACAATCACAAGCCGGTGGAGATCTGGAAGTTCCGGTCGATGTATCTCAACCAGATGGATGCAACGGCGCGGAACGTGGTGACGCGGGGCGATCCGCGGGTGACAAGGGTGGGCCGGTTTATCCGCAAGTGGTCGATTGACGAGTTGCCGCAGCTCTTCAACGTTTTGCGCGGAGAGCTGTCTCTGGTGGGACCGCGACCGCATGTTGTGGATGCGGTGTCGAGCCAGCAGCAGGCGTTTGAGGAGATCGTTTCGGGCTATGCCGCACGGCACAAGGTCAAGCCGGGCGTGACCGGCTGGGCGCAGATCCATGGTTTGCGCGGAGAGATTGACGCGCCGGAGAGCCTGCGTCAGCGCGTGGAGCATGACCTCTATTACATCGAGAACCACACGATCTGGATGGATCTCTATGTGCTGCTGATGACGCCACTTTGCCTGTTGAATACCAAAAACGCCTATTGACCGGCCTGGCTGCTCCTTGAGCAGGAAACGGGTCGTGTTTCGGGTTTCGGTATTGCACGGGTATTTCCAGTGTAATTACAGGAGCGGCCCGTCATGTCACCATCCCAACCCGTTTTGGACGTGAAATCCTGGGTTCTGCTGCTGACCCTGGCGGCGGTCTGGGGCGGGTCGTTTATCTTTGCGGAGATTGCCCTGCGCGAGGTGCCGCCGCTGACCATTGCGCTGCACCGGGTGTTTTGGGCGTTGCCGGTTCTGGCGCTGGTCGTGGTGGTGCGGCGAGTGCCGGTGCCGCGGGCGCCGCGCGTGTGGGGCGCGTATCTGGTAATGGGGGCGCTGAACAATGCCATTCCGTTTTCGTTGATTTTCTGGGGTCAGACGCGGATCGATGCGGGGCTGGCGGCCATTCTCAATGGGACGACAGCGCTGTTCGGAGCGGTGGTGGCGGGATTGCTGCTGGTCGATGAGCCGCTGACGGGGCGCAGGATTGCCGGGGCCGGTTTGGGACTGGCGGGTGTGGCGGTGATTATGGGGCCGCAGGCTTTGACCGGGTTTGATCCGGGCAATTTGGCACAGCTGGCGGTGCTGGGCGCGACGTTGTCCTACGCCTTTGCTGGTGTCTGGGGGAAGGTGGCGTTGCGCGGGCAGCCGCCGCTGATGAACGCGCTGGGGATGCTGGCGGGCAGTACGGTTTTGCTGATCCCTACGGTGTCGCTGGTCGACGGTGTGCCGGTGGTGTCGCTTTCAGCGGGTGTCTGGGGCGCGTTGCTGGGCCTGGCGGTATTGTCAACGGCGCTGGCTTACGTGCTGTATTTCGCGATTCTGGCGCGGGCGGGGGCGGCGAATCTGCTGCTGGTGACGCTGCTCATTCCGCCGTTTGCGATTGCGCTGGGCGCGGCGTTTCTGGGTGAGCGGCCCGGGCCGGGGGCCTTGGCGGGGTTTGCTGTCATCGCGCTGGGCTTTGCGGTGACGGATGGGCGGCTGTTGCGGCGGAAAACCCGGACCTGAGTTATTTTTTCGCGCCGATCTTTGGTTCGGTGCCGGCGCGGAGGCGGGCGATATTTTCGTGGTGACGCACGAAGACCAGCACGGCCAGAACGACGCCGAGCCAGATCGCGTGTGGGGCACCGAACACCCACATCCAGACCGGGCCGGAGGCGGCGGCGACAAGGGCCGAGAGCGACGAGAAGCGGAAGGCAAAGGCCGTGGCGAGCCAGGTCAGACAGGCCGCGAGACCCGCCGGGAAGGACAGCGCAAGCAGGACGCCGAGGAAAGTGGCGACACCCTTGCCGCCCTTGAAACCGAGCCAGACCGGGAAAAGGTGGCCAAGGAAGGCGAAAAGGCCCGCAACCACGGCGGCGGTTTCGCCGAGGAAATAGCGGGCGATCAGGACCGCGACGCCGCCCTTGGCGCCATCGAGCAGGACGGTTGCGAAAGCGGCGGCCTTGTTGCCGGTGCGCAAGACGTTGGTCGCACCGATATTGCCGGAGCCGATCTTGCGCAGGTCACCGAGGCCGAAGGCGCGGGTGATGACGATGCCGAAGGGAATGGAGCCCAGCAGATAGGCGGCTATGGCTGTAACGATCAGAAACAGGAGGGTCATGCGTCGGGTCCATACACCTGTTCGCCGCTGACGAAAGTGCGCAGGACGCGGCCCTGGAGGCGCTGTTCGTCGAAGGGCGTGTTTTTCGATTTGGAGCGCAGTTTGAAGCGGTCGACCACAATGGGCTGGTCCGGGTCAAATACGATCAGGTCGGCGGGTGCCCCCACGGTCAGGCGTCCGGTTGGCAGGCCGAGACGTTTTGACGGATTGAGCGACAGGGCGCGGAAGAGTGTCGGCAGGTCGAGCGCGTCCGCGTGGTAGAGGCGCAGGGCCGCGGGCAGCAGGGTTTCGAGGCCCACGGCCCCGCTGGCGGCCTCGTGGAAGGGCAGGCGCTTGGATTCCTCGTCCTGCGGGGTGTGCATGGACGAGATGATGTCAATCAGTCCCGAAGCCACGGCCTCGACCATGGCAAGCCGGTCATCCTCGCAGCGCAGGGGCGGCTTGAGCTTGAAGAAGGTGCGGTAGTCGCCAACGTCGTATTCGTTGAGGGTCAGGTGGTGGATGTTGACCCCGGCGGTCACGTCGAGACCGGCCGATTTGGCCCGCTGCAGGGCCGGAAGGGACGCGGCGGTGGAGAGGTTGTCGGCGTGGTAGCGGGCGCGGGTCATTTCCACCAGGGCAAGGTCGCGCTCGAGCCCGATGCGTTCGGCCATGGGGGCCACACCAGGCAGGCCGCGCAGGGAGGCGAACTTGCCGGAGGTCACCGAGCCACCGGAGGAGAGTATCGGTTCCTGCGGATGGGCGATGACGAGCGCGTTCAGCGAGCGCGCATAGGTCAGGCAGCGGGAGAGCACCTTGGTGTCGGAAATAACATGGTCGCAGTCGGTGAAGGCCACGGCGCCCGCGTCCTTCAGGAAGCCGATCTCGACCATTTCCCGTCCCGCGCGGTTTTTGGTCAGCGATGCCATGGGCAGCACATGTACCGGTGCGGCCTCATTGGCGCGGCGGGAGACGAATTCGAGGGTTTCGGGGCTGTCGATGGTGGGAATGGTGTCGGGGCGGGAGACCATGGTGGTCACGCCACCGGCGGCGGCGGCGAGGCCCGCCGTGCGGAAGCTTTCCTTGTGCCGTTCGCCCGGTTCGCAGATTTTCACGCCGATATCGACGATGCCTGGGGCCAGACATTTGCCGCCAACATCAACCACGCCCTCGGCAGGCAGAACCTCCATCGAGCCGTCATCCTGGCCCTGAAGAACCTCGACAATCATGCCGTCGGCGATCCGGATGGCCCCGAGATTGGTGGTGCCGTTTTCCGGGTCGATCAGTCGCGCGTTGGTCAGGAGTGTGTCGGTCATGCCTGGGCCATCTTACCTGTGTTCATTCAGGGCCTCGTTCATTTGCCTGCGCTTCTCTTCGGCATTGGCATTTGCCTGGAGGTAGAATTTCGGTCCGTCTTTTGGAATAACCGTGATCGTACTTCTCTTTCCACCAAACCGGGCAATGCCATTCACCGGAAGAGGAGGTTGTCCTTTTCGAAGAAACCGCTTGCCGGTTAGCAGCCACTGCTGCCTCGGAATGATGAAATAGGCGGTCGCGAAAACGATGATCGGTCCAACCAGGTAAGCGTTCATGCTGAACGAAAACCGGGTAATGATTAACAGGCCGATCATGCAGATTGCCCAGGAAACCGCGATTTCCCGGACTACCGTTGTCATGTCAAAGCCACCCTCCACCAGGACAGTCTCATTCGTTTCCAGCCTTGGTGGCCAGGTGTCGAATTTCGGATTGGTCGTGGCATCTTTCGTGCCCATACCGCTCATTTTAGCGCCTCATTCAGCCGGGCGCGGGTTTCGCGGGCGTTTTCAATGCCGATAAGGCGCTGATTGGCCCCACGTTTGGTGACAACGGTGATGTTGCTGCCCCAACCGGCGAAGCCGTGGATCATCTCTCTTGGAATGGGACGGCGGCCCTTAACGTGCAGGGCCTGGCTGGTGAGGAGCCATTCCTGTTTTGCGGCGGTGAAGTGAATGGCGATCACCGCGAAGATGCAGCCGATGATGTAGGGAAACGCCATGTTTCGGCCATCACCGAGGCCCATCACTGTTGGCAGGCCAAGCATGATGACACCCAGTCCGATCCACCATTTCGCAGCGTCCCTGGCCCAGGTCCGCCAGTCGAAGCGGCCCTCGACGGCAACGCATTCGCCGGAGGCGAGGTCTGGAGGCCAGTTCCCGGATCTGGCGGAGTATGCGCTGAGGCTCATCCCGGTGACATCCCGTGCGCCGGAATTTCATGGCCCTGGCCGCTCCCGGCTTTCAAGTTGCGGGCCAGAAGGTGCATCGCGGCCATGCGGACGGCCACGCCCATTTCCACCTGTTCCTGGATGACGGAGCGGTTGATGTCGTCGGCCAGGATGCCGTCGATTTCCACGCCGCGGTTCATCGGGCCGGGATGCATGACGATGGCGTCGGGTTTGGCGTAGGCGAGTTTTTCCGGGTCGAGGCCGAAGCGGTGGTAGTATTCGCGCTCGGAGGGGATGAAGGCGCCGTCCATGCGTTCCTTTTGCAGGCGCAGCATCATGACCACGTCCACGTCCTCAAGGCCTTCGCGCATGTCCTCGTAGACCTCGACGCCAAGCTGATCGACCTGGGAGGGCATGAGTGTCGGCGGGCCGATCAGGCGGATGCGGTTCTCCATCAGGCCGAGCAGCAGGATGTTCGACCGCGCTACACGGGAATGGGCGATATCGCCGCAGATCGCCACGTTCAGACGGTGAAGCCGACCTTTGGAGCGCCGGATGGTCAGGGCATCGAGCAGCGCTTGTGTGGGGTGCTCATGCCGCCCGTCGCCCGCATTCAGAACGGAGCAGTTCACCTTCTGCGCCAGCAGGTTACACGCCCCGGACGAGGGGTGGCGCACGACCAGAAGGTCCGGGTGCATCGCGTTGAGCGTCAGCGCGGTGTCGATCAGGGTCTCGCCCTTTTTCACCGAGCTTTGCGCCACGGCCATGTTCATCACATCGGCACCAAGGCGTTTTCCCGCAATCTCGAAGCTCGACTGCGTGCGGGTGGAATTCTCGAAGAAAAGGTTGATCTGGGTCAGACCCTGGAGCGCGTCGGCGTGTTTGTCCGGCCGGCGGTTCAGGTCCACATAGCGGTCAGCGAGGTCGAGGATCTCCTCCACTTCCGGACGTGTCAGCCCCTCAATCCCCAACAGATGACGTTGTGCGAACAAGGGCCCCTCCAGCAGCGGTTTGTGCCTCTATACCAGCCAGGCAACCAGGGGCAAGGGGCGGGGTGTGTCCGCCCCGGCCAGAGCGGCGGAGCGGACACGGATTTTGATTTTCAGGTCACAGTCTTGCCTGACCCTTACGGATCAAGGCGGACCGCACCTTGGCTGGCGTTGGCGACGAGCGAGGCATAGGCCCGCAGGGCGCGGCTGACCTTGCGTTTGCGCGGTTTGGCCGGTTTCCAGGCGGCATCGCCTTTCGCGTCCATTTCCGCACGGCGGGCGGCGAGGTCTTCGTCGCTCAGCGCCACGTTGATGGTGCGGTTGGGGATGTCGATCTCGATTGTGTCGCCTTCCACCAGCAGGCCGATATTTCCGCCCTCGGCCGCTTCCGGGGAGACATGACCGATTGAAAGGCCCGAGGTGCCGCCGGAGAAACGGCCATCGGTTATCAGCGCGCAGGCCTTACCCAGCCGCATGGATTTGAGATAGCTGGTCGGGTAGAGCATTTCCTGCATGCCCGGTCCGCCGCGTGGGCCTTCGTAGCGGATGATGACCACGTCGCCGGCTTCGATTTCCTTGCCGAGGATGCGGTTTACGGCCTCCTCCTGGCTTTCGCAGATTTTGGCGGGGCCGCTGAATTTCAGGATGCTCTCGTCCACACCGGCGGTTTTTACGACGCAGCCTTCCTGGGCGATGTTGCCAAAGAGAACGGCGAGACCGCCATCCTGGCTGAAGGCGTGTTCTTTTGAGCGGATAACGCCGTTTTCGCGGTCGGTGTCGAGGCTGCGGTAGCGGCTGGCCTGGCTGAAGGCCTCCGTGGTGCGAACGCCGCCGGGGGCGGCGCTGAACAGCTCATGTACGCGGTTTTCGCGGGTGCGGACGATATCCCACTGGTCAATCGCCTCGCCCATGGTGGGCGTGTGAACGGTGCTGGTTTCGCGGTTGATCAGGCCCGCGTTGTCTAGCTGGCCCAGGATGCCGAAGATGCCACCGGCGCGATGGACGTCCTCCATGTGAACGTCTCCCACCGCGGGCGCGACCTTGCAGAGGCAGGGCGTGGTGCGGCTCAGTTTGTCCATGTCATCGAGAGTGAAATCCACCTCACCTTCCTTGGCGATGGCGAGAAGGTGCAGGACCGTGTTGGTCGATCCGCCCATGGCGATGTCGAGTGACATTGCGTTCTGGAAGGCGGCGTGGGTTGCGATGCCGCGGGGCGTGACGGTGCGGTCGCCGCCCTCGTAGTGGCGTTTGGCGAGGTCCACGATGCGGCGGCCTGCCTCAAGGAACAGAGCCTTGCGGTCGGCATGGGTTGCGAGCGTCGAGCCGTTGCCGGGCAGGGCGAGCCCCAGAGCCTCGGCGAGGCAGTTCATGGAGTTCGCGGTGAACATGCCCGAGCAGGAGCCGCAGGTGGGGCAGGCGTTGATCTCGAACTCGTTGACCTGCTCGTCGGTCATGTCCGGATTGGCGGCCTGCACCATGGCGTCCACGAGGTCGACGGCAATCTCCTTGCCGTCCATGTCGACCTTGCCGGCCTCCATCGGACCGCCGGAGACGAAGATGGCGGGGACGTCGAGGCGCATGGCGGCCATGAGCATGCCCGGCGTGATCTTGTCGCAGTTGGAGATGCAGATCATGGCGTCGGCGCAGTGGGCGTTGACCATGTATTCCACGCTGTCGGCGATGATCTCGCGGGACGGCAGGGAATAGAGCATGCCGTCATGGCCCATGGCGATGCCGTCATCCACCGCGATGGTGTTGAACTCCTTAGCCACGCCGCCCGCGGCCTCAACCTCGCGCGCCACCATCTGGCCGAGATCCTTGAGGTGAACGTGGCCGGGGACGAACTGGGTGAAGGAGTTGACGATGGCGATGATCGGTTTGCCGAAGTCGCCATCCTTCATTCCCGTGGCCCGCCAGAGCGCACGTGCGCCCGCCATGTTCCGTCCGGAGGTCGATGTTTTTGAGCGATAGGGTATCATGTTGTCTTTCCAGCCCGCGGTGTGTCTTTGCCGGGGTTCTTATTCCGATTTTTTGGGAAAGACCATTGGGGGTGGTGAGACCAATATACTCGTTGGTGCGGAGAAGTCCGGGCGCGGAATCAAGGGGCGACCAGCCCCGCCGTGCCTGCGCCGGACCGTCCCCTGGGACGGCGCACTTTCAATGTTTGTGTTTCACCTCAGGGAAGAGGTGCACGACGCCATAAAACCGCGACGCTCACCCGTTAAGGGCGCCGCCCCCCGGTCCGACGCAGGCACGGCTCGTCGCGAACGGTCCAAATGTCCTGAAAGGCGGACCGATGCGTTTCGACTCACTTCCGCCCCACACCGCCCCTGGTTGCGCGGCGCATACCAATGGTGCAAAAGCGGGGGATGACCCTGCCCAGGCCCGAACTTCTGGTGGAATGCCGGCCGGCGCCCAATCCGCGCCGGGTGCGGATATTTTTGGCTGAAAAGGGTCTGGAGATCCCCACGGAGCAGGTCGATATCATGACCGGGGCGCATTTTGGCGATCATGCCGGGCGGGTCGGGACGTATCATGTGCCAGCGCTCAAGCTGTCGGATGGCAGCTGGCTGACCGAGAGCATGGCGATTTGCCGGTATGTTGAGGCTTTGGTGCCGGAGCCCTGTCTGATGGGCGCGGACGCGCTGAGTGCGGCGCGAATCGAGATGTGGCAGCGGCGGGTGGAATTTGAGCTGTTTTCGCCGATTGCCCAGGTTTTGCGGCACGGGAACCCGAAAATGGCTGTGCTGGAGGACCAGTGCCCGGAATGGGCCGAGGCCAATATACCACGGGTTCACAAGGGGCTTGCCATGCTGGAGCGGCGGCTGGGCGAGAGCCTTCACGTGGGTAATGAAGATTTTTCGGTCGCGGACATCACGGCTGTTGTCGCGCTGGATTTCCTGCGGACGATTCGAATTGAGATACAGGAACAGGCCACGGCCACGCGGGCCTGGTTTGAGAAGATGGGCGAGCGGCCGTCGGTGATGGCCTCGAGGGCGAAGCCTGCGGCTGCGACGGCGGAGGTGGCCGGGTGAACGGGCTTGATCCCGCGCGGGAGGCGGATATTGCGACGCTCCGCTGGCTGGTGGAGCTGGGCGTTGACGAGGCGATTGGTGAAGAGCCGGTCAACCGGTTTGAGGAGCCAAAGCTGCAGAGCCAGCCGCTCACCACGCCACCAAAGCCCAAAGAGGACGTGGTCATCGATACCGCGCCCATCGCTGCGGCCTGCGACACGCTCGATGCGTTGCGGAATGCGGTGGAGCAGTTCGAGGGGTGCGACCTGAAGAAGGGCGCGCGAAACCTCGTGTTTTCGGGGGGGAAGCCCTGGAGCAGGGTTATGGTCATCGGCGGCTCGCCCGACCGGGATGAGGACCGGGCCGGGGCGCCATTTGTGGGCCGTGCGGGTGAGATGCTCGACCGGATGTTCGCGGCCATTGGCTTGTCGCGGGAGGCGGAAAACCCGGAGCAGGCTTTGTATCTGACCTCTCTGCTTCCGTGGCGGCCGCCACAGGGACGCCAGCCGTCGGCGCGGGATATTGACATGATGCTGCCGTTTCTGGCGCGGCATGTGGAGTTGGCCGAACCGAAGGTTGTGGTTCTGATGGGCGATCTGGCGGCGGGCTCGGCCCTGAAAACGCAGACCCGAATTACCCGGTTGCGCGGGACCTGGGGGGAGTTTGGAGGACGCCCGGCGATACCGATGTTCCACCCCGAGGCGCTCCTGCGCGACGGAAGCCGCAAGCGGGCGGCGTGGTCTGATCTTTTGGAGATCCATCACAGGCTGGAGGCGATCGGTTGATTGGCATTGAGCCTGCGGTTTTTCTGACGTTCCTGCCGGCGGCACTGGCGCTCAATCTGACGCCCGGGGCGGACATGATGTTTTGCGTCAATCTGGGCCTGCGCGGCGGGGCGGCTCCGGCCTGGCTGGCATCGGCGGGGGTTGCCCTTGGGCTGATGGTGCATGTGACCATCGCGGGGCTGGGGCTTGGCGCGGTTGTCGCGAAATGGCCGGTGGTGTTCGACGTGGTGCGCTGGGTTGGTGTGGTGTACCTGCTTTGGCTGGCCCTGCGGATTTTGCGCGGTGGTGCGGAGGAGGACGCGCCGCGCAGGGGGCGTCTCTCCCAGGCCTTTACCGGTGGGTTGATCGTCAATCTGACGAACCCGAAAGTTATTCTGTTTGTACTGGCCTTTATTCCGCAGTTCGTGAACCCGAATGCCGGGACCACTTTACAGCAGTTTCTGGTGTTTGGGGCCGTGCTGGGACTCGGCGGGCTGATCGTTAACGGACTGGCGGGATCATTGGCCGGAGGGGTCGGGCAGCGTGTGGGTGGCTCCCGGCGGATGCAGCGCGGGTTGCAGGTTGTGACGGCCTCGATTTTCGGTCTGCTGGCCCTGCGGCTGGTGACGATGAAACAGGGATAGGATCGCATGGTGGAGCAACGTGAATTCATTCCGGTCCGGATTGCCGTGCTGACGGTTTCGGACACGCGTTCGCTGGCGGAGGACCGGTCCGGTGACGTGCTGGTCCAGAGGCTGACGGATGCGGGTCATCACCTGGCGGATCGCGATATTATCCAGGATGAGCAGGCCGCGATTGCGGAGAAGCTCAGAGTGTGGATCGCGGATGAGGACGTCGATGTGGTGATTTCCACCGGCGGCACGGGGCTGACGGGGCGGGACGTGACCGTGGAAGCGCATGAGAGCGTCTACGAGAAGCATATCCCCGCGTTTTCGACCATGTTCACCATGGTTTCGGCCGAGAAAATAGGGACATCAGCAATCCAGAGCCGCGCCTGCGCCGGGGTTGCGGGCGGTACGTATCTCTTTGCGCTGCCCGGCAGTCCTGGTGCGTGCAAGGATGCCTGGGACGGGATCCTGGAGAAGCAGCTCGATTACCGGCACATGCCCTGCAATTTTGTCGAGATCATGCCGCGTCTTGAGGAACACAAAAGGCGCAAGTGACCGATGCGTGAGACCGATCTCTATCCACCGCTCAAGCGGTATCTTGAGGCGCAGGGATATGAGGTGAAGGCCGAGATCGGGGACTGTGACCTGCTGGCCGTGCGCGGGGATGAACCGCCTCTCGTCGTCGAGATGAAACTGACGTTTTCGCTGGCCCTGGTGATGCAGGGCGTGGCGCGGCAGGCTTTGTTTGAGCATGTGTATCTGGCCGTGCCGGTGTCATCCGACCGGGGCTGGAAACTGCGTTACCGGGATATTATCCGCCTGTGTCGCCGGTTGGGTCTGGGTCTGCTGGCGGTGAAGACGGACGGGGAGGGCACGGTGGAGGCCCATCTCGATCCCGGTCCCTACCAGCCGCGACGCAATGCGAAGAAGGCCGGGCGGCTGCTGCGCGAGTTTGAGCGGCGGGTGGGCGACCCGAACGAGGGTGGCAGTACCGGGGTGAAACGGATCACGGCCTACCGGCAGGACGCGCTGCGCTGTGCTGCGTATCTGAGCCTGAACGGCGCTTGCAGGGCGGCACTTGTGGCGCGCGATGCGGGTGTGCCTCGGGCGGCGGTGTTGATGCGGGCGGATCACTACGGCTGGTTCGAGCGGGAGGCGCGGGGGATTTACGCGTTGACGCCGAAGGGGCGCGAGGGGCTGGAAAGCTTCGCTGACGTGCTGGCGGAGCTGGAACCGCCGAAACCGGCCGACGGAGATGTTTGACAGGCTCTTCGGCCTGTGTGACAGAGACATGGCGACAGGGGCGCGCGGCATCGGCCGGGCTGAGAAGGACCCTTTGAACCTGAACCGGATCATACCGGCGGAGGAAGTTGCATGGCGCGGGATCAGAGGACCGGATTGACGCCAGGCGCCCCTCCGTCACAGCGAGGGAGAGACATGAACACACCAGCGGAACACCTGAACCGGATGCGCGACCGCACACCGCTCGTCCAGAACATCACCAACTATGTTGCCATGAATGTCATGGCCAACATCATGCTGGCCGCCGGAGCCTCGCCCGCAATGGTTCATGCCAGCGAGGAGGGCCCGGAATTTGCCGCAATCGCGAGTGCGGTCAGTATCAATATCGGTACGATTGACGCGGACTGGGCCGAGGCGATGGCGGCGACGGCTGAGGGTGCGCAGAAGGCCGGCACACCCTGGGTGCTGGACCCGGTTGCGGTGGGCGCAACGGCGTTTCGGCAGGAGCAGGGTGCCCGGCTGCTGGGGTTTAAGCCAACCGTCATCCGGGGCAATGCGTCCGAGATTCTGGCGCTGGGCGGAACGGCTGCTGCGGGTCGTGGCGCTGACGCGGCAGATCCGGTTGCGGCCGCGGAGGCTGTCGCGCGGGACCTGGCCAAACGGACCGGTGCGGTCGTCGCCGTGACCGGTGAGGTGGATTACGTGACCGATGGCGAGCGCGCGGCGCGCGTCTCGAACGGTCACAGCCTGATGCCGCTCGTGACCGCGCTGGGCTGTTCACTGACCGGCTACGTTGCGGCCTTTATTGTGGATGAGGACCCGTTTGATGCGACCGTGGCGGCTCTGGCGTGTTTTGCGGTGGCCGGTGAGATTGCCGCGGATGGGGCAACCGGGCCAGGAAGCTTCCAGGTGCGGTTCATTGACGCTCTGCACAGCCTGACCGCGGACGTGGTCGCGGAGCGTGCCAGGGTGTCGGCCGCGTGATCCCGCCGCTGTGTTTTGTCACCGACGCGGACGCGCCTCTGTCCATCGTGGAGCAGGCCGAGGCGGCGGCGCGCGGGGGCGCGGGCTGGATCCAGCTGCGCCACAAAACCCTGCCGGACGCGGATTTCGCCGGGCTGGCGCGGGAGGTCATGGCCGCTATCGGAGGGTTTGGTGCGTCGCTGATCATCAATGATCGGGTCGACGTGGCCAGGTCGGTGAATGCCGCCGGTCTGCATGTGGGGCAGTCGGACGGGGATGTCGGCAAAATCCGCGAGGCGATTGGGCCCGACATGGTGCTGGGCCTGTCGATTGAGGCGGAGGATCAGCTTGCCGCCATTCCGCCCGGCGCGGTGACCTATCTTGGCGTTGGCCCGGTGCGTGCGACCGCGTCGAAGCCGGATCACGCGCAACCCATCGGGTTCGATGGCCTCGCCAGGATCGCGGCCGCCGCGAAGGAGCCATGCATGGCAATCGGCGGTCTGGATGCCGATGACATGGTGGAGGTGCGGCGCGCCGGTTGCGTCTCCGTCGCTGTGGTCTCCGCAATTTCGCGGGCTGAGGACCCGCAGGCCGCCACGCGGCGCATCGTTACGGAATGGAGCAGGACATGATCCCGAACGTGCTTTCCATTGCTGGTTCCGATCCTTCGGGCGGGGCCGGTATTCAGGCGGATATCAAGTCGATTTCGGCCAATGGTGGCTACGCCATGGCGGTGCTCACCGGCCTGACGGCGCAGAACACTGATGGCGTGAAGGGCGTGAGCCTCGTTGATCCGGCCTTTGTGACCGCACAGATCAGGGCCATTCGCGACGACATCCGGATCGATGCCATTAAGATCGGAATGCTCGGCGATGCCACGGTGATCGAGGCGGTCGCGGGGGCTTTGGAAGGTGTGGACGCGCCCATAGTTCTTGATCCCGTGATGGTTGCGCGGAGCGGTGACCGGCTGCTGGCCGACAGGGCGGTGTCGGCATTGCGGGACCTGCTCGTGCCTCGCGCGACGGTGATCACGCCTAACCTGCCGGAGGCCGCCGATCTGCTTGGGGTTCCTGAGGCCGCGGATGTGGACGGCATGCGGCACCAGGCGCGGGCTCTGCTGGAGCTTGGCTGCGGTGCGGTTCTGATCAAGGGTGGTCATCTGGGGCAGGGGGATGCCACGGATCTTCTGCTCTCCGGTGGTGACGAGACGGTGCTTTCCGCACCGCGCAGCGGGACGCGCAACACCCATGGCACCGGCTGCACGCTGTCCTCCGCTCTGGCGACACGGATCGCGCTGGGCGCGGAGCTCGCGCAGGCGGTGCGCGAGGCGAAATCCTACATCTCAGCGGCCATCGCGGCGGCGGACACGCTGTCGGTTGGTGGTGGGCATGGCCCGGTGCATCATTTCCACAGCCTGTGGGGTGGGGGCGCATAAACCCTTTGGGTTGTGAAACCTTTCGCCTGAGGGTTAGAGTGCCCTGAAAACATATCCGGGGGATGGAATGAGAATTCTATCGCGTATTGCGGCC
This sequence comes from Amaricoccus tamworthensis, assembly GCF_049800875.1. NCBI lineage: Bacteria > Pseudomonadati > Pseudomonadota > Alphaproteobacteria > Rhodobacterales > Paracoccaceae > Amaricoccus > Amaricoccus tamworthensis. The sequence continues at coordinate 109,467 of NZ_JBNAFV010000005.1, read as the reverse complement.
TGCACTTTTACCGCCCTGTTTGCGGTCTCCGTGCAGGCGGAGGAGTTCGTCTACGAAACGCGCGGCGCGAACCTGTTCAGTTTCGATGTGCCGGATGGCTGGGAGGTTCTGGAAGGCGTCGAGGTGCCCGAAGCCCAGGCCGCCGACGGTACGCCGCTCAGCCCGAAGGTCGTGTCCATCCGTCCGCCGGATGAGGAGGGTGTAATGTGGACCGGGTTCTGGTCGCCGGTCAGGCTGTCGAGTATTTCCGGGGCCAAATCCTGGATGGAACGGGTGATCCCCTATCTCCTGGCCGAGCCGGAAAACCTCTACTACGACCGGCGTACCGTTGGTGGTAAACCCACGCGGTTTTACAGCGGTCAGGGTGTGCGCGACGGTCGCGATTTCGACTATGCCTTCGCCATCATCCAGATCTCACCGGATCACGTGGCCGTGGCCGCTTTCATCGGCGAGCCGGATGCCTATGACCGGCATGAGCAGGAACTGATCGGGGTACTCCGGTCCATTGCCGCGACGGAGGCGATGTGATGTGGAAGCCATATCTTGCGTGTGGGCTGGCCGGAACCATGCTGTTGGCGTCCTGCGATTCGACCTATTACGGGGCGAGTGTCGGGTACAATGTCGATCCGTATTACGGTTTTGACTACGGGTTCCGCTATGGCATCTATGACCACCATTACGACGTGGATATAGATATCGACCGGCCGGACCGTCCTGAGAGACCCGACCGCCCGGACAGGCCCAACCGTCCCGACAGACCCAAGCCTCCGTCGGGGCATCCTGATCGCCCCCCCGGAGGCTTCCACCCACCGGCTGGTGGACGCCCGGGCGGCGGTGGCGGGAGACGCGGTGGCGGCGGCCGGAGAATGCGGTAAGCCTGACCGGGATCAGGTGTGCGGCTGTTTCCGCCGCGTTCGAAGCCAGGCGATCATGCAGCCCATGACGGCAAGGGAGCCAAGCCCGGCGCCCACGTCTATTTCAGGCACATTGGCGGAAGCCGAGGCTTCCGTCACGGAAATCGCGTTGATGTCGAACCCATCGCCAGACCGGTTGGAAGACGTGTCCACAAACAGAAGATGCGTGAACGGCCCGCCCGCGACGTGGAAATCCGATCTGTCTTCGGCGTTGTCGACCGTACTCCAGGACGCGCCATAGTTCGCGGTATCGAAGAGGTCATCGGGCAGACCGCTGCTGAAGTCGCCGGCATGAATGGTGGCTGATTCAGGATACCGGCTGCGGTCACCCCAGGTCACCTCAAATACCGACGCTTCGCCCTGAAACGGCGTGCCAAATGTAAACCACGCGCGCCCGCCAAGCCCGAGGCTGAAGAACGCCTCATGCCGCCACGGAGGCGTGGCCGAGGGCGAACCAAACGCCGACGCAATATTGTCCCGCCCCGCCCAACGCCAGGTGTCATCCGCACCGCCGTCCGACGCCCAGGTGACGGCCGAGGCAATGCCAGTGGTCGCAAACACGATTCCGGTGGCAAGGCTGAGGGACAGGATTGATTTGGGCACGAGAAATTCCTTTCAGTCTGAGGCGGGAATTTTTGCGAAAACGGTAAACATACGGTTTCGGACTCCGGTTTGGGGTTGTGGCTTCGAGGGTTTTTGCCGGATTTCCGGATTTTGGCTGCGTTTCTGTCATCCCCGCGCCACGCCGCCGAAAATACCTCCGTCCCTTCCACACAGGTATTTGCAACCGTGGTAACCTGCCGGTAATGCTCATGCGTCAGGGAAGAGAGGTGATTGTCGTGGCGGTTGTTTTGGTAATTCTCGATGGCTGGGGGCTTGATCCGAACACGGAGGCGAATGCCGTGGCTCTGGGCAATACCCCGAATTTTGACCGGATCTGGGCCAAAGGCCCGCGAAGCCAACTGGCCGCGCATGGTCAGGATGTCGGCCTGCCGGACGGGCAGATGGGCAATTCCGAGGTCGGTCATACGAATATTGGCGCGGGACGTGTGGTGTGGATGGACCTGCCGCGCATCGACCGGGCGATTGAGGACGGCAGTTTTGCGACCAATGACGAGCTGCAGGGTTTTATCGACAGTCTGAAGAAATCCGGCGGTACCGCGCATCTGGCGGGGCTCGCTTCTCCGGGTGGGGTTCATTCGCATCAGAGGCATCTGGTCGCGATGGCGAAGGCCGTAACGGATGCCGGGGTCCCGGTTGTCATGCACCTGTTCCTTGACGGACGTGACGTGGCGCCCAAATCAGCGCAGGCCCAGGTGGCTGAGCTGGAGGCGAACCTGCCGGACGCGGCCCGGGTCGGCACGGTTTCGGGGAGGTTTTACGCCATGGACCGTGACAACCGCTGGGAGAGGGTCGGTCAGGCGGTCGATGCGATCCTCAATGCAAAGGGCGAAAAGGCCGCGACGGCGGGGGATGCGATTGCGACGGCCTACGCCCGTGAGGAGACGGATGAATTTGCCACGCCAACGGTAATTGGCGATTATGCCGGTGCGAACGATGGCGACGGTCTGTTCTTCGCCAACTTCCGGGCGGATCGGGCACGACAAATTCTCGAGGCCCTGGTGAATCCGGACTTTGACGGTTACGAGGTGGGGCCGCGCCCCGACTGGGCCGGCAAGCTCGGCATGGTGGAGTATTCCGACAGCCTCAACCGTTTCATGCCGGCGGTTTTTCCATCCCAGGATATCCCCAACACCCTTGGCGCATGGGTGTCGCAGAAGGGCTTCAAGCAGTTCCGCATCGCGGAGACCGAGAAGTACCCGCATGTGACATTCTTCCTCAATGGTGGTGTCGAAACCCCGGCGGAGGGCGAGGAGCGTTACATGGCGCCGAGCCCGAAGGTCCGGACCTATGACATGCAGCCGGAGATGTCGGCGGCGGAAGTGGCCGAGAACCTCGCGGCGGCTATCCGGTCCAGTGAATATGGTCTGATCGTGTGCAACTTCGCGAACCCCGATATGGTCGGGCATACCGGCGATCTCAATGCGGCGATCAAGGCGGTCGAGGCCGTTGATGCGGGGCTGGGCCAGGCGCTCGACGCGGTAGAGGAAACCGGGAGCGCCATGCTCGTCACCGCCGATCATGGCAACTGCGAGATCATGGTTGACCCGGAAAGCGGCGGGCCGCATACGGCGCATACACTCAACCCCGTGCCCCTGGTCCTCGTGGGTGGTCCGGATGGGGCTAAATTGCGGGACGGGGGACGGCTTGCCGACCTCGCGCCCAGTCTCCTTTACCTGATGGATATTGAAAAACCGGAAGAGATGACCGGAGAGAACCTGATCGTTAGCTGATGACCCGTTCCGCCAGAATTTTGGCCCCCGGCGCGTTTGCCGTGACCCTGGGCGTGGGGCTTGCCGTTGCCTCCACCGATCTCGACACCGATCCTGGTGCGTCCGCAGCCCTGACGGAGGCGGCTGCCGATAACGCGGCGCCCGAACGCGGGCTGGCTCCCCGGATTGACGGTATCCGGTTTCAGGAGCGTGAAGTGGCGCGGCTGCGTACCGAGGCGGTCACGGCGGCCAACCGGGCGCGGGATCTGTCCTGGGAGCTGGTTCGGGACGGTGATGAAATTTCCGATTTTCTGACGGCGGCCCAGACCCTGGGCGCGTCGAAGGCGGATCATTCGGTGATGCATCCGGACGGTCCGCTGGCGGCGGTACGGGCGGCGGCGATGGTTCGGGCCCTGCGTGCGGAAGCGGAGAGCCGCGCGGATCGTCTGACGGCCCGCATGGCGGCGATCCACGCGGCGGAGCGCAAGCGGGATGAATTGCTGGAACGGCTGGCCGAGGGGCTGGAGAGGCTCGATCATGACAGGCGTGAACTGGCTGGTGAGATGCGGTTCGTGAGTGGTGCCGCACCCGCCCCGGACCGGGTTCTGTCGGAGGCGCTGGCGACGGCCGGAACCATTGATGAACTGATCTCGGAAATTGCCCGGCGCGGCAACGCAAGCTGGTCCGAAACGGCCACCAACCAAAATTTGATCTGGCCCGCACCGGCCAGTGTTGTTCAGGATTTTGGCACCTCCGTGATGGGCGGGGCGCATCGCCATGGGATTGAGTTGAGCGCCTGGCCGATGTCCCCGGTGGTCTCGCCGGCAAAGGGCGGGGTTCGCTATGCCGGGCCATTTCTCGATTACGGAAATATCGTGATCATTGAGGATGATAGCGGTTTGATGGCCGTGCTGGCCGGCCTCAGCCGTGTGACGGTTGAAAACGGGACGGAGATTGCGCAGGGCGATGTGATCGGTATACTCGGCGGACGATCGCCCGAAGTTCAGGATTATGTGAGATATAGGGATCAGGAAACCGTTTCGGGACTTCGCGAGACACTGTACATGGAAATCAGGCATGGACAGAGACCCGTTGATCCGGTTCCATTGCTCTCTGGCGAAAACGGATAGGAAGACGCCCAATGAAAAATGTATGGCTGGCAGGAATCGCGGGAGCGGCCGCAGGGCTTGTGTTCAGCACCCAGTTCGCGGGACCGCTGGTGGCCCAGGAAGCCTCCGGAGAGCGTGATGTCTACGAGCAGCTCGACCTGTTTGGTGACATTTTCGAACGCATCCGGTCCACCTATGTTGAGGAGGTGGATGAAAAGGAACTGATCCAGAGTGCCATCAACGGCATGCTGTCCTCCCTTGATCCCCATTCCAGCTATCTGCCGCCCGATGATTTCGACGACATGCGCGTACAGACCCGCGGCGAGTTTGGCGGTCTCGGCATCGAGGTCACCCAGGAAGACGGTTTCGTCAAGGTGGTCTCGCCCATGGACGACACGCCTGCGGATCGCGCCGGCATTCAGCCAGGTGATCTGATTTCCCATGTGGATGGCGACAGCATTCTGGGCCTCAATCTCAATGAGGCCGTGGACCTTATGCGTGGTCTGGTGGGCTCAGACATCACCATTACCCTGATCCGGGAAGGTGAGGCCGAGCCGTTTGACGTGACCCTGACCAGGGAAACCATCACAATTTCCGCCGTTCGGTCCCGGCTTGAGGACGGTGTCGTCGTTCTTCGTGTCACGACCTTCAACGAGCAGACCTATCCCAATCTTGAGGAACAGCTGAAGGAAAAGGTCGAGGAAGCCGGCGGCATGGATGCCGTGACGGGTTTTGTCATCGACCTGCGCAACAACCCTGGTGGCCTGCTTAATCAGGCGATTTCGGTTGTGGATGCCTTCATCGACTCCGGTGAGATCGTCTCAACCCGTGGCCGCGATCCCCGCGACAGCGAGCGTTACAACGCGAAGCAGGGTGACCTGGCCGAGGGCAAGCCCATTGTGGTCGTGATCAACGGCGGTTCGGCCAGTGCGTCGGAGATTGTGGCCGGTGCCCTGAAGGACCACCGTCGCGCGGTCATCGTGGGAACCCAGAGCTTTGGCAAGGGCTCGGTCCAGACCATCATGCCGGTCCAGGGCGATGGCGCGATGCGCCTGACCACCGCGCGCTACTACACTCCGTCGGGCCGTTCGATCCAGGCGCTAGGCGTTGCCCCCGACATCATCGTCGAGCAGCAGCCGCCCGCCGAGGAAGAGGAGGATGGCGAGGAGCAGACCGGTTTCCGCACCGAGGCCGATCTGCGCGGATCGCTGGAAAACGACAGCCTGACCGAGGATGAGCAGAAAATTCTCGAGGAGGACCGTGCCCGCAAGGAGGAAACGGCCCGCCTGCGCAATGAGGATTACCAGCTGTCCTATGCCATCGACATCCTTCGTGGCCTGTCCGTTCTGGGATCCGACGGATGACGCCTGAGGAGATTGCGAAACTGCCCTACCGGCCCTGTGTCGGCGTGGTTTTGATGAACCGCGAGGGGCTGGTTTTTGCCGGGCAGCGCATCGACAACCCCGGTAACGCCTGGCAGATGCCCCAGGGGGGCATCGACCCGGACGAGAAGCCGCGCAAGGCGGCTTTTCGCGAGCTGAAAGAGGAAACCGGCGTTCCCCGGAAAGCCGTCGAGCTGGTCACGAAAACAAAGGGCTGGCTGAAATACGACCTGCCCCATGAGCTTGTGCCGAACCTCTGGAAGGGAAAATACCGGGGCCAGAAACAGCGCTGGTTCCTGATGCGCTTTACCGGTGACGACAGCAAGGTGAACATCGCCACCGAAATCCCGGAATTTAGCACATGGGCCTGGAAATCCCCGGACGAGCTCATCGACCTGATCGTGCCGTTCAAGCGTGAGATCTACGCGGCCGTGTTCAGGGATTTTTCGGAGCATTTGGCGAAGGCCTGACCGACTGCGACGCCGCGGTGCGGTCAGTTTTGCTTCACGTCCCCTGCCAGCAGACTGTCGATAAGGACACTGAGAAGCTCGCCGCGATTGCGAGTGTCGGATTTACGGTAAATTGCGTTTAAATGGGCTTTTACCGTTCCTTCCGCACATCCCCGTACCCATGCGATTTCCGGGATGCCAAGGCCCTTGACGAGGAAGGTCGCGACCTCGGTTTCGGACGGCGAGAGTTTCCAGTCTGCGAAATGGGCGTCAATCACCTCGTGCACCGCGGTGCGCGCGACCTCCAGGCTTTTTTCGAGCTGTGCCTTGCGGCGAACAAGGCTGATCAGATACCGGGCCTCGAAAATAATGGCCGCAACCAGGCTGATGGTCGCGACGCTCTCAAAGCTGATGTGAAACGGAAACCCGGCCCCAGGCGGCTGTTCCCGATAGTCCACGAATACATCCGTGATAAAGAAAACGACGCAGAAAAACTGCACCGTCATGACGGTGAGGAGGCCCGCCGGAAGCCTTGTATCTTGTTTCAGGGACATGTTCATTTCCCGGTTTTACTAGCGGTCCGGGATCTCCTTGTAACCCCCAATCATGGCCCGGGGCAGATTGACGCCCGTTCTCCTGCTCTCATGGATCACTGCGGCAATGTGAAGCAGGACCGAAACTTCCGTCCAGCTCACCGCCGTCTCATGCACCGTTTCGGGCCATTCCACGCCCCAGAACATGTCCGTGGTCATAAGGTGTCCCGAAAGCCCAACGATCAGCAGGGCCGCCAGAAGGTTGTAGATCATCAGTGCGCCAAGAGGCGTGTGGCCGACATGGATCCGGTTGCGGTGGGTCGCGATGTCAATGATCTGCTCACGGGAACCGTTCACGCTCGGTGGAAAGCTTGAGAACCGGGCATATCCACGGCCAATAAAGCCCCAAAGGATGCGAACCGCGACGAGCGCAACGACTACGTAACCAATCCATTGATGGAGTTTTCCGTCATCATCAATGACAAGTGCGTTGGCTCCGAACGCCAGCACCAGGGACCAGTGAAACGTCCGGACCAGTGGGTCCCAGACCCTAACCTTTGTCATGTCGGTTTTCCTGAAAGTGGGTGTGATACCGGGGCGGACCACGGTCCGCCCCGGTAGGGTCTTCGGTCAGTCGTCCATCTCGGTGCGGACGACGGCAAAATCGCCATCAAGGAACACCTCGTATTTGTGCCCATCCTTGCGGGCGTACGCCTCGTAAAGCCCATCCTCGATCTTGATTTTGCCGACCTCATAGCCCTGGTCCGTCAGCATTTCCCGAATTCGGCCCGTGTTTTCGTCATTAAGCTCCACCGGTCCGGCGGCCAGTGCGATGGCTGATACGGAAGCCAGAAGGGTGGCAGCGACAAACATGTTTTTGGTCATTTTGATAATCCTGAGATTAGGTTTCAGAAAGGCGTGGTTCTGACGCCGTACGAAGCCTCATTTCAGGATTTTTTACCGTTCGGGAATTGACCCAGGGTTGCAGTTCCACGTCTTCCGACCCCGAGCCAGGGGGGCTCCAACTCCGGTTTAGGCCAATTAACCGCTCAGGCCTTTTGGATGGCTCAACACATTCACCAGCCGACCCGCCGGGTCGCGGAGGTAGAAGCGGCGTACGCCCCAGGGCTCGTCGGTTGGTTGGTATTCCACGGTCACACCCATGCCTTTGGCCCGTTGGTACACCGCGTCCACGTCATCGACCTCAATGGACAGGTCCGGCACCGGACTGCCGGAGCCGCCTTCGCTTGCGAAGCTGATCTGGGCCGGTGCGGCCTCACTGGAGGCTAGGGTTGCGATCCAGCCGTGGTCCATGACGGTGTCGAGGTCGAAGAGGCGGGCATAAAATCCCCGGACCTCATCCACACTGTCCGTAGCGATATTGGCGACGATCCGTCTGACCGTCACCATTCTCAGCGGTCCTGAAGTTCGGGCAGGTCGGCCGCCGGGATGAAGGGGAAGAACACGCCGCCCGACCAGATCCCGAACTGCGCGTCGCCATCGACCACATGTTCGGTGGCAATTTCAACCAGGCGGTAAAAACTCTTGCGGTCGATCAGGGCTTCGAGGCCGGCGCGTACCATAACGTAGGGCGCGGGCTCACCGGTTTCCGCGTCCATCGTGACGCGTAGGGGATGGTCCGGCCCGGCGGTGACCTCATCGTCCACATGGGTGATGAGGGTCACGGACTGGTCTGATCCAGGGTTGTCCACATGGAAGTCGATGGCCACGAAGGGTGCGTCCTCCACCGTGATGCCGCATTTTTCCACCGGTGTGACGAGGAAATAGTCGTCGCCCTCCCGTTTGAGGATCGACGAAAACAGTTTGACCAGCGGTTTCCGACCGATGGGGGAGCCAAGGTAAAACCATGTTCCATCCCGCGCGATCCGCATGTCCAGATCACCACTGAAGGGCGGATTCCACAAATGCACGGGCGGAGGGCCTTTTTTTGAGGCAGTCCGCGCCGCGGCGGCCAGCCGGTCGGCACCCGGGGGTGAACTGTCTTTAATGTGATCGTCTTTGCCCATTGTCCCAGGCGTCCTGCCGGTTATGCTCAGTGTGACAGTATTGTTTTGTGCGCCGTTGGGCAACGTCGGCATGGCGGAAGGAAATCCGGATATGAGTGGCACTGATGACTTGATGGGTGAGATCGACGAGACCGGCAAACGCCTGGTCGCCGCCCGCGAGATGATCGCAAGGCGAATAGTCGGTCAGGCGGATGTGGTGGAACAGACGCTCACAGCCATCCTCTGCGGCGGTCACGCACTGCTCGTCGGTGCGCCAGGCCTTGCAAAAACCCGTCTGGTCGAGACGCTCGGAACGGTTCTGGGTTTGGGTGCGAACCGCATTCAGTTCACGCCGGACCTGATGCCCGCCGATATTCTGGGAGCCGAGGTTCTGGAAACCGGCGCCGATGGCACGCGGGAGTTTCGTTTTATTGACGGCCCGATTTTCTGCCAGCTTCTGATGGCCGATGAGATCAACCGCGCATCGCCACGCACCCAGTCCGCACTTCTTCAGGCCATGCAGGAGAAAGAGGTCTCGGTAGCGGGCCAGCGCCGCGGTCTGCCCGAGCCGTTTCACGTTCTGGCGACGCAAAACCCGATCGAGCAGGAGGGTACCTATCCGTTGCCCGAGGCGCAGCTGGACAGGTTTCTTCTTCAGGTTGATCTGAGCTATCCCAGCCGCGACAACGAACGCGAAATCGTTCTGTCTACGACCGGCGTGAGTGATACGGAGATCGAGTCGGTTTTTGACGCCCAAAGCCTGATGGCCGCACAGCAGCTGATCCGCCGTCTTCCCGTCGGCGAGGCGGTTGTGGAGCGCATCCTCGACCTCGTCCGCGCCGCGAGACCGGACACGGAGGAGGCCCATCCGCTGGTCAACTCCTCCGTCAGCTGGGGGCCGGGGCCGCGCGCCGCACAGGCCCTGATGCTGGCCGTTCGTGCGCGGGCGCTGATCCAGGGGCGGCTGGTGCCGGATACGGGCGACGTGGCCGCTCTGGCCCATCCGGTCCTGGTGCATCGCATGGCGCTCGGTTTTGCGGCCCGCGCCGAGGGTCGCACGCTGGGTGGCCTGATCGAAACGCTGGTCGGGGATGTCCTGAAAACGGAGGCTGCGGCGTGATGATGGCCGCGCCCTGCCAGTCGGGAAGCGCTTCGGTGCATGCGCATGGCTGACGCCGCGCCTCTTCGCGGCCCGGACAAGCCCCAGGGTCCGGTCGGTCTGCGCCGGGATGCCGAGAAAATCGGCGGGGCGCTCCCGCCTTTGCTGGCGGAGGCGGAGATCCTCGCGGCATCGGTAGCCATGGGGGAACATGGTCGCAGACGCGCGGGTCCAGGCGAAAACTTCTGGCAGTACCGGCAGGCCGTGCCAGGTGATCCGCGCTCCGGCGTTGACTGGCGCCGCTCCGGCCGTTCCGATTACCAGTTTATCCGCGAAATGGAGTGGGAGACCTCCCAGACCGTCAGCCTCTGGGTAGATCATGCCCGTTCCATGGATTTCCGCTCGGACAACAGCCCACGCACGAAATGGCAGCGGGCGGCTCTGCTGGCACTGGCACTCGTTGTGCTGCTGACCAAAGCCGGTGAGCGCACGTCCCTGATGGGGACCGAAGCAACCCAGCCCCGGTCCGGTACAAAACAGCTCAACCGCGTTGCAATGGCTCTTGGCGAGGACCCGAGTGGGGACCGGCCTGAATATGGCACGCCGCCCTCCGACCGCATGGTGCGGGGCAGCCGCGCGGTGTTTTTCTCCGATTTTCTTGGCGATCCGGAGCCCATGGTGCCCGTGCTGGCCCATGCCGCCGACCGGGGCGTGAAGGGCTGCTTCGTGCAGGTGCTCGACGATATTGAGGAAACCTTCCCCTTCGACGGGCGTCTGATTTTCGAGAGCATGGGCGGCGGAACCGAATTTGAGACTCTGCGTGCCCGCTCTCTGCAACAGGATTACCGCGAGAAACTGGCAGAACGGCGGGCGCGCCTCGATGAACTGGCGCGACAACTGGGCTGGCTCGTGCTGCATCACCGCACCGGTCAAAGCCCGCGGGCCGCACTCCTTTGGCTCTATATGGCGACGGGGGCGCGGCAGTTGTGACGATTGGGCCCATCGCCTTTCTGGTTCCCTGGATTTTGGCGGCGCTGGTCGTTTTGCCGGTCCTGTGGTGGCTCCTGCGGGCCATTCCCCCGTCGCCGCTGCGCCGGGTGTTTCCAGGCGTGCGTCTGCTGCTTGGTCTCCAGCAGAAGGAGGTCATGCCGGCCCGCACGCCATGGTGGCTGCTCGCCCTGCGGATCGGGGCGCTGGCCGCGGCGATTCTTGCGTTTGCCCAGCCGGTGCTGAATCCACGGGAGGAGACCGGGTCCGGGCCGCTTCTGGTGCTGCTCGACGGTGGCTGGGGCGACGCGCCCGACTGGTCGGCACGCATGTCGCATGTGGCCGGTGCGCTAAACCTTGCGCGTCAGGATTCGCGTCCGGCAGCACTCCTGCAGCTTTCCGACACCCCGCCCGCTGAGCCGGTTCTGGAAATGCGCAGCGCCGCGGACTGGGCGGACCGGCTGCAGGGCCTGACGCCCGCACCATGGGGACCCGACCGGGAAAGCTGGGCCGCGTGGTTCGAGGAGCTCGATGCCGGTTTCGAAACCCTGTGGCTGACGGACGGCGTTTCCGACGATGGGGAGGCGCGTCTTGCCGACGCGCTGCTGTCCCACGGGCCCGTTACGGTTGTGCCGCCCGCCGGTGGGGTTCGGGCCCTGACACCGCCGAGGCTGGAGGAAGGCGTCTTGCGCGTGTCGGCCCTCCAGGCGGAAGCCCTGCCTGGTCCGGTGTCGGTGGCTGCGATTGGCCCGGATCCAAACGGCATTGAACGGGTCCTGGGCCGGGGTGAATCCGAATTTGCGAGCGGGTCCAACCGCGTGGACATTTCGATCCCGATGCCCGTGGAGCTGCGCAACCGTGTCAGCCGCATTCAGCTTGAGACCGGACTTTCCGCCGCGGGCGTCGTGCTGGCCGATGATGCCGTACGTCGCCGCAAGGTGGGGCTCCTGTCCGGTCAGGCAAGCAATGAGGCGCAGGACCTGACCGACCCGCTGAACTATCTGCGCAAGGCTCTGGAGCCGTTTGCGGAGGTGGTTGAGGCCCCGCTGAACGACATGCTCAACACCGCGCCGGATGTGCTGATCCTGGCTGATGTGGGCAGTGTCAGCGCCCAGGAGGAGCAGGACCTGCTCGACTGGCTTGGCGAGGGCGGTGTTCTGATCCGCTTCGCCGGTCCGCGGCTGGCCCGGTCGGGAGAGGGCCAGCTTGAACGCGATCCGCTGCTGCCCGTACGTCTGCGCGCCGGTGGCCGCTCCGTGGGGGGTGCGATGTCATGGGGTGCGCCGCGCAAGCTGCGCCCCTTCCCGGAGGACGGTGTTTTCGCGGGCCTGCCCATTCCAGGTGACGTGGATATTTCCGCCCAGGTCATGGCCCAGCCCGACCCGGACCTGTCACAGCGGGTGCTGGCCGCACTTGAGGACGGAACGCCGCTCGTCACCGGGCGCGAGGAAGGAGATGGGCTCGTGGTTCTGTTTCACGTCACCGCAAGTGCCGACTGGTCAAACCTTCCGCTGTCGGGGCTTTTCGTTCAGATGCTCGAGCGCCTGACCCAAAGCGCGGGCAGCCGCAGCATTGACGAGGGCGCGGTCGAGGGGCTCACATGGACCCCCGCCCAGGTTCTGGACGGCTTTGGCCGCCTGCAACAGCCGACCCTTGTTGCTGGTGTGCCCGGTGAGGACCTGATCGGGCGAAACCTGTCTGCTGAGGTGCCTCCCGGCATTTACGCCAGCGGCGACCAGCGCGTTGTTTTGAATGTGATGGGTCCGGACGCCGAACTGGCACCGCTTGCCGGTCTTCCCGATGGCGTGACCTTTGCCGCGATGGAGCAGGAGGGGGAAACCCGTCTGGCGCCGTGGTTCCTCGCGGCGGCCGTGCTGATGCTTGCGATTGATGTTTTGGCGACGCTGATGGTTTCGGGTCGTTTCCGAAACGTCCTGCGCACCGGTCGCCGTGCGGCGGCGGGTATTGCCGTTCTGGCGCTGTTGGCCGTGTCCGTGCCTGCCGAGGCGCAGGAGGTCCTGAAGGATCCCGCACCCACCGATCCGGAGGTGCTGTACGCGGCCAATGAGACCGTCCTGGCCTATGTTCTGACCGGAAATGACCGCATCGACCGCATCAGCGAGGCCGGTTTGCGTGGGCTGTCGCGCGCGCTTTTCACGCGCACCGCCATTGAGCCGGCCGATCCCGTTGGTGTGGATCTTGAGACAAGTGAACTCTCCGTTCTGCCCATGCTCTACTGGCCGGTGACCGAGTATCAGCCGGACCTGTCCGACGAAGCCTATGTCAAACTCAACGACTACCTGCGCTATGGCGGGCTGATCCTCTTTGACACGATGGACAGCGACCTAGCCCGCAACTTCAATGGAGAGACACCAAATGGCCGCGCGCTTCAGCGCATCGCGCTGAAACTCGACATTCCGCCGCTGGCGCCCATCCCGGAGGATCACGTCCTGACCCGGACATTCTATCTGATCCAGGATTTCCCTGGCCGCTGGTACAACACACCGGTCTGGGCCGAGGCCGCGCATGACGTGTCCGAGGTCGAGGGGCTGCCCTTCCGGAATCTGAACGACGGCGTAACGCCGGTGGTCATCGGCGGCAACGACTGGGCGTCGGCCTGGGCCGAGGCGGAGGACGGGCGGCCGCTCTTTCCCATCGGGCGTGGCACCAGCGGCGCGCGCCAGCGTGAGATGGCGATGCGCTTTGGCGTGAACCTGGTCATGCATGTGATGACCGGCAACTACAAATCCGACCAGGTGCATGTTCCCGCCCTGCTCGACCGGCTGGGGCAGTAATCCATGCAGACAATGGTGTTCGAGCCGCTATTGCCCATTGCCCTGATTGCGGGGTTGGGTGTTATTGCGGCGCTGGCCGTGGCTCTTGCGATCTTTCGCGGACTGAAAGGCTGGTGGCTGCGTGCGCTTGCCGCGATGGTTCTGATCCTGGGGCTTCTGGGACCGTCCATCCGCGAGGAGGACCGCGAACCCATTGCCAACATCGCCCTCGTGATCATCGATGAGAGCGCCAGCAACCGCATCGATGGTCGCGACGCGCAGCTGGATGCGGCCCTTGAGGATCTTGAGGCCGGGCTGGCGGATGCCCGTGCCGAGGGCCGCCTGGAGGTCATCGAACGCCGTGTGACTGATACGGGCGATGAGGGCACCAATCTTCTGACAGCATTGACCGAGGCCGCGGCCGAGGTGCCGGCCGACCGCATTGCCGGCGCGATCCTCGTCACCGACGGGCAGGTGCATGACGCCGATATGCTCGACGCGTTCCCGGCACCGGTACAGGTGCTTCTGACGGGCAGCGCCGCCGACTGGGATCGCCGTGTCCGGATCGAGACCGCCCCGGCCTTTGCGATTGTGGGGGAGCCGGTCAGCATTGTGCTCGAGGTCGAGGACATGGGCGCGGCCCCGGATGCTCCGGCAAGCGTGCCGCTGGTAATTTCACTCGATGGCAACGAGCCAATCCCGTTCGACGTACCCCTGAACGAGCCCGTGACCCTGCCGGTGACGCTCCAGGCCGGTGGAATCAACGTGCTTCAGATCAGCACGCCCGCCGTCGAAGGCGAACTGACCGACCGCAACAATGCCGCCGTGGTGTCGATTAATGGCGTGCGCGACCGTTTGCGTGTGCTTCTGGTCTCCGGCGAGCCCTATCCGGGCGAGCGCACCTGGCGGAACCTGCTGAAATCCGACAGTTCCGTGGATCTCGTCCACTTCACCATCCTGCGCCCGCCCAACAAGCAGGATTTTGTGCCGGTTAACGAGCTTTCCCTGATCGCGTTCCCCACCCAGGAACTGTTCATGGAGAAGATCGACGAGTTCGACCTCATCATCTTCGACCGCTACCGCAGGCGCGGCATCCTGCCCAATCTCTATTTTGAGAACATTGCCCGCTACGTGCGCGACGGGGGGGCTCTGCTGGTGGCGACGGGATCGGATTTTGCGGGCGCTGAAAGCCTCTACCGGTCATCCCTAGCCGATGTTCTTCCGGTTGCGCCGACGGCCCGCGTGATGGAGGAGGGCTTTGTCCCGCGCATCTCGGAAGTGGGTGAGCGTCATCCGGTGACCGCCGGTCTGCTGGCCTCGACGCCCGTTGCGGCCGATGGCGGAGTGACGCCGGACTGGGGCCGGTGGTTCCGGCATGTGGATGTGGATGCGACGGCCGGGGAAACCGTGATGACCGGCGTCAACGACCGCCCGCTTCTGGTGCTGGACCGTCAGGGGCGGGGGCGTATCGCCGTGATGGCTTCCGACCAGGCCTGGCTCTGGAGTCGGGGCTATGAGGGCGGGGGGCCGCAGATGGAACTGCTCCGTCGCCTTGCGCACTGGATGATGCGCGAGCCGGAACTGGAGGAGGAGGTGCTGCGAGGCACCGGCGACAACGGCCGCGTCAGCATCCTGCGCCGTACACTGTCGGACAGCGTACCGCCCGTCACCGTCACCAGCCCGTCCGCTGAGGCGTCGGAGATCGAGTTGACCCGCACCGCCCCTGGCGTCTGGGAGGGAGACGTGGAAGCGGCCGAAAATGGCGTCTGGAAGCTTGAAAACGGCGACCTGTCGTCCGTGGCCGTGGTTGGCCCATCCTCGCCACGTGAATTCTCAAACGCCGTTTCCACCGGCGATCTGCTTGGCCCGCTGTCTACGGCAACACTTGGCGGGGTCAAACGCCTCGAGGACGGTACGCCGGAGATCCGTTTCGTCCGCACGGACCGGGTGGCGTCCGGGCGCGGATGGATTGGACTGGTGGACAGGGAAGCCTACCGTCTGCGCGACATTCGCCAGCGGGAGTTTCCACCGGGATGGCTGCTCATGCTCGCGGCCGGCATTTTCTCCTTTGTCGCGTGGCGTGTAGAAGGGCGGTAAAAAGGTATTCGGGATCGAGGGGGAAGCTCCAGCCACAAGCTGACGGCCATTTTCTTCGCCCCTTTCCCGCAGTATAATCCGTTGCAACAAGAAACACAGGGGAGCCGAAACGATGCGGATGCCGGAACCCGATGCGGCCATAATTGCCCGTAAGGATCAGATCGTGGCGCGGCTTTCGGCCGTGCTGCCCGATGAGGCGGTAATCTTCGACGAGACCGAACTACGGGCGTATGAATGCGATGCGCTTACCGCCTATCGCTGTCCGCCGCTCTGCGCCGTCCTTCCGGCCTCCACGGAGGAGGTCGTGGAGATCCTGAAAATCTGCCATGCAGAGGGCGTCCCCGTGGTCCCGCGCGGATCCGGCACCAGCCTCGCGGGCGGAGCGCTGCCTACGGCGGACTGCGTCATACTCGGCGTTGCGCGCATGAACCAGGTTCTGGAGACCGACTACGACAACCGCATCATCCGGGTGCAGACCGGACGAACCAATCTCAGCGTGACCGGAGAGGTCGAGGGCGATGGGTTCTTCTACGCCCCGGACCCGTCAAGCCAGCTTGCCTGTGCCATTGCGGGCAACATCGCCATGAACTCCGGCGGCGCGCACTGCCTGAAATACGGCGTGACCACGAACAATCTGCTCGGCGTCAAAATGGTGCTGATGGATGGCACGGTGGTCGAGCTTGGCGGCGCGCATCTGGACGCGCCGGGCTACGACCTGCTGGGGCTCATCTGCGGCTCCGAGGGACAGCTCGGTGTCGTCACCGAGGCCACCCTGCGCATCCTGAAAAAACCCGAGGGCGCACGCCCCGTGCTGATCGGATACGACAGCAACGAGGTCGCGGGTGCCTGCGTGAGCGACATCATCCGCGCGGGGGTTCTGCCTGTCGCCATTGAGTTCATGGACCGTCCCTGCATCCGTGCCTGCGAGTCCTTCGCCAAAGCGGGATACCCGGATGTTGAGGCGCTTCTGATCGTAGAAGTCGAGGGCTCCGAGGCGGAAATCCAGGAACAGCTCGAAAAGATCGTCGGGATTGCCCAGCGTCACAATCCGGTCGAACTGCGAGAGAGCAGCTCGGAAATGGAATCCGCCCTGATCTGGAAGGGCCGCAAGGCCGCGTTCGGCGCCATGGGTCAGATTGCCGACTACATTTGCCTCGACGGAACCATCCCGGTCAACGAACTGCCCCATGTGCTGAAACGCATCACGGAGCTGACCAATTCCTACGGCCTGCGCGTTGCGAACGTGTTCCACGCGGGTGACGGCAACATGCACCCGCTGATCCTCTACAATGCCAACGAACCCGGCGAACTTGAGAAAGCGGAATCCCTCGGCGCCGACATCCTGCGCCTGTGTGTCGAGGTTGGCGGCTGCCTGACCGGAGAGCACGGCGTCGGGGTGGAAAAGCGCGACCTCATGCACGATCAGTACGGTCCCAATGACCTCGAGGCACAGATCGACGTGAAAGACGTGTTCGACCCGTCCTGGCTCCTGAACCCGGCCAAGGTGTTCCCGCTTAACGTTTCCGAGAACAGGCGGGTTGCCTGATGGCCGTGTTTGAGCCCAACGACGAGAATGCCGTTGCCGAAGTGATCCGCACGGCCCAGGCGGAGGCCCGTCCTCTTGCCATTCGCGGCGGCGGCACTCGTGTCGTTGGCGGAGAGGGCGACGGCGACGTACTGACCACCCGCAACCTCACCGGTATCACGCTCTATGAGCCAGGCGCGCTAACCATCGTGGCGCGCGCCGGCACTCCGCTGGACGAGATCCGCAGAACGCTGGCGGCTGAAGGCCAGCACCTGGCGTTCGAGCCCATGGACGCCCGCGGCCTGACCGGGCGCGACGGCACACCCACCGTGGGCGGCATGGTCGCCGCCAATGTCTCCGGCCCGCGCCGTCTTCAGGCCGGTGCCTGCCGCGACTGCATGATCGGGGTGCGCTTTGTCGATGGCACGGGTCGCGTGATCCGCAACGGTGGCCGCGTGATGAAAAATGTTACCGGCCTCGACCTCGTCCGCATGATGGCCGGAAGCCACGGCACGCTCGGCGTCATCACCGAGGTCGGTTTCAAGGTCCTGCCGGCACCCGCCGCCACCGCCACGGTTCAGCTCACCGGACTTGATGTCACCACGGCGGTTGCCGCCATGACCGCTGCCATGGGCACACCGTTTGACGTGACCGGTGCCGCACATCAGCCAGGCGGTGCAACCATGCTGCGCCTTGAGGGTTTTGAGGGCTCCGTCGTCTACCGCGCCGGCGCTCTCGCCAAATCGCTCAAAAAATTTGGTCAGGCGGAAATCATCGATGGCGCGGATGCCTGGACTGACATCCGTGACGTGACCGCTTTTGCCGGGAAAGACGGCGCGGTCTGGCGCATCTCCGTCAAGCCGACCGACGGCCCCCGCGTCGTGGAAGCCCTGGGCGGTGCCGACTGCCTGCTCGACTGGTCCGGTGGTCTGGTCTGGGCGCTCACCGACCCTGATTTCGATCTGCGGGCGGCTCTGACCGGGATACCCGGCCATGCGACCCTGATGCGCGCGCCGGTCGATGCCGCACCCAAATGGCCGGTCTTCCATCCCGAGCCCGCGCCGGTCGCAGCACTGTCCCGCGGGCTAAAGGCAAAATTTGACCCGAAGGGCATTCTCAATCCGGGCCTGATGGACCGGCCGGTGCCGGAACCGGCCTGATACGGAGCTTACATGCAGACGAATTTCACTCCCGAGCAGCTCCAGGACCCCGGTATCCAGCGTTCCAACGAGATCCTGCGCTCCTGCGTGCATTGCGGGTTCTGCACGGCCACCTGCCCAACCTACCAGGTTCTGGGCGATGAGTTGGACAGTCCGCGGGGACGGATCTACCTGATCAAGGACATGCTGGAAAATGATCGCCCGGCGGATGAGAAGACGGTCAAGCATATCGACCGGTGTCTGTCCTGCCTCGCGTGCATGTCCACGTGTCCCTCGGGTGTGCACTACATGCATCTGGTCGACCATGCCCGCGAACATATCGAGAAGACGTATAAACGCCCCGCTTTCGACCGGTTCATGCGCTGGACCCTGTCAAAGATCCTGCCCTATCCCAACCGGTTCCGGCTGGCGATTTTCGGTGCCTGGATGGGCAAACCGTTTGCGCGGTTCATGCCTGGCCTGATCCGTGAGATGATCGCCTTCGCCCCGTCCAGTCTGCCATCCCCCAGCCGCTACGACGACCCGCAGGTAGTGCCTGCCACGGCTGGCGCAAAAACACGCGTGGCACTTCTGACCGGCTGTGCTCAGAAGGCGCTCGATACAAATATCAACGAGGCGACCATTCGTATTCTCACCCGTCACGGCTGTGACGTGGTGATTGCCGACGGTATGGGCTGCTGCGGTGCGCTGACCCATCACATGGGAAAAACCGATGAGAGCGACGCCGCCGCGACGCGCAACATCAACGCATGGATGGAGGAGGTCCGGGGCAGTGGCCTTGACGCCATCGTCATCAACACCTCCGGTTGCGGCACCACGGTCAAGGATTACGGCCACATGCTGCGCAACGGTCCACTGGCCGAGGATGCGGCCACGGTGTCCGGTCTGGCAAAGGACATCTCCGAAGTGCTGGCCGATCTGGACCTGAAATTCGTGGACCGCCCTGAGTTGCGCGTGGCCTACCATTCCGCCTGTTCGCTTCAGCACGGGCAGCAGATCAAAACCCTGCCGCGCGACCTCCTGAAGCGGGCCGGTTTTGATGTGGTGGAACCGCGTGACAGTCACCTGTGCTGTGGCTCCGCCGGGACCTACAACCTGATGCAGCCCAAAATTTCGAAGGAACTGAAAAAGCGCAAGGTCGCGACCCTTGAGGAGAAACAGCCCGAGGTGATAGCGGCTGGCAATATCGGCTGCATGATGCAGATCGGATCGGGCACGCCCGTCCCGGTTGTTCATACCGTCGAGTTGCTCGACTGGGCCACCGGCGGACCAAAACCCGAAGGTCTCAGGAACCTGGCACTGGCGTCCTGACCCCCATGGTCTGGTCCCGCCTCACGCTGGCCGCAATTGGGCTGCTCCTCGCCCTGTTTGAGCCGGTGGTGGGCCACGCCGACAGCGAGCCCCGCCGCATGTCAGCGGCGGAAGCGCGAAACTGGCAGGCGGTGGGACGGCTCAATGTGTCCGGCACGCGGTTCTGCACGGCGACCCTCATCGCGCCCGACATTGTGCTGACCGCCGCGCATTGCGTATTTCATCCAAAAACCGGGAAAAAAGTCCCAGTCTCCGAATTTCGGTTCGTGGCGGGATGGCGCAAGGGGGACTATGCCGCCCGCCGTCGTGTCGCCGACGCCCAGAGCCTGCCTGGATTCGTTCCAGGTGTTCCGGCACTCGACGGTGTGGAGCATGACCTGGCCGTGTTGCGGCTGAGATCACCCATCCCGGACAACCGCGCGAAACCCCTCGGCGTCACGCTCCCGTCCCGACGCGGGAGCAGCATGACGCTGGTCAGCTACGATCATCACCGCGCCAACGCGCCGTCCATCAGGGATACCTGCCTCCTGATGCGGGTGGAACGCGCAAAGGCCGTCACCGACTGCACCATCATTGAGGGCGCTTCCGGAGCACCGGTCCTGGTTCAGCGCGACGGAAACTGGCTGGTCGCGGGTGTGGCCTCCGCCATGGGCCGCATCTTTACCGGGCGCGAGGTGACACTGCTCGCCACCGCCGGGTCACGCGTGCCTGATCTGATCGCGGAAATGGACCGGAGCAACTGGCCTCGGAAGTAGCGTCGCGGACCAGGCCACAAACTATTGCGGCGATGCCTCGCCCTGGCTCTCGGCCAGGACCTGTTCATAGGCGTCGCGCATTTCCCGCATCCGGTCATGCGCCTGCGCCAGTTCGGTTTCAAGTTCCGTGACACGTGCCGAATGGGCCTGCCGTTCCCCGGCCAGCGTCGCCTCGGCCTGAAACAGGGCTTCTTCCGCGTCGTGCAGCCGTGTGGCCAGGTCCGCGGTCTTCTTGATGCTTTTCGGCCCGGTGTTCTGGCCCATCAGCCTCCAGAGCCAGTGCAGTACCCAACCGAGGCAGACCGCTCCAACCAATGCGCCGGCAAAGGCAATGCGAAGGCCGTTCTCATCCATTGTCAGCCTCCACCGCGTCCTCTTCGCCGCTGGCGCTGTCATCCTCAGCCGCGACCGGTTCGTCCGACGCCTCTGCGGCCTCTTCCTCCGGTTCCGGCCCGCCGGTGCGCCGAATCTCGATCCGCCGGTTCTGCGCGCGACCTTCCGGCGTGTCATTGTCCGCCACCGGGTCTTCCTCGCCGTAGCCCCTCGCGGTCAGCACCACCTCCGGCACCAGTTCCTGAAGTTCCGAGAGGACCGATTCCGCACGCGCCTGGCTCAGGCGCAGATTGCCCTCCGCCGATCCCCGGTTGTCCGTGTAGCCGGCGATCTCAAACTCGGTGCCTTCCGGGCATTTGGCCATCTCAGCCCCAAGCGCGTCGAGAAAGACCTGACTTTCCGGAGACACCCTCGAGGATCCAAGCTGGAACACAAAAGTATCCAGCTCCAGAAGTTCGGTCACCGCCGCCTCGCAGCCGGCACCACCGGCGGCCTGCTCCGTTTCTTCCGCGCCCTCCGCGTCCTCGTCCGGCTCAGGGGGTTCCGTCTCCAGCATTTTGAACTCAATACGCCGGTTCAGACTGCGGCCCTCACGCGTGCCGTTATCCGCAATCGGATTTTCCTCGCCATAGCCTTGTGCGGTCAGTTCCACATCCTCAACGCCCTGGGAGCGCAGGGCACTCACCACCGCCTCGGCCCGTTCCTGACTGATGCGCTGGTTGACCGTTTCGCTGCCCTGGCTGTCCGTGTGCCCACCAATCTCAAACGCGAGCCCGGGACAGCTGCGCAGAATGCCCGAAATGGACTCCAGCACCGGCATGCTGTCCGGCGTGATCGAGCTTGAGCCCGCATTAAACTGGATCGTGGCATCCGCCAGAATGGACGTAACCTCCGTGGCGCAAATCTCCGGATCGAGTATGCGCGGCTCCTCATCCGGCGTCGGGGTCTCACCGGTATAAAGCGACAGCTCGATACGCCGGTTCTGGCTCCGTCCCTCTTCCGTCGAGTTGTCCGCAATCGGGAAAGCCGCGCCATAGCCGCGCGCCCGAAACGCGATGAGCGGCAGGTCCTGGTCCTCCAGCGCAAACCGCACGGCCAGCGCCCTTTGTTCGCTCAGGCGCAGATTGCCCTCCTGGCTGCCCTGGTTGTCGGTATGACCGGCAACCTCAAACTCCGCTCCGGGGCATTCGCGCAGAACATCGGCAATCGCCGCGATAATTCCGGAACTCTGCGGCGTGATCTCAGCCGAACTGGGCCGGAACCCAATGGAATCGTTCTCCAAAATAGCCGCGATCTGGGAGACGCAGCTCTCTGGGCTTCTACCCGCCGCGCGCGCTTCCGCCAGAGCCTCCGCCGCCGCGGCTTCCGCATTGTAGCGGATGTTAACGGTGGATTTCTGGACACGGTCGCGGAGCATTTCCTCAACATCGGCATCGGCATCCTCCGACATGCCCCAGCCTTCAATCACCAGGTCGTTGTTGGTGACCTTCAGAATCCCCTCGGTCGTGCCTTTCAGCGCGTCGAGCCCCGCCAGTACCCGCACCGGCCAGCCTTCTGGAAGTTCGGGGTCGAGCACCGTGGCATCCGTCACCATGTCGTGGCCAAACAGGGCCGCGGCATAGCTGTGAATGGCCGCGCGCGAGGTCTCGTCGCGCACCGCACCCGCGATCCGGACCTGACCTTCCTGCAGCAGGACCGCGTCAAACTGCGGCGAATAGACCTGCACCCCATCGGCATTGGCTTCCATATTCGGCGGCGCAATGGTCTTGAGGATCACACCTGCGGGCAGGGCGGCGGCGAGCGTTTCGCCCGTCCGCGTCAGCGTTTCCGCATCCACGCCCTCCGGCCCGGACAGCAGAGCATCGGTGTCCGTGATGCTGAACGTGCCGCCGCCGAGCGCGCGCAGCGCGGACAGACCCTCAACCACCGCCTCGGCCCAGTGCTCGTTGGGTGCGCCAATGCCAATGGCACACTCCGCCTCGCTCTCCAGCCCGGTTTCCTGCGCCGCGGCCTCAATCGTGGCGGCGTCCTCAAGCGATTCCGCGTTGCAGCTTGTGAAACGTCCGGTCGTGCCATCATACCTGTAGGATACCCGGAACGGTGCGATCACCGGGCGCGGAGAGGACAGGTTCAGGACCAGTTCCACGTTCTCCGGTGCCCGGTCCAGCAGCGCGGTTTCAAGCGACTGTCGTGCCTCCGGGCTGTCGGCCACGGCCGTCACCTGGACCTCGCCAGGCGTCACCGAGATTTTCGCGCGCGGCAGTTCGGTCAAAATCTCCAGCCCAAACCCCATGCTTGCGGCCCACGCGTCCGGTGCCGGGTGATCCGCCATTTCCAGCATGTCCGAAATGTTCCCGGCCAGCCCGTCCTCGGCCAGCGTGTCGTGGATCTCGCTCGACGTGGCTTTGTCACCGTCACTTATGGTCGGCACCAGCCCGATCAGCGAGATTTCCGCCTCATTGCGCAGAAGCTCCAAAGCGAAGGACGGCGGCGCAACCGGGTCGGGGTTTTCGATGGTCGTCAGGTCCACAATCCGGCGCGGATCGACAATCTGCCGAACCAGTTCCAAAGCGCCAAAGCGCGTGGCCTCATTTTCCGCCTCTCCGCGCACGGTGACGTTCAGCCCGTCGACCTCGATGGAGGCCCAGGTCTCGCCCGCCGCTTCCAGCGCTTCGGTCAGCTCCGCGTGGGTCCGGTCCTCGACAATCTCGGTCCCCCGGTCGGCAATAAACCATGACCCGACACCACTGCCAACAATGGCAATCAGCGCGAAGATGAAAGCACCGGAACGCATAAACGACCCCCAACATTCGTGTGCTGGAGTCCTTATTCCCTTCGCCTGGGGGTATCAAGCGCGTGGCGTGCCGCGATCAAACGAGAGCGGCGAGGAAAAAGCCCAGCATGGCAATCAGTCCTGGATCACGGTTCGCCCGAAACAGCATCAGACAGTTGTCGGGATTGTCCATGTCCAGCGTGCGCAACTGCCATGAAAGATGGAGGAAAAACCCTGCCACACCGATGAGCGCAATCCCCATCGACAGGGGCGTCGTCCCGGTCAGAAACACGGCCAGGGTCAGCATGGCCGTCGCCAAAATTTGAAAGCCCAGTAGCCAGGCCTTTGTTTTCTCCGCAAACAGCCGCGCGGTGGATTTGACACCGATCAGGGCGTCATCCTCCTTGTCCTGATGCGCATAAACCGTGTCATAAAACAGGGTCCAGGCAATCCCCGCCAGATAGAGCGCGGGCGCCGGCCAACCGAGCGTTCCGTCATGGGCGGCATAGGCCAGAAACGCCCCCCAGTTGAACGCGAGGCCGAGGAAAATCTGCGGCCACCAGGTAAACCGCTTCGCAAACGGATAGATCGCCACCAGCCCCAGGGACAAAACCCCAAGCCAGATGGCAGCGGCCGGAAAAGTCAGCAGGATACAGAACGCGATCAGCGACTGAATGCACATCCAGGCAAACGCCTGTTTCGGGGACACCTGACCCGAGGGCAGGGGCCGTGACCGCGTCCGCGCCACCTTCGCGTCAAAATCCTGGTCGGTCAGGTCATTCCAGGTACACCCCGCACCGCGCATCAAAAACGCACCGATGCCGCAGCCCAGGAACAGCCAGGCGTCCCACAGGCCCAGACCATCGGGGTCCGCCATCGCCGCCACAAATATCGCCCACCAGCACGGAATAAGCAAAAGCCACGTCCCGATCGGCCGGTCGGCCCGGGAAAGCCGCAGATAGGGTCTTGAAAATTCCGGCGCCAGGCGGTCAACCCAGTTGCCCGTTGTGGCATCGGCTACCCTTCCGTCGGAAGGCTGACTATGTATGCTGTCTGAGTTCATAAGGAGTGGTCCATGGCGCATCCAGGCGGAAAGATCAGGCTCTACGTCTCGTCCGACCTTTACGCCGGGGGCGGGGTGCCTCTCAACCCCGACCAGGCACATTATCTGTTTCGTGTCATGCGGCAGTCCGCAGGCGGCATGCTCACCGTGTTTAATGGACGCGATGGCGCATGGGCGGCGGAAATCACCGAGGCGGGCAAAAAAACCGGCCTTCTGACCGCCCGCGAGCAGACCGCACCCCAGGTCAGCCCGCCGGATCTGACCCTTCTGTTTGCCCCGATCAAAAAGGCCCGCACCGATTTCATCGTGGAAAAGGCCACGGAGCTTGGCGCGCGCAGGGTTCAGCCGGTGATGACCCGCTACACCAATTCCGAACGCCTGCGCATCGACCGGCTTCAGGCCCATGCCGTTGAGGCGGCGGAACAGTGCGGCGGTACCTTCGTTCCGGAGGTTCGCGAACCGGTGAAACTCGACGCGGTTCTCGACAGCTGGGACGCCGACCGGCGGCTGATGTTCTGTGACGAGGCCCGCCATGCCGGCCCCGCGCAGACCGTGCTTGACGGATACGTACCCGGCCCCTGGGCCATCCTGACCGGACCCGAGGGTGGTTTCGCGCCCGAAGAGGCGGAGCGTCTGCGCAAACAGGATTACGTCGTGCCGGTCACGCTCGGCCCGCGGATCCTGCGCGCCGATACCGCCGTGGCGGCGGCAATTTCCGTGTGGCAGACCGTTCTGGGGGACTGGCAATGAGTTTCGTACGCCCGGAGGTGGGTACCTTCCTCAAACGCTGGAGCGAGGCAATTGTCTGGGGGCTTCTGACCCTGCTCGGCCTCCATGCCCTTTGGCTTGGCCTTTCGGAAATGGCCTGGGTTCTCATTCTGGTCGGCGCCACCCTCACGACACTTGGGGCGGCATACACGGTGGGTGCCGTGCTGCGCATCCGTCTGGCCGACCCGGTGCCGGCGGAGGGCGTGGTCCAGGTTGATGAGGCCCGCGTGGCCTATTTTGGCCCTCTGGGTGGCGCCTTCATCGACATGGACGACCTGAACCGTGTGGAGATCACCGACCGTTTCTGGCGCCTCACGGCGAGCGACGGCACCCAGCTGAACATCCCCCGCGGTGCATCCGGCGTCGACGCCCTGCCCGACGCGTTTACGGCACTGCCTGGCTACTCGATTGCGTCCAGTGACTGGCAGAGATCGGAGGAACCAACCGTTCCTGCCGACAACGTCCGGACACTTACCCGCGATACCATGCCCGACAGGCCCAACTGATCTCTGGATCGTCGGGTCAGCTACAGGACCGGCCCAACCGTCGCGATCACGTTGTGCCAAATCCGCTGCACCCACGGCCAGGCCCGGACCGTGGACAGTAAAACCTCGTCCGACCGGGCGATGTAATCCTGCTGCCGCTGATAAATCGCCTGGGTCAGGTCGAAATCCTCAAACAGGATGTTGTTCTCGTAGTTCAAATCGAAACTGCGCAGATCGAGGTTCGAGGACCCCACCACACTGACCTCCCCGTCCATCGTCAGGGTCTTCGCGTGCAACAGGCCGTCCCGAAACTCGTGGATGATGCACCCCGCTTCCAGCAACTGGCGATAGTAACTGCGGCTCGCCGCGGCCACGATCCAGCTGTCATTGACCTTTGGCACGATCAGCGTCACCCGAACGCCACGATGGGCCGCGGCGCAGAGCGCATCGATCAGCGTCGTGTCCGGAACGAAATATGGCGTGGAGACGGTAATCTCGCGCTGCGTGCAGGCGATGAGGTTGCCGAAAAACTGTGGCGTTGCCCCATGCCGTTCGGTCGGTCCAACACCAATCACCTGGGCCGGGAAACCGCCTTCGCCTGGTTCGGCCACTATGTTGAAACCATCGAGCCCCTCCCCGGTGGCCTGCATCCAGTCACAGGCAAACAGAAGCTGGTTCTGCGCCACAACGGGTCCGGTGAAGCGCAGCATGATGTCGACCCAGGGACCGTATTTCGCCTTGGAGAGGAACTCCGGATCGGCTGAATTCCGGCTGCCGCAATAGGTGATCCGTCCGTCGATAACCGTGATCTTGCGGTGGTTGCGCAGGTCGATCCGGCTGCTGAGCAGGGTGCGGATAAATCTCCTCAGCGAAAGCGTCACGGCCACCTGCACCCCCGCCGCCTCCATGCGGCGCCACAGCTCCGACCGGATCAGTTTCCGCGACCCAAGCCCGTCCGCCATGGCACGACAGGTCACGCCACGTTGCGCCGCGCGGATCAGGGCCTCGGCAATCTCCGTGCCCATGTTGTCGTTGAGCCAGATGTAGTAGAGCGCGTGAACGTGGTCGGTCGCCGCGTCAATATCCGCCACCATGCGCGCACGCGTCTCGTCGCCATCCTCCATCAGTTCGGCCCTGTTGCCCGCCACCGGATGAAAGCCGTTGATTGACGCCGCGTATCGAAACGCCGGGCGGTACACCATGGCGATCAACCGGTCGACCGCACCCTGTTTCCCCATGAAGCCGGACGCCTTTTGGTGGATCTCCTTCAGGACTTCCGCATGGCGTTTCTTGACGGCGGTTCCGATATCGATCTCACCAAAGAGAAAATAGACCGCCGTCCCGAAATACGGCACCAGCATCAGAATGATGAACCAGGCCAGCCGCGCCGGTGGCGACAGATCGTCCCGCAGCAGAATGCGGAGCGTAAAGGTGATCACCAGCAGCGCATGCAGATACAGAAATGGTGTCATCGTTGCCACGGCGGAAGTCCAATACCATCACTTGAAACAATGGTTCCGGGGTAACGAAATATCGCCAGCGGATCGAGTCGCAATTTGCGCCGTACAGGCGCCCCATCAGGGCAGGGGGCAACCTAAAGTGTCAGTCTCCGGCGGGTCCGGACCCGTCCGGCCCGGTCATACGTGACCCCCAGCGGTCCACCATCAGAAGCAGGGTTTCCGGCCGGAACGGCTTGGTCAGGTAGTCGTCCATCCCGGCATCGAGACACTCCTCCCGGTCGCCGCTCATGGCGTTTGCCGTCATGGCGATAATGGGAATGGCATTGCCACGTCTGTCGCCATCCCGGATGCGGCGGGTGACCTCCAGACCGCTCATGCCCGGCATCTGCACGTCCATGAGCACCATGTCGATGTTTCGCTCCGCAGACATGATTTTCAGGGCATCCGGACCGTTCTCGGCCGTGACGATCTCATGTCCGGCCCGTTTGATAACGGTCTCAACGATCATCCGGTTGACCGCATTATCCTCCACAAGGAGGATCCTTTGCGGCCGCCGCTCGAACGCCTCGGTTTCGTCCCTGCCATCGTCTTCCGGCACGTGGTCGGCATTGTCGAAGGGCAGATCAAACCAGAAATGGCTGCCATTGCCGGGGCTGCTTTCGACATGAATTTCACCGCCCATCAGCTCGATCAGCCCGCGCGTGATCGCAAGCCCAAGTCCCGTGCCGCCGAACCGGCGGGTGGTCGACGAATCCGCCTGGGTGAACCGTTGGAACAGTTTCTCCTGTTCCGCCGGGGTCATCCCAATGCCGCTGTCGCGAACGGAAAAGCGCAGACGGATATGCGGTCCATCCAGCCCGATGGGCTCAACCGTCACCCGAACACCGCCGTTTTCGGTAAACTTGATCGCGTTGCCCAGAATATTGCCCAAACACTGGCGCAGCCGCCCCGGATCACCGATCACCCGCGAGGGCATGTCGTGGTAAATGTCGAGCCCGAGCGTAATGCCCTTTTCCGCCACACGCGGCCGTTCCAGTTCGATCACCCGCCGGGTGACCTCACTGGGATCAAAAGGAACGGCCTCAATCTCGATCTGCTCCGCCTCGATCTTCGAGTGGTCCAGAATGTCGTTCAAAATCGTCAGTAGCGATTCGCCGCAGCCCAGAATGGCCTCCGCATGACGGCGCTGCTCCGCGTCCAGTTCGCTCCCGAGCAGCAGACCGGCCATCCCCAGAACGCCGTTCATAGGCGTGCGGATCTCATGGCTCATGTTGGCAAGAAACTGCGATTTTGCCTCGTTCGCCGCCTTCGCTTTCTCAAGGCTCTCCGCCTGTTCCGCCGTTCGCAGCCTGACCCGCTCCTCAAGGATCTCGTTGGTCCGCTGCAGTGCACGGTTGGCTCTGAAAAGCTCGCGGCTCTTTTCCTCAAGCAGCCGTTCGGCCTCCTCACGGGCCTGGCACTCCCGCTCATATCTCGCCCGTGAGACGAAATCCCCGGTCGCGAACTCAGTCCTCCTGGGATCCCCGTACATGGCTCAGGCCGCTCTCGTCAGCGTGAACCGGGTCGCATTGCCGCCATCCTCCGGCAGTGGCTCTTTCAGGATCGTCACGTTGTCGCCGAAATGCCTCACCGAGCCTTCCAGAAGCCCAAGGCACAGATCGCCAAGCGGACGGCAGGAGCGGTAAACAATCTCAAACCGGTCCGAATTTCCAGAGGCATATTCAAATTTGGGCAGTTCCGCATCCGGATAGAGCTTCGCCACCTCCACATGAATTTTGTTCTCAACGTCCCGCAGAAACCCGAACAGCGGCTGGTCGTCCTCGAAGAAATCCGGATAGGCGGTCACGAGCCGGTCGAACAGGTAATTGCCGAACTGCTGCAAAAGATCCGCCATGGGAATACCGGTGCGTTCTGAAAGCGCGGTCACGAGCGTCGCCATCTCGTGATAATCGTAGGTCCCGACAGTCGTGTAGGCGCCGCCGGAAGGCAGGTCACAGCTCGAGATCAGGGCGTCGCTTTCAGCCTCACCGAACACGGAATCGACCATGTTGATGAATTCCCTAAACACAAAACCCTTCATGCCGTACCTCAATAAACCCAACCGGGCAGTCATTCCCCCCGGTCGAAAAAAACCGGTCGCATGAACGACATAGCCTTCAAACCATAAAGAAAAACTGAATTTGCCCGTCGGGGCAGGGCACCCCCGCTTGCCTGGACGGTCTCGCCGGACTAAATGCAAAAGACTTTTGCAGGCAAGGGAACACCGCAGATATGTCGATACCCCAGTCAGGCGGTGGCCTTATCGAGGACCGCAACCAGCTCGCCCAGTACCTCTCAGACGGCTGCAAGCCCCAGGAAAACTGGGCTATCGGCACCGAACACGAGAAGTTCGGCTACTGCATGAAGGCTCATATGCCGCTGCCCTACGAGGGCGAGTGTTCCATCCGCATGATGCTGGAAGGCCTGCGCGACCGCTTCAACTGGGAGCCGGTGGAGGAAGGCGGCAACATCATCGGGCTCACCCGCGACGGCGCCAATGTCAGTCTCGAACCGGGCGGACAGCTTGAGCTTTCGGGCGCACCGCTGAAGACCATTCACGAGACCTGCGACGAGGTGAACGAGCACCTGCGCGAGGTCAAATCCGTGGCCGACAAATGCGGCATGGCCTTCATCGGTCTGGGCGCGGCGCCCGAATGGTCCCATGACGACATGCCGCTCATGCCCAAGGGCCGCTACCGCCTGATGGACGGCTACATGCAGAAGGTCGGCTCGTTCGGTACCCAGATGATGCGCCGCACCTGCACGGTTCAGGTCAATCTCGACTGGTCGACCGAAGCCGACATGGTCAAGAAGTTCCGGGTTGCGCTCGCCCTGCAGCCCATCGCCACCGCACTTTTCGCCAACTCGCCGTTCTTTGAGGGCAAGCCCAATGGCTGGCAGTCCTGGCGCGCCCGCATCTGGCAGGATCTCGACGCCGACCGGACCGGCATGCTGCCCTTCGTTTTCGAGGACGGCATGGGTTTTGAGCGCTATGTGGACTACGCCCTCGATGTGCCCATGTATTTCGTCTACCGCGACGGCAAATACATCGATGCGCTGGGCATGTCCTTCCGGGATTTCCTCGACGGAAAGCTGCCCGCCCTGCCAGGTGAGAAACCCACGCTCTCCGACTGGGCCGATCACCTGACCACGATCTTCCCCGAGGCCCGCATCAAAAAATTCATGGAAATGCGCGGTGCCGACGGTGGCCCCTGGCGGCGCATCTGCGCCCTCCCGGCCTTCTGGGTCGGCCTGCTCTACGACACCACCGCCCTCGACGCCGCCTGGGATGTGGCCAAAGACTGGACGGCGGAAGAGCGCGACGCCCTGCGCCACGACGCCGCCAAATATGGATTCAAGGCCGAAATCGGCGGCCGCACCCTGCGCGACGTGGCCCGCGAACTTCTTGAGATCGGAGAAAACGGCCTGAAGTCCCGCGCCCGTCCCGGGGCCGGCGGCCTCATCGCCGACGAAACCCATTTCCTCAACGCCCTGCACGAAAGCGTCGAGGCCGGCATGTCCCCCTCCGACGAACTGCTCGCCAAATACCACGGCGAGTGGAATGGCGACCTGAGCCGTATTTACGACGAATACAGCTACTGACACCCAAAGTTTACGATTGCGACCCTAGAACCGCTCCGAACCAGTTTCGGAGCGGCCCATGTCCCTGCGTCTTCTGACGAGCCTTCTTGTCCTTTTGCCAACGGTCGCACTGGCCTTTTCCGAACCGGAACGGGGCTCGAAAAAACGGCAGAAAATCCTAGACTCGGCCCGCGCCGTTGCGGAATGGAGCCTCGGCGAAGATATTGAATTTGTGGTCGAACACCTGCGCATCTCCGGCCGGGTGGCCTATGCCAGCCTCCAGCCGCAAAGACCCGGTGGCGGCGTGATCCAGCCCGCCGAAACCCCTCTTGGAGATCGCGATCCCTGGTTTGCCGAGGAGGCATACGCACCGATTGACATGGACGTACTCTTCCGCCGCTCCGGCGCCATGTGGGTGCCAATCGAGTACAGCTTCGGCGCGACCGAGGCCTGGTGGGACGACCCGCTTTACTGCTCCGAATGGGGTCGCGTTCTCCCTGAATGGTGCGCACCCCAGTAACGCGGCCCGCTCACGCCTCCTGAAGCCCCGTCCGGGCCAGTGCCGCGATCAGGTCGGTCCGCGTCACAATGCCCGCCAGCACCCCATCTTTCAGCACCGGCACCGCATCCACCTCGCCATCGGACAGAAGCGGGAGCAGCGCGGCAACCGGCGTGCCCGTCGTGGCCCGCGGGACCGCCACGGACATGATGTCTCGGGCATGGATCGGCCTGTCGCGCTCTCCGTCCAGCAGCCGCTTCATCGCCGCGCCAAACCCCCGCCGCAGCCGCAGCGCGTCCTCCCGCGCCCGGGAAATCAGGTGGATCTGGAAAATGATGCCAACAAACCTGCCGTTGGTCTCCATGACCGGCAGTGACGTGAACCCGTGCTGCTGAAACATATCGGCAATCTCTGAAGCCCGCGTTTCCGGCTTCACGACAACCAGGCTCTCCGACATGATGTCACCGGCGGTCAGTGGCCCTGTCCGGTGTGTCGCGGCCTGCACCTCCGCCGCCCCGATCAGCCGCGCGAGGTCCTCAACGCCGAGGTTGAACGACTGCCGATAGCGTTCCAGGATCCCGGTCAGCTCCTCCTCCGTCAGCCCTATCCGCTCCATCGGTTCCGGGTCGGCGGTGCCATGCCGGTTCGGCTCGTCAAACTGCCTGAAGGGATACCGCCGCCCGGTCATCCGCGCGTAAATTGCGGCCAGAACCACCAGAGCCGCCGTCCCGGTTGCCACCGGGGTCAGCGCGAACCGGAACCCCAGCGTCTCGACCACCTCCGGGTTCATCGCCACCGTCATCGCCACGGCCCCCGCCGGCGGATGCACGGCCCGAAACAGTATCGTTCCGGCAATCGCCAGTCCGACCGCCAGCCCCGTCCGCAAGACCGGATCGTCTACCACGAGGCACACCGCGACCGCCAGCACCGCCGCCAGGGTGTTGCCCACAATCGCCGACCACGGCTGCGCCAGCGGACTGTTCGGCACCGCAAAGAGCAGAACCGACGTCGCCCCAAACGGCGCAATCAAAAAAAGCCCCGTGGTCAGATTCACTGCCGGCGACAGAACAAACAGCCCCACCAGCCCCAGCCCCGCGAGCGCACCAAAGGCCGCCCGTAAAATCTCAACCGGCGGGGTCGGGGGAAGGACCGGACCCAGCGAACGCAATATCTGCCGCATGTGACCTCAACACCAAGGAACCGGCAAAAATAACCGGTCCCGGCACCTGACAGGCCGCACGTGTGAAGTCAAATCGGCGGGCCGGATCACGTCACTCCGCGATCATCTCCGCCTGCTTCACGATCACATGGGCCTGGCGGATTGAGGCCAGATCAACCAGCCGCCCCTTATAGACCGCAGCCCCCTGACCGGTCTTCTCGGCCTCTTCCATTGCGGCCAGGATCTCCCGCGCCTCGGTGATCTGCGCCTCGGAGGGCGTGAATACCTCATTGGCCAGGGCCACCTGCTTGGGATGAATGGCCCACTTGCCCACCATGCCCAAAGTGGCCGAGCGCCTTGCCTGGGCGGTAAACCCGTCATCGTCCGAGAAATCCCCGAACGGCCCGTCCACCGGCAACAGCCCATGCGTCCGGCAGGCCGCGACAATCGCCACGGTCGGCGCATGCCACGGATCGCCCCAGTGCGTCTCGCCGCCCATGCCCCGCATGTAATAGTTCTCCTGGGTGCCACCGATCCCGGTCGTCTGCATCCCCATTGAGGCCGCATAATCCGCAGCCCCAAGGCTCATCGCCTGCATCCGCGGGCTTGCGGCCGCTATTTCCTCTACATGGGCGAGCCCCGCGGCCGTCTCGATGATAACCTCAAAAGCAATCGGTTTTTTGCGCTGCTTCGCCATCTCGATCGAAGTCACCAGTGCATCGACCGCATAGATGTCCCCCGCATTGCCAACCTTCGGAATCATGATCTGGTCAATCCGGTCGCCCGCCTGTTCCAGCACGTCCACCACGTCGCGATACCAGAATTCCGTGTCGAGCCCATTGATCCGCACCGCCAGCGTTTTCGCGCCCCAGTCCACATCATTGATCGCCTCAATAATGTTCTTCCGCGCCTCCGCCTTGTCGCCCGGCGATACGCTGTCCTCCAGATCGAGGTTGATCACGTCCGCTTTCGACGCCGCCATCTTCTCAAACAGGGCAGGGCGCGAACCAGGGCCAAACAGCTGGCAGCGGTTGGGGCGGGCAGGCGGAGAGGGCTGGACCTTAAAACTCATGTCAGGGGAACCTGTCAGTTTGGAAATTGCGTTTCACGACTTCATTGTGGTATAATATTGCGTCCGCACAGGTCAACGCCTGTTTTTCGCATGCGCAGCATTTCATCAGATTTCACCCATACCGGAGTGGGAACAATCTTTGCGCGGGTTAAACCCTGACCGCTAGTGCCATCGAAAATTCTAAAAAATCCTCGCGCCCGTAGTCCCCGAAACCACCACCTCAACTCCACCCGACGTTTACCATTAACACTCTGAGTTGTGTAAAAATTGAACCAACCGTGAAATAAACCTGGCAAAACAGGAGTGGGTGTTTTGTCCAATAGTTTGAAGAGCCCTCGGGCTGCATTTTCCGGTACGCGACTGTTATTTGTCACGCTTGGCCTATTCAGTTGTTTCGTTAACATTCTCATGCTCACGGGGCCACTATACATGCTCCAGGTCTATGACCGGGTCCTGGCGAGCCGGTCCGAGGAAACGCTCCTCGCCCTGACCATTCTGATTGCCTGTCTCTACGGCACGATGGGCGTTCTCGATTATGCCCGCGGCCGTATCGGCGCACGTCTCGGCTCGCTCTTCCAGGCCCGCCTGGATACGCGGGTCTTCGATGCGGGCCTGTCCCGCGCTGTCATGTCCGGCGAGCGGGGCCGTCCCTGGTCCGGTCTGCGCGATCTTGAGGCGGTGCAGAAGTTTCTGGGCTCGCCAGTGCTCTTTGCGCTCTTCGACATGCCCTGGACACCGCTCTTTATTGCGGCCATATTCACCTTCCACACTTGGCTCGGCTGGCTTGCCGTTGCGGGATCGGCCCTCCTGATCACGATTTCCATTCTCAACCGGATGCTGTCCCAGCGCCCGGAGGCCGAGGCAACCGCAACCGCGATGGTCTCCGATGCTTTCGCGGAAACCGTGCGTCAACAGGCCGAGGCGGTTCACGGGCTTGGCATGGGGGCTGCCGTCCGGGACCGCTGGCGCATCAACCGCACCCGCGCAATGATGGCGAACCTCGCTTCCAACGACGTGGTCAACCAGTTCACTACCATGTCGAAAACCCTGCGCTTCTTCCTGCAGTCCGCCATGCTCGGTCTTGGTGCGTTTGTGGTGCTGAAGGGCGAAATGACCGCCGGAGCCATGATCGCGGGCTCCATCCTGATGGGTCGTGCCCTTGCGCCGGTCGAACAGGCCATCGGCGGCTGGGCGCTTGTCAGCCGCGCCAGCGCCGGCTGGAAGCAGCTCAAGGGCGTTCTGGCCTCAATTCCCGGTCAGGAGGAGCGCACCCCGCTCCCGGATCCGAAACCGGTTCTGACCGTCAACAACGTCACAGCCCTGCCGCCCGAGCAGCAGGTGCCGACCCTGCGCGGCGTCAAGTTCCGGCTTGAGCCCGGCCAGGCGCTCGGCGTGATCGGTCCCAGCGCTTCGGGTAAATCCACGCTCGCCCGTGTTCTGACCGGCATCTGGCCCGCAGCCAACGGCGCCGTGCGTCTCGATGGCGCGGAAATCAGCCAATACGGAGAGGATCTGGGCCGTCATATCGGCTATCTGCCGCAGGACGTCTCCCTGTTTGACGGCACGGTTGCGGAAAACATTGCCCGTATGGCCCTCCGCCCCGATCCGAAAGCGGTGGTCGAGGCCGCCAAAAAGGCCGGCGCGCACGAGATGATCCTGGCACTGCCCCAGGGCTATGACACCCAGATTATGGTCGGCGGTGCGCGTCTGTCCGGCGGACAGCGCCAGCGTCTCGCCCTGGCCCGCGCGCTCTATGGCGAGCCGGTCATGCTGGTGCTCGACGAGCCGAACTCCAACCTCGACGGCGCTGGCGCCGAGGCACTCGCCAGCGCCATCCGCAGCTTCCGTGAGGAGGGCAAACTGGTCGTCATTATGGCCCACCGTCCGGCCGCGATCAGCGAATGCGACATGCTGCTAGTGCTTGGCAACGGCGTGGTCCAGGCCTTCGGTCCGCGTGAGGAAATCCTGCGCGAACAGGGCCGCAGCCACGCGGGCGTCGCCGCCATCCATCCCAAAACCAGCACCGCAGGAGCCCGGCCATGAACATTCAGCAGACACCCGTCATCCGGTTCAGGCTGTTCGTCCTGATCGGCTTCACAGCTCTCTGCTTCCTCGTGGTCGCCCTGGGCGGCTGGAGCGTCAACGCCCGCATCGCCGGTGCCGTGATCTCCAGCGGAACCGTCGAGGTCAGCGGCAACCGCCAGGTTGTGCAGCATCCCACAGGCGGCGTCGTGGAGGATATCCTCGTCCGCGACGGCGACACTGTGGAGCAGGGCGACGTTCTCCTGCGTCTTGAGGGCGACACGCTGCTTGCCGAGCTCGAAATTGTCGAAGGGCAGTATTTCGAACTCATCGCCCGCAAGGACCGTCTCGCGGCCCAGCGGGACGAGCGGGAGGAGATCGAATTCCACCCGGAACTGATCGAACGGGCTAAAACCACCCCCGATCTTGCCGACCTGATGCAGGCCCAGGTGAGCCAGTACGCTACCCGTCGCGGTGCCATCCGGCAGGAACTCGACCAGCTTGAGGAGCGTCACGGCCAGATCCTGAGCCAGCTTGACGGCCTTGAGGGTCAGCGGGTCGCCACCGACGAGCAGATCGGCTTCATGGAAGAAGACCTTGCCTCGATGGAGGCGCTGCTGAAACAGGGTCTGACCCAGTCGAGCCGCGTCCTGACCGCCCGCCGAGAGCTGTCGCAGCTGCGCGGGGCCCGGGCCCAGATCCTGTCCGAGGTTGCCGAAATGCGCGGGGCACTCGCGGAAACCGAGATCGAAAAGCTCAAACTCAGCACTCTCCAGCGCGAGGAAGCCATCGATGAGTTGCGCGACGTGGAATACCGCGAGATCGAACTTCGCGCCCGCCGCCGCACCCTGAAAGACGACATCGCCCGCCTTGAGGTCCGTGCACCGGTCGCAGGCATCGTCTACAATAGCGCCGCTGATACGATCCGCGAGGTCATGAAGCCGGCGGAACCGATCCTCTACATCGTCCCCCAGGACGTCGAGCTGATCGTGCGCACCCGCATTGAGGCCGCCGCCATCGACCAGGTCCGCCAGGGCCAGTCCGCGATCCTGCGTTTCGCCGCCTTCGACGCCCGCACCACGCCGGACATGACCGGCCATGTGGAGCACGTCTCGGCGGATGTTTTCCTCGACGAAGTCACGGGTCAGCCGTTCTACCGGACCGACCTGACCATCGACGCGGAAAGCATGGAAAAGCTCGATGACCGCCGCCTTTTACCCGGGATGCCGGTGGAGGCCTTCATCAGCACCGAGGACCGCACGCCGCTGAGCTACTTTACCCAGCCGCTGGCGGACTACTTCTACCGGGCCTTCCGCGAGAGGTAGGTCTTTCCGAAGGAAGGAATCAGCAACATCGCTCTGGAGGCCGTACCCGTTCCGGCCTCCACTTCTTTTTGAACACATTTATTTAAGTAACAAAATGAGTCACAAATAATCATTGAAAAAAAACAAAATTAACCAGTTAACCCTGACTAAAATCAACCTAACAAATCGTTTTATTGAGTAAAAATTTGTCTAAAGTGTAATCCAACGTTCGGCAGAAGTCGAACCGGGAGGGCACAGGCTGCACGATCAGGGGTTCCAGCGTATTTTGGAACAGCGGGTATTCGATCACGCAGCCAAACGGACGGTTCAATCGACCGGTTTTTCCTAAAGCGAATGCAATACGAAGCTCATCGACCGAAGAAACACTTCGGGAGGTGCTGGTGTAGTTGGCCTTTTAAAGGGTGTTTTCCGCGTTTTTTGCGGAATTTGAGTACTAGGGGAATATATCATGGCTGTTACCGACAATTTTTCGGCAAGCGTTCTCGACCTCAACGGTTTTGGATTGAATTCACCAAGCGCGCTGGTCTGGGGATCCGACGGCAGGCTCTACGTGACGGAAGTGACCGGCGACGTTCACGTCATGACGGTTGAGTTCGGCGACAGCCCCAGCGACGCCAACCCGGAAGCCAAGTTCTTCGTCACCGACATGACGACGATCTCCGATGTCAAAAACATCCCCAACTTCAACGACGACGGCTCCCCGAATGGCGGCACCACGCGCCAGGTGACCGGCATCGACGTCACCAACCAGTATGACGACAGCGGCAACCGCCTCTACATCGATACAAACGGCCAGCTGACGACAACACCCACGGACACCCCCGCCGTGACCATGTACGTCACCTCGACCGACCAGCGCATCGGCGCCGGTACCGGCGGCGGCGACGTCAATCTCGACACCAACTCCGGCGTTATCACCAAGCTGGTGCAGACCGGCCCGGACAGCTGGGATCCCATCGACATCGTTCGTGGTCTGGCCCGGTCCGAGGAAAACCACGCGCTGAACGGTCTTGAGATCATTCAGGAGGTCGACGCCAACGGCATCCTCGTCTCCGAACGCCTTCTGGTTGCAAACGGCGGTAACGCCAACACCGGCGCGCCGTCCAACAACTTCGCCGGTCAGCAGGAACAGCCCTACAGCGCCGCGATCCTTGAGGTTGACCTCGACGCGATCAACGCAATGGACATCCTGACCGATGCCAGCAGTGGCCGGTCCTATGTCTACGACATGCCGACCCTCGACGACCCGACCCGTGCGGGTGAGGAAGACAACAACGACCCCCAGGGCGGTAATGACGGCCTGAACAGTGCAAAAATCGTAGCAGGCAGCCCGGTGCAGATCTATTCGCCGGGCTATCGCAATTCCTATGACGTGGAAGTCACCGAGGACGGCCGCGTCTGGACCTACGACAACGGTGCGAACAACTCCTGGGGTGGCCGCCCCATCGGTGAGGCCGGCGAAAATGGCGCGGTCGATCTGGCTCAGGCATTCAACTACATCTCCACCAACCTCAACAACGGTGACGGCGACGCGGATGATGACATCAACCTCGTCAACTGGAACCCGTCCAACAAGGACAACTTCCACGAGGTCACCCGGTCCGACGACCTTGACGGGCGGGACCTGTCGCAGGGCAACACCGGCCCGGTCACGTACGAATCCAACGGACTGACCTATGTCTATGGTGGTCACCCGAACCCGACCCGCGCCGAAGGTGCGCTTGCCGGACTTCTGTTCTCGCCCGGTAACGGTACGGATGACGCCTTCCTGCTGATTTCCAACCAGGCCAGCTATGACGATACGCCCGGCGCCCCGACCGATTACGACCAGGTCATCGCTTTCCTCGAAAGCCTTGAGAACAATGACGCGCTCTATCCCACAACCGGCGTTTACGGCGCCGACGCGGGTGAGCTGACCAGCCGCGTTTTAGCTGTCCAGCCTGGTATCGAATACAACATCTACAAACTCGAGGACGGCACCGGCGTTGCCCTTCCCGTTGGTGAGGATGCTCCGGCCAACTCCACGCTGCTCGGCCAGTCCGGACTGCCCGCCGATATCGCGGATATCGTCGCTGAACCCAACAAGATCGAAGGCGATTACAAGGAAGCCGGCAAATACGACGGCGCCGTCGACACCGGCAACGGTTCGGTCAACGGCCTCGCCGAATACACCTCGACCATTCTGGACGAGGGCAATATCGACATGTCCGGCGCGATCCTGACCACTGACTACAATGGTGAGTTGATCATTATCGGTCGTGAGGCTGACGGAACCGTCGGCACCACCACCAACGGTCAGGGCTTCACGGTTGCGGCTGACCGCGAGGTGATCGGTCTTGGCGGCGGCAACCCGCTGGGCATCGCCACCCTTGGTGACGAGTATTTCAACCAGGGCCTGTCCCAGCCCTTCCAGGGCTCCATCTGGATCGCCAAACTCGGCCAGAACTCCATTCAAATTCTGCAGCCCGCGAACGGTGCCGTTCCTCTCGCAGGCCAGGAAATTGTTGACCCGACCGACAATGACTTCGACGGCGTCGACAATATCCACGACCCGTTCGAATACAGCTCCAGCAACGGCTACGACATCGCGCCGGGCCAGAAGCTGTCCCTGGAATTCGAGGCCCTGTCCACCGACTTCCCCGGCACCCTGTCCAACACCGGCCTGCTTGGCGCGGCCCTGGACGGCGAAACGCCCAACAAGGACGCGACCTCCATCGCCGATGGTGCGGAGCCCGGCGCGGTCGTTGACGGCCTGTTCGACAACGGCGGCAACATCATCCCCGGCGCCAACGCACCCCGCCTTCAGATCAAGGCGGTCGTTCCCGGCAGCGTCGTCGGCTCCGACAACGACGCCCGTGACGTTCTGCACACCGGCATCAAACCGTCCAGCGACACCGACCGTGTCGAGGCCGTGTTCAACATCAAAAACTGGGTGCCGTCCGTGGATGGCGGTCTCCAGCCCGGCCAGCTCGTCGGCATGATGTTTGGCGACGGCACCCAGGCAAACTTCGTCCGCTTCGTCTTCGGCTCGGTTGGCGGCGTTCCAGGCTTTGAGGTTGGCATCGAGACCGGCGACAGCGGCTACCAGATACTTGGCACCGCAGCCGTACCTTCGCTCACCTCGTCGGCCATCGGCACCGTTGAGCTCAAGTTCGAGGTCAACATCAACACCTTCGAGATCGAAACATCCTACCACCTCGAAGGCGACGCCGGCTTCACCTCCATTCCGCTCAGCGACAGCACACTGCCCGTGGGCGTCCTGCGCGACGTTTTGACCGGCAACCACACCATCACCGATGGCGACGGCCCGGTTCTGTCCTCGGGTGCCGCAATCGGTGTTCTTGCGGAAACCTCCGAAGGCAATCCGCTGGAAGCCATCGACTTCAACAGCATCGAGATCGAGGCCTTCGGCAACGAGCTCTACGCCACCAACGCCGACGAGGTTGACCAGAACGGCTCCGCCGGCACCGACACGCTGATCTACACCGGCACCGACACGGATCTCGATCCGATGGCAGCCAATGTGGAGCGTTTCGACGGCACCGGCTCCTCCGCCGACTTCACGGTCGAGGCCAACGACCTCGACAACCTGATCCGCGTGGGCTCCGGCAACAACACCGTCATCACCCGCGAAGGTGCCGACAGTGTGCGCGGTACTCTTGAGGACCTGGGCGGCGACGAAATCACCGATTTCTCCTTCCAGGATGAGGTCATCATTGAGGGCGAAACCCTCAACACCATCGGCACGCCGACCTTCGGCGGCTCGGCCGGCTCCGCTGAGATCACCATCGGCGGCCAGACCATCACCCTGACCGGTCCCGACCTTGCCGATTACGACCCGGCCGATGGTGTCGCGTCCATTTCGATCACCCAGGCCTCCGACGGCGTGCGGATCGCGGTTGAACCGGCCCTGGCGCCCGTCATCGCCATCAACGCCGGCGGTCCGGCCGTCACCGGCGTGACCATGCGCGACATGGTCATAGACTTTAAGTCCAACACGTCCGGCGGCCAGGGCGATGGCTACACGTCGACGGGTGACTTCAAAACCCACTCGAACGCGTCATCGAACTCCCACGACTTCCCGAACACGGAACTGGACGCGATCCACGCGGTCGAGCGTTCGTCCGCTCCGGCGGCCAAATGGGGCTACTCCATTCCGGTCGAAAACGGCACCTACCTCGTCGATCTGCTGTTTGCGGAAATCTATCACGGTCTCCATACCAGCTCCGATCCCGACAACATGCGTGTCTTCGACATCTTCGTTGAGGATCAGCTGGTTGAGGACAATTACGACATCATCGACGATGCCGGTGGTGCGGGCATCGAGGTCATCAAGACCTACGAGGTCGTGGTCACCGACGGCCAGCTGAATGTCGAGTTCAGCCTCGAGGTCGACCAGGCCAAACTGAGCGGCCTGGCGGTCTGGAAACTCGGCGGCACCTACACGCCGCCAGCGGACGAAACCGCGCCTGAAATCGTCTCGATCACGGTCGAGAACGAACAGAGCATCCAGGACGGAGAGCGCACCGCAACCGTGGTTCTCTCCGATGAGACCGGCTTTGACGCGGACGACTTCACCGGACTGGACGGCGGTGAGCTTCAGTTCACCGGCATCGTGCCCGACACCATCTCGGCACCCGACGTGGACATCAGCGCCGACGGCAAAACCGCCACGTTGACCTACACCCTGGCCCGCGACGACAACGCCTGGCCGAATGGCGAGGGTCAGATCTCCATCGCGGCCGGCGCCTATTCCGACGCCGCTGACAACACTACGGAAGCTGCAAGTGCCGCCTTCATCCTTGAGGCCAACCTCGCGGCACTCGTTCGCGGCAACATCGTCCGCGCGATCAATGTCGGCACCACCGACACCACGGCAGGCAACCTCGGCGCGGACCCGATCGACGGTATCACCGACAACAACCGTTACGGCGGCGCCATCACCGGCGACACGCTCATCACGGATGCGGCCGGAAACCCGATCGACTTTGAGGCCGACAACAACGACTGGTACACGGGTGCCAAAACCAACGCGCAGCTCAACAGCAACGTTGACGGCCAGTTCCCGACAAGCAACAGCGGCGGTGTCGATCTCGACGGATCGGCCTACCACACCTACCGCGACTCCGGATCGAACACCTGGACGGCAACCTACTCGGGCTTCGCCAATGGCAGCTACGTGGTCGAACTGCACTTCGCGGAACTCTACCACTCCTCGGCCAATGCCCGCGTCGGTGACTTCTACGTCCAGGGTGACCTGGTTCTGAACGACTTCGACGTCTTTGCCGAAGCCGGTGGCGCCGACAAGCCGATCTCCCGCACCCACAACGTGCTGGTAACCGACGGCACCATCACCGTCACGGTAGACAGCTCCCAGGGCGAGGCCGGTTACAGCGCCATCGCGGTCTACGAGGCGGTACCGTCCGACCTGCCCGCAACCATCTCCGTTGCCGACGCCACGGCGGTCGAGGGCGGCGACGCAACCGTCACCTTCACCCGCATCGGCGACCTCACCGAGGCCGTCACGGTCGACTACCAGATCAACCCCGGTTCGGCTGACGCGTCGGACATCAGCGCCGCCCTCACTGGCAGCGTCGTGATCCCGGCAAACAGCGGCTCGGTGACCCTGCCCATCGCCATTACCGACGACAGTGACGAGGAACCGGCCGAGATTTTCACCGTCTCCATCACCGGCGTCTCCGGCGACGCGGTCATCGCGGACGCCACCGGCACCGTCACTATCGGCGCCAGCGACTCCGACCTCCAGATCCCGGCGGGCGGCACCATCCTTGAACTCGACTTCGAAACGAACGGCGACCCGCTCAACGAAGGCGGCTTCGACGGTGTCCTCGGCGGCAGCGGCGCACTCGATGCCGCCGTTCAGACCACGGTTTCCGGCGGCAAACTGATCGTTGAAACCTCCGATGGCGACCTCTCCGAAGCGCCACAGACGGCGAGCAAGAACGACTTCGTCAAGTCCGTCGACCTGACGGATCAGGCCCTGACCGAGATCTACCTGACCACCCGGTTCGACAATCCGTTCACGGCGGATGTCCTCGCGGCAAACGGCGTGACCAATGGTGTCATTCCGAACTACGCCCAGCAGGGTATCCTGATCTCGACCACTGCGGCGAACGCCCAGGATGAGGACCAGTTCGTCAAGACCGTCTTCGGCGGCAATGGCGGCAACGCCATCCAGATGTGGTCGCAGGGCGAGATCGACCAGAAGATCCTGATCTCCGACATCTCCGCAGCCGCGGCCGCGCCGTTTGGCCTCGCGGATATCGCCTCGGTGGAAATGAGCCTTGCGGTTGACCGCAGCGCCGCATCCCCGACCGTGGCACAGATCGTGACCTTCTTCGACGCGCAGGGTGCCATCCTCGGCGGCGTACGCCCCGAGGCAACGCCCGGCTTCCTCACGGCTCCGGCCCTGGCCATGCCAGCGGATGTTGTCGCAGCCGTGAATGGCGGCACCAGCGTGGTGGGTGTCACCTCCACCGACTACCAGGACCTGGGCAGCTTTGAGGCCAGCTGGGACTTCCTCAGCGTCACCTCGCCACAGCAGGCGGCGGATCCCGGTGACACGGCCTTCGGCACGACGTTCGGCGACCTGTCCGACGACCGCCTGGACCCGACCGATGGTGGTACGCTCTCGCTTGGCGACAACCTCCTGACCGCAACCCAGCAGGGCGACGGCGCGGAGGGAGGCCGTGACCGTGACTACATCACCTTCACGGTTCCCACCGGCCACGTGCTCTCGGCCCTTGAGCTTGACGGCTACGAGACGACGGAGATCGCACCGTTCGGGTTCCTCGGCCTCCAGGAAGGCACGGCCCTCACGGTCGATCCGGTAACGGGTCAGCCCGATCCGGACGGCACGCCGCTGCTCGGCGGCCTGGTCTACAGCCCAGGCGAGATCGGCGACAACATCCTGCCCGACATCGGGGCATTCACCCAGGAAGGTGTGCCGATCACCGGCTTCACCGGTCCTCTCGGCGAGGGCACCTACACACTTTGGCTGAACCAGGGCGGCAACCCGACGACAGCCTCATTCAATTTCATCGTAACGGAGGCACCAGTGGCCGATATCACTCTATCAATTTCCGACGCTCCAACCCTTGTGGAAGCGGGCGACACCGATAACACCACTCTTGAATTTGCAGTCACCACGTCGGATGCGGGCTTCAACGGAGACGTCGACGTCACCTTTAACGCTACCGGCGCTCTGGGCCAGACTGAAACACTTACCTTCGTGGACGGTTCTGCCTCCCTGACCATCGACGTTGCCAATGACGACGACGACAATGGCGACGACGTAATCGACGTGACCCTGACTGGTGGTTCCAACGCCGCAGCCGACACGTTCCTCATCTCCGCCACCAACGGCACCGCTTCCGGCACCGTCACCGAGGATGACGCGGACGCCCCGACCCTCATTCGCGGCGACGTGGTCCTTGCGTACAACGCGGGTGGAGACGGTCTCACAATGGATGGT
The DNA here is from genome assembly GCF_049800875.1 of Amaricoccus tamworthensis. Lineage (NCBI taxonomy): Bacteria > Pseudomonadati > Pseudomonadota > Alphaproteobacteria > Rhodobacterales > Paracoccaceae > Amaricoccus > Amaricoccus tamworthensis. The sequence goes on along the minus strand of NZ_JBNAFV010000005.1, from coordinate 64,958 downwards.
ATCGCGTTTGCGGGCGCTGATAACCCGACAGACGGGAACCCGTTCTCCGGCGGTCAGCAGTACACGGATGGCGGGGGAGGCAACTCCAATGGCGTCCAGCCGGACTTCAATGACACGGTTTACAAAACCGAAATCAATGACAGTGGTGACGGCAACTTTACGTTCTCCTCGGGCGATCTTGACCCGACCAAATCCTACTTCGTCGACCTGTATTTTGCCGAGATTTATGCAAGCAATTCCGGCGTCCGCATCTTCAACGTCTCTGCGGAAGATGGCGCGGAACCCGTTCTGGCCAACTTCGATGTTCTTGCCGTAAACGGCGGTGACATTAACGCTCCGGTGATCATCGAACTGTCTGACCCAATTTCGCCCGGCGCGAACGGAAAAATTGACCTTTCGTTCGACGTTGCGCTCGACGGCGAGGGCGAACCCTATGACCGCGCCAAGGTCTCCGCAATCGTCATCCGCGAAGCGGTTGAGCCGGTTGTTGAAACCGCAGCCGTTTCCGTGGCCGACGCCTCCTTCGACGAGGAAACCGGTCTCGGTACGGTCGAATTCACCCGTACCGGCCCGACCGAAGAGGCCATCACGATCACTTACAGCCTGGCTGACGTGACCGCGACCACGGGCGATGACTACACCGCCCCCACGGGCTCGGTTGTTATCCTGGCCGGTGAAACCACCGCGACCGTCGACATCCCGCTCATCAATGACGAGCTGGACGAGGGCGCGGAAACCTTCACCGTCACCATCACGGGTGCCACCGACGCCAACGGCGCGGTCGACTTCTCGGCCACTCCGGCTACCGTCACCATCACCGATGACGACGCCGCACCTCTACCGGTCGGTTTCGCACCGGGCGACGACCTCGACCAGGACGGCACCGCCAACAGCGAGGACGACGACATCGACGGCGACACGCTGCTTAACGGCGACGAGACCTTCGTCTACGACGCCACCAACGCAGGCACCGCCCTGACCGCCGGTCAGACCGTCCGCCTCGAGTTCGACACCGACGGCACCCCGTTCGAAAACGGCCTCACCGGCGCTCTGGTCAGCAACAAGCCGGAAGTGGAGGAGATCAAATTGGCTGACGCCTCCGTCTCCGGCGGCAAGCTGAACATCACTGCGACCAGCGGCGACCATCACAACAACGCCAATGGTCAGCAAAACGCTCTCGTGGCGGCCTATTCGGCAGCGGAAGGTCTGCGTGTCACCACCCGGTTCGACATGCCGGATTTCATCTCCACTACTGCGGAGTTGGATGCGCCTACGAACTTCCAGTCGGCAGGTGTCGTTATCGGTACCGACCAGGACAACCTGATGAAGATTGTATTCGGCCGAACCGGTTTTGAGTTTGAACTGGCTCAGGACAATGTCGGCGGGAACGCTGCGGTTGCAGCGCCGGTGTACCTTGAAAGCTTTGGAAATGCTGACGCGGCTTCTGTTGAAGTCACTCTGGAAGCCTATATCGAGGACGACAATGGTACCCCCGTGCCGATGTTCCGTGCACTTGGAACCCTGTTCAACGCGAACGACGAAGCCATCTCGGAAACAGCACCGCTTCTGAGTAACGGACTGGAAATTCTTGGAACTCTCGGCGCCGCCATTCTGGCTGGTGATCCGGTCGGTGCAGGTGTCATCCAGACTTCCACACCGACAGGCAACAGCCGTGACACCTTCAGCGTCTCCTACGACTTCCTCGAGGTCCAGTCGCTCGGCACACCGCCGGCAAATGAGGCCCCGACCGTGGACCAAGCCATCGGCGCCCAGACCGCCGACGAGGACGCGGCCTTCACCTTCGCGGTTCCTGCTGACGCCTTCGCCGACGACGCCGATCCGGCTGGACTGACGCTGACCGCAACGCTGACGGACGGATCGGACCTGCCCGCATGGCTCTCCTTCGACGGCACGACCTTCACCGGCACGCCGCTGGACGCAGATGTTGCGACCCTTTCGGTTCGCGTCACGGCCACGGATGAGGGCGGTCTCTCGGTCTCCCAGGACTTCGACCTCGAGGTGAACAACACCAACGATGCGCCGACCCTCGAAATCCCGAACGCCGACACGATCGGCACGGTGGGCGAGGTCTTCTCGCTGGCTCTCCCGGATGGCATGTTCGCCGACGACGATCTCGACAGTGGCGACACGCTGACGGTCAACGTCACCGGTCTGCCCGATGGCGTCACCTTCTCGGACGGCACCATCTCCGGAACGCCGACCACCGCCGGCACCTACACGGTGACCGTGACGGCAACGGACGGCGCCTTTGAGGTCGCAACCGACAGCTTCGACATCGTCGTCGAGGGCCTGGAAAACGCGGCCCCGACAGTGGACCAGGCCATTGCGGCACAGCAAATCGACGAGGACGCGGCCCTTACCTTCACCGTACCGTCCGACGCTTTCGCCGACGACGCCGGTGCGGAAAACCTGACGCTGACGGCAACGCTGGCGGACGGGTCCGACCTGCCCGCATGGCTCTCCTTCGACGGCACGACCTTCACCGGCACGCCGCTGGACGCCGATGTTGCGACCCTTACGGTCCGTGTCACGGCCACGGATGGCGAAGGTCTCTCGGTCTCCCAGGACTTCGATCTCGACGTGCTCAACACCAATGAGGCACCGACGCTCGAAATCCCGACCGACGACACCACCGGCACGGTAGGCGAGGCCTTCTCGCTCACGCTGCCTGCGGACATGTTCGCGGATGACGACATCGACAGCGGCGACAGCCTATCCATTGAGGTCACCGACCTGCCGGATGGCGTCACTTACTCGGACGGCGTCATCTCCGGAACACCGACCACGCCTGGCACCTACACGGTGACCGTAACGGCCACTGACCAGGCGCTGGAAGTCGCGACCGACAGCTTCGATATCGTCGTGGGCGACGGCACCGTCACACCGCCCTCGGATCCGGTCCGGATCCAGGGTGAGGATGCCGACACCATGTCCGGCTACCAGGTTCAGAACAACAACGCCTCTGACGGCAATGCCCTGATCTACGTGCCGCTCGGCCAGTCCGCCGGTACCGCGACCTTCAACATCGGTGAGCAGCTCGCTCCGGGCACCTACCGCATGGCGATTGCCTACTTTGACGAGAACGACGGCGAAAGCACGCTCGACATCTCCGTCACCGGCGACAGCGGCACCACCACGGCAAGCCTCGTGATGGATGACGACGCCACCAGCGGCAATGCGGCCCAGGCCTCCAGCCTGCGCACCAAGGTCCTGACCACCGTCACGGTGGACGCAAACTCCGTTCTCACCCTGAACGGCACCCGCGACCAGGCCGAGCATGTCCGCGTCGACTACTTCGAGTTCACCCCGGTCGAGCCGGTCGTGGATCCGGAGAACGAATCCCCCGAAGCGCCCTTCGGCCTTCAGGACCAGTCCGTCACCGAACGCGACGCCTTCGAGTACGACGTGGCCGCCGAGTTCTACGATCCGGAAGAGGATCCAATGACCTTCGAGGTCTCCGGACCCGAATGGCTGACCATCACGGACGGTGTTCTCTCCGGTACGCCGGAAGCGGGCGACATCGGCACCTTCACGGTGACCGTCACCGCCAGCGACGGCAACAGCACCACGGTCGAGACCTTCGACATCACGGTTGAGGACAAAAACGACGCGCCGGAAACAACGGGCATCCCCCGTCAGGCCGTCTCCGTGGGTTCCGCGGTGTCCCTCGACGTCAATGCGTACTTCTCCGATCAGGATGTGGGTGACGTGCTCGAATTCCGGGTCGAGGGCGCACTGCCCGCCGGCCTGACCTTCGAGAACGGTGTCTTCTCCGGCTCGCCGCTCGCGGCAGGCTCCGTCCCGGTCACCGTGATCGCCTCCGACGGCGAATTTGAGGTCAGCTCGACCTTCATCTTCGACGTTCTCGGCGAGCAGCGGGAAACCATCCGGATCGAGGCCGAGGACATGGACCTCGCCCCGCAGGGCTTCTTCACCCGCCAGACCTCGGACGGCCCGGAGATCATCCAGATGCTCCGCAACCGTGACGGTGAGGCAACCATCGATCTCGGCGCCAACTTCGACGCCCGTGGATCCTACGATGTCCGCGTCGCCTTCTACGACGAGAATGACGGGGTTTCCTCGGCATCGCTCGCCTACCAGACCGGCGGTGAGGAATTCGTGACCTTCGCGGAATGGGAGTTCGACCAGGACGGCGGCGGAAACGGCGCCCAGATCCAGAACCGCCGCACCCTGACCTTCACCGGTCTCGAGATTGGCGACGACACGGTTCTGCGTCTGCAGGCCAGCTCGAAGGAATTTGAGCACGCCCGGTTCGACTACATCGAACTGATCCCGGCAGCAGGTGACGTGAACCTCGCTCCGGCGGCCTCGCCCATCGACAACATCGAGCAGGCCATCGCAGGCCCGATCGAACTGGACCTGATGGCAATCGGCGCGTTCAACGACCCCGAGGAGGATGCACTGACATACTCCCTCATCTCCGGCCCGGCGTGGCTGACGATGGAAAACGGGGTTCTGACGGGCACACCGACCGAGGCGGGCACCTTCCAGGTGACCGTAGGGGCCACCGATGGACCGGCAAACTCCGGCGTCATCGTGCCCAACACCTTCACCATCACGGTTGACGCCGTACCGGTGAACGCGGCACCGACGGTCGCCCTGACACCGGTTCTGACGGAACTGTCCGAACTGGCCGATGTCACTGCCGCCATCAAGGTGGCCGACATCACCGTCACGGACGACCTCGACGGCACCAACGTGCTGACCCTGTCGGGCGCCGATGCCGATCTCTTCGAGATTGTTGGCGAGGAACTGTTCCTGAAAGCGAACGCGGCTCTCGACTTCGAGACCCTGGCCGAGCTGAACGTAACGGTGGAGGTGGACGACGCGACCGTGGGTGTCACCCCGGACGCAACCGCCGACCTGGTCCTTGCGATCACTGACGGCAACGAGGCTCCGACCGTGGCTCTGACGCCCATCGTCACCAGCCTCGCCGAGGATGCGGACACCTCGCTCGGTATCCGCGTGGCTGATATCGCCATCACCGACGACGCACTGGGCACCAATGCCCTGGCTCTCGACGGAGCCGACGCGGCCTCCTTCGAGATCATCGGAGACGGACTGTTCCTGAAGGCCGACGCGGCTCTCGATTACGAGACGCAGACAGCCCTCAACGTGACGGTCACCGTCGACGACGAAACCGTGGGTCTCACACCCGATGCCACGGCTGACTTCCAGCTGGCGGTGACGGATGTGGATGATGGCGAGGTCGATCCATACGCTCCGCAGGGAGACCTGGACGATGACAACACCATCAACTCCGCCGACGGCGACATCGACGGTGACGGTATCGACAACGTCGACGACGCCTTCGCCTGGGATGCCCAGAACGGCCAGGTTCTCCTGGACGGCCAGAGCATCCACCTGGAGTTCGACACCGACGGCACGCCTTACCAGAACGGCCTGACCGGTCTGTTGCAGAGCCCGGCTGCGGGATACAACGAGGAAGTGGCTGAAAACGCCAGCGTCTCGGACGGTGCCCTGCGTGTCCTGACCTCCAACGGCGACAACGGTGGCGCGAATACCGGCCAGAACAACTTCATGGTCGGCATCAGGCGCGGCGACGACTTCACTGTCGAAACCCGCATCGCCAACCCGTTCAAGGACGCGGCTCCAACAAACTACCAGCAGATCGGACTGGCCCTCGGCCTCGATCAGGACAACTTCCTGAAACTGGTCTACGGCTCCGGCGCCAATACCTTTGAACTGACCAAGGACATTGGCGGCTCGGAAGGCAAGGTGTCCACCGGACTGCCTGGCGGCGTGGCCTTCGCCGATATCGACGAACTGGTTCTCAACATCTCCGTTGAGATTGAGGGCGGCGTGTCGACAGTCAACGGAACCGTGACGCTCATCGGCGCCACCGGCCAGATCGGCGCACCGATCGAGCTTGGCCCGCAGACCCTCGATGGCGATCTCGGAACGGCGCTTGCCGACCCGGCTGCCACCGTGGGCGTGGGGGTCACCCAGAGCCACTACAACAACAAGCCGCAGTTCGAGGCGACATATGAGTACCTTCATGTGGATGCCGGCGGTGTTGCGGTGGTCGACGAGCAGGCACCGACCGCGACCTTCGAGATCGTCAATCCCGAAGACGCAAATGGTGACCTGACCATCCTGGTGACCTTCGCGGATGCCAGCGGCATCGACGCGGCAACCCTGGGCGCGGAGGACCTCGTCCTCGTGGCCGCCGGTTTCGAGACCGGAAGCCAGGCAACCCTGGTCGGCTTCGACGCCGGAACCGGTGTGGCGGAGTTCTCCTTCGCGGCCCCGAACGGCGGCTGGAGCGAAAGCACCACCTTCGCGGTCCGTATCCCGGACGGTGCGGTGGCGGATGCCTCGCCGGCGGCAAATGCCATCGCCGAGACAACCTCGAACGGCTTCACCATCGACATCGGTGCGACCAACGAGGATCCGTTCGCTCCGGATGGTGACCTCGACAATGACGACATCGCCAATGCCGTGGATACGGACATTGACGGCGACGGCATTGACAACATCAACGACCACTTCGCCTGGGATGCAGAGAACGGCACCCTGCTGGAAACCGGCGCCTCCATCGAACTCAACTTCGATACGGACGGCACCGTCTACCAGAACGGCTTCACCGGTCTGCTTCAGGGCGGCACGCCAGGAAGCTCGGCCCTCGCCAACTTCGACGAGGAAACCGGCACGGCGACGGTCTCGGGTGGCAAGCTGAACGTGACCGCCTCCAACGGCGACACGGGTGGCACCAACAACCCCGATGACGACTACCAGCTTGGTATCAAAAACAGCGACTTCACGGTTGAGGCCCGGGTGGACAACCCGTTCCTCTCCTCCGGAGCCGCCAACTTTGACCAGGTGGGTATCCATGTGGGTGTCGACAGCACGGACTTCGCCAAACTGGTGTTCGGTTTCACCGGGGAAACCTTCGAGTTCTCCAGCCGCACCAACGACGTGGAGGACAAGCTGGGTGGTGCTCTCCCGGTCGGTCTCGACGGGTTCAGCGCGGTAGACCTGAAAATGGTGGTCCAGGCCGGTTCGGCCAGCTCCGCCAGCCTCCAGGGCTTCGCCACCTTCCTTGACGCCGGCGGCAACCCGATTGCGGGCGCCACCAATGTCAGCTTCGGTACGCTGAACGTCACCGGCGCACTCGCCGCGGCGATCTTCGACACCGACACCGGTGTGGGCGCGGGCTTCACCCAGACCCAGTACAGCGGTGTGGACGCTCCGTTCCAGACGGCGATGGACAGCTTCAAGGTCACGGCCAACGGCGGCTCCGCCCCGGTCGATCCGACAGGCGCACTCGAAGCCTTCGACGGTGAAAGCGACCTCAAGACCGACGCCACATATGGCGGCAACGCCGTAGGCTCCGCGGTTCTTGAGATCATGACCGGCGAAAGCAACGTCCAGTCGTCGAACTACGGCAATAACTCCTTTGAGGTCACCAACACCGGCGACAAGAAGATCTCCGCGATCTTCATCGACGTCAGCGGCGCCCTCTACCAGGACAGCGTGTTCGATCCCGATGGCCTCGGAGGCGACAACGCCGCCAAATCCTGGGCGGTCAACAGCGACGGCAACACCGGCGCCTACGTGTCCGGATCGGGCTACTACCTGCCCGGTCAGGCTCCCATCGCGGGCTCACTGCCCTCAAATGGCGGCTTCAAGGGAGCGATGGTCAAGTTCTCCGACAGCAGTGACGGCGGCTTCCAGAATGGTGAGACCGTTGGCTTCTCCGGCGACATGGACCCCAACTCGATCGCGGGTCTGGCCAAGAACGGCACCGACGGTGTCGACACCGGAGCGACCCAGGGCTGGGATGTGGGCGGAATTTCCGGTCACGAACTGATCGGATCGCTGTTCACCGTCCTCTTCGACGACGGCACCACGGCGAGCGGCCAGCTTGGCAGCGACAAGAGCAACGCGGGTTCGCACGCTCTTGCCACCCAGGCACCGGCAGGCAACGATGTGTCCATCGCGGTCAACGGCACCGCTCAGGGCAGCATCGGAACTTACGGCCAGACCCTGCCAACGGTCATCGTGACCGGCGAGCCGGGGGACACCGTCCGCATCACCATGTCGCGTGGTCTCGACCCCGTGACCAACACCAGCAGCGGTATCGACGGTCTGGTGGAAAGCCGCCTTGCCCGCTACGACTTCAAGGTGAACAACGCCTTTGATGAGCAGTCGGTCGATGTGGTGATCGGTGCGAACGGCACGTTCGACGCCTCGTCCATGTTTAACTACGGGTCGGCAAACGGCACCGGAAAGGGCAGCTTCGACGGTGACACCACGGCTCCGATCGCCTTCGTGGCATCGGTCATCGAGCCAGGCTCCGGCCTGCCGGTGGGTGCGGTGACGTCACCGGTCTACCTGAACAACGTGGGCGGCCCGGTTGAGGGCGGCGGAGGCCACACGCCGGTTGATGGTTACTACCAGATCATCAACAGCGGTGCGTCCAATGCACGCTTCAAGGTCCAGTTCGAGGACGAAAACGGTCCTGGTGGCCAGAACCCGGGCGGCAACTGGAGCTTCCTCGACAGTGCGGATGGCGATGGCAACCAGAACGGTTTCCAGGGCGACGGCTACTACCTCTGGGGAGACGAGGAAAGCGAAAGCCTCAACAACCCGCAGGCCAACAGCTTCCTGGAGTACACGATCTACATCCCGGAGGGAGACGAGGGCAACTACACCATGCGGGTCCGTGCATCGCGCGATCCGGGTGGCGCGGGTGACCAGCAGAACGACGTCTGGCTCAAAATTGACGATGACGCCGAGGCGCTGCAAACCAACCAGTCGCCAACCGTCTCCAACAGTGGCTTCGTGAAGGTCTACGGAACCGGAACCAGCAACTGGGGCTTTGGTCAGAACCTGGACGGAGAACCCGATCCCAACTTCCAGGCAACCTTCACGCTCGACGCCGGTGTTCACACGATCACCTTCGCCGGACGCTCGCAGGGTTACCACCTCGACTACTGGGAGCTGATGAAAGGCACCGGCCAGGGCATCAACGCCGCAAACTCCACCTTCGTTGAGGGCGATCCCAACGACGGCGGCAACGGCGGCGGTGGCGGCGAGCCGACCCCGGGTACGATCGTCTCCTCGATCGCGGCCGGATCGGATGACCGCGAGGAGTTCGGTGGCATCGGAAGCTCCGATATCGAACTTGGCCTGAATGGTCCGAACGAGCAGTATGCCGACCTTCGCTTCACCGGTATCACCCTGTCCGACACGGCGGACATCGAAAGCGCCTATTTCGAGTTCAACGCCTTCGAGGACAGCAGCGGTTCCGCGAACTTCGTGATCCAGATCGAGGACACGCTGGACAACCCGACCTTCACCAACGGTGACGGCAACAGCCGGTCCTACCTGAACGAGGAGGTCGAGTGGAACAATGTCGAGCAGTGGACCGAGAACCAGAACTACCAGTCCGCCGACATTACCACGCTGATCGAGGCCCTGATCGAGGATGGCGGCATCGATGCCCTCGACGCCCTGTCCTTCCGGATCACCGGTTCCGGTGGCCGCGCAGCCCACGCGTTCAACTCGGACGGTGAAGCCGCGAAGCTGATCATCAACTACGATGATTTCGGGTAACATCCCGGAACCGTCACCCTCCGGTCTCCGGGGGGTGGCGTAACCCCACTCAAAAGCCCGGTGTCCGCACCGGGCTCTTTTTTGCCTGGATTTCAGACGTCTAGGCGCTCAGCCGGTGAATTCCCGCCGTCGCGCCGCTCAGGGCCAGGCTCTCCTCCACATGCCGACCCAGCGCCTTGGCCGCGGGCCCGGTGTCGCGGGCCTCCACCAGCCGCAGATGGAACGGCCCAAAGGCCGGCAGCCCCTCACGCTCATCTAAAATCCGAAACTCCGGCCCGACAAGACCCGCGGGCAGGGGGGCAATCGCCAGGTCCGCCCGCACCGCCGCCAGCTGCCCTGCGCCGGTCTCCGAGGTATAGGCAATCCGGTAGGATTTTCCCCGGCCGTTCAGATCCGCCAAAGCCGCCGATCGCCACGCGCACCCCTGGGAGGCAAGCGCCAGGGGCAGGGGGGTGCGCCGGTGCGCCCGTCCGTCCCGCGCGCCGACCCAAACCAGTTTCTCACTGTGCAAAAGCCGCCCCGGCGCGTCCGCCACGTTCTCGGACGTGGTCAGCGCCAGGTCGATCGCTCCACTGTCCACATCCGCCAAAATCCGCTTCGTGGTCGAGAGCACCACATCCACCTCCACCAGCGGATGGGTCGAGGCAAACCGGCGCAGAATGTCCGGCAGATGCGTGATCCCAAAATCATCCGGCGCCCCAAACCGCACATGCCCCTCCAGGGGCGGAATACGAAACCGCGACAGGGCCTGTTCCTGAATGCGCAGCATCTCGTGGCAATGCACCAGAAACGCCTCGCCATCCGGGTTCAGCGTCACATGCCGCGGATGCCGCACGATCACGGGCCGCCCCAGCAGATCCTCGAGCTTCTTCATCTGCATGCTGATGGCCGATGGCGTGCGCCCGACCCGCTTCGCGGCGGCGGTGAAACTTCCGGTCTCCGAGACGGTCACAAAACTGCGGACCAGATCGAGTTCCAGCAGCGCGTTCTCCTGGGGCTGCATGGCGCATCTCCTATCTATCAGAATCTCTGACAGATAGCATAAGTCCTATTCGTTTGATTGATCAATACCCTTGGCTCATGTTGGTCCCATCACAAAGGAGACCACCATGACCTTCATCCCAACCGCCCCCGCCGGACGCTTTGAAATCCCGTCCATCCGCGCATTCGCCCGCCGTTTCCTTGCCGGTGCCTCCCGCATGGGCCCAACCCCGGACCAGATCGCCGCCCGCCACGCCTTTCGCCGCACGGTCCGCCTCAGCGACCGGATGCTCGACGATATCGGCGTCACCCGGGCCGAGGTCACCCAGGCCGCCATGCTGCCCATTCACATCAATGCCGCGCAATGGCTCCACGACACCGCCAAAAAACGCCGTCTTGCCGAGGCCGCGATGCTCACACGGGGCCGGGGGCGCCGCAAATAAGGCACTCTCACATCACCCCGCCCGCCCGGCGTCACCGCCGGGCTGCGCCGAACCTCCCCCGGAGGCGTATATGCGCCACCAGGTCCGGCGCCGCCCTGGTCTCATGGGCGGACACCGTAGAAAAACGGCTTCACAATCTGGGGGAGATACTTCTGAACCGCCCCAAAATCCCTACTGCAAATCCCCAAACGCCCGCTGAAGCCGGCTGACCGCCTCCTCAACCCGCGCCCGGGTCGTGCCGATATTGACCCGCATGCACTGCGCGCCACCGGTGCCAAAATCCGGCCCGTGGCTCGCCGCGATCTTCGCATCCTCCTGAAAACGACGCACAATCTCGGCGTTCTCCATGCCCGTGCCGCTGAAATCCGCCCAGGCCAGATATGTGCCCTGCATCGGATGCACCTTCGCCCCCGGGATGGACTCGACCCCTTCGCGAAACACTTCCGCATTCCGCGCCAGATAGGGACAGAGCGCATCCAGCCATTCATCCCCGTGCTGATACGCCGCCGTGGCCATCAGCGCGCCAATCCGGTTCATCGACTTGCCCGTGGCCGAATGATCCGCGTCAAATTTCCGGCGCAGACTGTCGTCCTGGATGATGACATTCCCGGTCAGCGCACCGGCAATGTTGAACGCCTTTGTGGTGGCCGACATCATCACCGTCCGGTCAATCTGCTCCGGCGCGGCCAAAACCATCGGGATATGCGTCTCGCCGGGAAACACCAGATCGTGGTGGATCTCATCGGACACCAGCACAAGGTCATGCTTCTCACAGAACGCGGCCACGGCCCGCAGTTCGTCCCGCGACCAGATGCGCCCGCCCGGATTGTGCGGCGAGCAGAAAATCACCATCTTCTCCCGCCCCGTCAGGCTGGCCTCCAGCCGTTCCAGGTTCATTTCAAACCGCCCGTCGCGCAGCTCCAGCGGGGATTCCACAACCTCACGTTTGTTGGCCTTAATCACCCGCGCGAAAGCGTGATAGACCGGCGTGAACAGAATGATCCCGTCGCCGCGTTCGGAATAGGCGCGCAGGGCCTTGCCCACACCGGCCACAATCCCGTGTACCGAGGCAATCTCCCGCGGCTGTACCGTCCAGCCGTGGCGCCGCTCCATCCATCCGGTGATCGACGCCAGGTACTCCTCCGGTTTGGCAAAATACCCGTGAATCCCGTGCCTTGCCGCCTCCATGACCACGTCGTTGACCTGTTGCGGTGGCCGGAAATCCATCTCTGCCACCCACATGGCCAGGCCATCCTCCGGAGAAACGCCATACGCGTCCTCCATTCCGTCCCATTTCTGGGAATGGGTGTTGTACCTGTCGATTTCCTCGTCAAAGTCGTACATTGGTGATCCTGTCCGGTTGAAACGGGTTTGCGGCCATGGGTATGGCCGCGCCGTGTCTTGTCAAGGGGGCCACCATGCCCTAAATCGCGCTCATGGCCCTGAGACAGATCCTGCTGGTACCCGATCCCCGCCTCCGCAAAACCGTAGAACCGGTTGACGGGGTAACCGATGACATCCGCCGCCTTGGCGATGACATGCTCGAAACCATGTATGACGCGCCTGGCATCGGCCTCGCCGCGCCCCAGATCGGCGTGATGAAGCGCGTTTTCGTCATGGACTGCGCCACCGGCGAGGATGAGGAACCAAACCCCATGGTCATCCTCAACCCCGAGATCACCTGGGCGTCCGAGGAAACCGAGACCAGCGAGGAGGGCTGCCTCTCCATCCCCGACATTTTCGAGGATGTCACGCGCCCCGAACGCATCCGCCTGCGCTGGCTTGGCCTTGACGGTGAGGTCCACGAGCAGGAATTCGGCGACCGCTGGGCCGTCTGCGCCCAGCACGAGATCGACCATCTCAACGGCAAACTCTTCGTGGACTATCTCGGCCCGGTCAAACGCCGCATGATCATGTCCAAAATGAAGAAGGTCAAAAAAGAGCGCGCACGCGCCTGAACCTGAAACGGGCAGGGGGGAACGAATATGCGCCTGATCTTTATGGGCACCCCGGATTTTTCCGTCACCATTCTCGACGCCCTGGTCGACGCGGGCCACGAGATCGCCTGCGTTTACAGCCAGCCCCCGCGCCCTGCCGGTCGCGGCAAAAAACCGCGCCCCTCTCCGGTACATCAACGCGCCGAGGCCCTTGGCCTGCCCGTGCGCTGCCCCGTAAGCCTGAAATCACCAGAGGAGCAAAAGGCCCTCTCCGACCTCAACGCCGAAGCCGCCGTGGTTGTGGCCTATGGCCTCATCCTCCCCCAGGCCGTGCTCGACGCACCCCAACGCGGCTGCCTCAACATCCACGCCTCGCTTCTCCCCCGCTGGCGCGGCGCCGCCCCCATCCAGCGCGCCATCATGGCCGGCGATGCGGAAAGCGGCGTCTGTATCATGCAGATGGAAGCGGGCCTCGACACCGGCCCCGTCCTCACCCGCGAGGCCACCCCCATCGCGTCCGACGACACCGCCGGCAGCCTCCACGACCGCCTCGCCTCCATCGGCGCGGGCCTGATCGTGGACACACTCGCCCGCCTCGACAGCCTCTCCCCGGAACCCCAGCCCGCGGAAGGCGTCACCTACGCCCACAAAATCGACAAGGCCGAGGCCCGCATCGACTGGACCCGCCCGGCGATCGAAATCGACCGCCAGATCCGCGGCCTCGCCCCGTTCCCAGGTGCCTGGACCGAAATCGACGGCACCCGCGTCAAACTCCTCCTGAGCCGCATCGCCGACGGCACCGGTACCCCCGGCCAGGTCCTCGACGAAAGCCTCACCGTGGCCTGCGGCGACGGCGCCGTCCAGCTCCTCCGCCTTCAGCGCGCCGGCAAGGGCGCCGCCGACACCGGCGATTTCCTGCGCGGGTTTCCAGTGCCAACGGGTGCGACGTTTAGCTGAAACCTGACGACAGACGTGCCTGAGTCGGACCGGGGGGTGGCGCGTCCCACGCCTGGGTGACGCGTTTTTATGGCGTCCTGTACCTCTTCGCTCCGCACTCGCGCGGTTCCACCCCAAATGCGCCGGCCCTTCCGGCCGGTCCGGCGCAGGCACGGCGGGGCTTCGCCCCTGGATTCCGTGCCGCTTGACGCCCACACCCACCCAGGCAACCCTCCCGCCAAACCGGGAGACCCAAATGCGCAGCGCCAAAACCATCCACACCATCTCCTGCCACGCCGAGGGCGAGGTGGGAGACGTCATCGTCGGCGGCGTCACCCCGCCGCCCGGCGACACCATCTGGGAGCAAAGCCGCTGGATCGCCCGCGACGGCGCCTTGCGCAATTTCGTCCTCAACGAACCCCGCGGCGGCGTCTTCCGCCACGTGAACCTGCTCGTTCCGCCCAAACACCCCGAGGCCCAGGCCGCCTTCATCATCATGGAGCCCGAGGACACCCCGCCCATGTCCGGCTCCAACTCCATCTGCGTCTCAACCGTCCTGCTCGACAGCGGCATCATTCCCATGACGGAACCCGAAACCCATCTGGTGCTGGAGGCCCCCGGCGGCCTCGTCCGGGTCCGCGCCGACTGCCGCAACGGCAAGGCCGAACGCATCCACGTGCAAAACCTGCCCTCCTTCGTCACCCAACTCGACGCGGCCCTTGAGGTGGAAAACCTTGGCACCCTGACCGTCGACACCGCCTATGGCGGCGACAGCTTCGTTATAGTCGACGCTGAAACACTGGGCTTCTCCCTCACTCCCGACGAGGCCCACGACCTCGCCCGTCTCGGCGTGAAAATCACCGCCGCCGCCAACGCGCAACTCGGGTTTCACCACCCCGAAAATCCCGACTGGCGCCACATCTCCTTCTGCCTTTTCGCCGGCCCCCTGACCGAAGGCGCGCAGGGCTATGAGACCGCCGCTGCCGTCGCCATCCGCCCAGGCAAAATTGACCGCTCCCCTACCGGCACCGCGCTCTCCGCCCGCATGGCCACGCTCCACGCCCGCAGCGCCATGAAAACCGGCGACCGCCTGCACGTCCGCTCGCTCATCGGCTCAACATTTCAGGGCAAAATCCTCGGCGAAACCCGGGTCGGCGACACCCCCGCCATTCACCCCGAAATCTCCGGCCGCGGCTGGATCACCGGAACCCACCAGCACATGCTCGACCCCGACGATCCGTGGCCCGAAGGCTACAGGCTGTCAGATACCTGGGGGGCGCGGTAAAGCAAAAACTGCTGCAATCTCCATGGCGCTGCTCCAGGTTGAAACCCGTCAACCCTCCCGCCCGACGGCACCGCCGGGCAGCGCCCGACCCTCCGCCAGGAGGGCGCTATCGCACCCACCAGGGTCAGGCGCTGCCCTCATTTATTGGGCGGCAACGCCTCCAGGACCACAAACGCCTGCGCCCAGGGGTGGTCGTCGGTGATGGTGACATGCATGTGCGGGGTGTGGCCGGGGGGCATGAGGGCGTGCATGCGGTCGTATGCCCAGCCGGTCAGTTCCATGGTGGGCTGGCCCGTGCGCAGGTTGACGACACCCATGTCTTTCCACGAAATGCCCATGCGCAACCCGGTGCCAAGCGCCTTGGAGCACGCCTCCTTGGCCGCCCAGCGTTTGGCGTAGGTGGCGATGGTCTCGCGCCTGCGGTTGGCGGTGGCCTGTTCGCGCTCGGTGAAAACCCGGTTGATGAACCTGTCGCCGAACCGCTCGATGGTCCCGGCGATCCGGTCGATATTGGCGAGGTCGGAGCCGATGCCGATAATCACGCGGACGCGTCTCCGAATGCCTCCGCCCGGGCCTCGTCCATCAGGGCGCGCATCTGTCGGATCGAGCCGTCGAGGCCGCTGAAAATCGCCTCGCCCACCAGGAAATGACCGATATTGAGTTCCATAACCTCCGGGAAGGCCGCGACCGGTTTGACATTGTCGAAGGTCAGGCCGTGGCCCGCATGAACCTCCAGCCCCAGCGAACTGGCGAATGTCGCCATCTCGCGCAGGCGTTCCAGCTCCGCGTCGCGGGCCTCGATGTCACCGGCAATGTCATGCTCGCAATATGCACCGGTATGCAGCTCGATCACCGGCGCGCCAATGCGGTGGGCGGCCTCGATCTGGCGCCGGTCGGCCGCGATAAAGATCGATACGCGGCAGCCCACCTCGCGCAACGGCGCGATAAAATGGGCCAGGTGGTTTTCCTCACGCGCGACTTCCAGACCACCCTCGGTGGTGCGCTCCTCGCGCTTTTCCGGCACGATGCAGACCGCGTGGGGCTTGTGGCGCAGCGCAATGGCCTGCATCTCCTCAGTCGCGGCCATCTCCAGATTGAGCGGCACCGAGAGGTTTTCCACCAGCGCGTCAATATCCGCGTCCGTGATGTGACGACGGTCCTCACGCAGATGCGCGGTAATGCCATCGGCCCCCGCGGCCTCGGCGGCTTTGGCGGCGCGGACCGGGTCGGGCCAGGGGCCGCCACGGGCATTGCGGACGGTTGCGACGTGATCAATGTTCACACCGAGCCGAAGTCGGCCCAATGGTTTTGCAGGCGGCATTCTCTTCAATCCCTATCCGGTGACGGGTTTTTTCTTCTTGCCAACATAGGACTGCCGGGAGACGCCGTCACTCGGGGATTTGCGCTCCTTGCGCTTCCTCGCGGCGATTTTAAGGGCGCGGGCGCGGTGGCGGGTCTGGAGTGTGACGATAATCGGCCTCGAGATGAAATAAACCGCGACGGCGGAGATCACGCCGGGCAATAGCCCACCGATCAGATAGGGGAAGAGGATGTCCTCCATGAAGAGCATGACCTTGCCCCACTGCGCGTTGCCATAGCCGAAAATGCTCCAGAAACTCTCCCACAGACCGATGAAAAATTCGGTGAATGCATCGGTCACACGACCGAAATCCCGGCCCGAAAGGCCGTGGCCAAGGATGCGGCGGCCGAAGCCGAGCGAGAAGGACGCAATGAGCGGGAAGGTCAGCGGGTTGCCGAAAAACGTGCCCAGCAGGCTCGCCAGGATGTTGCCACCCAATAAACGCGCAAGCCCCATGGAGAGAAAGAAATGCAGACCGAAAAGCGGCGTGAAGGACACGAATGTGCCGCAGGCGAGACCAACGGCAATGCGATGCGGCGTGTCGGGCAGACGGCGGATGCGATGGCCAATATACTCCACTCCACGCCGCCACCCCTTGGGCGGGGCGACGAAATGAAGCAGCCGACGGCCAATTCCCAGCTTGTTGCGCCGTTTAAATACCATGGATCCGCAATGATTCTCCGTTCCCTGCCCATCCTGGCAGGAAATAACTAATCAGTCGTGGTCCGGTTTTGTACCGGTGCCGCTGCGCGATGCCGATGTACCTCCGCAATGTCCGAATCGGCGTCGATCGCCGTTAACACATTGGTCAGGTGTTCCATATCGCGGACGAGGATATCAATGAATAATCTGAAATAATCCGGCTTGCGGTCCAGAAACCGGATATCCACGATGTTCGCCCGCTGCTCGCCAATCAGTGTGCAGATGCGGCCCAGAACGCCGGTTCCGTTGGCCATAATCATCTCGATCCGGACCTCATGATCGGCCCGGTCGTGCCCCGGACCCCAGCGCAGATCGAGCCAGCGCACGGGTTCATCCTCGACCTCCACCAGTTCGGCGCAGTCGATGGCGTGGATCATTACGCCCTTGCCACGGGTGGCGATGCCAACGATCCGCTCGCCCGGGATCGGGTTGCAGCAGGGCGCGGGGCGACCCTCCTGGCCGGACTCCAGGCCAATCACCACAGGCGAGGCGTTGTCATCCAGCGTCGGCAGAACATTGTCCCGCAACAGCTCCGGATAGAGCGCCCCAACGAGGTCATGCCCCGTCAGTTCCGCCGAGCCAAGACCGGCCAGAACGTCATCCCGGTCATTCAGGCTCAGACGCCGCGCGGCCGTGTCGAGCGCCTTGTCGGTGCTTTCCTTGCCCACCCGGCTCAGCGCCACACGGGCGATCTCGCGGCCCAGCCGGATCCAGGTGGCCTTGCGCTCGTCACGCAGGCTGCGGCGAATGGCGGATTTGGCACGGCCCGTGACGACCATGTCCTCCCAGGTCGCCTGGGGGCGCTGACCCTCGGCGCGGATGATCTCCACCGACTGGCCGTTGCGCAGCTTGGTCCAGAGCGGCACCCGGCTGTTGTCGACCTTCGCGCCGACGCAGGAATTGCCGATCCGCGTGTGAATGGCATAGGCAAAATCAATGGGCGTCGCGCCACGGGGCAGTTTGACCACCATGCCCTTCGGCGTGAAGCAGAACACCTGGTCCTGGAACATGTCCATTTTGACGTGTTCCAGGAAATCCTGGCTGTCCTCGCCGTGCTCAAACCTCTCGGCAATGGTGGCGAGCCATTTGAACGGGTCCACGGCAAACGGGTTCTCGAACCGCACCCCGTCCCGGTAGGACCAGTGCGCGGCAACACCCGTCTCAGCCACCGTATGCATCTCATGGGTGCGGATCTGGATCTCCACCCGCTTGCCGTCGCGCCCGGAAACCGTGGTGTGGATAGAGCGGTAGCCGTTGGATTTGGGCTGGCTGATATAGTCCTTGAAGCGTCCCGGTACGGCCGCCCAGCGTTTGTGAACCGCCCCCAGCGCCAGGTAGCAGTCCACCGGGCTGTTGGTAATGATGCGGAAGCCGTAAATGTCGGACAGGCGCGAGAAGCTCTCGTTTTTCTCCTCCATCTTGCGCCAAATGGAATAGGGCTTCTTCTCACGACCAAACACCTCGGCCTCGACATTGGCCTGTTTCAGGACGGTGCGAATGTCCTCGGTGATGCGGGCGATCACGTCACCGGATTCACTGCGCATCTTGATGAAGCGGCGGATGATCGACTTGCGCCCGTCCGGATTGAGAACGCGGAAGGAGATGTCTTCCAGCTCATCGCGCATCCACTGCATACCCATGCGACCGGCCAGCGGGGCAAAGATGTCCATGGTCTCATGCGCCTTGCGCTTCTGCTTCTCGGGGCGCAGATGGCGGATGGTGCGCATGTTGTGCAGGCGGTCGGCCAGCTTGACCAGCAGAACACGCACGTCCTTCGACATGGCCATCAGCAGCTTGCGGAAATTGTCGGCCTGGGCGTTGTCCTTGGAGGACAGCTCCAGATTGGTCAGCTTGGTCACGCCATCCACCAGCGTCGCGACCTCATTGCCAAAGCGGGAGGCGATCTCGGACCAGGTCGAGCCGGTATCCTCAATCACGTCATGCAGAAGTGCGGTGATGATCGACGCATCGTCGAGCTTCTGCTCAGCCAGCAGAAGGGCCACGGCTATCGGATGATTGAAATACGGCTCACCGGAGGAGCGGAGCTGCCCCTCATGCATCTTCATGCCATAGGCATAGGCCTCGGCAATCATCTCGGAATTTGACTGGGGATTGTAGCTGCGTATCAGCGATACGAGCGGTTCCACCGGCGTAACCGCATCCGGCCCCGTTCTGTCGGAGATGTCTGCGGTTACGGATCCTGGTGGAATGACGGTCAGTTGTTTTCGCCCTGGGCTTCCATGAGGGCGCGGAGGAGTTTCTCTTCCGACATGTCGTCCTCAGCGGGTTCGTCATTGGAACCGGTCAGGAGGGTCATGACGTCCTCCTCGGGCTCATCAACCTCGATCTGGCGCTGGTGGCTCTCAATTGCGGACTCGCGCAGGGAGTCGGCCGTCAGCGTTTCCTCAGCGATTTCGCGGAGGGCTACAACCGGGTTCTTGTCGTTGTCACGGTCGATGGTGATTTCGGCACCGGAGGCCAGCATGCGCGCACGGTGCGCGGCAAGCATCACAAGCTCAAACCGGTTCGGTACTTTGTCGACACAGTCTTCTACGGTTACGCGGGCCAAAGCGATCTCCAAATATCCGGACGCGGGGAAGGCAGTTACATAAATGGGCGCAAATAGCGACGCAACCCCCGAATCAGGGGTGTGGCGCAGTATTCGCGCAAATTTTGGCCTTTCCAGCCATTTTAGAGGTTTCGAAAGGCCTGTCCAGCCCTGGATATGTCATAAAACACACTCCAAATGCGATTAGTGGTATGGTGGTGTTCTGGTATGACCTCTTAAGTTGCCGCAAAAGTTACAATCCACGGCGGCGGTGGATTTCCGCGCAACCCACTCAAAACAAAACAAAAGATTGCATAATCGAACCGAACGTTACAGTCTCAAGTAACAGATTCGGGGATTTGACGGAACGATACAACTTTTCAAACGCAAATGTGCTGAATATACAGTCGTCCTTCACGGAATGATCCGCTTGTAAACCTGCGGCGTATTCCACTCTAAACAACAGGAGAAAACCGTCGCATGTTCTACCGTGACGAACGCCTTGCTCTCTTTATCGACGGGGCGAACCTATATGCGGCCGCGCGGGCTTTGGGCTTTGATATCGACTACAAGCTGCTGCGCACCGAATTCATGCGTCGCGGGAAGCTCCTTCGTGCCTTCTATTATACGGCTCTCCTGGAAAACGACGAATACTCGCCCATTCGCCCTCTGGTTGACTGGCTGCATTATAACGGCTTTTCCATGGTCACCAAGCCGGCCAAGGAATTCACCGACGCCACCGGACGGCGCAAGGTGAAGGGTAACATGGATATCGAACTCACGGTCGATGCCATGGAAATCGCGCCACATGTGGATCACATTGTGCTGTTCTCCGGCGACGGGGACTTCCGGCCGCTGGCTGAATCGCTTCAGCGTCAGGGCGTACGCGTCTCGGTGGTCTCCACCATCCGCACCAGCCCGCCGATGATCGCTGATGAACTGCGCCGCCAGGCCGACAACTTCATCGAACTTGATGAGCTGCGTGACGTCATTGGCCGCCCGCCGCGCAATGACGACCATTCCTCCCGTCAGAATGATGACGACGACGGGGACGACTGATCCCCGCACCCGCTAACTGCGGTTCCTGCCCGAGGCTTGTGGCCTTCCGGCAGGAAAACTGTCTCAAACACCCGGACTGGCACAACGCCCCGGTTCCCCCCATTGGTTCACCAGACGCGCAGGTCCTGATTGCGGGCCTCGCACCTGGTCTTGCCGGGGCCAACCGCACGGGTGTGCCGTTCACCGGCGACGGCTCGGGCGACGCGCTCTTTGCCGCGCTTGAAACCTTCGGATTTGTGGCGGGGCAAAGCGACGGCAAACCGGTCCTGCACGACTGCGCCATCACAAATGTCGTGCGCTGTGTGCCGCCGCAAAACCGCCCCGTAGCGGCGGAAATCGCGAATTGCCGACCTTATCTGATTGAGGAAATGGCCGGGATGCGACGCCTGCGCGCGGTTCTCTGTCTGGGGCGTATTTCCCATGACGCGGTTCTGCGGGCGTTGGGGCTGCGGCTGAGGGACCACGCCTTTGCCCATGGCGCGGAACATGACGTGGACGGTCTGCGGCTGTTCGACAGTTACCACTGTTCGCGTTACAACATGAACACGGGGCGTTTGACGCCCGCGATGTTTGCGGCTGTCATTGGACGGCTGCGCGACTATATAGACGTGAATCGAAACTGAACTTCCGGATGTAGCATGGCACAGCCTTTGGATCTCTACCTGGCCGCTCCACGCGGATTTTGTGCGGGTGTGGACCGCGCCATCAAGATCGTCGAAATGGCGCTCGAAAAATGGGGCGCGCCGGTCTATGTGCGCCACGAGATCGTGCATAACCGTTTCGTGGTCGATGGCCTGCGCGACAAGGGTGCGGTCTTCGTGGACGAGCTGGAGGAATGCCCCACGGACCGGCCGGTGATCTTCTCCGCCCATGGCGTGCCGAAATCCGTGCCCATCGAGGCCGAGGGCCGCAACATGCTCTATGTCGACGCGACCTGCCCACTGGTCAGCAAGGTTCATATCGAGGCCGCACGGCACTACGAGAACGGCCTGCAGATGGTGATGATCGGCCATCGTGGCCATCCGGAGGTGATCGGCACTATGGGCCAGCTGCCCGAGGGTGAGGTGATCCTTGTGGAAACCCCCGCCGATGTCGCTGAAATCAGCCCCCGTGACCCCTCGAAACTGGCCTACATCACCCAGACCACCCTGAGCGTGGATGACACGGCCGAGATCGTCGAAACCCTCCAGGCCCGCTTCCCGCAGATCATCGGGCCGCACAAGGAGGACATCTGCTACGCCACCACCAACCGCCAGGCGGCGGTCAAGGCGATGGCCTCGAAAATCGACGCGCTCTTGGTCATTGGCGCGCCCAACTCCTCCAATTCCCGGCGTCTCGTCGAGGTCGGCAGCCGCGAGGGCTGTTCCTACTCCCAGCTGGTACAGCGGGCGGCCGACATAGACTGGCGCGCCCTCGACGGCATCCGCTCGGTCGGCATCACCGCCGGTGCCTCCGCGCCGGAGGTCCTGGTCGAGGAGGTCATCGCGGCCTTCCGCGAACGGTATGACGTGACCGAGAAACTCGTTGAGACCGCCAAGGAGGACGTGGAGTTCAAGGTGCCACGCGTGCTGCGCCAGCAGGTGAGCGCGTGACGGGGCGGTGCCGGGCATGATGCGTGGGGTTCCGTTTGCGTCATCGCTGCTGGGCGTCGCGGGGCTGATCCCCTTCGTCTACGGCGTGATGCTCATTCTCTCCGGCCCGGGCGTCCTGCCGGGTTTCGGAATTTTTGCCCCGACTCCCGACGGCGGCGTGAAGCTGTTGCAGGATTTCGGAGCCATCATCCTCGGCTTCATGGGCGGCTGCCTGTGGGGTTTTGCCTCCGCACCGGGCCGCGTCCCAAAGCTCGGCATCCTCTTCGCCAGCATCATCCCCGCCGCCATCGCCCTGTTCTCCATGCGCCCCGAGCCGGAGATGAGCTGCGCGGGTCTCGCGTTCGGCTTCGCGGTGCTTCAGGGCATTGACCTCTGGCTGCACCGGCGCGGCGTGACGCCCGAATACTGGATTTCACTGCGGCTTCCCCTGACCACCGGCGTCATTCTCTGCCTGCTGGTCGGGGCCCTGCATGGCTGAGGCGGCGGGAGCGGTTTTCCCATGAGTGACGCGCGGACACTGAAAATCTATGGCGAGCGGTTCCAGGACTACGCCAGCCGTTTCGGCCGGGAAAAACCCGACGCCGACCTTCAGGCCTTCATGGACGAACTCCCCCAGGCCGCCCGCGTCCTCGACCTCGGCTGCGGCCCAGGCCACGCGGCGGCCTTCATGGCGCAGGCCGGTCTGACCGTGGAGGCCTGGGACGCCACGCCCGCCATGGTGGAAATGGCCGGACAAACCCCCGGCGTCGCGGCCCGCCTCGCCCGTTTCGACGACCTGGACGCGGAGGCGCATTACGACGGGATCTGGGCCAATTTCTCGCTGCTCCACGCCCCACGCGCCGACATGCCCGCAAATCTCGCCCGGATCGCACGCGCGCTGAAATCCCAGGGCCTGTTCCACCTCGGCCTCAAGGCCGGTGAGGGCGAGCGCCGCGACAAAATCGGCCGGTTCTACAGCTATTTCGGAGAGGACGAGTTGCGCGACATGCTGGCGGAAGCCGGATTTGAGATCACCGCCCTGCGCAGGGGCTCCTCCACCGGGCTCGACGGAACCACATCACCCTTCATCATTCTCAGGGCGCGACGCACATGACCGAGATTTTTGCCTACACGGACGGCGCCTGTTCCGGAAACCCCGGCCCCGGCGGCTGGGGCGCCATCCTGATCGCCCGCGACGGCGACACCGTGGTCAAGGAACGCGAACTGAACGGCGGCGAGCCGGAAACCACCAACAACCGCATGGAGCTGATGGCGGCCATTTCCGCCCTCGAAGCCCTTTCGCGCCCCTCGCCGGTCACGGTCGTCACCGACAGCGTCTACGTCAAGGACGGCCTGACCAAGTGGATCCACGGCTGGAAACGCAACGGCTGGAAAACCGCCGCGAAGAAGCCCGTGAAAAACGAGGAGCTGTGGAAACGCCTCGACGCGGCGGCACGGCGCCACAACATCACCTGGGAATGGGTCAAGGGCCATGCGGGCCACCCGGAAAATGAACGCGCCGATGAACTGGCCCGCCAGGGCATGGAGCCGTTCAAACCGGAGAAAAAGAAGGCCGCCGGATGAGTCTCGCGCAGTTTCTGGATTTTGCCTCGGTGTTCGTCTTCGCACTGACCGGCGCGCTTGTCGCCAGCCGGGCCCAGCTTGATTTCATCGGCTTCCTGTTCTTCGCCTGCCTCACCGCCATCGGCGGCGGCACCGTGCGCGATCTCGTCCTTGACCGCGGCGCTGTGTTCTGGGTGCAGAACCCGGCCTATGTGGGTGTGGCCTGCACCGCGGCGGTAATCGTCTATTTCCTGGCCCACAGGCTGGAAAGCCGCTACCGCGCCATCATCTGGCTCGACGCGCTTGCCCTGGCCGTGGCCGTGACCGCCGGCGCGGAAATCGCCCGCGAACTGCCCGCTTCCTGGCCCGTGATCCTGATGATGGGCGTAACCACCGGCTGCCTCGGCGGCCTGATGCGCGACGTCGTCGGCAACGAGGTGCCACTGGTCCTGAAACAGGGCGAGCTCTACGTCACCGCCGCCTTCGCGGGCGCGCTCGGCAACGTGGTGGTCTTTTCGCTCACCGGATCAGAGTTTCTCGCCGTGATCGCCTGCGTCGCCATCACCCTCGCCCTGCGCGCCGGCAGCATCCTCTTCGGCTGGAGCCTTCCCACCTACCGCAGTTTTCCGCCGCGGCAGTAGTGTACCGGGCGCGACATCTGACACCTTCGTGCCCCGGCCTGAAAACCGCTTCACCTTGACTCCAATCCGGCCAGCCGCCACAAGGCGACCGCAACATTTTTCCAGGAATACCCCATGTCGAGCAAAACCAAAGCTCAGGGCGGCTTCGTCGAACTGGTCAAAACCATCGTCTATGCGCTGCTCCTGGCGGGTCTGATCCGCACGCTGTTCTTCCAGCCGTTCTGGATCCCCTCCGGCTCCATGAAACCCACGCTGCTGATCGGGGATTTCCTCTTCGTCAACAAAATGGCCTACGGCTATTCCCGCCATTCCTGCCCGTTCTCGACCACCTTCCCGATCTGTCCGTTCTCCGGCCGCATCCTCGGCTCCGAGCCCGAGCGCGGCGACGTGATCGTGTTCAAACACCCCACCCAGGGCACCGATTTCATCAAACGTGTCGTGGGCCTGCCCGGTGACACCGTCCAGGTTGTCAACGGCGTGCTCAACATCAACGGCAGCCCCGCCCCCCAGGAGCCGCAGTCCCCGTTCGTGGAACTCAACGAGCCCCAGGGACCAATGGGCAACCTGCCGCGCTGCGCCAACCGCGCCTCCCGCGGTGATGAATGCTTCAAGGAGGAAAGCCTCGAGACCTTCCCCGAAGGCACCGAACACGCGATCCTCAACATCGACAACGGCTTTGGCGACAACACGCCGGTCTTCACCGTGCCCGAGGATCACTATTTCTTCATGGGCGACAACCGCGACAACTCCATGGACAGCCGCTTCTCCCAGAGCGCGGGCGGGGTTGGCATGGTGCCGTTTGAAAATCTCGTGGGCCGTGCGGACCGGGTGATTTTCTCCTCCGCCGGATCGTCCATGCTCGCCTTCTGGACCTGGCGTCCTGACCGGTTTTTCGTGAGGGTTGATTGAAACTGAGCCGGACACTGGCCGCGGCGGCGGAACGCCTCGGCTACGGGTTCACGAACCCGGACGTTTTTATCGAGGCCATGACGCACCCCTCCATGGGGGGCGGCACCCAGTACCAGCGCCTGGAGTTTTTGGGCGACCGCGTGCTGGGTCTCGTCATTGCCGAGGCCCTGCTGGACCAGGACCCAAAGGCCGACGAGGGCAAACTCGCTCCGCGCCTCAATGCGCTGGTGCGCAAGGAAACCTGTGCCGAGGTCGCGGCAGAGGTCAATCTCGGCGAGGCCATCCGCATGGGCCGCTCGGAAATGATCTCCGGCGGCCGCCGCAAACGCGCCATTCTGGGCGACGCGATGGAAGCCGTGATCGCCGCCGTCTATATCGATGGCGGCATGGACGCGGCCCGCACGCTGGTCCTGCGTCTCTGGGGCAAACGCATCGCAAAGGCGCAAAGTCAGACCATCGACGCTAAAACCGCGCTGCAGGAATGGGCCCAGGCCCGCGGACAGCAGCCGCCCGCCTACGTCGATCTCAACCGCTCCGGCCCCGACCACGCCCCGGTTTTTGAGGTCGAGGCCCGACTTTCCGATGGCCGCAGCGCCAAAGGTCAGGCACCATCAAAACGCGCGGCCCAGCAGCTGGCGGCGGAATCCCTGCTCAACAAGGTGGATGGGACAGAATGAACAGCCCCGAAAACAGCCGTTGCGGCCTCGTCGCCCTGATCGGAGAGCCCAACGCCGGTAAATCCACCCTGATGAACCGCATGGTCGGCGCCAAGATCTCGATCGTCACCCACAAGGTTCAGACGACCCGTACCCGAATTCGCGGCATCGTCTCAGAGGGCGACGCGCAGCTCGTGTTCATCGACACGCCCGGCCTGTTCCGGCCCCGCCGCCGTCTCGACCGCGCCATGGTCCGCGCCGCCTGGGGCGGTGCCTCCGACGCGGATCTCGTGGTCCTGCTGATCGAGGCACATCGCGGCTGCACCCCTGGCGTGCAGCACATCCTCGACGCCATGCTCGAGCAGATGCCGAAAAATACGAAAGTCGCCCTCGCCATCAACAAGATCGACCGGGTGAAAGCCGAGCAGCTTCTGGCCCTCAGCGCGAAGATGAATGAAAAGTTCAGCTTCGCCTCCACCTTCATGATCTCCGCCGAGCGCGGTCACGGCATCGACGACCTGCGCAAATGGCTGGCGGCCGAAGTGCCGGACGGCCCCTGGCTCTATCCCGACGATCAGATCGCCGACATGGCCACCCGCCAGATCGCCGCCGAGATCACCCGCGAAAAACTCACCCTGCGCCTCCACCAGGAACTGCCCTATCAGCTGACCGTGGAAACCGAGGCCTGGGAGGAGCGCAAGGACGGCTCCGTCAAAATCGACCAGGTCATCTACGTCGCCCGCGACGGCCACAAGGGCATCCTGCTCGGACCGAAGGGCGAGACCGTCAAGGCCGTGGGCAAGGCCGCCCGGACCGAGCTGAAGGAATTCCTGGGCCAGGAGGTTCATCTCTTCCTGACCGTCAAGGTTCGGCCCGGATGGCTCGACGAGGCTGAGCGGTATTCGGAAATGGGCCTTAACTTCTCGGACGGGGACAGTTGAGCCGCGCAGGGCAAAACCACGTGCAATCTGCGCCAAATTCGCCGTTTTTCGTGCAATCTGTGCCATTTGATTCACAATCTGTGCCAACTGACTCTCAATCTGTGCCACTTTTCACCCAAAACGGACACGTCCGCGCATGACACCGCGCCTCACGGCCGAATTCTGGGTCCAGGCCTATCTCACCCGCCTCCGCCTCAATGACATTCCCGCTTTCGTGACCTCCAAAGGCGACGCGACCGCCGGTTCGGTAATCGTGAAGCTCAACACTTTGGATGGTAATTCCCAAGCCTTTTCAAGAAGTTGGGATGCGGCCGGCAATCGCGTCTGGACCGTCTTCAGCGAAGGTGCCGACGCCGATGTTGAGGCTTACCTCGCCCGGCAACGCAGCTTCGATCCCGACATCTGGATTATCGAGGTCGAGGACCGCCACGGCCGAACCCTGCTGGACGAACCGGGCCTTTCCGGCTAGATTTTTGCAATGGAATGGCGCGACGAGGGGATACTTCTTTCTGCCCGACGGCACGGCGAAACCTCTGTAATCATTGAGGTTTTGACGAAGGCACACGGCCGTCACCCTGGCGTTGTGCGCGGCGGCGCCAGCCGAAAAATGGCCCCAATCCTCCAGCCCGGCGCCATCCTCTCCCTCGACTGGTCCGCCCGTCTCGAGGAACATCTCGGCAATTTCCGCGTCGATCCACTTCCGGCGCGAACCGCTCAGATTATGTCAAATAGAGCCGCTCTGGCGACATTATCTTCCGTCACGGCCCTCATTTCGGTGAGCCTCGCGGAGCGTGAACCACACCCCTGGCTTTACGCCAGGACGTTGGAATTGTTGACTGTTTTGGGCGCATCGCAGGATTGGCCGCAGCTTTATGCCGCCTGGGAGCTCGCCCTGCTGCGCGAACTCGGCTTCGGCCTCGACCTCACCAAATGCGCCGGCACCGGCACCACCGCCGACCTCATCTGGGTCTCCCCTAAATCCGGCCGTGCCGTCAGCAGTGAGGCCGGGGCGCCGTGGTCCGACAAGTTTCTGGAATTGCCTGTTTTTTTGCGTGACGGTTGGGAGTCGGGGGATCAGGCGCAGCCCTCCGATCTCGCCGCCGGATTTCGCCTGACCGGCTGGTTTCTCGACAAATGGCTCGCCCCAACCCTCAATCAGGAACGTCTCCCCTCCGCCCGCGCACGTGCGGTCGAAAGCATCCAGCGCGGGCTAAACCCCCAGCCCGCATAGATTTTTTCGGCTCAGGCCTTCGGCATTTCCAACAGCCTGCGCGCAATCACCTGCGCCTGGATCTCCGCCGCACCCTCGAAAATATTCAAAATCCGCGCGTCACACAGAACCCGGCTGATGGGATATTCCTGCGCAAACCCGTTGCCGCCGTGGATCTGCAAACTGTTGTCCGCCGACGCCCACGCGACCCTCGCGCCCAGAAGCTTCGCCATCCCGGCCACGAGGTCACAGCGGCGGCCCTCGTCTTTTTCCCTTGCGGAATAGTAAGTTAGCTGCCGCGTGATCATGATTTCAACCGCCATCATGGCCAGTTTCGAATAGATCCGTGGGAAACTGACCAGCGGTTTGCCGAACTGCTTCCGGTCTTGGGCGTATTTCAGTCCCAGCTCCAGCGCGTTCTGCGCCACCCCAATCGCCCGCGCTGCCGTCTGGATCCGCGCACTTTCAAAGGTCCGCATCAGCTGCTTGAAGCCCTGACCCTCGACACCGCCGAGCAGGTTGTCGGCCTTTACCCGGAACCCGTCAAACCCAAGCTCATATTCCTTCATCCCGCGGTATCCCAGCACCTCAATTTCGCCGCCGGTCATGCCTTCAGCCGGGAAGGGGTTGTCATCCGTGCCGCGCGGCTTTTCCGCCAAAAGCATTGAAAGACCCGAATAATTATCGGTCTTGGGGTCAGTCCGGACCAGCATGGTCATCACATCCGTGCGGGCCGCATGGGTGATCCAGGTCTTGTTGCCCGTCACCACATAATCGTCCCCGTCCCGCACCGCGCGGGTGCGCAGGGAGCCGAGATCCGAGCCGGTGTTGGGCTCCGTGAACACCGCCGTAGGCAGGATCTCAGCGGAGGAAATCATCGGCAGCCAGTGCTGCTTCTGCTCCTCCGTACCGCCGCCAATGATCAACTCCGCCGCAATTTCGGAGCGGGTGCCGAGCGACCCAACACCGATATAGCCCCGGCTCAGCTCCTCGGTGACAACGCACATGGCCGTTTTGGACATGCCGAAGCCGCCATACTCCTCCGGGATGGTCAGGCCGAACACGCCCAGCTCGCCCATTTCCTCCAGTATTTCCAGAGGGATAAGCTCGTCCTTCAGGTGCCATTCATGGGCATGGGGCACCACACGATCCTCGACGAACCGCCGGAACTGGTCGCGGATCATGTCGTAGTCATCGTCGAGACCGGTGGCCCCAAACGACGCGCTGCCATCCGCCTGGATCATCAACTCAACCAGACGTTTGCGCGCGCCATCGGTGTTACCGCTCTGCGTGAGGCTCATCACGGCCCCGTTCATCAGCCCACGCTGGTCGTCCTGGGAGAGGCCCGTGTCCTGAAGCCGTACGATTTCGCCCTGGGACATCGGAATGCCGCCATAAATTTGCCAGAGATACTCACCAAAGGCGATTTGGAGGAGCAGCTGCTCCATTTCTCCGAAGTCACCGGAATCATTGAAGTTTTTGGCCCAGCCCAGAAGCTCGCGAAGGCTTTCCACATATGTCGTCACCCAGGACAGCGCGTGGGCCGCGGTCTGTTCGGCCTCCAGGGCCGCGCCCGAAACGCGCCCGTCCATCACCGTCCGGTCCCGCAGCCTGTCGCGGGCCAGTTCCGCCACGGAACCCGCAGCCGCCACCGCCTCATCACACAGACCGATCAGGTCCGGCAGGATGATTGCGGAATGAAGTTCGGTTCCGGGCTGCTTGTTCATGGGCGTACCTTCCGGTGAGGTGGAGGCATCGTTTGTGCGATGCCGAATCAAATGCTGCAGTTGCGTTTAGGGTAATAAGCCTCGGCCTGGGCGTCAATCTTGCGAAAGACAATTCATTGAATTGATCCGCTTGCAGAACTTTCTTGCGGAACGTGATTTTTTGCGCCGCCGCGAGGTTAAAAAAAAGAGCCCCCGGTGGAGCTCTTTTTTCGGGTTAAGGGCTCCCCATTGCCCTAACCCTTTCAGGCGGCACGCACCGCCGCCGCAATAACGTCGTCTCCGACGCTTGCCTCGTATTGCGCGAAGTTTTCCGAGAACATCTCGACCAGCTTCGCAGCCTGTGCATCATACGCTTCCGGATCGGCCCAGGTCCCGCGCGGGTCCAGCAGGCTGTTGTCCACACCCGCAACCGCGACCGGAACCTCAAATCCGAAGTTAGGATCGCGCCGGAATTCCACATCGTTCAGGGTGCCATCGAGCGCCGCGGTCAAAAGCCCACGGGTTGCCGCAATTGGCATACGCGATCCGGTACCATACGCGCCGCCGGTCCATCCGGTGTTCACCAGCCAGCAGGTCGCGCCATGCTCGGCAATTTTGTCGCGCAGCAGGGTGCCGTAAACCTCCGGGCGACGCGGCATGAAGGGCGCGCCAAAGCAGGTGGAGAATGTCGGCTGCGGCTCGGTCACGCCGCGTTCGGTTCCGGCGACCTTGGAGGTGAAGCCTGAAAGGAAATGGTACATGGCCTGTGCCGGCGACAGACGCGCGATTGGCGGCAGAACACCAAATGCGTCGCAGGTCAACATGATGATATTGCTCGGCAATCCACCGCGAGCAACCGGCGAGGCGTTCGAGATCGCGTCGAGCGGGTAGGCGCAACGGGTGTTGGCCGTGAGGCTGTCATCGTTGAAGTCAAGCTCCCGGGTGACCGGGTCATGGACCATGTTCTCAACGATGGTGCCGAAGCGTTTGGTGGTCGCGTAAATCTCCGGCTCGGCTTTCTCGGAGAGGTTGATGGTCTTGGCGTAGCAGCCGCCCTCAAAGTTGAACACGCCGGTATCGGACCAGCCATGCTCGTCGTCACCGATCAGGACACGGTTCGGATCGGCGGAGAGCGTGGTTTTGCCGGTGCCGGAAAGTCCAAAGAACACGGCCACGTCGCCGGGATCGCCCTTGGCGTGGTTGGCGGAGCAGTGCATGGGCATCGCGCCCTGTTCCGGCAGCAGATAGTTCATCACGGAGAACACGGATTTTTTGTTCTCGCCAGCATAGGCTGTGCCGCCAATAAGTATTTGTTTTTTCTCGAAAGAAATGGCGATCACGGTGTCGGAGCGGCAGCCGTGACGCTCCGGATCGGCGCGGAAGCTCGGGCAGTTCAGGATCGTGAAGCCGGGGACAAAGGTCTCCAGATCGGCAATATCCGGGCGGCGCAGAAGGTGACGGATGAACAGACCGTGCCAGGCCAGTTCGGTGATCACGCGCACGTTGAGACGGTAGTTTACGTCGGCGCCGGCATAAAGGTCCTGAACGAAAAGTTCGCCACCCGCGATATGGGCCTTCATGTCGGCTTCGAGCCGTTCAAAATGTTCCGGCTGCATCCGGCCGTTGTTTTCCCACCAGATGCTGTCCCGGGTGCCTGGTTCGTCCACCACGAATTTGTCCTTGGGCGAGCGGCCGGTATGCTTCCCGGTGGAGCAGAGGAACGCGCCACCCTGGCCCAGTTCACCTTCGCCGCGGCGCAGCGCGGCCTCGACCAGAGCAGGCTCAAGAAGGTTGTAATGGACGCTCGACGCGCCTGGGAATCCTGTGGTTTCGAGTGTAAGATCCGGATTGACCAAAGCCGTCGCCATAATCGTTATTCTCCTGTTAAACCCCTGTTGGCCCCCGCCGGCCTGTTAATGAGGTCTGTCCCAACAATTGGCCGCTGTTTCGCGGGTGCAAAACAAACGGCCTGAACACTGTATAACATGAGGGAACCGCGAAATTTGTGGTGGGATATGGTTAAGAGGCGGGATTTGGGGAAAATGCTCCCAGGATTTTGTTGGTCTGTGTTGCTGTTGATGTTCAGTTGCTTTCGTTTTCGCGGAAAACGAAAGCTGCGTGGGAAAAATGCCCGAACGTCACAAATGAGTCGTAAATGCCCATGTTGAGTGTTCGCGGGACCGCGGTGGCCTTTGACGGGCGGGGTCTGCTGATCCTCGGCGCCACCGGATCGGGTAAATCCGGGCTTGCCATTCGCCTTATGGCGCGGGGCGCGATGCTCGTCTCCGATGACCGGGTGGAGCTGCGCCAGGCAGGGGCACAGGTGGCGATGCGGGCGCCTGATGCGATTCGCGGGCGGATCGAGGCGCGGATGCTGGGGCTTTTGTCCGTAGACGTGTGTGATGATGCTGCGTTGCAACTTGTGGTCGATCTGGACCAGGAAAGCCAAACCCGAATGCCACAGCCGCAGTACATAACGTACCTGGGAAGTTCCGTGAGATTGATTTCCGGGGCGAATGTTCCAAATATTGACGATGTGTTGACACTATTAATGAACAATGCCGGCAGGATGTCCGACTGACGTCCGAGTTTGTTCAGAGTTACGGGGCACCAGGACGTTGTCCAGCGCAGGCGCAATAAGACCGCAACAGGATGTGGTGGTTGTTACCGGACCAGGTGGCTCGGGCCGGTCTACTGCAATCAACGCTCTTGAGGACATGGGGTATGAGGCGATCGACAACCTGCCCA
The DNA here is from genome assembly GCF_049800875.1 of Amaricoccus tamworthensis. Taxonomy (NCBI): domain Bacteria; kingdom Pseudomonadati; phylum Pseudomonadota; class Alphaproteobacteria; order Rhodobacterales; family Paracoccaceae; genus Amaricoccus; species Amaricoccus tamworthensis. The sequence goes on along the minus strand of NZ_JBNAFV010000005.1, from coordinate 32,138 downwards.
TATCCCTTCTGACCCGCCTGTTTTCCGACCCGGTCGTTTCGCGCCCCCTGGTGGTCGGGATTGATCCGCGGAACCGGGATTTTGCCGTCGAAGGTCTGTTCGAGGCGCTGGCGGAGGTGGAAAGCCGCACGGGCAAGGCCCCGGTGCTGACCTATCTCGACTGCGATGCGGACACGTTGATCCAGCGCTACAGCGAAACGCGGCGGCGGCATCCGATGAGCCCGGACGGGGATCCCAAAACTGGCATCGACCGGGAGATCGCCCTGCTGGAACCGCTACGCTTGGCCGCGGATGTTTTGATCCGGACCGGGCCTTTGAACGTACATGAGTTACGCGCCGAGATAGTGCGGCAGTTTCAGGCCGAGGAGAACGGCAACGCGCTTGTCGTCAATCTTCAGTCGTTTTCCTACCGGCGCGGAGTGCCGCGGGGCGCTGACATGGTAATAGACGTGCGGTTTTTGCGAAATCCGCACTATGTAATGGAACTTCGGCCCCGGACGGGGCTGGAAAAAACAATACAGCAGTTTGTCCAGGAAGACCGGGCCTTCGATCCGTTCTATACCCGGTTACTGGATCTGGTACTGTTTCTTCTTCCCGCGTATCAGCGGGAGGGCAAGAGTTACTTCAGTATTGGTTTTGGCTGTACGGGAGGGAAGCACAGATCAGTGTCGGTAACGGAGATGTTTGCAGCAAGTCTCGCCCGTGAGGGGTGGTCGGTGTCGGCCCGCCATCGTGATCTTGAAAGGCTGGGGGCGGGACAGCCGGACCGTGAGGTAGTGGAGTGACCTGTTAGTGATTGGTATTGTCATCGTCGCGCATGGCGGACTTGCCGGGGAATATCTTTCGGCGATGGAGCATGTGGTCGGGAAACGGCCCGGCACCATTTCGGTTGCCGTGGGCCCGGACGACAATGCCGAAACCAAACAGGATGAGATCGACGACGCGGTGGCCGCCGTGGATGACGGGGACGGTGTCATCATCGTGACGGACATGTTTGGCGGCACGCCGTCGAACCTGGCCGTATGCGCGTGCAACACCTCGCGGCACCGGGTGCTTTACGGCGTGAACATGCCGCTCCTGATCAAACTGGCCAAAACCAGGCATCTGTCCCTTGATGAGGCGGTGGCCTCCGCCTTGACGACCGGGCGCAAGTACATCAACAGTTTGGCAGGGTTTGATGCCAGAGCGGTGTCAGGCGCCAAAACCTGAGAAAACACTGCCTGGGGACGGAATGAAATTCAGCCTTGAAATGGTAAACACGAAGGGGCTGCATGCGCGTGCTTCGGCGAAATTTGTCGAAGTGGTCGAGCGGTTCGGGTCGCGTGTGACGGTACGCAAGGACGGCATCGAGGTGCCAGGGGACTCCATAATGGGTCTGATGAGCCTGGGCGCGTCCTGGGGAAGTCACATTGAGGTCGAGATAGAGGGCGACGACAGCGAGGAGGTCGCTGACGAAATCAAATCCCTCGTCGCAAACCGTTTCGGCGAACCGTCCTGACCGCATGGGCCCGGGTGCAGGCGTTGCGGGTGGTTGTCACCCGCGTTGAGTGCCGGTAGGTCACGGTATGACTGAGGGCAAAGGCACCAGACGGAAATACCATCACGGCAACCTGCGGGAAGCCCTCGTTGAGGCTACGCTTGGCCTGATCGAGGAAAAGGGTCCGCTTGGGTTTACGCTGGCCGAAGCCGCGCGGGTTGCAGGGGTGAGTGCCGCCGCACCGTATCGTCATTTTCGGGGCCGGGACGAGTTGATCGAGGAGGTCGCCCTGCGCGGCTTCACAATGTTTGCGGATCGGCTTGAGGCGGTGTTCAACGATGGCAAACCCTCAACGCTGTCGGCGTTCATGGCGACGGGGCGGGCCTATCTGGCATTCGCGCGGGAAAACCCTGGCTACTACATTGCGATGTTTGAGAGCGGTGTTTCAATCGCCGGAAACTCCGAGCTTGCACGGGCGACGGAGCGCGCGATGGGGGTTCTGCGCAAGGCGGCCGAACAGCTGGCTGATGCCCTGCCGCCGGAGAAGCGGCCGCCGCCGGGCATGGTCGCCAATCACATCTGGGCATTGAGCCACGGCGTTGTGGAACTGTTCAGTCGTGGAGCACCGGGGGCCAGAGCGCCGTACTCAGCGGACGAAATGCTGGAAAGTGGCGCGGCGATTTATCTGCGTGGGCTGGGATTGATACGGTGACCGCCATCATGCCGGACGGGTTCGTGACGCCGCAACTGGATGTGCGTAACTGGCGTTCGGACCTCACGGATCCATTGGCGAGAGACCGGATTGAGAAGTCACTTGCGGAGATTTTGACCCTGCCGGTGCTTGAGCACCTGCCTCCTCCACTTCAGTTGGGCGCAGGGCCGGACGCGGTGAGCTCGTGGATCGACGCCCGGGCGGTAGAGAGCGAGGTTTTGCTGGTGCGCCTTCGGGACGATGGGCGATTGGTTGGGCTCATTATCCTTGCAGTGGATGCAGGGCGTGGCGACGCTCCCGCGCTCCATATCGGCTATCTCCTGGGCGAAGCGGTCTGGGGGCGGGGTCTGGCATCAGAGATGGTGAGCGGGCTAGTTGAGGCGGCCTCGGACGGCCCGAAGTTGCGGCTTATTGGCGGTGTGGACAGGTCAAATCCCGCGTCAGCGCGGGTTCTTCGCAAGGCGGGGTTCGTGATTTACCCTGAGCTTTCGCAGGCTGAAGTGTACATGTACGTGCTGGAAACCGGGTAAAACCTGCGTTTTTGCCAAGGATTTTGGTCGAAACGGACAAATCTCGAAAAAAGTTGCCCCGGAATATTGACTTTGGAACCCGGCATCCCAAATATGTGAATGTAATTAACATTAACATTGAAAGGAGCGCATGATGGACACGGTGTCCCAATGGTTGGAAAAATCCCGCGATTGGCTGGATGAGCGGGGTAAGCCGGCCTGGATTATCGCGATGGTCGCAGGATTCATCGTGTTTTGGCCGATCGGTCTTGGAATTCTATTTTACATGATATGGAGCAAGCGCATGGGATGCAGCAGCAAGTGGAAAAACCGTCGCAGTCGCCGGGCGGATTTCGGTAAAACCGGGAACGTCGCGTTCGACAGCTATCGCGAGGAAACCCTGAAACGTCTGGAAGAGGAGCGCGACGCGTTTGTGACGTTCCTTGAGGAACTGCGCTCCGCGAAGGACCGGGCTGAGTTCGACCAGTTCATGAACAGCCGCAGGAGCCCGGACGCAGCGGCCTGATCGGGTCGGTTGCGATCGGGTGCCCCCACCAGGTGTGGGGGCATCGGGCGTTCAAAGGCTGGCGGCGGGGCACTGGTCTTCCGCCAGGCCGGAGAAGCTCTAACGGCCGTAAGTCATGCGCTTGAGCACGTCGTCGCGGTTGATCAGGTGATGTTTGATCGCCGCGCCGGCGTGCGCCAGCAGAATTGCGGTGAGCAGCAGCGCTCCGAACCAGTGGACGGAGGCGAAGAAGGCCTCCACGGATTTGACGCCCGGCACCCAGGGGTCCGGCATTTCCCAAACCCCGAAGACCATGTTTTTCATGTTCAGCAGGTCCTGGTTGGGCGAGGCGGCTGACATGGCCCAGCCCGAAAGCGGCATGATAAACATCATCAGGTAGAGAATTTTGTGTGTCACCTCCGCGACCGTCCATTGCCACACGGGCATGTCGTCGGGTCGGCCGGGGGATTTGCGCTGGACCAGCCGCCATACGATACGGAGGACGGCAAGCACAAACACAACGAAGCCCCAGCTCTTGTGGGTCTGCGTCAGGCTGTACTGCCGCAGAAGATCATCGACGGCATTGGTCATGTAGAGCCCCATGCCGAGTTGGAAGAGGATAAGGACGGCCATAACCCAGTGAATGAGACGGGTTATCCACCCCCAGCTTTCAGTTGTGTTTACCGCCTGCATGGCCGTCCACTCCGCTTCCAGAATCCGCTATCAGTTGTTCAGCTCGATATTGATCGTGACCGGCAGAACCGCGCCGATGACCGGTGCGCCAAAATCGATACCGTAGTCGGTGCGGTCAATGTCACCGGTGATGGTGAAGCCTGCGACCTGCTGTTCCGGGTTGAACGGGTTTTCACCGACCTGGTTCATCACAACGTCGAAGGTTTCGGAATTGGTCGTGCCCTTGATCGTGACGTCGCCGGTCAGTTCAGCGGTATTGTCACCGGTCATTTCGATGCCGGTGGAAACGAAGGTGATTTCCGGGTGGTTGGCCACATCGAGGAAATCCGCGTTTTTGACGTGCTCGTCACGGGCCTCGAAAAAAGTGTTTACGCTGTCGGCCGCGATGGTCACCGCCACTTCGGTTGCGGCGAGATCCTCGGGATCGAAGGTGATGTTCGCATCAAACTCCTCGAAGGTGCCGGTCACGGTCGAGAAGCCAAGGTGTTCCACATCGAAGAAGATCGAGGCGTGGGATTTGTCGAGCGTCCACTCTGCAAAAGCGGGCAGCGGAGCGACGGAAATGGCGGCGGCAGCGGCCAGATGGATGAATTTCATGTCAGGTCCTTCCTTGTTGCTGAACCCCAGATCGTGTTTTTGTCGCCGATAATCCAGCCATTTGTGTGCCAACATTTTGTTTCCCGCGTGGAAACGAAGGCGGTTCAGCCCTCACATTTACGTCGAAATTGGAAGTAAATTCTATTTCGATGTGATCAGAAGTCTGATCTCCACGGGGAGGATTGTGGCAATCTCGGGCGCGCCCTCGGTTGACCCAAACTCCCTGCGGTCGACCTGTCCGGACATGTTGAAGCCTGCCTCGAAGCGGTCAGGGGCGTCAGTGGACGGGCCGTAGCGGAAGACGGATGCCCCGAACGTGATGGGGCGGGTGATGCCGCGCAGGGTTATGTTTCCGAAAATATCCGCGGTGCTTCGGGAAGTCTGTTCGAGACCGGTGAGTTCGAAGCTGATCTCCGGATACTCGGCTGAACTGAGATAATCCCTGCTTTGCAGCAGTTGGTCGGCGAGAGCGACGCCGGTCGACCCGGAGCGGGCGCGGACGTACACCTCCGCCTCGACCCGCTCGGGGTGGGCCGCATCGAAGTCAATCTCTCCGAGGATTTCCGGGAACACGACCCTGGCGGTCCCGCCGGCCCATTTTACGCTGACGGTGACCTGTGACTCAGGGCTGATGACCCACGGTGCCGCCCGCGGCGGGGCGCTGGTGAGAAGCATTGCGAAAATAACGCCGAGGATCAACCGCATGACACTGACACTCCTTTGCAGTAGCACCATGCTACAGCCTGCGGACCGATCTGTCGCGGGTGGGCTGCGACGCTGATGCCGATGTGATGGGAGCCAATGCCGGAACCGTTCAAAAACCTTTTTAGTGCTGATTTGATTGCGTCGCTTGGCGGACATCTGGCGCGGCACATGCCTGAATTCGACCGGGAGGGATTCGTTCGCACTGCGGCAGACGGGCTTGAGGATCTGGAGTTGCGGGATCGCTCGCGGCAGATCACCGCGGCACTGGTGCGCTACCTGCCCGAAAATTTTGAGGCCGCGGCGGACGTGATTGCCGCGGCCCTGCATCCGGAAGAGGAGGCTGTCCTGTCCGATATGGCGACGGATGACCGTGGCATTCGGGGCTGGGCCATCATGCCGATCGGCGATTTCGTCGCGGAGCGGGGTATGGGGGATTTCGACCGGGCAATGGATCTGCTGAGGGACCTGACGAAGCGGTTCTCGTCGGAGTTTGCAGTTCGTCCGTTCATTGTGGCCGACGAGGCGCGGGCGATGGAGCATGTGATGTCGTGGGCGCAGGATACGAATTTCCATGTGCGCAGGCTCGCCTCGGAAGGGTCGCGGCCCAGATTGCCGTGGGGGATCAGGCTGAACACGTTTATTCGGAATCCCGCGCCCGTGCTGCCGGTTCTGGAGAAGCTGCGTGATGATCCGGAGGAATATGTCCGTCGCTCGGTTGCCAACAATCTCAACGACATCGCCAAGGATCACCCGGATCTGGTCGCGGGGATCGCGGCGCAGTGGATGAAGGATGCGGGCAAAGACCGGGTGCGGCTGGTCAAACATGCCTGCAGAACGCTGATTAAGCAGGGGCATCCGGCGACGCTAAAAGCGCTGGGCTATGGGCCGGCGGAGGTGGATGTGTCCGGGTTTTCGCTGGCGTCTGATGTGGTTGAGTTTGGGACCGTACTGGAATTCCAGTTTAACGTGACCTCGCGGGTCGATGAGGTGCAAAACATAATTCTCGACTACCAGGTGCATTACGTTAAGGTCAACGGATCGCGAGCGCCGAAGGTATTCAAGCTTAAGGTATTGAAGCTTCCGCCCGGCGAAACGGTTTCCATCAGCAAACGGCATGCCATGCGCGCGATTACGACGCGACGGTTCAACAACGGTACGCACCGGGTCGAGATACTGGCCAACGGTGCGGTGCTGGCGGGGCGTGATTTTGAGCTGACCGGGGTCTGACCGGGGCTAAACGCCACGATCCTGGCGAAAATTGCCTGACGTGTTATAGTCGGGGTGAGTTCAACGGTTAGAGGATTTTGGTATGGCTAATCTGGTTGTCTGTGCCGACGGCACCTGGCAGACCCCCGACGATGAGGAAAGTGGCGTGTCCACCGCCTCGAACGTGAGCCGCCTGGTGAAGTCCCTTGGTGATACGGACAACAATGGCCTGCCTCAAAAATGCCATTACATCACGGGCATCGGTGCCGGTGACAGTTTTGTTCAGCGCCTGACGGGCGGTGGTCTTGGCCTTGGGCTCAGCGAGGATATTCGGGAAGGCTATCTTTGGCTCGCCAAGAACTACACGCCCGGTGACCGTATCTATCTTTTTGGATTCAGTCGTGGCGCCTATACCGTGCGCAGCCTGGCCGGGATGATTTCGGGATATGGTCTGCTGGACCTGACCGGGCCGGACCTCAATGAGGATGAGCGTGACGCGCAGGTTCGCCGCATATTCAACATGTACCGCAGTCAGGACGACGCGGAGTTTTCGTCGAAACTGTCGTTCTTCAATACTCCGGCCGGGTCAACGGGGCGCAAGCAGACGCCGGTCCATTTTCTTGGCGTTTGGGACACGGTCGGTTCGCTTGGCATCCCCGATGATTTGGGTTTCCTGAACGTCCTTGATAATCCGGCGTGGCATGCGTTTCACGACACCGAACTGAGCAATGTGGTCGCCCATGCGCGCCATGCGCTGGCGATGGATGAGCAGCGGCAGAGTTTCACGCCGACATTCTGGACCGGACTGGAAGAACATCGCGACGTGAAACAGATCTGGTTCCCCGGTGTTCACGGCGATGTCGGCGGTGGCTATCCGGAGCCTGAACTCAGCAACATTTCACTGCGATGGATGATGCGGGAGGCCGCGGATCAGGAACTGGCATTCAGGCCCGATGCGGAGGCCTCGCTCGGTGGGGAGAGGCCGGACGGGTTCCTGCACGATTCGCTCTCGGGTGTGTTCAAAAAACTCAAAACATGTCCGCGGGCGGTGCCGCTGTTCGGTGAAGGCATGGAAGAGGCATCAGTGCATCCGGCCGCCGTGGCCCGCAAGGCCGCGCCGCCGGCTGCGGATCCGGATTACTGGGTCCATAGCGACTTGGCCGTTGGTCATACGGAAGTCACCGAGGCCATGGCGCGGCCCAGATGGAACCGGACGCCATTTTATCTGCGTGCCGGAGAAACCTACAATTTCAGGGCATCCGGACAGTGGACGGACGGCTTGGTGACCTGTGGTCCAGGCGGAACCGATGACGGAGATTTTCAGCCCGGAGAGATTGCGCATGTGGCGGGAACCGGTCTGGGCCTGCTTGAACGCCTGTTCCGGAAGGTCACCGGGAACACGGAGACGGATTTTCTGCTCACCCGTCGACATGAGGAGTTCAGCTGGTTCTCGCTGGTGGGTGTTGTTGCGAACAATGCTGGGGACGGTGGCCCCGGATCACATGAGACCTTCGAAATCGGAAACGGCGTGACGGGATTCACACCTTCCGCTGACGGGTTTCTCTATGTCTACGCCAACGATGCCTGGCAGACCTATGGCAACAATTCCGGAAGCCTCGAGCTGAAAATCACGCGAACTGGATAGGGGCGGAGCGGTTACCGCGTCGGGACGGGTTTCTCGCCGCGGTAATCGTAGAATCCGCGTTTGGTCTTGCGGCCCAGCCAGCCGGCTTCGACATATTTGGTCAGAAGCGGGCATGGGCGATATTTGGTGTCGGCCAGGCCGTCATGCAGCACGTTCATGATGGCGAGGCAGGTGTCCAGACCGATGAAATCCGCGAGTTCCAGCGGCCCCATGGGGTGGTTTGCGCCGAGTTTCAGGGATGTGTCGATGGACTGCACCGAGCCCACACCCTCGTAAAGTGCATAGACCGCCTCGTTGATCATCGGGATCAGGATGCGGTTTACAATGAACGCCGGGTAATCCTCGGAACTTGCATGGGTTTTCCCGAGCTTTTCGACCACGCCGCGCAGGGTCTCGTAGGTTTCCTGGTCGGTCGCGATGCCGCGAATGAGTTCCACCAGCTGCATCAGCGGCACCGGGTTCATGAAATGGAACCCCATGAATTTCTCCGGGCGGTCCGTATTGGCGGCGAGGCGGGTGATCGAAATGGAGGAGGTGTTCGAGGTCAGGAGTGTGTTGGGGCCGAGATGAGGGGCCAGGCCCTCGAATATTTTGTGTTTAATCGCCTCGTTTTCCGTGGCGGATTCCACGATCAGGTCGGACCCGCCGACCTCGGCAATGTCCGTTGTGGGCTTGAGCCGGGCGAGGGCGTTTTCCTGATCTTCGGCGGAGATCGTTTCCCGTGAAACCTGGCGATCCATGTTTTTGCGGATCGTCGCGAGGGCTTTTTCCAGGGCCTCCTCGGAGATGTCGTTGAGCGCAACGTTGTAGCCCGCGAGTGCAAAAACATGGGCGATGCCATTGCCCATCTGACCCGCGCCAATGACGCCTACGCTGCTGATTTCCATGGGGGGAGTGCCTCGTGTTCCGTTATCGCAATGACAATAGGATGGGGGGCAGGGCGCGTGCAACCTCTATGTGCCGCACTGCGAAATCGGCCCGCTCCCAACAGCGGAAGCGGGCCGGATTGGATCAGCCGAGTTTTTCCTCAAGGGCCGGAACGGCCTCGAAGAGGTCGGCGACGAGACCGTAGTCGGCCACCTGGAAGATCGGGGCTTCCTCGTCCTTGTTGATGGCAACGATGACCTTGGAGTCCTTCATGCCGGCAAGGTGCTGAATCGCGCCGGAGATGCCGACGGCGATGTAAAGTTCAGGGGCCACGACCTTGCCTGTCTGGCCAACCTGCCAGTCATTGGGGGCATAGCCGGAATCGACGGCAGCACGGGAGGCGCCAACCGCTGCACCGAGTTTGTCCGCCAGTTTTTCGATAATGGCGAAGTTTTCCTCGGAGCCAACACCCCGACCGCCGGAGACCACGATGCCTGCGGAGGAAAGTTCGGGGCGGTCGGATTCCTGTACCCGGTCCTCGACGAAACTGGACACGCCCGGATCGGCCGCGGCCTCACCGGTGCTGATGTCTGCGGCAGCCTGCTCGCCAACACCGTCGAAGCTCGCGCCACGCACGGTGATGATTTTTTTGGCGTCGGTGCTTTCCACGGTCTGAATCGCGTTACCAGCATAGATCGGGCGCTCAAACGTGTTGGCATCCACTACGCCGGTAATGTCGGAGATGACCATGACATCGAGAAGCGCGGCAAGGCGCGGTGCGACGTTTTTGCCGGTGGTGGTGGCCGGGAACACGATGTGCTCGTAACCATCAGCCAGACCGAGTATCAGGTCGGTCAGCGGCTCCGCGAGGCGGTGGGCGTAATGAGCGCCCTCAACGTGGAGAACGGCGGCGACGCCATCGAGCGCGGCAGCGGCAGAGGCCACATCGCCACAGTTTTCGCCGGCGACCAGAACGGTGATGTCACCGCCGATTGCTTTTGCCGCTGCGACGGCCCTGGACGTGGCGTCATTCAGTTCGCTGTTGTCGTGTTTTGCGTAAACAAGGACAGCCATCAGATAACCCCCGCTTCCGTTTTGAGTTTCTCGACCAGCTCGTCAACCGATCCGACCATGACGCCCGCCTTGCGGGTGGATGGCTCGGCCGTGCCGACGATTTTCAGGCGCGGGGTCACATCCACGCCGTAATCGGCGGGCGTTTTCTCTTCGAGCGGCTTTTTCTTGGCCTTCATGATGTTGGGCAGCGAGGCGTAGCGCGGCTCGTTGAGGCGCAGGTCGGCGGTTACGATTGCAGGCAGGTTCACCTTGATGACCTGCAGGCCGCCGTCCACCTCACGCGTAACCGTCGCGGAGCCGTCACCCATTTCGATCTCGGAGGCGAATGTCGCTTGCGGCCAGCCGAGCAGGGCGGCCAGCATCTGGCCGGTCGCGTTCATGTCGTTGTCGATGGCCTGTTTGCCGGCGATGATCAGACCGGGTTCCTCGGCGTCGGCGACACCCTTGAGGATTTTCGCAACGGCCAGGGGCTCGATATCTGTGTGAACGTCGTCGGTAGCCTCGACCAGAATGGCGCGGTCGGCCCCCATGGCAAGCGCGGTACGCAGGGTTTCCTGTGCCTTCTTCACGCCGATGGAAACAACCACAACCTCGGTTGCGACGCCTTTTTCCTTCAGACGGATTGCTTCCTCGACAGCGATCTCGTCGAAGGGATTCATCGACATTTTTACGTTTGCCAGATCAACACCGGTGCCGTCGGCCTTCACCCGCACCTTCACATTGTAGTCGATCACGCGTTTGACAGGCACGAGAACCTTCATGGCGCTCCCCAATGTTTGAACGCGGGCGCCCGCAAACCGCAGGTGACTGGACGCCTCGCAGCTTAAATTCACCTGAAGCGAGTGGATACGTTCGTGCGGCAGCAGGTGCAACCATAACTTGGCGTTAACAGCTGCCAAAAATGCCCGGCGACATCACGATGAGGAGCGAGAAGTTAGCGTTGGGGAGGGATTGCAGCGTTTAGCGGTTGGCCCCAGGCACCCAGAGAACGTCGTTGCGACCATCGTCATTGGCAACGCGGGCGGCAACAAAAAACCAGTCCGACAGACGGTTGAGGTACGTCACGGCCGCCGGATTGATTTTTTCATCGCCAGCCAGTTCCACCACGAGACGTTCCGCACGACGGCAGACGGTCCGGCACACATGGAGATGTGCCGCAAGGCGTGATCCGCCGGGCAGAACAAAGCTGCGGAGCGGTTCAAGGCGCTCGTTCATCAGATCGATTTCGGCCTCGAGGCGTGCGGTCTGTTCCGGCGTGACGCGCAGCGGCGGGTATTCCGGCTCCTCTCCGTCCTCTACTTCCGGGCGGCAGAGGTCCGCGCCGAGGTCGAACAGGTCGTTTTGAATGCGGGAAAGCGCGGTGTGTTCGTCGCCGTCATACTCGACACGGGCCAGGCCAACCGCGGCGTTCAACTCGTCAACCGTACCGTAAGCGTTGACCCGGGCCGAGTGCTTCGCAACGCGGGAGCCGTCACCGAGCGCGGTGTCTCCCTTGTCGCCGGTTCGGGTGTAGATTTTGCTCAGAACGACCATACAGTTAACCTCCGCTCCGTGCCCAGACGAATACAAGTATAAGAATTACCGCAACAAACTGCGCCACCAGGCGGGCGCGCATGATCTTGTTCGCGTATTTCCGGTTGAAATCGCCGCCCTTGCCGAAGGTGCCGACGCCGAAAACCAGAATTGCCAGTACCAGCAGACAGGCAACCGCCACGACGATGAAAAGTGGATCCTGTGCCATTGAATTCCCCTGTTTCCTGTCCCCGGACTAATCCTTTCGAGGAAAATTGCAAGCCGACCGGATCACGTTACTGTTTGACGAGAAGCCGGTCCTGAAGGCTGGTTGGCAGGGCGCGTCGCACGATTTCGCCAAGGGTGGTGGGAACCGTTACACGATATTTTGGGCGTGGATGGGCGTGTTCGAGGGCGTGAATGAGCTTTTTGGTGCAGGCGGACGGTGGCAGTTCGAAACGGTCGGGGCGTTCCTTGTTGGCGTAGAGGCGCGGCATGAGGCTTTTTTCGTAGACCTTTCGCTGCGCGGAATTTTCCCAGTCGATCCAGCGTTCGAAATGGGCGGCGGCATTTTGCCGGATGCGGCTGGTGATCGGACCGGGCTGGATGACGGAGACATGAATGCCACTGCCCGCGAGTTCGAGGCGCAAAGCCTGGGTCATGCCTTCCATTGCGAATTTGGTGCCGCAGTAGGGGCCGCGCATGCGCAGGGGGAGGATGCCCAGAACGCTGGAGATATTTACGATACGTCCATGACCCTGTTCGCGCATGACCGGGATCACCTGACGTATGATCTCGAACGGGCCAAACAGGTTGGTCTCGTAGACGGCCCGCATGGCGTCGCGGGGTATGTCCTCCATCGCGCCGGGCTGGGCGAAAGCTCCATTGAGGACGACCGCGTCAAGGCGTCCTTCGGTGAGTTTCAGCGTTGTTTGAATGGCGTTTGTGATGCTCGCGTCTTCGTCGTGATCGAGTATGAAACTGGTCAGACCCTCCGCGGTCAGCCTGTCGCAATCCGCCTGTTTGCGGCAGGTGGCCAGCACCTGCCAGCCGCGCCGGTGCAGGGTCTGCGCGAAATCGAGGCCAATCCCGGATGAGCAGCCGGTGATCAGGACCGATCGCGTCATCCCCTGACCTCTGACGCTGGCATGATCAGGCACGTGCTGGTTGCAGAGGCCAGCAGTCGCCCGCGACTGTCACTGACGGAGGATTTGGACGCTGCAACGCGCCGCCCGCGGTTTACCATGTTGCCCTCAACGCGAAGTTCGCCTGTCTCCCGCGTTATTGCGCGGTGAAGCGTTAATTTGATCTCAAGCGTGGTGTAGGCCTCGCCAGCTGTTAGAGAGATGTGAACGATGCAGGCCGCGGCGGTGTCGAGAAGGGTGGCGGTGAATCCCGCATGGACCGTGCCCATCGGGTTGAGAAACTGTTCGGTCGCCTGGCTGGAGAGGATAAGCCGTTCGGGGCTTGCCTCCACAAATTCCATCGGGACGGTGTCGCAGATTGGCGGAGCGGGGTATTTGCCCTCGATGACGCCGGAGAAATATTCCATGCCCGACATGCCAAAGAGTTCGGCCGGGGACAGCAGCCCCGTATGCGTTTGCGTCATCCAATACGCCTTCCGTTCATATTCCGTTTACCCAATAATTCTGGACCGGGGGGGTTCCTTGGAGTAGACACCATATCTATGAGTGACGATACCGACACCCCCGAAATAGACGATGGAAAAATAGCGGTCGAGCCCCTGGGCCGTGCCCTTGGCGACCGGTATCTGACCTATGCCCTTTCGACCATCATGCACCGGGCACTTCCGGACGCGCGTGACGGGCTGAAGCCGGTTCACAGGCGTATTCTGTTCGCAATGCGTGGCCTGAAACTGGATCCCAAGGGCTCGTTCCGGAAATGCGCCAAAATCGTCGGTGAGGTGATGGGTAACTATCACCCGCATGGGGACCAGGCAATTTATGATGCGCTCGTGCGTCTCGCCCAGGATTTTGCAGTTCGGTATCCACTCGTGGACGGCCAGGGCAATTTCGGCAACATCGACGGCGACAACGCTGCGGCGCAGCGGTACACCGAGGCGCGTCTGACCGAGGCCGCCGAGGCCCTGATGGTGGGGCTGAACGAAAATGCGGTGGATTTCCGTGACAACTACGACGGATCGGAATCCGAGCCGGTTGTTTTGCCTGCGGCATTTCCCAACCTGCTGGCCAACGGGTCCAGCGGGATTGCGGTTGGAATGGCCACCAACATTCCGCCGCACAATATCGAGGAACTCTGCAACGCCTCTCTGCATCTGATTAAATTCCCCAATGCGGGGGATGAGAAGCTGATGGATTTCGTACAGGGACCGGATTTCCCGACCGGCGGCATCATTATTGAGCCGCGCGCGACCATCAAGGAAGCCTATCGCACCGGTCGCGGGTCCATGCGGGTGCGCGCCCGGTGGCAGGTTGAGGAACTCGGGCGCGGTCAGTGGCAGATTGTTGTCACGGAAATGCCCTATCAGGTGCAGAAGGGTAAACTGATCGAGCGGATCGCCGATCTGATTAATGCCAAAAAGGTGCCTCTGCTCGGCGACATACGGGATGAGAGTGCCGAGGACATTCGCCTGATTCTGGAACCGCGGTCGCGTACGGTTGATCCGATGGTTCTCATGGAGTCGCTGTTTAAGAATACGGACCTAGAGAACCGCTTTTCCATGAACATGAACGTTCTGATCGACGGTCGCACGCCGCAGGTTTGTTCGCTCAAGGATGTTCTGCGGGCGTTTCTGGATCACCGTCGCGACGTTTTGCTGCGCCGGTCGCGGTTCCGGCTCGATAAGATCGAGGCCCGGCTGGAGGTGCTGTCGGGCTATATTATCGCCTATCTCAACCTCGATCGGGTTATTGAGATTATCCGCTATGAGGATCAGCCCAAGGCCGTGTTGATGGCCGAGTTTGAGCTGACGGATGTTCAGGCCGAGGCCATTCTCAACATGCGCCTGCGCAATCTGCGCAAGCTTGAGGAAATGGAACTGCGGCAGGAGCGGGATAATCTGCTGGCGGAGAAGGCGGATCTGGAGGCTCTGGTTGGTTCCGGAGACCTTCAGTGGGGCCGTATTTCCGATGAGTTGCGCGATGCGCGTAAGAAATTTGGCTCCAGGGCGCCGGGTGGCGCACGACGGACCGGCTTTGAGGACGCGCCTGAGATCGAGGACGTTTCCTTTGAGTCGATGATCGAGCGCGAACCGCTCACGGTTGTCTGCTCGAAAATGGGCTGGATACGCGCCATGAAGGGGCATATCGACCTGGACAGCGAATTGAAGTTCAAGGACGGGGATGGGCCCGGATTTATCCTTCATGCGGAAACCACCGACCGGCTCCTGATGTTTGCTTCCAACGGTCGCATGTTCACACTGTCCGCCGCGCAGTTGCCCGGCGGGCGGGGCATGGGCGAGCCCGTGCGCCTGATGGTCGACATGCCGAATGAGGCGGAACCCATCGCGCTGTTTGTGCATGTTCCAGGTGGCAAACTGCTCGTGGCGTCAACGGCCGGGGATGGCTTTATCCTTCAGGAGAATGAGGCGATTGCGCAAAAGCGGGCAGGGAAACAGGTGCTCAACGTGCGGGAGGGCGTGCGTGCGAGGGTCTGCCGGCCGGTTCAGGGCGACCACGTGGCAGTGGTTGGAGAAAACCGCAAGGTTTTGGTTTTCCCGACGGAAAGTCTGCCCGAGCTTGCCCGTGGCAAGGGCGTGCGGCTGCAGAAATACAAGGATGGCGGGTTGAACGACGCCATTACCTTTGACCTCAACGATGGGCTTTCCTGGCTTGATCCGGCCGGCCGGACGCGCACGGTGGAGGATCTTGCCGACTGGATGGGGCCGAGGGCTGCCGCCGGACGGATGGCGCCGCGCGGGTTCCCGAAGGACAACCGCTTTAACTGAATTTATGGTTGAACAGGGGGGATAGGATGCACGTTTTGATCACGGGTGGATCGCGTGGAATCGGAGCCGCGATTGCCCGGCTCGCCGGGGCGCGAGGCTGGTCGGTATCCGTCAATTATGTCAGTGATGCCAGTGCTGCAGGGGAAACGGTAGCGGCGGTGAAAGCGGCGGGTGGCAATGCGCTTGCGATCAAGGGCGACGCCTCCGTGGAAGCCGATGTCCAAGCCATGTGGGACGCGGCCGAAGCGGCGTTTGGGCCGATCACCGGGTTCGTGAATAACGCGGGTGTGGTTGCCCCGGCCTCAAAGGTTGCTGATATGAGCCTGGAGCGCATGGAACGGCTGTTCCGGATCAACATTACCGGCGCGTTTCTCGGCGCGCGTGAGGCCGCGCGGCGGATGTCTAGGGCCAGTGGCGGGCAGGGCGGTTCCATCGTCAACATGTCGTCGATTGCGGCAAAGCTCGGTGCGCCGGGCGAATATGTGGATTACGCCGCCACCAAAGGCGCGATGGATGCGATGACTATTGGGCTCGCGAAGGAGCTTGCCGCAGAAGGGGTGCGGGTCAATGGCATACGGCCCGGACTGATTTTGACGGATATCCATGCCTCCGGCGGTGAACCGGGACGGGCCGAACGGCTGGGTGTGACAACGCCGATGGGACGGCCGGGAGGAGCGACCGAAGTGGCGGAGGCCGCGATCTGGCTTCTGTCTGACGCGGCGTCCTATGTCACGGGTACGACGATGGAAGTCTCAGGCGGGCGTTAGTTGAGCGGGTAAAGCTCGGACGGCTTTACCCGGTCCCTCAATCCCACGAGGCGGACGTAAACCAGCGTCGTGAAGATCGAGAACACTGCGAATGTCATGCCCTGAACGAGTGCGGCGAGAACGTTGCCCATCAGGCTGAACTCTCCGGTCGCGTTGGGCGTGATGACGGGCGAGACCACCATTGATGCACCGATGAGCATCACGACAAGGATCACCAGCGCCAACACGATTGTCCAACGGTGTCCGTGCGTCAGATCACGGGTGCGGGTTAGACTGCGCCAGTCCCCGTCCTCCAGAACGATAACCGGGACAAGCACAAGGTACATGGCGTAAATGTAAAAACCTGGCACGATGAACAGGAACGCGCCCAACCCGGTGGCAATCGCGACCAGCAGGCCAAGAACAACCATTGGGCCGATTTTGGGGATTGGCCGGGTCAGGTATTCCGCGAGGGGACGCCGGCGTTCGTTGAGGCAGTCAACCGTTGCAAGGCAAAGCACGCCGCTGGCGTAATTCCAAATCACCGTGATCAGAAGCATGGATGACAGAAAAGCACCGCCGTCGAAGGTTTGGTCCGGGCCTGGCATGCTGAAACCGTCCCCGACGATGATATAAATGACCTGTTCAACCAGCGCGAACACCATTGCGAGGGCATAAAGCACGCTAAAATTGGCGAAGAGCAGCTTGAAACCGTCCCCGACCAGTTCGGGTGCCTTGAGTTGTGGTTCGGTCATTTTGCCTTACATCCCCGCGTTTTGCGCCAGCCCGATCTAGTCCGAGAAGCTCTCGGGTTTTGCCTCACGGGCCATGTGGTCGAGCACACCGTTGACGAATTTAGGCTCTTTCCCGTCTGGGAAAAAGGCCTTTGCCACGTCCACGTACTCGGTGATTGCGACCTTTGGTGGCGTATCGCTTGCGAGGAATTCCGCACCGGCGGCCCGGAATACTGCCCGGATTGTGGGGTCGATCCGGTCGATGGGCCAACGGGCTACGAGGGCGCGGTGCGTCAGCTGGTCAATCGCGGCCTGACGGTCAACGGCGGCCGTCATAATGTCACGGAAGTGATTTTTGTCAGCTTCCGCATATTCCACGCCGTCGATTTCGGCGCCGAGGCGGTAGGTTTCGAATTCATCCAGCACGTCGTCGAGGCCGGAGTCGGAGGCTTCCATCTGAAATAGGGCCTGCACGATGTAGAACCGGGCCGCGGATCGCATGCGTCGGCGGTCGGCGGAGCTGAGTTTTCTGGGCTGTTCGGTCATTTCAGGCGGTGTCCCTGTTCTGGTCGCCTGCCATCAGGATGCTGCCTTCAGGCAGAGGGCGGGGCGGAACGGGAAACATGCGGGAGAGCGCAATCAGATGCAGGCAGGCGTCGGCCGCGCCACCGCCCTTGTTCATCTCATCTGGAATTGCGCGGGCGAGGGCCTGGGCCTCGTTTTCCACAGTTAAAATGCCGTTCCCGATGCAGATCTCCCTCAGGCCCAGCAGAGTGATGCCGCGCGAGCTGTCGTTGCAGACGGTGTCGTAGTGGGTGGTTTCGCCGCGGATGACGCATCCCAGCGCCACGTAGCCGTCGTATTTCTTCGTCCGCTCGGCCAAGGCTATGGCCGTTGGGATTTCAAGCGCTCCGGGCACCTCAACCGTTTCGTGGCTCACGCCTGCGGCATCGAGAGAGGCCCGGGCGCCCGCCAGCAGATGACCGGCGATTTCGCGGTAGAAGGGTGCGATTACGATCAGAACGCGAACCGGGCGGTCGAATTCCGGCCGGGGCAATGCGTCGCTGGGGTCATGGGTAGCCATGTCAGTCCTTTGTTTCCACTATCGGACGGGTGCCGGCGATGCTCAGGCCGTATCCGTCGAGGCCCACCACCTTCGGGGTGGGTGAATTCGTCAGCAGTATCATGTTGGTGATGCCAAGAGCACTCAGGATTTGTGCGCCCACGCCGTACTGCCGCAGTTTGTTGGGGCTTACATGATCCCCGGTTTCAAGCTTCATGGCCGTGTCGCGCAGCAGCACGAGAACGCCGCGTTTTTCGGCGGCAATGGCCAGCATGGAATCGCGCAACTGGTGGGTGCGGCCCGGATGAAGTCCGAGGAGGTCTTCCATCGTGTTGACCGCATGCATCCGAACGAGGACGGGCTCACCGGTCGTGATGTCACCCTTGGAAAGCACGATATGTTCACCGCCAGCGGCCTCGTCCGTGAAGACGCGCATTTGCCAGCTTCCGCCGTATTCACTTTCAACCGTTTCCGCATCCGTCTGCCGCACGAGATTGTCGTGGCGGCGGCGATACGCGATCAGGTCGGAGATGGTGCCGATCTTGATGTTGTGAAGCTGCGAAAAGGCCACAAGATCGGGCAGACGGGCCATTGTGCCGTCGTCATTCATGATTTCACAGATGACGCCGGAAGGGTTCAGACCTGCAAGGCGCGAAATGTCGACTGCCGCTTCGGTGTGGCCGGCGCGGATGAGAACGCCGCCTTCGCGTGCGCGCAGGGGGAAGATGTGGCCTGGTGTTGCGATGTCCTGCGGGCCGGAGGTCGGGTCGATGGCCACGGCAACGGTACGTGCGCGGTCGGCGGCCGAGATGCCGGTGGTGACGCCTTCGCGGGCCTCGATCGATGTGGTAAACGCCGTTTCATGCCGGGACGAGTTCGATGCGGACATCAGCGGCAGGTTCAGCGCGTCCAGCCTTTCGCCCGTAAGTGTAAGGCAGATGAGGCCACGACCGTATTTCGCCATGAAGTTGATGGCGTCCGGGGTGCACATCTGGGCCGGAATGACCAGGTCGCCCTCGTTCTCCCGGTCCTCGTGGTCGACCAGAATGAACATGCGGCCGTTGCGGGCGTCCTCAATGATTTCCTCGACCGAGGAGATCACATCCTGGAATTCCGTGTTGCTCATGCGCCGGTCTCCTTCGCGGCAGAATATTCTCCCAAACGGGCGACATAGCGTGCCAGCGTGTCGATTTCCAGGTTCACCGGGTCGCCCTCGGTCGCGTCGCCCCACGTCGTGGCCGATTTTGTGTGCGGGATGAAGTTGACGCCGAACCGGTCGCCATTCACCTCGTTGACCGTAAGCGATGTCCCGTTGAGTGCGACAGAGCCCTTGGGTGCGATGAATTTGGCGAGGTCGCCTGGGGCCTCGAAGGTTACCCGTGTGCTGTCACCCTCATCGCGGATTTTCGTTATGATCGCAACGCCATCCACATGACCGGAAACGATATGTCCGCCGAGTTCGTCTCCGAGCTTCAGCGCCCGTTCAAGGTTGATGCGACCGCCCTCAATCCAGGGCGTGCGGTTGCCCGGACCGTTGCTGATGCTGGTTTTCGAGACGGTTTCGGCTGAAATATCCACATCAAACCAGCAGCCGGTTTTGGTTTCTCCGATGTCCACAACCGTCAGGCAGATGCCGTGGCAGGCGATGGAGGCTCCGAGTTCGATGGTTTCGGGGTCATAGCTGCTTGAGATGCGTGCGCGCAGATCACCCCGGTTCTCGAGGTGCTCTATCCGACCGATGTCGGTGATGATTCCAGTAAACATGCGTCCCGTCCGGCTCCGTTTCGGGTGCGTCCTAGACCGGAGAACCCTCTGGGGCAAGTCACGATGCGTGTCCACAATGCTTCACATGCCGCCGAAAAACCATGGCATCTGGTTAACACGTGACAAAAACGCTACGATTTCGGCCAAAAGCTGGAAAACAGTGAATGTGAGGCGGACGATGCGGTTTTTTAGGTCAAACGCACGGTTGGCGTGCGCGGTAGCGCTGGTTTCATTAATCTCGGGATGTACCCTGCCGAGGTCCGGGCCGACTGCGGGAGAGATTCTTTCCAGCGACAGGGATGCCGCCAGCGACATTCACATAGTCGAGGTGACCTCGGCCATCGCCGCGGCAACCGCGGACAGCGAAACGCTCGGGTTTGACAGCAGTTTGATCGGCAACAGTCTTCTGTCGTCGGATGTCATTAACCCCGGCGATATTCTCTCCATAACGGTCTGGGAAACGGTGGACAGCAGCCTGCTTGCCAGTGTCGGTCAGAAGTTTACGGCCGTGGACCAGATACAGGTGGACGAAACCGGTCGGATCTACGTGCCGCATGTGGGCCGCGTAAGTGTGTCCGGACGGACGCCAGAGCAGGTTCGTATTGATGTGACGGAAAAACTCAGCAACCAGACGCCGGACCCGCAGGTTGAGGTCCGCCGTATCGCGGGCAACGGGACCACGGTGAGCATCCTGGGTGACGTTGGGTCGCCCGGAGTTTATCCGATCGAGACGTCAACGCGCAGCCTCTCGTCGATGATTGCGCGGGCGGGCGGAGTGTCCATCGTGCCCGAAGTGGCGCAGATCCGGGTTGAACGCGGCGGGCGTGCGCAGCGTATTTGGCTGCAGGATCTCTATGACCGGCCCGAGCTGGATATTGCCCTCCGCCCCGGCGACCGCATTTTGATCGAGCAGGACCGGCGTTCCTTCACCGCGCTGGGCGCGACCGAGGGGCAGGCGCGTATCAGTTTCAACAAACGCGACATGTCGGCCATTGAGGCCCTGGCCGCATCCGGGGGACTCGACGGGAATTCGGCGGATCCCACCGGTATCTTTGTGTTCCGGACCGAGGATTCCGCGACCGCCAACAGGGTTCTGGCGCGCAGCGACCTCGTTGGACCACAGAGGGTGGCCTATGTGATGGATCTGACGGCGGCCGACGGAATGTTCGCAGCCCAGGAATTCGTTATTCGGAACGAGGACACGGTCTATATCACCGAGGCTCCGTTCTCGTCCTGGGGGCGTGTGGCGGCGTTGACGGCGACCGTTGTCTCGCTGGCCGGATCGGTTGCGGCAATCGCGAACTAGGGGGAGCCCGGAGGGGCTCGCCCTGGGCGGCTGCGTAAACGAACTAGCGCCGCCGCCAGTGGCTTCGGATATCGGGACCGATGCGTTCGACGTCCACAAGGTTGAATTTTGGGGCGAGGCGGAGTTCCTCAAGCATCATCGGGCCTATGGAGGCTACGCCCTCCGCACCGAGGACCTGGCCCGCGGAGAACACGACAACCTCATCCACAAGATTGGCTTCCAGCAGTGCAGCCGACAGGCGGCCGCCACCCTCACAGAGAACACGCGTTATTCCGCGGTCACCAAGTGTGCGCATCATGGCGCTGAGGTCGAGCTGGCCGTCGGGCTGGAACGGGATTTCGAGCAGTTCCGCGCCGCGGTCGGCCCAGGTTTTCCGGCGGTGTTCCTCGGCCTCGTCATGGTGGCATAACCAGAGTGGGATCCGGGAGGCGGTTTTGCCGAGGTAGCCGTCGCCCACGAGGGTCAAACCACCGGTTACGACAATGCGCACGGGGTTGGCACCCTCGATTCCGACGTCGCGCACGTCGAGCCGGGGATTGTCGCTGCGGACGGTGCCTGCGCCCACCAGGACCGCGTCGTATTTCGCACGCATCAGGTGAACCTGTGCGCGGGAGCGGGGGCCGGTGATCCACTTGCTCTCACCCGTGCCCGTGGCGATGCGGCCGTCGAGGGATGTGGCAAGTTTCAGGGTGAGCATGGGGCGGCCGGTGGTGATGCGGCTGACGAACCCGGCATTCAGGTTCTGCGCCTCCTCCGCCAGGCAGCCGGTTGCAACCTCAATTCCAGCGGCGGTCAGCATCGCTGCACCGCGACCGGAGACGCGCGGGTCCGGATCTTCCATGGCGATCACGACCCGCGCAACGCCCGCGTCTATCAAAGCCTGGGCGCAGGGGGGTGTCTGCCCGGTATGCGCGCAGGGTTCCAGCGTGACATAGGCCGTCGCACCGCGCGCCGCGTCGCCCGCCTGAGTCAGTGCCCGGGGTTCCGCATGGGGCCGTCCGCCGTCGGCCGTCCATCCGCGTCCGACGACGCGACCGTCGCGTACGATCACGCATCCAACGGCGGGATTCGGCCAGACGCGGCCAAGTCCACGGCGCGCAAGGCCGAGCGCGGGGCGCATGAACCCCTCGTCTTCCAGTGTTACGGGCATGAATTCAGATTTCTTCCTTCGGTGAGAGATCCGGTCGCAATTCCGACACGAAGTCCTCAAAATCATCCGCGGCCTGGAAGTTTTTGTAGACGGAGGCAAACCGTACGTAGCCAACCGTGTCGATCCGGGCCAGGGTCTCCATAACGATCATTCCAATCGTGTCGGAGGGGATGTCGGTTTCGCCCATTGATTCCAGTCGGCGCACGATGCCGGAAATCAGCTGGTCCAGCCGTTCGGCCTCAATGGGGCGTTTTTGCATTGCGATGCGGATCGACCGTTCCAGCTTGTCCCGGTCGAAAGGCTCGCGTTTGCCATTCTTTTTGACGACGACAAGGTCGCGCAGCTGAACGCGCTCATAGGTGGTAAAACGGCCCGCACAGGCCGGGCAGAACCTGCGTCTGCGAATTGAAACGTGATCCTCAGCCGGGCGGCTGTCCTTGACCTGGGTGTCGACATTTCCGCAAAACGGGCAACGCATTTAAGGCCTCCGGCAGATTTTTGGCGCAGTTTGCACAGAGTATATGTCCCCGCCCACAGTTTGGGTAGTCTTGAGTGCCTTCCACAACATCATCGACACCCTACGACCTGTTGCGTTGCATTTTTGCCAACCAACCTGAGCGGTCATGGTTCCGCGGCAACACCGGAATGGTGCCGCCGCGAAAAAATTATGATCAATTGGGTGAAAGCCCGGGGGTTAAATCGCCCGATCAGGCTTCCTTTCGGTTCCTGCGGGCCGATACGGCGCCAAGCATACCCATTCCGCTCAGGAGCAATACGGCTGCAGCGGGCAGGGGGACCGGCTTCACGTCGATGCGTACCACCATGTCGTCGAAGTCCCGGTCGCTCCGCGATGCGTCATTGAACAGCGCGTAGACCGAGTCCTCGTCTTTCTGGAAGAACGCGATGCTGCCATAGGCCCCGCTGGTCGCGCCATTGACTGCGGTGGTTGAGGGCCGTTCGGTTTTGAACGCGAAATCCAGTGCGCCGCCATCCATGACCAGAGAGTGGCTGTCACCGCTGGCGGAGGTTTTGTTGTCGAACAGCTTGCTGCCCGAAGCCCAGAAGCTGTTTTTGTAGCCGGCCTCAGTGCCGACATATGTGAAGGTTACCTCACTCTTGCCCGCCAGACCCATGGAGGCATTGTGCAGGGTCGAAAACGGGCCGGACAGTGCGGCATCGGAACCGGACGGATTAAAGCCGGAGAGGCTGCTCTGGGTTGTGCCGCCGGTGAAGGTAACCGGAGCGGCGGAAGCAGCCGTTGCGCCAAGGACCATTGCAGCGATGGCGGACGCGAGAACTTTTCGTTTGATAATCATAAAACACCTCACTCGTACTGCGTGTGTTTTGGATCAGCGGAAAATTTTATTCAATCTCAAGGGTGTTAATTGGTTAAGCTCTGGGTTGAGTGGGAGCGGGAGCTTCAGCGCTGCTCAGGCTCCGGTTGCCAGACCTCGGAGCCCGTCGATGAAGTCCGGCGTCTGGCGCGCGTCGATTTCGCATTCGCGGACCAGCCAGTCGAAATGCCGGGTGAGCGAGCGCACCCTGTCTTCCGATCGGAAGGCCAGATAGATCTGCCCGACATAAATCACCCCCAGCAACGGGCCGAAGACCGTGATCGGCGCGCTGAACTGTCGCCTTGCGTCGAAAATGAAAATGCGGAGCGACGGGTAGAGGTCGCGCGTGTCCCGGGTCAGCCGCTCAATCTGTGCCGCACGGATGTCGGCGGCGAGGCCGCTGTAATAACCTTCTCCGGCAGCAAAGGATTCGAGTTCGTGGCGGGGGACGGCGATTTCGTAGTCCGAGTTGGAATCGCGCAACCAGTCCATCCGGTCGGTCATGGCGCCAATGGCCTGATCCGGTGTTTTTGCGATGAAGCGGTTATACTCCCATGCCAGCACATCCGAGGTCTTCAGAATGTCCGGCAGTGTCGCGGCCACGTGGCGGATTTTGTAGCCGTTGGCTTCCCGGTGCCAGTCGATGATCTGCTCGTCCGCCGAGGTGCGTTGGGCCGTCGTAACTCCCACGACCGCGTCGACCAGATCCCCGGCCCGTTCCGGACGGTCGGTGAGGCCGAGCAGCCAGTCAGTGCTGATGCCAAGTGCCGCAGCACAGTCGGCGACCAGTTGGGCGTTGGGCAGTCTGGTTTCGCCCCTCGCCATGATCTGGGAAATGGTTGAGCGATCGACTCCAGTCTCGCGCGCCAGTTTGCTGCGGTTTGTGCCCGTCTCGGCAATTGCCTGTGCAAGACGCTGCCTGAAGAGGGCGGCTCGTGTTCGCTTGTCGACTTTAGTCATCATCTGTTGGGTTTTCCAAACATCATAGCCCAAATGCGGCGCATGTCCTGAATACCGCGCATCGGCCCTTTTTGATAGCCCGTGATGGTCAAGCAAAAAAGGAGGTGCGGATGGTTGAGACCACGCGAAGGCAGGTTGCGAAAGCCGTGAGTTGGCAGGCTTTGGGTCTGTTCAGCATGACCCTGATTGGTTGGCTTCTTACCGGGTCGTTCAATGTGGCCGGGAGTTTCGCGGTGATATCCGCTCTTGTCGGCCTTGTTGCCTTCGTGCTGCACGAACGGTTTTGGGCAGGGATAAGATGGGGGTTGCGCTGAAGTGTGGCCATTTGCGGGGCGTCTGCCGTATCGGCTTCGATCCAGGGTTGCAGCGGTGTGTTTTCGCACGGTTTCAGAGGGGTTTGCGGCCGATTATTGCCCGATTTTGTTGCACTTCCGGGTGTTTCCCTCTATACGGAAGCTCAACAAAGAGACGCACCTTTACAGGAAAATTTCCTAAGTGACGGATACCCCAGAAGACGTCCCCGCAGACCAGCGGCCCCCTTCCTCCGGACCGGCGATTTCCATCGAGTCGGAGATGAAAGCCTCCTACCTCGACTACGCCATGAGCGTGATCGTCAGCCGTGCAATTCCTGACCTTCGCGACGGGCTCAAGCCGGTTCATCGGCGTATTCTTTACGCGATGCACGAGACCGGAAACACGCACGACAAGCCGTACCGAAAATCCGCGAGGCCCGTCGGCGATGTGATGGGTAAGTATCATCCCCATGGCGACAGCGCGATTTATGACGCGCTGGTCCGGATGGCGCAGGAATTTTCGATGTCCCTGCCTCTGCTCGATGGGCAGGGCAACTTTGGATCCATGGACGGTGATGCGCCCGCCGCCATGCGTTATACCGAAGTCCGCATGGATAGGCCCGCGGCCTATCTGCTCGCGGACATCGACAAGGAAACCGTTGATTTTCAGCCGAATTATGACGGAAAGGACCTTGAGCCCAGCGTCTTGCCGGCCCGGTTCCCAAACATGCTGGTCAACGGGGCGGCCGGTATTGCGGTTGGCATGGCCACGAATATTCCGCCGCACAACCTCGGTGAGGTGGTGGATGCGACGCTCGCACTAATCGAGAATCCGGATCTGAGCGTAACGGATCTGATGGAATATGTTCCCGCCCCGGATTTCCCCACGGGTGGCGTTATTTTAGGGCGGTCCGGTGCCCGTAAAGCGTATAACGAGGGCCGTGGTTCGGTCATCATTCGCGCGAAGACCCGGATTGAGGAGCTTCGCAAGGACCGCTTTGCCATTGTTATGGATGAAATTCCCTATCAGGTGAACAAGGCAAGCCTCATTGAACGCATTGCGGAACTCGCCCGCGAGAAGCGGATTGAGGGCATCGCGCATGTACAGGACGAGAGCGACCGGTCCGGCGTGCGGGTTGTCGTTGAACTGAAGCGCGACGCAACGCCGGAGGTGGTGCTGAACCAGCTGTTCCGCTTCACGCCGATGCAGACAAGCTTCGGCTGCAACATGCTGGCGCTGAATGGGGGGCGGCCGGAGCAGCTTGATCTGCGACGGTTCCTGACGGCATTTATCGGCTTCCGCGAAGAGGTTGTCGCCCGTCGCACCGCATTTGAACTGCGCAAGGCGCGTGAACGTTCGCATATTCTGTGCGGTTTGGCCGTTGCCGTTTCCAACGTGGACGAGGTCGTGGCAACCATCAGGTCATCGGCGGACCCTGCTGAGGCCCGGACGCGGTTGATGGAGCGGGCCTGGCCTGCTCAGGACATCGCGCCCTATATTGCGCTGATCGATGATCCGACCCACAAGGTTCACGAGGACGGTACATACCATCTTTCCGAAACCCAGGCGCGGGCCATCCTCGATCTGCGGCTTCAGCGCCTGACGGCGATTGGTGTACGCGAGGTGACGGACGAACTCGAGGAACTGGCTGGAAAGATCAAGGATTACCTCGAGATTCTGCGCTCGCGCAGCCGGATCATGTCGATCATTTCCGATGAGTTGCGCGAAGTGCGCGAGAAATTTGCCGTGCCGCGCCGGTCGGAAATTGTCGAGTGGGAATCCGACCTGCTCGATGAGGATCTGATCGAGCGTGAGGATATGGTGGTGACCGTCACCCAGGGTGGTTACATCAAGCGGACACCTTTGGCCGAGTTCCGCGCCCAGCGGCGCGGCGGCAAGGGTACCCAGGGGATGAACACGAAGGACGAGGATTTTGTCACGACACTGTTCGTGGCAAATACCCACACGCAGCTTCTGTTCTTCTCCACCGATGGCATGGCGTATAAACTCAAGACGTGGCGTCTGCCCCAGGCGGGTCGCAATGGCCGGGGTAAGGCAATCGTCAACATCCTGCCGATCGCGCAGGGCGGGTCGATTGCGGCGATCATGCCGGTTGATGTGCCGGAGGAGAACTGGTCGGAGCTTCAGATCATGTTCGCAACGTCTGCAGGGGACGTGCGTCGCAACGCGCTTGATGATTTCACCAACGTGAAGTCGAACGGTAAGATCGCCATGAAACTGCCGGAAGGGACGCGCCTGATCAATGCGCGCATCTGCTCTGAGAACGATGATGTTCTGCTGACCACCCGTGGCGGTAAGGCCATCCGCTTTGCCTCGACCGACATTCGGGTCTTCAAGGGGCGGGGATCGACCGGCGTTCGCGGCATCAAGCTTGCCGATGGCGATGAGGTGGTCTCAATGGCCGTCGTGCGCCATTTTGAGGCTTCACCGGAGGAACGTGCGGCTTATCTCAAAATGCGTCGGGCGGTGGCGGGGGCCACGGATGAGGAGAACGCGGATTCGGATGAGGAAGGCGTCGCCGACATGGCTCTTGGCCAGGAACGCTATGTCGAGATGTCCGAGGCGGAGGAACTGCTTCTGACCATAACCGAACGTGGCTCCGGGAAACTGTCGTCCTCGCATGACTATCCGTTGCGCGGACGCGGTGGCCAGGGTGTCATGGCGATGGACAAGGCCATGCGCGGCGGTCCGCTCGTGACGCTCTTCCCGGTCGATCCGGACGATCAGATTATGTTGGCGACCGATGCCGGGCAGTCGATCCGGTGCCCGATCGGGGGGATTTCCTTCCGTGGCCGAAGCGCCGGTGGTGTGCGCGTGTTTGACACAGGCGCGTCCAGCAGGGTGGTCTCGGTGGCGCTGATTGCGGACAGTGGCGACGGTGAGATTATCGCTGATGACGGTGAGCCTGAGAACGGCGAATAAACGCTCCGCTACCGGCATGTGATCTGATGGGAGGGTGGTTTCCGCCCTTCCAATTTTTGTTGCGCTGACCTAGATGCCACGGATGGAAAAGATGTCACCCATTCATATTATCGGCGGCGGAATGGCCGGCTCAGAGGCCGCATGGCAGGCGGCTTCGCTCGGCGTCCCCGTCGTCCTTCATGAAATGCGCCCGCAGGTTGAAACCTTTGCGCATCAGACCGAGGGTCTGGCGGAACTGGTCTGTTCCAACTCGTTTCGCTCCGACGACGACGAGAGCAACGCCGTTGGCCTGCTGCATTGGGAGATGCGCTATCTGAACGGTCTGATCATGGGGACGGCAGATAAACATTCGGTCCCGGCCGGAGGGGCACTTGCGGTTGACCGCGAACCGTTCAGCCGGGAAGTGACTGAGAAACTCCAGGCGCATCCCCTGGTGACGGTCGAACGTGGTGAGGTGGCCGGTATACCGCCGGATGAATGGGACAGCGTGATCATCGCGACCGGCCCATTGACCAGTCCGGCGCTGGCGGAGGCGGTGCGTGCCCAAACGGGCGAGAACGCTCTGGCATTTTTTGATGCGATTGCGCCCATCGTCCATTTCGACACCGTCGATCTCTCCAAAGCCTGGTTTCAGTCGCGCTATGACAAGGGCGATACGAAGGAGGAGCGTGAGGCGTATCTGAACTGCCCCATGAACCGGGAGCAGTACGAGGCGTTTATCGATGCGCTGTTGGCTGCTGAAAAAACTGAATTTAAGGATTGGGAGAAAGACACGCCTTATTTCGAGGGATGTCTTCCGATTGAGGTTATGGCGGAGCGCGGTCGTGAAACACTGCGTTTCGGGCCGATGAAGCCGGTAGGGCTTACGAACGCCAACGACCCTGAAAACAAGCCATACGCGGTGGTGCAACTGCGCCGGGATAATTCCCTTGGGACGCTTTTCAACATGGTCGGCTTTCAGACCAAGATGAAATATGGCGCCCAGATGGAGGTTTTCCGGATGATCCCGGGCCTTGAGGAGGCGGGATTTGCGCGACTTGGCGGCATACACCGTAACACTTTCATCAACTCGCCAACGCTCCTCGATGCGCAGATGCGTCTACGGTCCATACCGCGCCTGAGATTCGCCGGACAGATCACCGGCGTTGAAGGCTATGTCGAAAGCGCGGCAATGGGGCTGCTCGCAGGCCGCATGGCTGCGTCTGAAAAGCTGGGGAAACCCCTGGCCCCCCCGCCCAACACGACCGCAATGGGGGCGCTCGTTACCCACATTACCGGTGGTGCCGAGGCCAAAACGTTCCAGCCAATGAATGTTAATTTTGGTCTGTTCCCGCCGCTGGATGATGTGCGCGGCGGGCGCCGGGGCCGCAAGGAGCGCTATGCCGGGTATACCAAACGGGCCAAGGCGGACATCGCGGCCTGGCATGAGGACTGGCTGGGACAGTCGCCTGAACTGGCGGCCAGTGGAATGTGAGTGGCCTACCGAACGCGTTTTGCACCGTCGCCGACAGGGCTTTTGCATCTGGGCCATGCATTTTCAGCGATCACCGCATATGAGCGCGCCCGTGAGGCAGAAGGGCAATTTCTGCTGCGTATTGAGAACATAGACACAACCCGGTCCCGGCCGGAATTCGAAGACGCGATCCTCTCTGACCTGAAATGGCTCGGGCTGGACTGGGAACACCCTGTCACGAGGCAGTCGGAGCGGTTTGACGTCTACGCCGACGCGGTTCGGAAATTACGTGATCTCGGACTTGTTTACCCATGCACCTGTACGCGTCGCGATATCGCCGCCGCCGTCGCAGCCCGCCAGGAAGGCGTCGACCAGCCACCTGTTTATCCCGGGACATGTAGAGGCCGTACGGATGCTCCTGTTGATGCCGCTTGGCGATTGAACATGTCCGCGGCGATCGACCATCTTGGAGGTGCGGCAGCGGTTGCGGAACTTACCTGGACTGAAACCGGCCCCGACTGTGCGGGGTGCCATCATCTGGACGCGGAAAAACTTCTGAAGGAGCATGGCGACATAGTGCTGGCCCGTCGTGATATTGGCACGTCCTACAATGTCGCCGTGGTTGTGGACGATGCGGAGCAGGGCATTACCGAGGTAGTGCGCGGCCTCGACTTATTCGAGGAAACTCCCGTCCACCGACTGTTGCAGGCGTTGCTGAATTTGCCGGTTCCCGACTGGCATCATCACAGGCTGATCCGGGATGAGAATGGCAAACGGCTGGCCAAACGCGACGATGCGAAATCTCTTGCGTCACTTCGTGATGCGGGCCGAACGCCCGCGGACGTCGCGCGGATGCTGTCCCTAGATCATGGGTTTTGACAGTTCGACCTCTTCGCCGTCCCGTATCGCGGTGTAGAAGCAGCTCCGCCGGTTCGTATGGCATGCCGGCCCGGTTTGATCGACGATCATCAGGAGACTGTCACGGTCGCAGTCAACGCGGATGTCTATCAGCCTTTGTACATGCCCGGATGTCGCGCCTTTTCTCCAAAGTTCGCTGCGCGAACGGGACCAGTAGGTGACCTGGCCGGTCTCCAGCGTTTCCTGGAGGCTTTCGGCGTTCATCCAGGCCATCATGAGAATGTCGCCGCTCTCATCCTGTGCAATTGCCGGGATCAGACCCCTGTCATTGTATTTCAGTGAAGTGACATCGAACCGGGTCAAAACATGATCCCCTTTTTTTGCATGTTGTTTTGCCCTATCTATTGCGGGCTTGGGGAATTGCAAAGGGCTGGTCGCAATGAGCGCCGATGAGGAACTGATCAAACTCTATTCGCAGCGAATTTTGTCGCTTGCGGCAGAAATTCCCCACGCAAAGCGGCTGTCTTCGCCTCAGGTGACCGCAAAAAAGCGGTCTCCGCTTTGCGGGTCCACCGTTACCGTGGATCTGCGAGTTTCCGATGGGCGGATCTCTGACTTCGGTCAGGATGTGAAGGCCTGTGCATTGGGGCAGGCTTCGGCGTCTGTTCTTGGGGCGAACGTGATCGGCCTGAGCCGGGATGAAATCGAGCGTGGACGCAATCAGTTGCGCGCAATGCTGAAAGAAGACGGACCGGTGCCGGACAGTCCGTTTGACGGGCTGGAGGTGCTACTTCCTGCCAAAGACTACAAGAACCGGCACGCGTCCATTATGCTTGCCTTTGAGGCTACGCTCGCCGCGTTTGACGAGGCCGCCCAGGCCGCCTGACGTGCGGTATTTTGCTGTTTCAAACACTTGCCAAAAAAATCGCCGCGTCTCCGGATGGGAGAGCGGCGATATAGTGGCGGTGTTCAGAAATGAGGCAGGTCCAGCGGAAGGCAGATCCGAGGAACGAAGGAACACCGCGAGCAGAAAACCCGAAAAACTAAAGCGTTTTGCGTTTAATCTGAGGCATACCCTGCAGCTTTGAGGAAATTCCAGCACTCCTGCGGGTCGAACAGATCGCAGATGTCTCCGAGCGCCTGAAACAATGTTTCAAAGGTTCTGGCGCCGATGCGTCGCAGGTGGGCTTTGAGCTTCGAGAAGGCCATTTCGATGGGATTGAGATCGGGACTGTATGCGGGCAGGAACAAGAACCAGCAGCCGCGCTCTTTCAGGGCTTGTGCCGCACGCGGGCTTTTGTGGGTGGACAGGTTGTCGAGGATCACAACTGTTCCGGGTTCGAGCGCCGGGGCCAGTTGGGTTTCGATGTAAGTGTCGAAGGCCGGACCGTTCATGGCTCCCTTGATCACCCACGGTGCGATCAGGGCATCCTGCGTCAGCCCTGCGATGAAGGTCTGCGTGCCCCATTTGCCAAAAGGTGCCCCGGCATAAAGCCGCTCACCGACAGGGGCCCGACCGCGCAACCGTGTGAGGTTCGTCTTCACGGCAGTTTCATCGATAAAAACCAGCCTGTGCGGCTCCGCGCGCATACGGGGCTGGCGGCGCTTGATCCAATCACGGCGGGCCTGGAGCAACGCCGGTCGGTCACGTTCCGCCGCGATCAGTCCTTTTTTTATATGACAGTCCGGCGCGTTCGAGCGCGCGGTGCAGCGAGGAGAGCTGTACTTCCACGCCATGTGTCTCTGCGAGGGCGGCGGCCAGTTCCTTGAGCGTGATGTCCGGTTCGGCCTGCACGATCTCCAGCAAAAAGTCCCGGTGCGGGGCGAGTTTGCCGAACCGGCCGGCGGTACGACCTTGCGGCTTGGGAACCGCCGTGCCGTGTTTACGGTGCTCCGCTGCCAATCGCACCGCCGTGGCTGCGCTCACACCGAACAGCCGCCCCGCTGAACGGGCCGAATTGCCCTTAGCGACGTAGGCGCAAATCCGTTCCCGAAGGTCCAAAGAGTAAGGTTTGCCCATGATCCACCTCCAAACAGAAGTGAATCAGACGAAGGCGGGCTTGTGAATCCCAATTCGATTCAGATCAAACGCAAACCGCTTTA
>NZ_JBNAFV010000004.1:0-304938 GCF_049800875.1 Amaricoccus tamworthensis | reverse complement strand
TTTAATCTGAGGCATACCCTGCAGCTTTGAGGAAATTCCAGCACTCCTGCGGGTCGAACAGATCGCAGATGTCTCCGAGCGCCTGAAACAATGTTTCAAAGGTTCTGGCGCCGATGCGTCGCAGGTGGGCTTTGAGCTTCGAGAAGGCCATTTCGATGGGATTGAGATCGGGACTGTATGCGGGCAGGAACAAGAACCAGCAGCCGCGCTCTTTCAGGGCTTGTGCCGCACGCGGGCTTTTGTGGGTGGACAGGTTGTCGAGGATCACAACTGTTCCGGGTTCGAGCGCCGGGGCCAGTTGGGTTTCGATGTAAGTGTCGAAGGCCGGACCGTTCATGGCTCCCTTGATCACCCACGGTGCGATCAGGGCATCCTGCGTCAGCCCTGCGATGAAGGTCTGCGTGCCCCATTTGCCAAAAGGTGCCCCGGCATAAAGCCGCTCACCGACAGGGGCCCGACCGCGCAACCGTGTGAGGTTCGTCTTCACGGCAGTTTCATCGATAAAAACCAGCCTGTGCGGCTCCGCGCGCATACGGGGCTGGCGGCGCTTGATCCAATCACGGCGGGCCTGGAGCAACGCCGGTCGGTCACGTTCCGCCGCGATCAGTCCTTTTTTTATATGACAGTCCGGCGCGTTCGAGCGCGCGGTGCAGCGAGGAGAGCTGTACTTCCACGCCATGTGTCTCTGCGAGGGCGGCGGCCAGTTCCTTGAGCGTGATGTCCGGTTCGGCCTGCACGATCTCCAGCAAAAAGTCCCGGTGCGGGGCGAGTTTGCCGAACCGGCCGGCGGTACGACCTTGCGGCTTGGGAACCGCCGTGCCGTGTTTACGGTGCTCCGCTGCCAATCGCACCGCCGTGGCTGCGCTCACACCGAACAGCCGCCCCGCTGAACGGGCCGAATTGCCCTTAGCGACGTAGGCGCAAATCCGTTCCCGAAGGTCCAAAGAGTAAGGTTTGCCCATGATCCACCTCCAAACAGAAGTGAATCAGACGAAGGCGGGCTTGTGAATCCCAATTCGATTCAGATCAAACGCAAACCGCTTTAGTGCATGGATACTGTTTCGACTGAGGCCATGTCAGGCAAGGTTCCGTCGGCTCTGGTTTCGGCAAGGAGCCAGTCCCTAAAGGCACTGATGACTTTGTCGTCCGAGCGGCGGCCGTCGCAGGCGATCGCATAGATCGTGAAGGGGGGTGTTTCCGGCTCGAACAGCCGGACAAGGCGTCCTTCCGAGAGGGTGTCGCGGATTACGGCGTCATATGCGAGCGCTACGCCCAAACCCGCTTCTGCGGCGGTGGTGGCGTACTCGCAGTTGGGGTAATGCGGCCCTTCAGCGGATGCGGTTCCGACAACTCCCGCCGCTTCGAACCATTTCGGCCACATGTCATCAGTCTGGTCCCTGAACAGAGTGACCCCCAGAAGGTCCTTGGGATGGACAATACAGTGCCGCCCGGCGAAACCCGGTGCGGCAACGGGTGTGCGGGCGGAAGTAAGGAATGGCCAAACCGCCACGCCGTCCTGGGGATCATCGCGCCATTTGATCACAACATCAGCATCGTTTGAGTTAAAGTCAGTGGACGGTGCGCCATCGGCTATGCGAAGGCGTACGGCCTCGGAGTGTCGGAAACGTGGAAGCCTCGGCAGCAGCCAACGGGCCGCGAAGCCCGGTGTGCAAAGCACTTTTAAAACTTCGCTGGAGTGGGACCGGATCTGTTCCGTGCTGTCGGCGAGATTGTCCAACAGATCAGTCATTCGGCCGGCATAGGCCTTACCGGTCGCGGAAAGTGCAACCCGGTTTCCATCTCTCTGAAACAGTGAAGTCGCGAGGTAATCCTCAAGCGCACGTATTTGGTGGGATATGGCCGATGGTGAGACACAGAGTTCATCGGCAGCAGACGCGAAACTGAGGTGGCGCGCGGCTGCTTCGAAAGCCCGGACCGCCGAAAAAGGCGGAAGGTTTCTCTTTCGCGACGTTGAAATCTATTCATCCTCCCATGAAAATTCGTCTTTTGTCCCGGAAACCGTGCTCCTGTTAGGTTGAATTCACAACATAATATCACCGGGAGATCGGGATGTCCCTCATTTTCCAAGCGACCCGGGCCTTTGCGTTTGGGTTCGTACTGGTATTTGGTTCAACACTTCATTGTCGGGAATTGGTGGCTGAACCACTTGCCCCGGTCATATTGGAGCTTGAAAACTGGCTCGACGAAAATTCCGGGTTGCCGCGGGCCGAACATTTGCCAACAGTACGGTTTTCCGGTCCGGAAGCCCTCGGTGACGTTGCAGATCCGACAATGTCGATTGGGTCCCGTACCCGTGGCATTTATGAACCCAAAACCCAAACCATAACCCTGATCACACCCTGGAGCGCTTCGGATCCTGTCGATTTATCTGTTTTATTGCATGAACTTGTACATCACCGCCAACCTGGTATTCGTCAGGAGTGTCCGTCGTCCCAGGAACCCGAGGCTTATCGTTTGCAGCAGAAATGGCTGGCTGCACGGGGGATCGCACTGGATGTCAACTGGGTGGCAGTCGGTCTGACATCAGGATGCGGGTTGAGTGATGTGCACCCCTGAGAAGGTGCCGTTGGGTGTTATGGTTTTGGGCGATCATTTACAGAAAAAAAATAAGTCGGCTGCCGGGTCAGCAACATTCGGAACCCAGAAAAAACGGATCATCGGCGTTTTTGATCTCGCAGGCGTTGCCGTCGGGGTCGGTGAAGGTGCCGACGGTGCCCCAGGCGAAGGTGCGGACGTCCACGGTGATGCCGCGGGCCCGGAGGGTTTCGGCGACGGCGGGAACGTCCATGACATTGAAGCGCAGCATGGTCGGGTTTTCGGAGTTGGGCTTGCGGGTGTCGCGGGCATGGCCGCCGGTTTCGATCATCAGGTAGCCGCCGCCGAAGCGGAGGCAGCAGAGGCCGTCCTTCTCGAACCAGAGAGGTAGGCCGAGGATGTCGCGGTAGAAGGTCACGCAGTCATCGAAGCGTTCGGTGCCGAGGATTATCCCGAAGTGTTGGGTGAGGGTGGCGAGGTCGGAAGCCGTGTTCAGTTTGGCGTCGCTCACGCCAAAACCACCGTGGCGGCGAGCAGGAAGAGCACGGTTGTTATTGGCGCCCAGAGTTTACGCTCGGCTGCGGAGGGGGTGATCCAGTTCAGGACCATGCTGAGGCCCTGAACCGCGAGGGCGGCCCATGCGGTCCACCGGGGCCAGTTTGGCCAGTGGCCGTCGGCGGACAGGACCGCGAGGGCCATGGCAATGAGCAGGAGGATGGAGACGGCGGCGATGATGCGGCCCGAGCGGGGCAGCGGGCCGTCAACCTGGCCTCCCTGGGTGATCCGACCCCAGGGGGCGCCGAGGATCAGGGCGATCTGAAAGCCGATTACGCCGATGATGAGCGTGGAATAGATGTAGGCCATGGCGGTTGTCCCTAATCCTCGCTGACGATGAATTCGGCCAGGACGGTCTGTTGCAGGGCGAAGAAATTGTCGTCGGAGATCAGGGTTGCGCGGGTGCGACCGTCGCTGTCGCGCCAGACGGTGATGCCCTCCATGTTGTCCATTTCTCCGATGCCGGTCTCAAACAGGGTGGCCTCGTTGGTCAGGGAATTGCCGGAGACGTCGAAGCGGCGGACGCGGGTGGCGAAACCGCCGAGCCAGGTGAAATGGCGCTCCAGCACGTAGAGGCGGCCATCGGGGCCGAAATCCGCGCCGACGACCAGGAACTGACCGTCGCGGCGGAGTTTCATGGAGCGGTCCCATTTCCCGCCCCTGTAGCGGTAGACGGGGTATGGCCGTTCGAGTTTGCCGGAGCGTTCGGGGATGGCGTGGAGGGTGCCGCCTGCGTCGATGGCCAGGGCCTCAAGGCCGGAGTTGTTCTGAAGCCTTGGGAATTGCGGGTGTGAGGGTACGTCCTGGGCAGGGCCGGAAATGGAGGGGTAGCGGCGTATGCGGTGGAAGGCCTCGAAAGAGACGAACAGCGCGCCGTCGCGGGCTTCGGCGAGGCCCTCGGCATCCACGTTAACGTCGTCGAGCGGATCGCCGGAAATGGCCAGAATTGGCTCGATGCGGGTCGTCTGGACCGATGTGAGGCGGCCGTTTTCGCGGGTGATTTTTCCCTGAACCCAGTTGCCCCGGTCGGAAACGGCGGTGATTTCAGTGCCGTTATTGCGCAGGATGAGGCCGGAGAGGCCGCCGAAACGGACGTCCCTGTCGGTCCAGGTGATTTCCGCGTCGGGGATCAGTTTGGGACCGGCCGCGCAAAGGGATGCCATGGCGCAGAACGCCACGGCCAGGAATGCTGTCGTCCTCATCCGTCGTTTAACACGTCCCCGCACTGTCCGGGGAGATCCGCCAGCACCAGGGGTGCCTTTTTCTTCGGGGCGGGTGCGTTGGGATCGGGGGGCTGGAGCGCGTCGGTGACCCACCAGATGGCCTCCTCGCAGCCATCACCTGCCGGGAGTGGCGCGGGATTTTCACAGCCCACGGCTCCTTTGGGGCAGTTCATTCGAACGTGGAAATGGGTGTTGTGGCCCCACCAGGGACGGATTTTCCGCAGCCAGGCCCGGTCGTTTTTGGGCGCGTCGGCGCACATCTGGAGCTTCACCGGAGCGGTGATGAAGATGCGGTTCACGCGGGAGTCGCGGGCGGTGGCCTCAAGCAGGCGGTGATGGGCGCGGGTCCAGTTGGAGTTCACACTTTTGCGGTCGGCGGAGCGGACGTTGAGTGACGAGATGTTTTCCCGCTCCGCGCGTGTGAGGTTGAGCCGCTCCGGCGGCAGAAGCCAGACGTCGATGTCGAGGCCGATCTGGTGCGAGGCGTGGCCGAAGACGGGGCCGCCACGGGGTTGGCTGATGTCACCGATATAGAGACCCTTCCAGCCGACTTTTGTCGCGGCAACGCTGAGTTGCTGGGCGAAGCGGACGGCCTCCGGGTGGCCCCAGTTGTGGTTGCGGGAGAGACGCATGGCCTGCCAGGTGGGGCCGGTTTCGGGAAGTTGCACCGCGCCGGCGAGGCAGCCTTTGGCGTGACGACCGACCGGGTGCGCGCCGTGGGACGATGGGGTGGATTTGGACGAGAAAAGATCCCTGGCCGTCTGCGCCTGTGACGGGCTGGCCGTTGCCAGGACCGTGAGGGCAAGAGCCGTGAGTAGAGCGTGTTTCATGAATCAGTGCCGTTTCCGCGATCAGTGCCCCCGCTCACCCAACGTAGCAGAAATAATCCGATCAGAAAGAGAAGTATGACGGGACTGACGCCAAGACGCTGTGATCCGGTGACGGTGGTTGCGATGGCGATGGCGGCGGGGCCGATGAAGGCGGTGGCCTTGCCGGAGAGGGCGTAAAGACCGAAGGCCTGGCCTGCGTCGACATGGCCGCGGGCCTGGTCAATCAGCAGCGTGCGGGAGGCGGCCTGGAGGATGCCCGCGCCCGCGCCGAGAAGGCCGCCGGCGATGAAAAACACGATGTCGGGCAGGGTGGAGTTGGGGGGGACGGGGATCATCAGCACGCTCTCGCGGCTGGTCAGGAGAGCGGTAAGCGAGACGACGATCAAAAGCCAGATCGCGGCGCGGATGACCGGACGCGGGCCGAAACGGTGGTCGGCCTTGCCGCCAAGCCATGCGCCGATGGCGCCCGTGCCGGCGGCGATGATGCCGAAGACACCGAGTTGGAACAGGCCCCAGTCCAGCACGCCGCGCGCGTAAATTCCACCGAAGGCAAAGAGCGCGGCGAGGGCGTCGCGGTAGATCATGGAGGCGATGAGATATGTGGTGAGGCTGCGGTGGTGGCGGAGGTTTTTTAGGGTGGTGAGCAGATCGCGCAGACCCGTACCAACAGCGCCCGTGAGGTTGCCACGGCGGGGGGCGTCCGGTGTGAACAGGAACAGCGGCAGCGCGAAGATGATGAACCAGATTGCGGCCAATGGCCCGGTGGCGCGGGCGGGTTCGCCGGTGGCGGGATCCAGGCCGAGAATGGGCGCGATGCCGATCAGGGTTTTGTCGCCACCCGGTGCGGGTGCCATGAGGGTCAGAACGATGATGAGGGAGGCCAGACCGCCCGCATAACCGAGCGCCCAGCCGGAGCCGGAAATGCGGCCGGTTTCGCGGCCGCGCACGAGGTCGGGCAACATGGCGTTGTTAAAGAGAAGCGTGAATTCGGAGCCGATGAAGGCGATTATGAACAGCGACAGGGCCAGCCAGGGCGTGGCATTTTCGGGTGTGGCAAGCCAGAGACCCAGGCAGCCGATAACGTAGGGAATGGAAAACGCGGCAATCCACGGTTTGCGCGCGCCGGTACGGTCGGCGACGGCCCCGACGACGGGTGCAAGGATTGCGGTGGCGAAGCCGCCAATGGCCGTGGCGGTGCCCCAGAGGGCTTGGCCCTGAACCGGATCGCCCACGACGGAGGCCACGAAGTATGGTGCGAAAATGAAGGTGACGATGAGGGTCTGGAAGGGCTGGTTGGCCCAGTCGAACATCATCCAGGCGCGGATGCCCCGGCTGTTGCTGTGTGTCATGTAACTCCCCGGGAGGCGGCCTGCACGGGCATTTGACCCGTCCTTTACCGAAGCTTCAAGCATTGACTTGCAGGCTGACACACGGGCGATTAGGTGTATGGGCGGAAAACACGGCTCAGAGGTTGGATTAAGCGCATGATGTCACTCATCCAGATACTGCTCATGATATTGAGCATAGCGAAATTTATTGTTTTCGCCCATGTGATCATGAGCTGGCTGATCAACTTCAACGTGCTCAATCCGAACCAGCCGCTGGTCTGGCAGATCTGGAATGGTCTGAGCCGTCTGCTCGATCCGATTTACAGCCGGATCCGCAGCTTCCTGCCCAATATGGGTGGTCTGGACCTGTCGCCGATTGTTTTGCTGGTGGCGATTTTCGCGCTTGAGATCATTCTGACCAACAACGCCCGCAGCCTGGCTTACTAGCCAAGTATGGAAAGGCGCGGGAGCGGGACGCGGGCCTAAGTGCGGCCTGCGAGAGCCTCTTTCATGTCGAACACGGTGGCCCGCATCGGGGTGTCATCGATACGGACGAAACCTTCGTTTCCGCGCTGTGTGTCTAGGATTGTGTTCATCACGACGAATAGAAACGCGGAAAGCACGAATGTCCGCCACGAGAGGGAACGGCCGACCAGGCCGGCTCTGTTGCCCAGGAGGAAGAGCGACATCAGGGCCGCCGCGAGCAGCATGAGCTGTGTTACGTCGGAGACCGGGTGCGACAGGGTTTTGACGCGGTAGAGATGCGCGTCGAGGGCGTCGTTCACGGCCCCGGCGACAAAGGTTTTGATGGGCGCCGGAACAGGGTCCTGTGTGACTTCCACGGTCAATGGCCAGAGAACGGCCTGGGCCTCAAGAGTGCGGTTTAGAAAGTCCCGGGCTTTTTCGAGAGTATTGATTTGACCGTCACCTGCCGGAAGCCTCGTCTCGGCATATTCGTATAGGGCAACCTGTAGCGCCGTGCGACCCGGTTCAGACAGGTAATCGGCCCGGAGGAAAGCGGTTCCGAGGGCGGCGGCCTCGTCGACCATGGCCGTTTTGCGCTCGTTGGAGATCCCAAGCGCGTTGCCAAAGCTGAAGGCCAGCAGAAGCCCGAGCAGGGCCAGAATCGCGCCAAGCGTGGTCTCGCCCACCACCGCGTCCACCTCGCGACCCCGTGCCAGAAGCCATCTACGCCGGGCCGCGCCGGTAAAGTAGCCGACAACCGCCGCTGACGGGAGCGTCGCGAGCAGAAGCAGGGCGACCTGTGGCAGGCTCAGGACCGGCAGGGTGATTTCGCCATAGAGAGACGTGGCGGTTGTAGCGTCCATTGCCTTTTGCTCCCGACCTCACACTGGATAAGCCACTATTACCAACTGGGCCGTCATCTCAAGCCCGCGCGGGCAGTCGACCGCGGAAAGGTAAAGATGGCGTATCCGGTTTCCCTTGGCGTGTGGTGCGCGGCAAACCGGACCTGTGGGGCCGTTACGAGTGGACGCCGCTGTAGGCCGCGTCGCCCCAGAGTTCCTTGACCCGGCCGTCGCGGCCGCAGCTGAAACGGTAGTAGCGATAACGGACCGGGTTTTTCTGGTAGTAGTCCTGGTGGTATTCCTCAGCCGGCCAGAAGGTTGAGGCCGCGAGGATTGGGGTCACGATGTCCTGGCCGAGATCGTTTGCGGCCTCCTTGCGGGACGACTTGGCGATACGGGCCTGGTCGGTGTTGGCGGCGAAGACCGCGGTGCGGTAGCTGTTGCCCCGGTCACAGAACTGGCCACCCGCATCGGTGGGATCAACGCTGCGCCAGAAGACGTGCAGAAGCTCCTCATAACTCACTTCGTCGGCGTCGTAGGTGATCTGAACCGCCTCGTAATGGCCGGTCTCGGTTTTGGAGACCTGCTCGTATGTCGGTTCCTCAAGGTCGCCGCCGGTATAACCGGAGGTGGTGGACATTACGCCCTCGACCTTGTCGAAATCGGATTCAACGCACCAGAAACATCCACCCGCAAAAATGGCCGTTTCCAGTGTCTGGGCCTGCACGGTCGTACTGAGCACGGTTGCGGCCAGCAGGGCCGCCAGGTGGGTGGATTTCATAACTCGATCCTCTTTCACCGTTCATGGGGCTGCCATTCAAGGCGAAGTCCGGTCATGCGGCAAGTAAACAGGCGGTGAGGACATGGCCGTGCTGGCTGCGGCGTTAACCGGTTGTTGGTGATACGGCCACGGGCCGCACCAGAATTTATCAATTCATTGAGGTGTGACGGATAACTCTCTGCCTGTTTTGGGAAATTGACGTAAGGAACGATATGAGCAAGGTCGTTTTCAATGCCGCCAAGGCGGTCAAATCCGGGTTCTCGATCAGGGACACCGACATTTGGGAACTTGCAACGGAGTCAGCGTTTCCGACCGGCCGTTACGACAGTTTCACCGAAGAGACAGCATCCGGTGGCTCAATCATCATTAGCGGCGACTTCTACCGGGAGATACGCGGTGGGGATGAGTGGAACACCGGCGATATAAGTTCGATCATTCTCGAGGACGATAAAGGGAAAGAAATTCTTGAAATCAAGGGTATGGACTCGAGTCTTGAGGATCTGATTGATCAGTTTGATATTCATGGAAATGTCGAAAGCAAGTCCGCACTTAAGGCAATTTACGGGCCGATCTTTGATGATGTTACCGAGGTCAGGCTGTCCAATAAAAACGACCGGGTCGATATTGATGACGTGACGCTCAACAGCGCGGCGAAAATTCGTGGTCTGGATGGGGACGACCGGATTGCCGGGAACGGCGGGAAGAATTTTCTCAACGGTGATCGGGGTGATGATGTTCTGCGCGGCAAGGGCGGATCAGACAAACTGTGGGGTGGCAGGGGGGATGACGACCTGCGCGGCGGCTCGGGGCGGGACAGGCTCGACGGTGGCAAGGGAAGTGACGTTTTGACCGGCGGTGGCGGGGCGGACACGTTCGTCTTCCGCAAGGGCCAGGCCGATGGGGACCGAGTCACCGATTTCCACGACGGGTCCGATCTGATCCGCATGATCGGCTTTGACGGGTTCGATGACCTGTCGGTGCGGCAGAAGGACTACGGCCTTGTCATCCGCTCCGGCGACGATCGGATCGTGCTGGAGGATGTTCTGAAGGACGATATCAGCGCCGCTGATTTCCTGTTCTGAGCGTGTGCGCCCGGCCGGAAAACCGGGCGCGTTCGTTTACCGCTTGTCCCGTGCCGCGAGCAGGCGCAGGCGGAGGGAGTTGATTTTAATGAAGCCTGCCGCGTCCTTCTGGTCGTAGGCACCGGCGTCCTCCTCGAAGGTGACGTGAGCTTCGGAATAGAGGCTCTCATCGGACCAGCGGCCGACGGTTGCGGCCTGGCCCTTGTAGAGTTTCAGGCGGACGGTGCCGGAGACCTTTTCCTGGCTTTTGTCGATGGCGGCCTGAAGCATTTCGCGCTCGGGGCTGTACCAGAGGCCGTTGTAGATGAGCTCGGCATAACGCGGCATCAACTCGTCCTTGAGGTGGCCCGCGCCGCGGTCGAGCGTGATCTGTTCGATGCCGCGATGGGCCTCGAGCAGGACGGTGCCGCCGGGGGTCTCGTAGATGCCGCGGGATTTCATGCCGACGAAGCGGTTTTCCACCAGATCAAGGCGACCAACGCCGTGTTTGCCGCCAAGCTCGTTAAGTTTGGTCAGGACGGTCGCGGGCGACATGGCCACGCCGTTGATTGAGACCGCGTCACCTTTTTCAAAGCCGATTTCGATGTATTCGGGCGTGTCCGGTGCGTCCTCGGGATTGACCGTGCGCTGGTAGACGTAGTCGGGGGCCTCCTCGGCCGGATCTTCCAGAACCTTGCCCTCGGATGAGGTGTGCAGAAGGTTGGCGTCGACGGAGAACGGGGCCTCGCCGCGCTTGTCCTTGGCGATGGGGATCTGGTGGGCTTCCGCGAATTCGAGCAGTTTGGT
Source organism: Amaricoccus tamworthensis (assembly GCF_049800875.1). Classification (NCBI taxonomy): domain Bacteria; kingdom Pseudomonadati; phylum Pseudomonadota; class Alphaproteobacteria; order Rhodobacterales; family Paracoccaceae; genus Amaricoccus; species Amaricoccus tamworthensis. Next base: position 294,490 of record NZ_JBNAFV010000004.1, on the reverse strand, counting down.
GCGGCTCGACAGGTCCCATTCGCGCCAGGGGGCGATTACCTGGATGGCGGGGTTGAGCGCGTAGGCGGAAAGCTCAAAGCGGACCTGGTCATTGCCCTTGCCGGTGGCTCCGTGGGCGACGGCATCGGCGCCGGTTGCGGCCGCGATCTCCACCAAGCGCTTGGAGATCAGGGGCCGGGCGATGGAGGTGCCGAGCAGGTACTGGCCCTCATAAACCGTGTTGGCGCGGAACATGGGGAAGACGAAATCGCGGACGAACTCCTCGCGGACGTCCTCGATGAAGATGTTTTCGGGCTTCACGCCCAGCAGTTCGGCTTTTTTGCGGGCCGGTTCCAGTTCCTCGCCCTGGCCGAGATCGGCGGTGAAGGTCACGACCTCGCAGCCGTATTCAATCTCAAGCCATTTCAGGATGATGGAGGTGTCGAGGCCGCCGGAATAGGCGAGGACGACTTTTTTGGGTTTGGACATGGAACGCTCCCGAACTGCGGTTTGATGCCGTCTAAAACCTTTCGCGGGCATGGGCAAGCCGTGAGGCAGCTGACGTGTCGCTGAGCCGGGTTTCAACTGGTCGAATCGAGCGGCAGGTGCAAGGGTGCCGCCTGTCGGAAGAATGTATCGGTTGGTCGGAACAACACGGGAATTCAGAAGTGCATGCAATGAAATCAGTGGCCCGCTATGGCGCCTTTTTGGGTGCCATTGGCCTGGCGCTTGTCTCTCTTGTGGCAGTTGTGTGGTCGGACTGGGCTCTCCTGCCGTTTTTGATTTGCGTGGTGCTGGTTATGGTCGGGATCTATGACCTGATGCAAACGCGCCATTCGATTTTGCGCAATTACCCCGTCGTCGGACACATGCGGTTCCTGTTTGAGGGGATCCGGCCGGAGATCCGGCAGTATCTGATAGAAAGCGATCAGGATGAGGAGCCGTTCAGCCGGGATCTGCGCTCCATTGCCTATCAGCGGGCCAAGGGCGTCGAGGACAAGCGCCCGTTTGGGACGCGCGAACGGGTTTATGATGGTGGCTATGCATGGATCACGCATTCGCTGGCGCCACGGCATATCGACGACACGGATTTTCGCGTTAATGTGGGCGGGCCGGAATGCAAACAGCCCTACAAGGCGTCGATCTACAACATATCGGCCATGAGTTTCGGGGCGCTGTCGGCAAACGCGATTCTGGCGCTGAACACCGGGGCGAAGGCCGGTGGTTTTGCGCATAATACCGGTGAGGGTGGGATCAGCCGCTATCACCGGCAGGGTGGCGGTGATCTGATCTATCAGGTTGGTACGGGTTATTTTGGCTGCCGGCGGCCGGATGGCGGCTTTGATCCGGAGAGGTTTGCGGAGACCGCGTCCTCGCCGCAGGTGAAGATGATCGAGCTGAAACTCAGCCAGGGTGCGAAACCTGGTCACGGAGGTATTTTGCCCGCGTCGAAAATCACGCCGGAGATCGCCGAGGCCCGTGGTGTGCCGATGGATGAGGACTGCAACTCGCCCGCGGGGCACAGCGCGTTTTCGACGCCGTTGGAATTGATGCGGTTTATTGGCGAGCTTCGGTCCCTGTCGGAGGGAAAGCCGGTGGGATTCAAGCTCTGCATCGGTCACAGGCGCGAGTTCATGTGCATTGTGAAGGCGATGGTTGAGACGGGGATCACGCCGGATTTCATCACTGTGGATGGCAAGGAGGGTGGCACCGGGGCCGCGCCGCTGGAGTTTGCGAACCATGTGGGAATGCCGCTGATCGAGGGGCTGACCTTTGTGCACAACTCCCTGCGCGGGGCTGGGCTGCGCAGTCAGGTTGGCATTGGTGCGGCCGGCAAGATGATCTCGGCCTTTGACATTGCCCGGACGCTGGCGCTCGGCGCGGACTGGATCAACTCCGCGCGGGGGTTCATGTTTGCTATTGGCTGTATTCAGGGGCAGGCCTGCCACACAAATGCCTGTCCAGTGGGTGTCGCCACGCAGGATCCGCTGCGCCAGAGGGCGCTTGTGGTGGATGACAAGGCGGTGCGCGTCACGAATTTCCATCGCAACACCATGCGGGCGCTTGGCGAGATGACCGGTGCGGCGGGGCTGGGGCATCCCAGTTCATTCCTGCCGCGTCACTTCATGCTGCGCCAGAGCGACAAGTCCATGATCGAGGGCAGCGAGGCGTTTCCCTACATGCCGGAAGGGTTTTTGCTGCGCGGCGAGCCGGATCAGCTAGGATATCTGCAGCGCTGGAACCGGGCGCGGGCGGAGTCATTCAGTCCGGTAGACTGAGCCTCATGCACCGCGGGTGCATTCGGCGCAGCGCGTGAGCGTGGGATTGATCTTCAGGCGGGCCATGGCGATGGGCTCGCCACAATCGGTGCAGTAGCCGAAGTCTTCGTCGTCGATATCCAAGAGTGTTTTGCGCAGGCGTTGCAGTTCAGCCTGGCGTCGTTGGGCGGTGGCGTCGGCCATGGCCCTGCGCTGGATGGCGTCCATGCGGGAGAGGCGGCCGACGCTCTGCTGGTCGAGGGTGATGTCCTCGGCCAGGTTTTCGGCGGCGGCGCTCTCCTGTTCCAGTTGGGAGATCCGCGCGGCGATGACGCCGCGCAGGGTGTTGCGCTCCTCCTCCGTCAAAGGGAGATGCGGTAGCGGGCGAACCCGTCCGGTGCGTCACCTGCTGGTTCGATGTCGAGACCACGGGATTTGACGTCATCGAGGTACTCCAGCGCGGCCGGGCCGGTGTCGTAAACCACGGTGGCGCCGCCGGCGGGAGCAAGCTTCCAGTTGCCGTCAGAGGCGGGCGAGATCGTGCCCCGGTCCACGATATAGCGCACGATTACATCCCGGTTGGTGTCCGGCGCGCGCAGGATCACGGTGGAGCCATCCGCGCCCGGGAAGCTGCCGCCGCCACCGGCGCGATAGTTGTTGGTCGCCACGATGAAGGTCTGGTCCTCATCAATCGGCGCGCCATTGTACTGCAGATCGGTGATGCGGTGGCTGTCGGGATTGATAAGAGCCCCGTCACCGTCATAGCGCGGCGGCTGGGTGACATCGATCTGGTAGGTCACGCCGTCGATCGTGTCGAAATTATAGGCGGGGAAGGTCGGGTCGATCAGTGTCTGGTCCTTCTCGCCCGGGGTGATCGTATTGAAGATGCCTGCGGAGCGTTCCAGCCATTCGCGCACGTCCGAGCCCTTTATGGCCACGACCTGGAGCGTGTTGGGGTAGAGGTAGACGTCGGCCACGTTTTTGATGGCGACGGGGCCTGCGGGAACGTTCGTGTAGTAGTCCGGGCCGCCACGGCCGCCGGATTTGAAGGGCGCAGCGGCGGAGAGGACGGGCAGGCCCTCCCATTCGGTGCCCTTCATCAGTTCGGTGACGTACCAGGCCTGGGCCTGGCTGACGACCTGGACGGAGGGGTCGTCGGAGACCACGGCGAAATAGGACTGCAGCGGGGCCTCGGTGGTACCGACCTCGGCACGCACGTATTCGAGGGTTTCGGCATGGGCTTCTGCGGTCGCTTCCAGTGTGGGGGCGTAGTCCTCCACCAGAGCCTGGACCTTGCGGTCTTCTCCGCGTTGGTAGATCGGGCGGGCAGAGGATTCGAACGATACGGTTTTCCAGCCGTCGCCGTCGCGTTCCAGCAGAAGGTCGATCAGGCCCATGTGCGAGCCCCAGAAACCGGCCATGGTGGCGGGTTTGCCCATGAGGGTGCCGGCCTCCTGATCGATGCCCTCGCCCTCGAAATCCCCGCTGGGCCAGACGCGGTGGTGGTGGCCGGAGACCACGGCGTCGATGCCGTCGATGCCCGCGACCTGGAGCGCCGCGTTTTCCATGTTTTCAGTGATCTCGCCCGGCGTGATGCCCGAGTGGCAAAGAGCCACAACGATGTCGGCTCCCTGTTCGCGCATGACGGGAACCCAGGCTTCGGCGGCCTGAATGATGTCGCGGGTGGCGTATTTTCCCTCAAGGTGCGAGCGGTCCCAGAGCATGATCTGGGGCGGGACGAAACCGATCAGACCGACGCGGATGGGGTGGCTCTCGCCGTTGCCGTCGGTGATTTCGCGGTCGAGGATCACGAAGGGCTCGAGGTGCAGTTCGTCCTCAAGCGGCGTGGCGCCGAGGCTGTGGGCAAAGTTGGAGCAGACGATGGGGAATTCGGCGCCCGCATTCACCTTGTCCATGAACTCCACGCCGTAGTTGAACTCGTGGTTGCCCAGCGTTCCGGCGTCGTAGCCGAGGGCGTTCATGCCCGCGATAATGGGGTGAATGTCGCCCTCGTTCATGCCCTTTTCATAGGCGATGTAGTCGCCCATGGGGTTGCCCTGGAGGTAGTCACCGTTGTCGACAGTGATGGTGTTCGTGGCCTCGGCCCGGATGTTTTCCACGATCGACGCGGTGCGGGAGAGACCAACGGTGTCGCTCGGCTGGTCGCCGTAGTAGTCGTAAGGGTAGACGTGGCAGTGCAGGTCGGTGGTCGAGAGAATACGCAGATGGGCCTGGCCTGCGGCGGCCTGGACGGAAAACGGGTGCAGGATGGTGTAACCTCCGAGAGCGGCGGCGGTGCCAATGAAGCGGCGGCGTGAGAGGGTTGCGGGTGAGACATGTGCCATGGTGATCCCCGGGGTTTTGGCTGAACTGGGCGAGATGATGGCACATGGCGAAGGCGGAATCGAGGCCGATTGTCGTAACGGGAGTATGTCCGTTTCGCGGGATGTCAGGCGATGTCGCGCAGGATTTTGATCAGTGTTTCGCTGGCTGCGGTGAGGCGGTCCTCATCGAATGCCGCGTATCCCAGAAGCAGGGCCTGGGGTGGGTCGGGTTGCGTGCTGTGAGACGACAGTGCGGCCACTGAGAGACCCGCGTCGCGGGCCTGTTGGCTGATATGCCTGTCGCTGACCCGGTCCGAGAGCTTTGGTTTCAGGGGCAGACAGAGGTGCATGCCCGCCGGGTCCGGGTTGATTTCCAGAAGATCCGGGAGCGGCAAAAGACAGGAGAGCAGATGCGCCTGGCGCTGCGCGTAGATGCGGCGAATACGGCGGAGATGGATGGCGTAGTCGCCGCTCGACATGAAGGTGGCGAGTGCCGGTTGCGGGATAAGCGAGGCGCAGGGGCCGGTGCGTTCGAGGAAGACGCGGGCTTGCGGGAGATGGTGTCTGGGCAGAACGAGGTACCCGATGCGGAGGGCCGGGCTGATGAGTTTGGAGAAACTGCCGAGGTAAATCGTGTTTTGCAGGCCGTCGAGGCCGGCGAATGATGGCAGCGGGTGGCCCTGGTAGCGGAACTCGCTGTCGTAGTCGTCTTCGATGATCAGCCCGCCGGTGCGTTTGGCCCAATCAAGAAGGGTGACGCGGCGCGGCAGGGGAAGGCTGCGTCCGGTCGGGTAGTGGCGTGAAGGGGTAACGATCACGGCGGCGGACCGGTCGGGGAAACCCTCCGGGTTGAGGCCGTCTGCGTCGATGGGCACTGAATGGGGTACGGCGCCGGTGGCTTCGAGCACCTCACGGGTCCGGGGCCAGCAGGGGTCCTCGATGGCGACGGTTTGGCTGGGTGCGAACAGGCCGCTGAAAATGATCTCAAGCGACTCGCGGGCGCCGGAGGTGATGAGCACCTGTTCCGGGTCGCAGGTCAGATGCCGCCAGGCGGCGAGGTGGTCGGAGATCGCAGCGCGCAGCGGGTACCAACCGCAGGGGTCGGCGCGGCCCAGCAGATCGGGCTCGGGTTTGGTCCAGGCGCGTTCGAGGTGCTGCGCCCATTGGGCATGGGGAAGCAGGGACGGGTCCGGGATGCCGGTCTGGAAGGGCCGCCACTGGGAGACCCTCGGGCGTTGGGTGGGTTGTCGCTGGAGCGGAGATGTGAGGTGGCTGACGTTTTCAGCGACGAAGGTGCCGCTGCCGCGTCGGGAGACCAGGTAGCCCTCGCTGATCAGCTGGTCATAGGCGACCTGAACCGTGGTGCGGGAGACGGAAAGCTCCGTTGCGAGCGCGCGGCTGGCGGGAAGGCGGGTGCCGGCATGGCCGGGCGTGGATGTGATGATGCCGCGCAGGGCCTCTATGAGCTGCGTCTGGAGCGTGGTGGTGCCGTTCGGGTCGAGAGTGAGCCCGAACAGGTCGCGATTGAGATTGGACTGATCATATTTTGCAAAATTGGACATTTTCATAAAGCCAATATCGCGGCATCACCCGTCCCGCAAGAGAGAGAAACGGACCAGGACAATGTCAGATACACTCACCGTCACCGACCGCACCCGCCTGCGCAGATCCCATCAGCGCGGTCATTTCGACCGTGAGACGATCAACGCGATCCTCGACGCCCAGCCCATGTGCGGCGTGGGGTATGTGATCGATGGCAAGCCTTTCGTGACGCCGACGCTGCAGTGGCGGGAGGGAAACCACGTCTACTGGCACGGATCGTCGGCCAGCCGGGCACTGCGCAGTTCGCGGGAGGCGGAGGTGTGTCTGAGCGTGGCTATCCTGGACGGGTTTGTGCTGGCACGGTCGGGGATGCACCATTCGGTCAACTCGCGGTCGGTTACTCTCTATGGGACGGCGTTCAGGGTTGAGGATCCGGAGGAGAAGCACGCGAAGCTGGCGCGGTTCGTCAACGGGCTGTTTCCGGGGCGGTATGAGGGCTTGCGTGACGAATACGCGCAGGACCTCAAGGCCACGATGGTTTTGGGCATGGAGATTGCCGAAGGAAGCGCCAAGGTGCGGACAGGCGGGCCGAATGACGAGGAGGAGGATTACGACCTGCCGATCTGGGCCGGGGTGGTGCCAGTGCGGATGGAGGTGGGCGAGCCCGTGCCTGACCCGCGCAATCTGCCCGGGGTTGAGGTGCCGGAGCACGTGAAGACGTTCCGGCTCTGACTTCAGGCCCCCTGTGCGCAGAAACAGGAGGCGCCGACGGGGCGGTCGGCGCGGGCCTCCGCGAGTGTCAGACGTTGGGCGATGAGGCGGGCCTCGGGTGTGTCCTGTGCGCCGCGGGCGGCAAGGCAGTCGTTGAGGCCGCGCAGGCTCCAGACATTGTCGGGATGGACCTGGGCGCGGGTTAGCGTGCCGCCGAGGCCGAGATCCTCGCGGTAGACGGCTTCGGCTTCAGCGACGTGGCCCTGTTCCAGCAGGAGCGCGCCGAGCGCGTGGCGGGTGGGCTGCATCCAGCCCCAGGGTTCATCATAGGGCAGGGCGTCCTCCAGCGCGATGGCGTCACGCAGGCGTTCCCAGGCCAGATCGTAGTTTTCGCGGCGGTATTCGATCTCGCCGTCGAGCATGGCGTCGGCCACAGCCAGCTGTTCCTGGCAGAGGACGTTGTGCATCCGGCGTTTGTCGGAGACCAGCGCACGGGCGGCCTGAAAGTCATCGCGGGCGCGCAGGGCGGCTTCGACCTCTCCGAGGGCCGCGTGGGCCACGCCTTTGGCGTAGTGCAAAGTTGCGGTGAGGTTGGTGTATAGCGCGGGCTCGGCGGGCAGCGGTTCCGCGATGATCTCACGCCAGCGGCCGAAACGGATCAGGACGTGGACCCAGATGGCGAGATAGCTTTCATAGAAATCCGCGAAGGGGGGCGACTCAATGCGCAGGATGTCCTCCGGCGTGATCGCCACCAGTTCGCGGGCCAGAGACCAGGCAGGCTCGAAACGACCGAGAAACATCGCGCCGTAGACGGCGAAATGATAGTTGTGGATGCGGTAGCCGGTGTAGATGTTGAATACGCCATTGCGCTCAAGGGCTTTGGCATCCGCACGGATGGCCGCCTCATTCCAGTGAACGACATTGTGGTAGTGGCCGCACTGGATGTCGATATGCGTGGGCATGTGGATCAGGTGCCCGGCGTCGGGGATCAGGCCGCGCAGGACGTCACCGGCCTTCAGGGCCTTTTCCGGCGTTGGCGACATTTCCATCAGATGGACGTAGAGATGTGTCAGACCGGGGTGCCGAATCGCGGCAGGATCGTTGTTAAGGGCTTCTTCCAGCACGCGTTGTGCCTCCACGGTTCCGGCCCCTTCCGCCGGCTGCCCGGTGGTCTGGTCCCACATCCGCCAGGGGGTGAGGTTCATGATCGCTTCGGCATAGGCGGCACGGATATCATGGTCGTCAGGCCAGGTGTTGTGGACGGTCTTCATGGCGGTCACAAAAGCCGCGTTCCAGCCATGCATGGTTTTCCCGTCATCCGGATCACGCTGGGGGAAACGGGCGGTGAGGGCGCGGATCACGGCAGCCTCGGGCGGTGTGACGCGGTCGATCAGGGCCATGGCGGTGGAGGTCGCGTCATATGCCGTGGCGAGGCTGTCACGTTTCATGGTCGCGTCACGCAAATGCCAGGGCAGGTTGTAGTTCGGACCGCTGGCATAGGCGACACCCCAGTGCGCCATCGCGCAACCGGGATCGGCTTTGATGGCGTTCTGAAAACACCTTACGGCTTCCTCGTGGAAATAGGCCCAGATCCAGTTGAGGCCGCGGTCGAACCAGAGCTGCGCCTCCGGGGAGGTGGTGGTGACTTTGCGGCTGTATCGGCCCGTGTCGTAATAGGTCATTTTGCGCTCCCCCGATTCCGTGGGGGGTATCATAGGCGACGTTGGCCTTCGGGAAACCTCCACGTCCGGTCTCAAGCGTACTGGTCCAGCCTGAAAAACCATGCTAGCCCGCAGAAATGGGACACGGTACGGGTTTTCTGTCGGGAGTTGAGCGGGCCGAGGCCGCATTGCGGGATCTGTTTGATCCGACGCCATTGCAGCGCAACGTGTATCTGTCGGCTTATTACGGCGCGGATATCTGGCTTAAGCGCGAAGATCTTTCACCGGTGCGCTCCTACAAGATCCGGGGCGCGTTTAACGCCATGCGCAAGGCGCTGGAGGCCGATGCGGGACGGCGGGTTTTCGTCTGTGCCTCGGCAGGCAACCACGCCCAGGGTGTGGCGTTCGCCTGCAAACATTTTGGTGTGAATGGCGTGATCTTCATGCCCGTCACGACCCCGCAGCAGAAGATCGGCAAAACGCGCCAGTTTGGAGACGGTCAGGTCGAAATCCGTCTGGTGGGCGACTATTTCGATGACACGCTCGAGGCCGCGCAGTCGTTCTGTGCGGAGAATAATGCCGTTTTTCTGCCGCCCTATGACGACGCGGATGTGATCGAGGGCCAGGCGACCTGTGCGCTGGAGGTATTTCGCCAGATGCCGGAGGGAGTGGTGCCCGACATCATGGTTCTTCCCGTGGGCGGTGGTGGGCTGTCTTCCGGGTCCGCCACGCTGGTCGGGAAAATGCCCGGTGACACGGAACTGCGTCTGGTCGAGCCCGTGGGCGCGCCGAGCCTGACGCGGGCGCTGGAGCAGGGCGGGCCGGTGACGCTGGAGGCGGTCGACAACTTCGTGGACGGGGCCGCTGTTGCCCGGATAGGTGACATCAATTTCGAACGGCTCAAGCATCTGTCGCCCGATGCGGTCACACGGGTGGCGGAGGACCGCATATGTGCCACCATGCTGGAATTCCTCAATGTGGAGGGCGTGGTTTTGGAACCGGCCGGGGCGCTGTCGATCGACGCGCTGCGCGATTATGACGACCTGACGGGCAAAACCGTGGTTGCGGTGGTCTCCGGCGGGAATTTCGACTTTGAGCGTTTGCCGGACTTGAAGGAACGCGCGCTGCGCTGGGAGGGACTGAAGCGATACTACATCCTGCGCCTGCCGCAGAGGCCGGGAGCGCTGAGGGATTTTCTGAACCTGCTGGGGCCCGATGACGACATTTCGCGGTTTGAATACCTGAAAAAATCGGCGCGGAATTTTGGATCGATTTTGCTCGGGATTGAAAGCTCTGCCCGGGTAAATTTCGCCGATCTGGAACAGAGGATGTTGGAGGGTGGTTTCACCTTCCAGGACATCACCGATGACACGGTGATCACCAGTCTTATCGTATGAGGACATCATGCTGAATACTGTCGTACATGGACAGCCGACGGATCGGTTGCCGCTTATGATTGTGCATGGGCTGTTCGGCTCCGCGCGCAACTGGGGCGCGATTGGCAAGCGGCTGGCTGCGGACCGCCAGGTGGTGGCGGTCGACATGCGCAACCATGGCGACAGCCGCTGGGCCGATGTCAACGGTTACGAGGCCATGGCCGGGGATCTGGCGGAGGTAATAGACGGGTTTGGCGGGCAGGCCGATGTTCTGGGTCATTCCATGGGCGGCAAGGCCGCGATGGTTCTGGCCCTGACGGCGCCTGAACGCGTCGGTCGGATGATCGTGGCGGATATCGCGCCGAAACAGTATTCCCATTCGCAGCTACCTTACGTGGAAGCCATGAAGGCCGTGGACCTGTCGGTGATCGAGCGGCGCTCGGATGGCGACGCGCAGCTCCTGTCCAGCGTCGATGAGGCGCCGCTGCGTGCCTTCTTCCTGCAAAGCCTTGCGCTTGATGGCGATGGCGCGCGGTGGAAGCTGAACCTCGATGTTCTGGAGCGCGAAATGCCAAAAATAATGGGATTTCCCGACATCGGGGGCACATTCGACGGCGAGGCGCTTTTTTTGACCGGCGGTGCGTCCGACTACGTCGATGAGGCTGACCATGATGCCATTCGGGCGCTGTTCCCGCAGGCCACGTTTGAGAGCGTGCGAGGTGCCGGTCACTGGCTCCACGCGGAAGCGCCACGGCCGTTTCTGGAAGCGGTGAAGTCGTTTCTCGATTAAGGAATTCTCAGGCGTTTGGGTGCATTCGGGGTCTTGCGTCTGCACCTGGATCGTGTATTTACGCGCCCGGGCCCCAATAGCTCAGTCGGTAGAGCAACTGTTTCGTAAATAGTAGGTCGGCGGTTCAAGTCCGTCTTGGGGCACCATTCCTCTGAAAATCACAGGTATTGACTGGTTCGGGCCGGGTTGACGAACGCTTTCCGGTGTCTGGCAACCGCTGACAAACTTAATTCATTCAAACGGCCTGACAATCTGTACGTTTGCCCCAAGGGTTGTGACCGTCAGCCACCATAAACCCTTTCCCCTTCCGGAATGGTCTCAACGGATCTGTGCACGTGGTCGAGGAAGGCGGCTTCGGCTTCGGTCAGGCGGCGGGCGGGGTTGCTGATCAGGTAGATGCTGATGCAGGGAAGGTCGGAATACGGGGGAAGCTGGCGGATGCGGCCGGCGGTGACGTCCTGTTGGGCGACGTGGACCGGAAGGGCGCCGATGCCGATGCCGGCGATGATCATGCGGCGGATTTCGTTCAGGCTGGACGACACGCCGCGCCATTGCGGGGAGAGTTTGAGCCGGTGGCGCAGACGGGAGACCTGCTCAAGCGGGCCGCTGGGTGTTTCGGTCTGGAAGGCCACGAAGGGCTCGCCTTCGAGGTCGGCGGGCGAGACGGTAGCGGCGTTGAACAGCGGGTGGCGCGGGCCGCAGTAGAGGCCAAAGAACTCGCGGTAGAGTTCAACCCGGTTGAGGCTGCCGGGCAGGGTGGAGAGCAGACAGATGCCGAAGCTGGCGCGGTTGCGGGCGATCATGCTCTCGACCTCATCGCTCTCCTGCACGTCAAACGAGTAGGTGACGCCGGGATGGGCCGATGCAAAGCCGTGCAGCATGTCGTCGAAATGGGTGGAACTGACGGAACTGGTGACCACGAAGGACAGGTGGCCGCGCAGTTCCGCGACCTCCTCGCTGAGAACCGTGGGCAGCTGCGAGACGGTGCTGAATATTTCGGTGCATTCCGAGTAGAGACGCTGGCCGGCGCGGGTGACGACGAACTCGTTGGGTTTGCGGATGATGAGCCGTTTGCCCACCGCCGTTTCAAGACGCTTCAGGGCGGCGGAGACTGACGGCTGTTTGAGGCCAAGGACACCGGCGGCTTTGGAGATGCCGCGCTGTTCCACCACGACGATGAAGGTGCGCAGGAGGTTCCAGTCGAGGTTCCAGGGGAAACGGCCGGTATCGGGTGGCTGCATAGACCAGATCTATGATGATGATTTTGATTATTTATTTGCACGATGATTCGGCAAATGCAAGGCTTCCGCTGCAGAGCGGAATCAATCCGCCAACCTTCCCGGGCGTTCGGCCCGCGGACAGATGATCCAACATGGAGACCGAAATGACGTCACGCCGCACCATCCTGAAATCCACCGTTCTTGCCGCCGCCTTTGCCACGGTCGGCTTTGCTGCCGCTGCTGAGGAGCTTAAAACGCTTAAGGAAAACGGCGTGATCCGCATCGCGATGTCGGGGGCCTATCCGCCGTTTAACTTCGTCAATGACCAGAACGAGGTCGTGGGTTTCGACCCGGCCATCGGCACCGAGATCGCCAAACGGATGGGCCTTGAGGCCGAAATCGTGACCACAGCCTGGGACGGGATCATCGGAGGGCTGCTGGCCAACAAATATGATGCGATTGTTGGTTCCATGACCATCACCGAGGAACGTGACGAGGTCGTGGATTTCGTCGGGCCCTACTACTCTGACAAGCGCGCCATTTTCACCCAGCCGGGATCCGGGATCGCCAGCCTTGAGGATCTGGACGGAGTGAAGGTCGGCCTGACGCTGGGCGAAACCCACGAGGCCTGGGCGCGTGAGAAGGGCTACGACATCAACACCTACAAGGGCCTGCCCGAGCTACTGCTGGAGCTGGAGAACGGACGCGTCGACGCGATCGTGAACGACTCCATCGCCGCGATCCTTGCCATGGGCGAGAAGGGTCAGGAGTTCGAGATGTTCGCTGATCCCACCACCGAGCCCTTTGGCGCGGGTATCGCGATCCGTGAGGGCAATCCGGAACTTGCCGCCGCAATGCAGGAGGCACTCGATTCCATGATGGAAGACGGCACCTACCTGGCCATTGCGGAAGAATGGGTCGGCGCGGACATCCGCTGAGCCGGATGAACTGAGGTCACTGCGTCCTTTCGGGCGCGGTGCCACCGGGATGCTGCGCCAATTTCATGCGCCGCTTCCACCACACCTTTCCGCGCCGCTGATCCAAAGGGGGTCTGATGGACACCGACCTGATGCTCCGGGTCTACCCGTTCTTTCTGGAGGCGGCCCTTGTTACCATCCAGCTTTCGGTTCTGACCGCGCTTCTGGGGCTTGCCATGGGTGCACTCGGGGCGGCGGCGCGGCTGTCGCGGTTCAGGGTGCTGCGTTTCATAGGCGCGGCCTATGTCAGCGTTTTTCGCGGGACCCCGGCGCTGATCCAGCTCTTCATCCTCTACTTCGGCGGGCCGCAGGTCGGGATCCAGCTCGAAGCCTTTGAGGCCGGCGTCATCGGGCTGGGCGTAAATGTCGGCGCCTACATGACGGAGACGATCCGCGGGGCGATCATTTCCATCGACAAGGGCCAGCGTGAGGCGGCCCGGACGCTCGGCCTGAGCCAGTTCCAGGGGTTCTACAAGGTGACCCTGCCACAGGCGGCGCGGCTGATGGTGCGGCCACTCGGTGTCAATCTCAACATGCTGATCAAGTCCACCGCACTCGTCGCGGCGATTTCGGTTGTGGAGCTTACCTATACGGCGCAGCGCTATATCGGCTCGACCTACAAGCCCTTTGAAATGTTCCTGCTCGCGGGCATCCTTTACATCATCATCATCTACGCGACGGGACGGGCGGTGGCCTGGCTTGACCGGCGTGTGCAGATCACCTGACCGCGAAGGATGTAACCCATGGGCCTCGATTTCACGGTCATTCCGAAATATCTCGACATCGTTCTGCTAGGCGGTCTGTGGACCATCGGCATCACGGTCGCGGCCGCTCTCTTGAGCTTTTTTGGCGGTATCTTATTTGCGGTAGTGGCGCTCTATGCTCCGGCCGTGATCCGCTGGCCGTTCAAAGTGGTCGAGTTTGTGTTTATGGGTACTCCGCTGCTGCTGCAGCTTTTCCTGATTTATTTTGGACTGGTGCAGATCGGCGTCGATCTGCCCGCCTTCGTGGCCGGTGTGATCGGTTTGGGGTTGCACTTCGCGGTGTACAATTCCGAGCTGATCCAGACCGCGATCCTTTCGGTGGACAAGGGCCAGATGGAGGCCGCCCGGACCGTGGGTCTCAGTCGCGGCCAGGCGCTGCGCAAGGTCGTGGTGCCCCAGGCGGTGCGCGCCGTTATTCCGCCCATTGGCAACAACATGATCGCGCTTCTCAAGGACAGCGCGCTGGTTTCGGTGATTGGTGTGAGCGAGCTGACCCTGTCGGCGCAGCGGGCCATCGGCGCGACCTACCGGCCGTTTGAGTTCTACCTGCTGGCTGCGGCCTTTTACTACGTCATCAACCTTTGCATGGAGTGGGTGCAGCGCCGGATCGAGCGTCGCATCTCGCTTTCACGCTGACAGTCCGCGAGGCATTCCATGAGCGATAATCCCGAATTCGTCCAGATCCGCCACGCCCAGAAGTCTTTCGGCAAACTTGAGGTGCTCAAGGACATCAGCCTCAACGTCGCGCGTGGACAGATTGTCGCGATCATCGGGCCATCCGGGTCCGGCAAATCGACGTTGCTGCGCGCGATCAACGATCTCGATCCACTGACAGGCGGCGAGGTCTGGCTCGACGGGACGCAGGTCAACAAGTCGCTGCCGCACCGCCAGTACGAGAAGCACATCAACGCCATGCGCCAGGACATCGGGATGGTGTTTCAGCACTTCAATCTTTTCCCGCATTTGACCGCGCGGGAGAACGTGACGATGGCGCCGAAATTCCTGAAGGGTCTGTCGGACAGGGAGGCCGATGCGGTGGCGGAGGAACAGCTTGATAAGGTCGGCATGCTGGAGCGGATCGACTATTACCCCTCGCAGCTTTCCGGCGGGCAGAAACAGCGCGTCGCCATCGCGCGGGCGCTGGCAATGAAACCGAAGCTCATGCTCTTTGACGAGGCGACCTCGGCGCTCGATCCCGAACTGGTCGATGAGGTCAATCAGGTCATGAAAAAGCTCGCCGAGGAGCACATGACGATGATCATCGTCACCCACGAGATGGACTTTGCGGCGGCCGTCTGTGACCGGGTGCTTTTCATGGATCAGGGCGTTGTGGTGGAGGAAGGGCCACCAGGGGTGATCTTCAGAAACCCTGAAAAGGAACGGACCCGTGCCTTTCTCCGCAAACATCTGGAGAACGCGCCGTGAACGAGGAAAAAGGCGGTCAGGACGGCGGCCATCTGTTTTACCAGACCCGCAACCCGCGGCCGTTTCTCGACCGTGGCGAGGGGATCTATCTCTTCGATGAGAGCGGCAAGCGCTATATCGACGCCTGTTCCGGCGCGATGGTCTCCAATATCGGCCATTCCAATCCTCGTGTGCTGGCAAAGATGAAGGCGCAGATGGACAGGGCGACCTTCGGCTACCGCCTGCATTTCCGCACCCATCCTTCCGAGGATCTGGCAGCCAAAACCGTGTCGCTCTGCCCGCCGGGTCTCGACCGGGTTTTCTTTGTTTCCGGCGGTTCGGAGGCGGTGGAAAGCGCGGTTAAACTTGCGCGGCAATACGCGATCACGCAGGGCGACGCGCAGCGGTACAAGGTCATCTCGCGCTTCCCGTCCTTTCACGGCTGCACCTTTGGCGCGCTCGACCTGACGGGATACGACCCGCTGCGGGAGCCGTTCGCGCCAATGATGGAGGGCATGCCCAAGATCGACGCGCCGATGACCTATCTCGACCGCGACGATCTGAGCGAGGAGGAGCGCGGTCTGAAATACGCCGAACTTTTGCGTACGCGGATCGAGGCGGAGGGTCGGGAGACCGTGCTGGCCTTTATGATGGAGCCCATCGGTGGAGCCTCGACCGGCGCACTGGTCGCGCCGGACAGTTACTACGGACGCGTCCGCGAGATTTGCGATGAATATGGCGTCCTGCTTATCTTCGACGAGGTTATGTCAGGGGCGGGCCGTACCGGCAGGTTTCTCGCCTCGGAGCATTTCGGCGTCGTGCCGGATATCACCGTGCTCTCAAAGGGATTTGGCGCGGGCTATGCGCCGTTGGGCGCTGTCGTGGCTCCCGCTCGACTGGTGGAGCCGGTGCTCGATGCGGGCGGCTTCCTGCACGGGTTCACCTATGCCGGCAATCCGATGGCCTGTGCGGCGGGGCTTGCGGTGCTTGAGGAGATTGAGGAACAGGATCTGATCGGGAACGCCGCCCGGATGGGGGACCTGCTCAAGGCGGAACTGACCGGTTTGATGGAGCGGTATTCCTTCATCGGCGACGTGCGTGGCAAGGGGCTGCTTCTCGCGTTTGAGCTGGTCGCGGACCGGACCACGATGACGCCTCTGCCGCGTGATCTAAACGCTTACAACCGCTTGGTTGAAATCGCTTATGACCTTGGCCTGATCCTCTATTCCCGGCGCACGAGGGGCGGTCTTGAGGGCGATCATTTCCTTGTCTGCCCACCGCTCATTGTGACGGGGGAACAGATAGGGGAAATCATGGCCCTGCTCGACCAGGCGTTCACCCGATTTGAGGCCGAGCTGTCCGTTGAGATGCGGGAGACCGCCTGAGGCACTGTCATGTCCAAGATCCTGATCACCTGCGCCATCACCGGCTCCATCCACACACCCTCAATGTCGCCTTACCTGCCCATTACGGCTGATGAGATCGCCACGCAGTCCATCGACGCGGCGAAGGCCGGTGCGGCGATCCTGCACCTCCATGCCCGCGACCCTCGGACCGGACGACCCTCGGCGGCGGTCGAGCATTTCATGGGCTTCCTGCCGCGTATCAGGGCCGCGACCGATGCGGTCCTCAATCTTTCCACCGGTGGCAGCGCGGTCATGTCCCTCGATGACCGTCTTGCTGCCGCCCGTGCCGTCGCGCCGGAAATGTGCTCGCTGAACATGGGTACGATGAACTTCGCGCTCTATCCGGCGGTTGCGCGCATTACGGAATGGAAACACGACTGGGAGAAGCCGTTTCTCGAAAACTCCGATGATCTCGTGTTCAAGAACACGCCCCGCGACATCGCGACCATTCTGAACGACCTGGGCCAGGAACGCGGTGCGCGGTTTGAGTTTGAATGCTACGACATGAGCCACCTTACCATGCTGCGTCATTTCGCGGATCGGGGCGTGGTTGAACCGCCGTTCTTCATCCAGTTTGTGTTTGGCGTTCTCGGCGGCATGGGGCCGGACCCGGAAAACCTGACCCACATGGTACACCTCGCGGACAGGCTGTTTGGTTCGGATTACGCGTTTTCCGTGTTGGCGGCCGGGCGGCACCAGATCCCCATGGCCAGCATGGCCGCCGCGATGGGTGGGCATGTGCGCGTGGGGTTGGAGGACAACCTGATGCTATCCAAGGGTGTTCTGGCGAGACGCAACGCGGATCAGGTCGTAAAAATTCGCCGCATCGTTGAGGAGATGGGCCGGACACCGGCCACCCCGGACGAGGCCCGCGCGTTGCTGGGACTCAAGGGCGCGGCGGCGACCGCGATCTGAGCCATGGCGATGGATTTCGACATCAAACTGGCCGAAGAACCGGATCTGGTGGCGCTGGATACCGGCCTGCGGGCGCTCTCGGAGGATCTTGGTGACAACCATCGAGCCGACCGTACCGCACTGGAACATGCGCTTTTTGGCCCTGTGCCATCGGCCTGGGCCTGCGTCGCGACCGAGGGAGAGGCCGTGCTGGGCCTGACGCTGTTCTCGCCGCTTTTCTCGACCGGGCGAGGATCGGCGGGGCTTTTCGTCTCGGATCTCTGGGTCGCGCCGGAAGCCCGTGGCGAGGGTCTTGGTCCGGCGCTTCTGCGGGCCGCATCCGACCATGCCGTGCGTCTCTGGGGTGCGGGGTTCCTGCGCCTTATCGTGCACGATCACAATGCCCGCGCCCGTGCGTTCTATGACCGGGTCGGTTTTGAAACCATACCAGGAGAAACCGCGCTGGTCCTGCCTGGACCGGCCTTTGAGACCTTGCGGAGACAGACATGAAAGCCATTCTCGACACGCGCCAGCAGCGCCACGACCCGCAGAATTTCATGGCCAATGGCGTCGTGAGCCGCAGCCCGGAACAGCCCGCACGCATCGGCGTGCTTAAAGCCGGCGCGGAAGCCGCGGGGTATGCCTTTGAAGCCCCAAAGGACGCCGGAATGGGGCCCATTGCAGCCATACACACCGCGGAATATCTCACCTTCCTTTGCACGATCCACGCCCGCTGGTCCCGTATTGAAGGCGCGGCGCCGGAGGTGATCCCCAACATTCATCCCGCCAGTCGTAGCGACAGCTACCCCAAATCGGCCATAGGCCAGGCCGGGTGGCACCAGGCCGATACGGCCTGTCCGATCTCTGAACATACATGGGAGAGCGCCTACTGGTCGGCGCAGACGGCCATTACCGGTGCGGACCTTCTGGTCGGGGGCGAGAATAATACCTACGCGCTCTGTCGTCCGCCGGGGCACCATGCGTTTGCCGACCTCGCCGGAGGGTTTTGTTTTCTGAACAACTCCGCGATCGCTGCCGAACGGCTGCGCAATAAGGGGTTCAGGCCAGCAATTCTGGACGTGGACGTGCATCACGGCAACGGCACGCAGGGGATTTTCTATCAGAGGGCGGACGTGCTCACCGTCTCCATCCATGCCCATCCGGCGCGGTTTTACCCGTTCTTCTGGGGCCATGCCCATGAGCGTGGCGAGGGCGCGGGACTCGGCGCGAACCTCAATCTGCCGCTCGCCCGCGGCACCGGTGATGATGAATGGCTTGAAACGCTTGAGGTGGCGCTTGCGCGGATTGAGGCATTCGGGGCTGACTGTATTGTTGTCGCCCTGGGTCTCGATGCCTCGATCCATGACCCCTTTCAGGGCCTCGCCGTGACCGAAGAGGGCTTCCGACGAATCCGCCAGCGCCTGTCGGCTCAATCCGCGCCGCTGCTGTTTGTCCAGGAGGGCGGCTACCTTAGCGATGCGCTCGGTGCCAACCTGCAGGCATTTCTGGAAGGCTGATCGGTTGCCGCAAACACCCGCCCCGACACTCAAGCCGGGGCGGGTTGAAGCGTGTCACTTCTTCAGGTTGGTCCAGATCTGGTCGTAGACTTCCTGGGTGGCCTGGTCGCAGACCTCGATGAAAACACCCGCGCCGGCTTCGGCCGGGGGATTGCTTTCGGGCTGTTCGGCCAGGGACGGGTCAAGGAACCCGGCCACTCCGGTGACGCCTGCGTTGTAACGCGCGTAGTTGGTGACTGCCGCGATGTTTTCGGGCTCAAGCAGGAAATCCATGAACAGGAGCGCGTTCTCACGGTTCGGCGCGTCCTTCAGCAGCACCACATTGTCCATCCACACGATATAGCCCTGGGTCGGGAAGGCGTATTCCACATTGGCCCCTTCCGCGCGCGCCTTGGCGGCAAAACCGTCATAGATCTGGCCCGCGGCCGCGTCACCGGAGACAAGCACCTCCTTGGCCGTGTCGGAGTTGAAGGAGGCCCAGTGCGCCTTGGCACTCTGGAGCATGTCATTCAGCGCGCGCAACTGGTCGCGGTCCGACGAGCACTGGGGGATGTCCATGTGAAGGGCGGCCATGGCGAGGACCTCACCCTGGCTGTCGAGCATGTTGATTTTGCCGGACAGTTCCTCGGGTGGATTGAACAGAATGTCGGTGCTGTTGATATCGCCTTCATACACATCGCGATTGACAGCAAAGGAGGTCGATCCCCACTGGTACGGGATGGAGGAGGCGCGGCCCGGATCGAAGGACGGATCGGCCCATTCCGGTGCGATATTGCCCTTGTTGGCAAGTTCGCCGTCGGCAATCGTATCCAGCAGGCCCTCGTTGCCCATGATCTGAACCATGTAGTCACCCGGCACCGCCACGTCATAGGTTCCGATGGCCCCGGCCTTCAGAGACGCGAGCAGGGCCTCGTTGCTGTCGTAGGTGTCCATCACGACCTCGACATCATGCTCCTCGCTGAATTTCTCGAGCAGGTCCTGCGGCATGTATTCAAACCAGTGATAGATCACCAGTTTGCCCTCCGCGCTGGCGGCCCCGGCGATGAGACTGAGTGCGGCGGCTGTTGTCAGCAGTTTTTTCATTTTTTCTTCCTCTGTTGGATCAGGTTTTTTTGGTCCTTGCGGCCGATGAGCCATGACAGTGTTACCATGACGATGGAGACGGCCAGCAGCATGGTCGAAATCGCCATGATATTGGGTTTAATGCCCTGTTTCACGGCACCGAAAATAGCGGTGGGCAGGGTTTCGACACCCGCGCCTTTCACGAAATTCGTGATGATGAAGTCATCTAGCGAGATGATGAAGGCGAGGATGAAGCCGGAAACGATGCCGGGCATCATCAGGGGCAGAAGAATACGCGTAAACGCCTGCCGCCTGGTGGCGTAGAGGTCCATCGCGGCCTGCTCATAGCTGGCCTCAATGCCCTGCATTCGGGCCGAAATCGGCATGTAGGCGAAGGGTATGCAGAAGGCGATATGGGCCAGCAGGATCGTCATCAGCCCGCGCTCGAACGCAATGGCGTTGAAGAAGATCAGGGTTGCCACGGCCGTCACGATCTCCGGCACCATCAGGGGCAGGGAGATGAGTCCGATGGACAGGGTTCGCATTCGGAATTTACCGGCGCGCAGCACGGCCGTCGCCGCGAGGGTGGCGATGGAGGTCGCGATGGTCGCCGCTACGATTGCGATAATGAAGCTGTTCCAGGCGGCCTGTTTGAACTTGGCGCTCTCGGGGCCGGTGAACACGTCCACGTACCAGCGCAGCGAGAAGCCTTCCCAGATGGTGATCGACTGGGACCCGTTGAAACTGTAGACGGCCACGACGCCGAGTGGTGCGTAGAGGATCAGCAGGCAGAGCAACGTGACGCCGAGAAACCCCGGGTAGTGGCGCAGGTCATATGGTTTCGCCATTACCGCACTCCCTTGCGCGAGGGTCGGGCCGAGAGGATCAGGAGGATCAGCACCATTGTCAGCAGGATCATGGAGGCCGCCGCGCCAAAGGGCCAGTTTCCGGCATTGCCCTTGAACTGCTCCTCGATCAGCGATCCGATCATGAACGTCTTCGCACCGCCCAGAAGGTCAGGCGCAAGGAAGGATCCCAGGGACGGCACAAAAACCAGGATGCATCCGGCCACGATCCCGGGCCGTACCGATGGCAGCACGATCCGGCGCAGAATGGTCCAGCGCGGCGCATAGAGATCCGCCGCGGCCTCGGACAGGGCCAGATTGTAGCGTTCCACCGCCGCATAGATCGGCAGGACCATGAAGGGCAGATAGGAGTAGAACAGCCCAAGCTGCACCGCCAGGTTTGTGTTGACGATGCCAAGCGGCTCGGAAATCAGGCCGATGGCCATCAGCCCCTCATTCAGCGGCCCCTCATCGCGCAGCAGGAACTTCATGGACACGGTCCGGATCAGCAGATTGACCCAGTAGGGGATGGTGACAAGGAACACCCACAGGGCGCGTTCCTTTTGCGGCCGCATCGCGATGAAATACGCGGTTGGAAACCCGATCAGCAGGCTCAAAACGGTCGCGGCACCGGCCTGCCAGATGGACCGCCAAAATATGCCAATATATGTCCACTCAATGCGGGGCGGCTCGTCACCGAACAGGCCGCGGTCGAAGAAAAACTGATCGTAGGCCGCGAGACTGAACTCCCAGATCACACCGCCGCGGAATTCCTTGGTCAGAAAGGAATAGACCAGCATGATGGTCAATGGCGCCAGTGTCAGAATACCCAGCGTGACCCAGGCGGGCAGCAGCAGCCACGTGCGCGCCTCCCTGTAGGTTTCGCTCTGGACCGATCCGCCGGTTGCCGCACCACCCGCCATCAGTCGACGAGGAGCCGGCCGGCTCCGTGCTCCATGTTAACCGCGACCTCGGTGCCGGGTTCAAAGGTGCGGGCGTTGCCGCGGGAAGAATTGGACGAGCGCACGGTGAACTGCGGCCCACCATCGAGGTCAACGATGGTGGCGGTATCCGTGCCGATATAGATCATCTCGCGGACCCGCCCGGTCAGGCTCTCGTTCTCGACCGGTTCAACGGACAAAAACAGGCGTTCGGGACGCAGGGACATGTGGACTTTGGCACCAGGTGTTATTCCCTCAACCGCGTCGCAGGTGAGTTTGTGACCGCCGCCGAGGTGACACTGAGCCCGGCCGCCGTTTATGGCATCGACGGTGACCTCCATCAGGTTGGTCTCTCCGATGAAATCGGCCACGAAGACGTTGCGCGGGCGCTCATAGATGTCGCGGGCCTCACCCAGCTGCTGCAGTTCGCCCGCCGACATGACCGCAATGCGGTCGGACATCGTCAGCGCCTCTTCCTGGTCGTGGGTGACGAAGATGAAGGTGATGCCGGTTTCGCGCTGAAGATGCTTGAGCTCGACCTGCATCGCCTTGCGCAGTTTCAGGTCGAGCGCGGAGAGTGGCTCATCGAGTAGCAGCACCTTCGGCCGTGGTGCGAGCGCGCGGGCCAGCGCCACCCTCTGCTGCTGACCACCGGAAAGCTGTGATGGCATCCGGGTGGCGAACTGCGACAACTGCACCATTTCCAGCGCCTCACCGGCGCGGGCACGGGCTTCGGCCTTTGATTTGCCGAGCATCTCCAGCCCGAACCCCACATTTTCCAAGACACTCATATGCGGAAAAAGGGCGTAGTTTTGAAACACCGTGTTGATGGGACGTTTGTGTGGGGGCAGGGCGTCGATACCCTCGCCATAGAGGAAGATCGCGCCCTCCGTGACGTCCTCAAAGCCCGCAATCATCCGCAGAAGCGTTGTCTTGCCGCAGCCGGACGGTCCCAACAGGGTGAAAAACTCGTTGTCGTGGATGGAGAGGGAGATCTTTTTGAGTGCCGTGAATGGTCCATATCGTTTGACCGCGTCGCGCACGTCGATGGCGATTTCGGTATTTCGAGGCAAACAGGTCTCCTGGGCATTGCGCGGCCTTTCAGGCAGCATAGAAATACGCGTGCCCCGGCAGAAGACCAGTATACCTCAGCGCTTGTTAGGCTGGGCCTAATTCGCTGCTCCAAAATGCCCGCAAATTTAGCAGGTCTGCTTCAGGTTTGCCTATTCACGGGCCAGTCGGCGTCCGCACCCGGTTTGCGCGGCCCGTGTCAGGCTTTGAGCGTTTCAAGCAGGCGCCGCAACATCAGATCACACGCCTCAATCTGCGCGATCTCCACATACTCGTCAGCCTTATGGCCCTGTCCCTCCATCGACCCCGGACCACAGACGACGGTGGGAATTCCAAGAGCGTCGAAGAACCCCGCCTCAGTGCCGTAAGCAACCTTCGTTTTCCGGGTCTGCGCAAGCTGGACCATCTGGGAAACCACGGGATGATCCCCTGGCGTTTCGAGCCCGGGATAGGCCGTGATCCGGTGAAGGTCCAATCTGGCCGCCGGGCCATGGCGGGTGCGGACCCGGTCGGCTTCGTCCCTGATGCGCTGTTCAAGCTCGTCCAGATCATCCTGCGCCAGATGACGGATTTCAAACGTCATCTCCGCATGATCCGGCACGATGTTGAGCGCCCGCCCGCCGGAGAGCATGCCGACATGCACGGTGCTGTAGGGGATGTCGTACGCATCATCGCGTAAGCCATTTTGAGCGAGGTCAGTCTGGATCGTTTCAAGCTCCCTCACGAAATCCGCGGCCACATTGAGGGCATTGGTGAACCTCGGCGCGAGCGCCGAATGGCCGGCATCGCCAGTCACATCCGCCCGCCAGGCCCGTTTGCCTTTGTGGCCGGTGGCCACCTGCATTTCCGTGGGCTCGCCTATGATGGCGAGACTCGGTTTGCCGATAAGCGGACCGACCCGGTCGATCATGCGCGCAATCCCGACGCAGCCGATTTCCTCATCATAGGACAGGACCAGTTTCAGCGGCTCGCGCAGGTCCATCTTGCTGGCGGCCCCGGCCGTGGACAGCATCGAGGCCACGAACCCCTTCATGTCAGTGGTTCCGCGCCCATAAAGACGGTCTCCCTCCCGCGTCAGGCGGAATGGGTCGCGGGTCCAGTTTTGGCCGTAGGTGGGTACGACATCCGTATGGCCGGAGAGCAGCACACCGGGGCCTTCCGGACCGATCTCCGCCACCAGACCGGCTTTCGGCATGTCCGGATCATTGATGCGGGTAACCCGTGCGCCAAGATGCCGCAGGAAATCCTCAACATGGTCGATCAGATCGAGGTTTGACCGCTTACTGACCGTGTTGAAAGCAATGAGCCTCTCCAGAATTTCGAGCGTGTTCAAAGCCGTAACCTCATGAACAAAGTGTATTCAGGACACCGAGAACCTGGGCCGGGTTCGTCTGCGGGTTCACGAAGCAGAGCCGGAAAACCATCTCCCCGCGCCAGCGGGTCGGCAGGCAGAGCAGGGCGCCCGACCGCCGATGAACCTCGGCCCACCCGATCATGTCCTCCTCGGACATGCCATCGGGCCGGAACAGGATCACCGTCAGTTGTGGTCCCAGCAGGCGCGTCAGGCCGTCCAGCCCGTCGATACCCTCCGCAACCTCCGCCGCGATTTCACGCGTACGGGCAATGGCGCTGGAATAGGCCCGGCTGCCATGGGTTGCGAGGGAAAACCACAGCGGCAGCCCACGCGCCCGCCGGGTCAGGTGCAGCGCATAGTCGGACGGGTTCCAGTGGGTTTTGTCCACCGTGTCGAGATACACCGCTTTCTGTCCATGCGCGGCCGCGCCGTGACCCGCGTCGCGATAGATCAGCGCGCAGGAGTCGTACGGGGCGAACAGCCATTTGTGCGGATCGACGATCAGGCTGTCGGCCCGCTCGATACCGTCGAACGCCGGGCGCATTTCCGGATCAGCCAGAGCCGCGCCGCCATAGGCCCCGTCCACGTGCAGCCACAGCCCGTGTTCGTCCGCAATTTCGGCAAGCCCTCCGATGTCATCCACCGCGCCGCAGTTGGTGGCGCCGCCATTGGCCACGATTGCAAAGACGTTCCCGGCCAATGCCTCCCTTGCCGCGTCCGCGGACATACGCCCTGTGTCGTCAGCCGGAACGGTGATCAGCTCCGCATCCATGACACGCGCCACGGCGGCGATGGAACTGTGTGCCTCGGACGAGCAGAGTATGGCGCGGCGGGCGTGGGTGTTGTGCTGGCGCGAGTGCCATTCGCGCGCTGCATGAAGCGCGGACAGATTGCCAAGAGTGCCACCCGCCACGAAAACACCACCCGCACTGTCGGGCCAGCCCGCCAGGTCCGCGAGCCAGCGCAGCGCCTGGTTTTCCGCGTGAATGGCTCCGGCACCCCCGTCCCAGTTGCCCGCGAATATCCCCGCAGCCCCAAGCGCCGCATCAAAACTCAGCGCGGCCCGCGATGGTGCGGCGGCCACGAAGGACAGGGAGGTCGGATGCCCGAACGGTCGTGTGGCCGGAACGATTGTGTCAGTGAACAGTTCAAAGGCCCGCTGCGCCCCCAGGCCATCCTCCGTAATCGAGCCACCAAGAACCGTTTCAAGTGCCGCAAAAGCCTGGGCGCCATGCGTGGGGTCCGGGCCGTCCGCGATGCGCATTGCGGTCCAGTCGAGCATCTCCCGCGTTATGTCTTCGGAAAATGGAAACGGATCGCTGCTCATTCCGCCGCCAGATCCGTGATTTCCCGGCGAAATGGCAGGTCGTCACCAATATCCGCACCATCCAGTTCCCGCGCATAGCGGTGCCCGGCATAGGTGGCCCAGGCAATCGGCCCCGGCGCCTCCGCATCGCCAATAATACGAACCGACCGGATCCCGGCATCTGCCCAGTCAGCTTCGCGGGCCATCAGATCGTGATAAATGCGGTTGTTCTCAAGCTTCGACGCGACGACCACTACGGCGTCACAGTCGATGCGCCGGGTCTGATCGGTGTAGATGCAGTTCGACACCACGTGACCCGCCGCGATTTTGACCACACCCCGGTTCAGCACAATCTCCACACCCATCTCCGCAAGACGCCGGTGGATCGTGTGCTGTTCCAGCGTGTTGATCGTCCAGTCCGAGAGATATGCCGAGGGCGTTACAATCGTCACCTCACACCCCTGGCCGCGGAGCAGTTCCGCGAGAACTCCGCCCATGTAGTAGTGGTCGTCGTCATAAATGACCACGTGACCCGTCGGGCGTTTGCCGTCCATGATGTCGTCCGGCGTGAAAACCGGCATGGCCCCGTCCATTGGGAACGGCACCACATGCTGGCGGCTGACGCCATCGGCACGCCATTTCGCGCCGGTGGCGATGCAGATGTTTTGAAAGCCAAACTCCAGGATCGCCTCCGCATCGAGGACGCTGTCGAAATATGTCTCGACATTGGGCTTTTGGCTGATCTGGTATTCGCGGTAATCCGCGACACGGCCCCAGGCTGAGAGGCCAGGCAGGTGCCGCTCCCGCGCTACCCGACCGCCCAGCACCGTACCGGCCTCCGCCAGGGCCACGTCGTATCCACGCTCCGCCAGGGCCCGTGTGGCCTCCAGTCCGGCGGGTCCGGCACCAACCACGAGTACGTTTTCGCTGTCGCCTTTGGCATTCATGTGTTCGGGATGCCAGCCCTTGCGCCATTCCTCCATAAACGTCGGGTTCTGGGTGCAGCGGCTGATCGACATGGTCATGTCACCGGTGATGCAGATATTGCAGCCGATGCACTCGCGGATGTCCTCGATCCTGCCTTCCGCGATCTTGTTCGGCAGGAACGGATCGGCAATGGATGGCCGCGCGCAGCCAATCGCATCAAGCACGCCGGATTTGACCATACGGGCCATGACATCGGGCGAGGTGAAACGGCCGACACCAACCACGGGTTTCGAAGACAGCTCGCGAATGCCGCGCACCAGGGCCTCCTGCGCCGCCTCCTCCTTGAAGCGCGACGGGCCGGAGCAGTCCTCCCATGTGCCATGTGCGAGGTCCCAGAGATCCGGCAGGTCTTTGTTCATCTCAATGAACTCACGCACCTCCGCGTTGGAAAATCCCAGATCACCAATGGTTTCGTCGAGCGACACCCGCAGGGTCAAACCCATCGTGTCGCCTACGGCGTCGCGAATATCGGCGATGACTTCCCGCGCGAAACGGGAGCGGTTTTCCAGACTGCCGCCATATTTGTCGTCGCGCATGTTGGTGGCGCGGCTCAGGAAGTGCTGAAAAATCCCGAAGCCATGGGCACCGTAGAGGCAGATCAGGTCAAAGCCGCAGGATCTCGCACGCTTGGCCGCATTGACGAACCACCGCCGCAGGTCGCCAATTTCAGCCTTCGTCAGGGCGCGCGCCTGCATCGGATCGTTGGTGAAGGTCCGGATGGGTCCGGGTGATACCGCCCGCGGCACCTCTTTGGTATAGAGGTTCGGTCCGTTGATCCCGGAATAGGCCAGCTGAATACCCGCGAGCGCGCCGTGTTCCTTCATCCGGTCGGCCATTTTGGCCAGCATCGGCATGTCCCGGTCTTCCCACAGGCGCAGTTCGATGAAAGGCGTGATCTCGGACGTGTGGTGCATCTCGCACTGTTCGGTGAAGATCACGCCCCAGCCGCCTTCGGACTTGATCCCGCGCATGGCGGCGGCGGCGGATGGGTCGCGATAGCCGCCGCCGTTACAGTGCGGCACCTGGTAGAACCGGTTTTTGGCCGTGACCGGACCAATGGTCAGCGGTTCAAAAAGCACCTTGTAACGGGAATCGGGTCCGTCCAGCATATGTCCTCACTCCTGTCGGCTTGGCGGCAGATTACAGGCTGCGTTCCGACACAAAAGTCCTGGTGGCGAAAGCATGGCTTAGTCTCTGTCTAAGTCACAAAAGGGCGGTCCCGCCGATCCGGCTCAACCGACCTGCATGCACCATCCCGGCCACGAACTCGATGAAGGCCCGCACCGCGTTGGACCGGTCCGCGTCCTGCGCCGTCAGCAGCCCCATACGCAGTGGGCGAACCTTGCCAGCAATGGGAAGTACCCGAACCGGGTTTCCATCGGGTGAAGTGTCGCTGAGCGGCCGCACATTGGCGATGGAATAGCCAAATCCGTTGCCCACCATCGAGCGCATCACCGCCATGTCGCGGGTGCGTTCCGTGATGACCGGCTTGCCGTCCAGACCGTCGAAAAGGGACAGGAAATAGTCGGAACTCAGCGGCAGATCGAGCAGAACCATGGGATGGCCGCTCAGGTCCTCCATGGTCACACCGTCCCTATCTGCGAGAGTATGATCGACGCCCATCAGCGCAATTGGAGGCAGTTGCATCAGCCCGGTGAACTGCAGATCCGCGGGAAGATCCAGATCATAGGTCAGGGCCAGATCGATCTCCGACCGGCGAAGGGCGCTGAAAATCTCCACCTGGTTCATTTCATGCTGGCGCAGCCGGACCTCCGAATATTTTTCCTCGAACCCGCGGCGCACGGCGGGCAGGACAAGTTGCGCGAATGTCAGCAGACACCCGACACTAAGTGGCCCCCGGACCGATCCGGAAATGTCGCCCGCAATGTCCATCATCGCACCGGCCTCGCGCAGCACAATCTGGGCCTGCGCCAGAAGCTGCCGCCCAGCCTGGGTCAGCGACAGGCCCTGGGCGTGTTGTCGCACAAAGAGGCGAATGCCGAACTCGGCCTCAAGCTGCGATATTGCCGAGGAAATCGACGGCGACGACACGTTGATGCGCTCGGACGCCCGCGCAATGCTGCCGGTTTCCCCCACGGCCACAAAATATTCCAGTTGCCGGAAGGTGTAACGCAGCATGGGCGGTCCCTGAACAGTTGATCCGCTCAAATCCTGACCCCGAACCGTGCGACCTTCAAGCCCAGGAATTTACCCGAGCTGCTCCCTCGCGCGTCTTACTCGTCGCCTGGTACGCCATAGGAGGGCGCGGCGGACGGGTCGAGCGCGCGCTGGACATAGGCCTCAAGCTGCGGTTTGTAGACCTCCCAGGCGGTCGCGACCGCCTCGATCGGGCAGTCCTCCGTCCAGTCGCAACGTAAATCGGCTACGGGCCAGCTGACCTGATCCACCAGCATCATCCCTGCGGAATGCACCGGCCCGGCCTCGCCACCCGCGGCCAGGCCCGCCCGCATTGCCGCGATCAGCCGGTCGCCCAGGTGACCGGTTGACTGCTCGAAGCCCTCCACTATGGCCTGCGGCACGCCATTATTGGCCAGAAGATTGCCGCCCGACGCCACGTCGCGGCCTTCGGCCTGCGTCCAGATCCCCAGCGAGTTCGGCCCCGAATGAATTGCGGTGCGCCCCTGTTTGTCGATGGCCAGAACCTGGCGGTATTCGACAAAGCGTCCCTGATCCCGCACACCCGCAATGGCCTCGACCGCCGACATGCCGCCCTGCATCAGATCGAGCGCAAACGGACCAAGCGTGGGGTCGGTGACGTTCTGGCTTGCCACGGCGCCCACGCCTGCCCGCGCGTAGGAGCAGCGCGCGGCAACGGCGGGCGAGGACGACGAGATTGCCAAGCCGAACATGCCGGTCCGCGAACAACGGGCTACGAGTGAAAAGGTCATCGTTGGTATCCCTCCGGAATGACGGCCGTGCCGTCAATTTCCACCAGCCATTCCGGACGGGCAAGGGCCTGCACCACCAGGCCGGTAGAGACCGGATACACCCCTTTGATATACTCACCCATGGTCCGGTAAACGGCCTCGCGATGGCGCACATCGGTGATGTAGACCACCACCTTGACCAGGTGCGACATCTCACCGCCCGCTTCCTCGATCAGCTGACGGATGTTCTGCATGACCTTGTGGGTCTGCTCCACCGGGTCATGGCTCCCGATGTTTTTGGCGTCGTCCAGGTTCTGCGGACACTGACCCCGCAGCCAGACGGTTTTTCCGCCCTGGGTGACCACCGCCTGGCAGAGGTCGTTGTCGAGGTTCTGTTCGGGATAGGTATCGCGCGTGTTGAATGTGCGGATACGGGTGTGGCTGCTCATCTGCGTCTCCGTCCAGGGGCGGGTTTCGGGCACCGTGGCAGCATGACGAAGGCCGCGCGGATTGAAAAGTGCCGGCAGCCCTTACCGCTGGTTAGCGCGGGCCTAAGCGGCGTTAGCCTGAATGGAAGCAAGGCTTCACGATTGACTTGTTTCGAAAACCGCGAGCGCCCCCATAGGTTTGCAGCCGAGCGGATCATGAGGAGTTACGCCATGGAAAAAATCGACACGGTCGTGGTTGGCGCGGGCCAGGCGGGTGTTGCCATGAGCGAACACCTGACGGGGCATGGCATCCCGCATGTGGTACTGGAACGCGACCGGATCGCCGAACGCTGGCGCACGGGGCGTTGGGACTCGCTCGTCGCAAATGGTCCTGCCTGGCATGACCGCTTTCCCAATATGGAATTCGACTGCGACGGTGACGCCTTTGCCGACAAGGAAAGCGTCGCCGCCTATTTCGAGGCCTATGCCAAACGGCTCGACGCTCCCATCCGCACAGGCGTTGAGGTGAAGTCCGTGACGCCGAGGGACGGTGGTTTCCTGCTGGAGACATCCGGCGGCCGAATTGAAGCCCACAACGTGGTCGCGGCGACCGGACCCTTCCAGAAACCGGCCATCCCGCCCGTCATTCCGGCCGACGCGCCACCGGTTCAGATGCACTCCAACGCCTACCGCAACCCCGACCAGCTGCCTGATGGCGCGGTTCTGGTCGTGGGTGGTGGGTCCTCCGGCGTCCAGATCGCTGAGGAACTGATGAAGGCGGGACGCAGGGTCTACCTGTCCATCGGACCCCATGACCGGCCACCCCGCCGCTACCGGCAGAGGGACAACGTCTGGTGGCTTGGCGTCCTCGGCAAATGGGCGGCAAACACACCCGGACCGGGCGCCGAACACGTGACAATCGCCGTTAGCGGGGCGGAAGGTGGAAAGACCATTGATTTCCGCAGGCTGGCGCAGCAGGGCATGACACTGCTCGGCATGACCGCGGGCTATGACGAAGGGAAGGTCACCTTCGCCGATGACCTGCGCACGAACCTCATCGCCGGCGATCAAAACTATCTCTCGGTTCTCGACGAGGCGGATGCCTATATCGCCAAGCATGGGCTTGATCTGCCGCCCGAACCGGAGGCGCGGTATATCCCGGAGGATCCCGACTGCGTAACGAACCCCATCCTGGAACTCGATCTGGTAGAGGCCGGGATTGGCACCGTTCTCTGGGCCACCGGATATCAGTTTGATTTCGGTTGGATCAGGGCGGACACGTTTGACG
This sequence comes from Amaricoccus tamworthensis, assembly GCF_049800875.1. Taxonomy (NCBI): domain Bacteria; kingdom Pseudomonadati; phylum Pseudomonadota; class Alphaproteobacteria; order Rhodobacterales; family Paracoccaceae; genus Amaricoccus; species Amaricoccus tamworthensis. The sequence goes on along the minus strand of NZ_JBNAFV010000004.1, from coordinate 263,497 downwards.
ACAGGGGACGACCGGTCCATGAACGCGGCGTGTCGCGGGAACCGGGCATCTACTTCGTTGGCCTGCCATGGCAGAGCCATCGCGGCTCATCCTTCATCTGGGGCGTATGGCACGACGCGAAATTCATCGCGGACCAGATTGCCATCCAGAACGGCTACCGCGCCTATGAGGGGCAGGCCGCGATCCGGATGCCGCAGGCGGTTTGAACCGGGTCCCTTACAGCCGTCCTCAATCCGGACCAAACGCGTGCTGCGCCTGAGCCCCGTAATGCCCTTGTAAATCCCCCGCACATGCGAAACTAAAACGGGGTGAACCCACGCGGGTAAGGGGCAGGGAATTTGAAAGACGAGCACATCAGTGTCGCGCGCAATACGCTATTGATCGGCAACTGTCCGCAGGATGTCGCCGACGAAATCCTCGCACGAGCCACGGTCCGGTCCTGGGATCGCGGCGAGCGGATTTTTGCGGCCGGTGATGATGCCCAGACCATATACATCGTGCTCGACGGCTGGGTGAAGCTATTCCGCATGACGGCAAGCGGTGCGGAGGCTGTCGTGGGCGTGTTTACCCGGGAGCAGTCGATTGGCGATGCTGCGGCGCTCCGGGCCGATGTCTATCCGGTTTCGGCAGAGGCGGTAACCTCCTGTCACCTCATGCAGATTTCCGCGAGCCATATCATCGACATCATGCTGCGCCGTCCGGAGGCCTGCCTCGCCATTCTGTCGAGTACGCTCGTCCACCTGCGCTCACTGGTGAACCAGGTTGAATCACTGAAAACCCGCAACGCGCCACAACGGGTGGCCCAGTTCCTGATCACTCTGACAGCGGGTGAGACCTCCGGGCCATGCGAGGTCGAACTGCCCCATGACAAGGTGCTGATTGCCGGGCGGCTTGGCATGAACCCCGAGAGCCTGTCGCGGGCTTTTGGCAGGCTGAAATCTCACGGTGTGACCGTGACCGGCAATGCCGTGCGGATTGCCGACCTGTCGGAACTGATCGCCTTTGCCGAGGTCGACCTGCCGTAGATCCGGCCGCTAGACGGTCGCGCCCTTGTGCCGGATCGCACAGCCTGTGAGGCCCGCCAGAACCCCGATCAGCAGCGAAATGCCGTATTCGGTCATCGTGATCGGCACATGGGTCGAATGCGAACCACCCAGTAGAAACGGCGCGAGCAGCCCCACCAGACCGCCCATCCCGGCAGCGATGGGCCAACGCCGGGTCGTCATTCCAAGCGCAACGCCCAAAATGCCGGGCAGACCGAGAATGGCCCCGCCAATTGTGCCGAGCAGGTCGAGAAAACTGAGCATGTCAAAGCCCTCCGTAGTCCTGTTGTTACGGCCCCGACAGGTGCGGGGCCGCTGCCGGTTCAGTTGCCGGTGCTGTCGAGATAGGTCCTGACCGAGGCCAGATCGGTTTCATCCTGGGACAGCGCGCCTGCGCCGGCCAGTTCGTCCACCACGTGCTGGTACTCCTCCAGGTAGCCCGGGGCCAGGTCATGAGCGATGCCCTGGTGGCAGTCGATGCAGGTCATGTTTTCGTCCAGCGCCCGCTGGTGGTTCTCGGCCGCGCGGGTTTCCTGAATGGTGAAGTCCATGTACTCAAAGGCATGACAGTTGCGGCATTCCCGGCTGTCGCTGGCCTTCATTTTCTTCCAGACCGCGGCCGCCATCTCCAGACGGCGCTCCTCGTATTTCTCAGGCGTCGAAATGGTGCCCAAGACCTCGTGATAGACGTCCTTCACGGCCATGATCTTGGCCTTCATCTTGTACTGCCACTCATGCGGCACGTGACAGTCTGAACAGATCGCGCGCACGCCCGAGTGGTTGTTGTAGTGGATCGTCTCGCGGTACTCGGCGAGGTTCGTTTCCATGGTGTGACAGGAGGTGCAGAACTCCTCCGTATTGGTCAGTTCCAGGGACCAGTGAAACCCGCCCCAGAAAACGATCCCGCCAAGGAAACCCGCAATCAGAAGGAAACCCGCACTGATGACGCCCGTCGGGCTCCAGAACCAGTCCCAGATGCGCAGGGGCCATATTCGGCGGCGTGGTGTTGGGTCTTTGTCCGGCATGGTGTTACTCCCGGTGCATTGCGTCAGTGCGCTGAGCTTGAGGCTTCAAAATCGTTGCCCACGAGAGCGGGCGCGTCGGCCTGTGGCACGTGACACTGGTTGCAGAACCAGCGCGTTCCCGCGACAGTGTCGAGCTGGTTGCCATTGCGGTCGAGGTAATGGGTCATCGACAGGGTCGGCGCACCACGCTCGCCCGCATTGCTCCAGTCGTGACAGCTCAGGCACTGGTTGGTGCGCCGGTCGATCTGGTACTGGTCCATTGAATGCGGAATTGTCGGCGGCTGCTGACGGTAGTTGCGCACCTCGCGGCCCTCCTGCTGCTGGTAGACCTCAACAGCGGGCAGGGTGGCGTCAACCTCCGCACCCCGCAGTGACTGGACGGAGCCGCCCGACTGGGCAAGGACGAGCCCCGAAACAAGCAGGCTTGATACAAGTGCGGAAAATCCCGCAATGATCGACAGTTTCATTTCATCCCTCCGGTATCGGCCCTGCGGCCGGTTTGTTGGCGACGGGTTCGGGCCGTGGCGGCGCTTCGATATGGCTGTCAAACCGGTGCGTAAACGAGAACACATCGACCGAACACACATCGATGCAGCGCCCGCAATTCGTGCAGTCGGGTGACAGGATCAGGGGTGTTGCCGCGCCCTTCCCACGCAGGGCGGGGGCGATGACATGGTTTTCGGGGCAGACCGCGAAACAGTCCATGCAGTCGTCGCAGGCCGCCCGCCTGGACGCTGACACGCGCAGAAGGCTGCCGGTGCCAAGCAGGCCATAGAACGCCCCCACGGGGCAGAGATGCCCACACCAGCCGCGCCGCGACACGAACAGGTCAAACAGGAACACCATCAGCACCAGCGCCCAGGCAAAGCCGATCCCGAAAACCAGCCCCCGGTGCAGCATGGTGATGGGGTTGACGATCTCCCCGGCGACAACGCCGGTCAGGGCCGACACCACAAGAACGGCCCCCATCAGCCACAGCCGTGTGTGACGTTTGGGCTGCCAGCCCTTTTGCAGTCCAAGCCGTTCGTGCAACCAGTGTGCCGCGTCGGTGACCGGATTGATCGGGCAGACCCACGAACAGTACAGGCGCCCGCCGATCAGCGCATAGACGGCCAGAACAATCACGGCGCCCATCAGTGCGGTCATCTCCGGCCAGTGTCCCGCCACCATACCCTGCAGCAGCACAAACGGATCGGTCAGGGGCAGCACGCCAAAGGTGCGCGAGCCCGCGAGCGTCCCTTCCACCCACCAGATGCCAAACCACGGCCCCAGCAGGAACAGTGCCAGGAAAAACGCCTGGGACAGACGGCGCAGGATCAGAAACCGGTGGGCCAGCCACCAGCCCTTGTCCTGGATCGCCTCATACCCGACCGGGAGTGCGGTTTTTGCCTTCATTGCTCCGCTCCCGGCACCGTGAAGGCGGGCTCAAATCCGCCCGGTGCGGCCAGATTGTCCGTGCCAGGCCCTGGCAGGCGGTCGGGCAGGTCAATAAGCCCGTCCACCAGCGGCGCGCCGTGGTTATCCTGCTCCTCCCAGCCCTTGCGGTAATGCTCGGCGGAAGAGCCCCGGGCGAGGCGCACCGGCAGCACCTTGATCGCGGCTTCCGGCAGGACGCAGCTCTTCTCGCAGACGCCACAGCCGGTACAGTGATCCGCATGGACGGTCGGCGCGAAAATCGCATGGTGGCCGGAGCGGTCATTGTGCGACATTTCCAGCGTGATCGCCTCGTCAATCACCGGACAGACCCGGTAGCAGACGTCGCAACGAAGCCCGAGGAAATTCAGGCAGTTCTCCTGATCCACCAGGACGGCGGTGCCCATGCGGGCGTCGTCAATGTTCCGCAGGTCCGGATCAAGCGCACCGGTGGGACAGGCGGCGACGCAGGGAATGTCATCGCACATCTCGCAAGGCACCTCACGGGCGGTGAAATAGGGCGTGCCGGTCGCCGGGCCATCGGATCCCAGTTCAGCCAGGCTCAGCGTGTCATAGGGACAGTCCCGCACGCAAAGGCCGCAGCGGATGCAGGCCGCGAGAAAATCCTCCTCCGGCAACGCCCCGGGCGGGCGCAGCGCCTCGGCGGGCAGGGCGCGGGAGTCCGTGGCAAGCCAGGCAAGCCCAGACCCCGCAACTGCACAACCCGCACCCATCCGCGCGGTATCCGTAAGGAACCGGCGGCGCTGGGGGGACATTGGTGCGTTCGCGGCAGACATTTCAGGCTTCCGTGGCGGTCAGGGCGGCGCGCGCAATTCACGCGCCGCGTTTTACTCAATCAGGCGCGTTCGACCTTGCAGGCGCACTTCTTGAAGTCCGTCTCCTTGGACAGGGGACAGGTTGCGTCGAGGGTGAGCTTGTTGATCAACTGGCCCTCATCGAACCACGGCACGAAGACGAGCCCCCTGGGCGGCTTGTTGCGGCCACGGGTTTCCACACGGCTCAGCATCTCGCCACGGCGGGTGGAGATCATGATCTCCTGGCCACGGCGCAGCCCACGGGCCTCGGCGTCCTCGGGATGCATGAACACAAGCGCGCTGGGGAAGGCCCGGTGGAGTTCCGGCACGCGGCGGGTCATCGATCCGGAATGCCAGTGCTCCAGAACCCGGCCGGTGGCGAGCCACAGATCGTATTCCTCATCCGGCTCCTCGGCCGCGGGTTCATAGGGCGAGAAGATGATCTTCGCCTTGCTGTCCTTATGGCCGTAGAAGGCAACCTCGGTGCCTTCGGGCACGTAAGGATCATAGCCCTCGCGGAAGCGGTAGAGCGTTTCCTCACCATCAACCACGGGCCAGCGCAGGCCGCGGGCCTGGTGATAGACGTCGAAATCCGCAAGGTCGTGACCGTGACCGCGACCAAATGTGGCGTATTCCTCAAACAGACCCTTCTGGACGTAGAAACCAAAATGCTCCGCCTCGACATTGTCGAAGCCTTCGGCGGTATCGCTGAGCGGGAAGCGGTTCACGTTGCCGTTCTCGTACAGCACCTCATAGAGCGTTTTGCCGGCAAGTTCCGGTTTCTTCGCGATCAGCTCCTCGCCCCAGGCTTCCTCGACCGTGAAGCGTTTGGAGAATTCCATGAGCTGCCACAGGTCCGATTTGGCCTCGCCCGGAGCCATGACCTGCTGCCGCCAGAACTGCGTCCGGCGCTCGGCGTTACCATAGGCGCCCTCCTTCTCAACCCACATGGCGGTGGGCAGGATGAGGTCCGCGGCCATGGCGGTCACTGTCGGATAAGGATCTGAAACCGTAATGAAATTTTCCGGATTGCGATAGCCGGGGTAACCTTCCTCATTGATGTTGGCCGCGGCCTGCATGTTGTTGTTGCACTGGACCCAGTAGGCGTTAAGCGTGCCGTCCTTCAGCGCCCGGTTCTGGGCGACCGCGTGCAGGCCTGGTTTGTCGGGAATGGTGCCTTCGGGCAGCTTCCAGATTTCCTCGGAATGGGCACGGTGCTCCGGGTTCGTGACCACCATGTCGGCGGGCAGGCGGTGCGCGAAGGTACCCACCTCGCGGGCCGTGCCGCAGGCCGAGGGCTGGCCGGTGAGCGAGAAGGGCGAGTTGCCCGGCTCGGAGATTTTTCCGGTCAGAAGGTGGATGTTGTAGCACGACCCGTTGGCCCAGGAGCCGCGTGTGTGCTGGTTGAAACCCATGGTCCAGAGCGACATGACCTTGCGGTTCGGGTCGGCATACTGCTGCGCCAGGGCCTCCAGCTGATGCACGGGAACGCCGGACAGTTCAGAGACCATTTCCGCCGTGTAGTCGGCAACCGAAGCGGCGTATTCCTCGAAATCGATCGGTGTAAGCTCGCCCGAGTTCGGGTTTTGTGCCGCCTCTTGGAGCGGGTTGGTATCCCGGAGGCCATAGCCGATATCGGTCGCGGTCTTTGTGATATTAACATGTTTTTCAAGGAAATCCCAATTCACCGCGTCGTTCTGGATGATGTAGTTGGCGATGTAGTTGAGGATCGCCAGGTCGGTCTGTGGCTTGAAAACCAGAGCGTTATCAGCGAGTTCAAACGACCGGTGTTCAAAGGTCGACAGGACATGAACCTGGGCCCCCGGTTTGGTCAGGCGGGTGTCGGTCAGGCGGGACCACAGGATCGGGTGCATCTCCGCCATGTTGGAGCCCCAGAGCACAAAGGTGTCCGCGTGCTCGAAATCGTCGTAGCAGCCCATGGGCTCGTCGATGCCGAAGGCGCGCATGAAGCCGACCACGGCCGAGGCCATGCAGTGGCGGGCGTTGGGGTCGATATTGTTGGAGCGGAAACCGGCTTTCATCAGCTTGGCGGCGGCGTAGCCTTCCCAGACCGTCCACTGGCCGGAGCCGAACATGCCAACGGAGGTCGGGCCCTTGGCGGCCAGGGCCTCCTTCCATTTTTCCGCCATGACATCAAAGGCTTCATCCCAGCTCACCGGTTCGAAATCGCCGTTTTTGTCGTAAACGCCGTTCGATTTGCGCAGAAGCGGCGTGGTCAGGCGGTCGGTCCCGTACATGATCTTGGACAGGAAATAGCCCTTGATGCAGTTCAGGCCGCGGTTCACCGGAGCCTCCGGGTCGCCCTGCGTTGCGACCACGCGGCCTTCCTTGGTGCCGACCAGCACGGAGCAGCCGGTGCCGCAGAAACGGCATGGGGCCTTGTCCCAGCGAATGTCAGTGTTTCCAGGGGTTTGTGCGATGGCGCCGTTGGGAGCGAGGTTGATGCCGGCCGCCGCCGCGGTGCTGGCCGCTGCGGTGGCTTTGAGGAAGGTGCGGCGGGATTCCGAGATGGTCATGCGTCAGGTCTCCGGCTGAAATGCGGCGAGCGGGGCCCGCAGCGGGATGTCTTCGAAATGATGGTAGTTGAGCGTCAGGGTGATCACGCCCGGGATCTGGTGGAGCGCCATGATGGTGTCGGAGGCGAGCGTGTCTTCCGTGTCTTCGACCACGACGACGAGGCGTCCGTCCTCCGTCTGGGCATGGACCTCAACGCCCTGAATTTGCTCGATTTCCTCGCGCGTGGCGACGATGGTGTTGCGGTTCACGTGAACGAGACATCCGCAGATGTTCATGCCAGGGCCTCCTGGGCGGGTTCGGGGATGGTGAAGGTGATGGCGCCGGCGGGGCAGACGAAGGCGCATTCCCCGCAGCCCGTGCAGGCGTCCTGGTCGATCAGCGGCACGGAGCGGCCGCCGGTCTGAAGCCGGAACCGGATGGCCCGCTCGCCGCATCCGTCCTCGCAGGCGCGGCAGGCGATGCCGCCGAGGGAGAAGCAGTTGTCCTGAACCTCCGCCCGCCAATCCCAGCCGGGAGTCACGCTCTCAGCGAGGGCTCCGGTGGGGCAGGCCTGGGCGCATTCCTGACAGAAGGTGCAGGCGCCGTTTGAAAAATCGATCCGCGGGCCGTCGGAAGGAGTTTTAATAATTATACTTTCAGGACAGGCACTTACGCAATCACCACACCGGGTACACAGGTCCATGAAATCCGGCCCGGCACCGGGGGGACGCATGTGTCTCTCGGTTTCCCGGGCGAAATGACCCCGGAGAAAACTGCGGCGGCTCGGTGTGGACATACTGTCTTTCCTGGCTCTTTTGCGCTTCTCGATACTGTCGGTTTGCGGTTCAAAGTCAAGCTTTGTGCTGCTTTTGGTTGTGCGGCATGCACCCAGAAAAATCCTCGTGGGTGTGACACTAAACAGTGACCTCCGGGCCGGCCTTGATTTCGGTCAAGTTGGGTAACAGTAATTTCAGGTACGCTCACTGCCCGGATTTTTCGGGTCGAAACTGTGCAGAAATTGCGCTGGAAATGGCACAAACGTGTGTCAAAGTGGCACAGATGTGCATGGATTTGGCACAGATTGTGAGTCAAATGGCACAGATTGCACGGGGTTTTCCCGAAAACGGCTGGTCTGGGAACAAGCTGGAGGTTTGCGGGAGAGCAGCCATTCTCATTTTAAAGCGACCCTGCAAACTTCCCGAATTCAAACCCCGGTAGCCCGGGCAGGAGCCTCTTCCGGTTTTTTGCGATGCGCGATCCGTTGTTCACTGCTGCGTATCCGGCGGAATTCATGGTGTCGGTTTGCCTGTCGGGGAAGACCGGGTATCACCAACGATCCTGCCTTCCTCCATACTGATTATCCGGTCGGCCAGTTCCAGGATGCGATTGTCATGTGTCACCATGACTGTTGTTGTCCGGCGCGTCCGCCCCATGGCCTTGAGCATTTTAACGACATTCAAACCCGCTTCCCTGTCCAGAGCGGCAGTCGGCTCGTCCGCAAAGATGACTTCAGGGTTCGAGACCAGTGCACGGGCAACGGCAACGCGCTGCTTTTGTCCGCCTGACAGGTTTCCGGGCAGGTAATCGACGCGGTCGGCAAGACCGAGGATGTCCAGCATATGAATTGTTGCGCTCAACTGTTTGGCCGCATTCCCAGGTCCGTGCACCTGCAATCCCATCAGGACATTTTGTGCGGCGGTGAGGCTCTCATGCAGGTTGTGCGCCTGAAAGATAAAACCCAGTCGTCGTCTGAGCATTACCATTTGGGCTTCGTGGGCTCCATGCAGTTCCTGGCCCAGAAGTTTGATACTTCCATCCTGCACCTCACGCAGGCAGCCCATCAGCGTCAGCAGAGTTGTTTTGCCTGATCCGGAGGGCCCCATCAGGATTGTCAGGCTGCCCCTCTCGATACTGAGGTCAATGTCTCCAAGCGCCTGCTTGCGCGCTTCGCCAACGCCAAAGAAATGGTTGAGGCCCGCCACGTTGATCGGGTTGTCTTCCACCATCAGAACAGATCCGCCGGATCGGCGCCCGCCAGCCGTCGTGTCGCGATTGCGCCTGACAGTGTACATGCCGAAAGGGTACCCAAAAAGACAAGGATGGCGCGGCCTGCATCCATGGCAACAGGGAGGCTGGTCACTGAACTGAGGCCCGCATAAAGAAAGAGAGAGACTATAAAGCCGGGAATAAACCCAAAGATCGCAAGTACGACCGCCTCCTCAAATACAATGCCAAGGAAAAAGGGCTGGCCGTACCCCATCGCCTTGAACGTCGCGTATTCCCGCAGATGATCGGCCACATCGGTCGACAGCACCTGATAGACAATGACAATGCCGACAATAACCCCGATCAGCACGCCAAACCCGAATATGATACCTGTCGGACGTTCGGTCGACATGAACGCCAAATCGGCTGCCGCCGCGCCCTCGAGGGATTGAACCTTCACGCCTTCGGCCGGCAAAACCATTTCAATCCGCTTAACGATACGCTCGACGGACAGGTTATCATCGACCTTGACAAGTATGTGACTGGGTGTCCCGCTGGAACGCTGTTCAAAAAACCGCAGGAATGTCTGGTCCGACAGAACCACCGTGCCATCCGCCAGAAAACCGCCGCCGACTTCGATGGTTCCAATGGCTGTCATGGTTTGGCCCTTGACCTCAAATGCAAACGGTTGACCCGCCAAAAGCCCTGTAAAGGCGGATTGGGGAACCCCGCGTGTTTGCGTATCGAGAAGGGCGGTGTTCTCGATATCCAGTTTCCTGAGAGAGGCCGCGACGGGTGCGGAAAAAAAGGACGGGCTGGACGTATCCATACCAAAGGCCAGCAGCGACACCGAAGTGCCATCCTGCAAGGTGAAGGGAAGGGAGCCAATGAACAGGGGCGTGGCGGCGGCGACGCCCGGCACGCCCAGAACCTGAAACATCCGCACCCGGGCGATATTGCCGCTATCGGTGAGCGTGTTGCCATCCGCGGACGAAATGATGATGTCGGCGTCGAGCATCGAGTACGGCGCGACAGTTGACCCGTTCAGAGCGCCCAGTATACCCAGTTGCATGAACACGAGCAGGTTGGCAAAGGCCACACCGGCGATCGCCGCGGCCAGCCGCGCCCTGTTATGGGAGAGCTGCAACCAGCCTATGGGAAGACGGCCAAAAAGGCGGGTGAGAACCCTGCTCATTCAATACGGCCCGCATCAATCCGTACGATCGTTTCGAGGTTGGTGAAGCGCCGGGCCTGAACCGACGCGTCCTGATCGAGCATGACAATGACATCAACCACCCGCGCATCCGTGTTGGCTGCGGGGTCATCGGACGTGATGGATTGACGACCAATCTCAAGCCCAATGGCCGAAACAACGCCATTCAGATCCTTAGACAGCGCCGCGGCGGTGACGGTGACGGGATCGCCGATGGCGACACGGCCAATCATGGTTTGGTAAACCTCCGCCTCAACCGTCATTTGGGAGGTGTCCCCCAGGTGGATGATGCCGGAACTGGCCGGGCGCTCGCCGACGCGAGCATTGATATCAAGGACGGTACCGTTTTCAGGTGCGCGTACATATGCGCGCTCGAGGTCCTGCCGGGCACGGGCAAGATCGGCGCGGGCCGCTTCCAGATTGGCCTCGGCCACAGCGATGTCGGCCTGAACGGTCTCTGACCCGGTATCATAGCGTGACAGGGTTGCGATACTGCGTTCGACGTCACGGCCGGCCTCGGTGGCCCGCGCGACCAGCCGATCGAATTCCGCGCGCGTAACGATACCGCGCTCAAAAAGGGAAGTGGCCCGATCCAGATCCGCCTGCGCGACACTGGCCGTGGCCTCGGCCCGTTCAAGGGCCGCATTGGCCTCGTCAATGCTTGCACGAATTGCGGCGCGTGTTTGCAGCAGGGTGGCTTCTCGCACGGCAACAATGGCCTGAGATGAGGCGACGCTGGTTTCCAGTTGAGGCAGGTTGTCAAGAACCGCGAGCACGTCGCCCTTCTTCACACTGTCCCCTTCGGCGACAGGAATTTCAGCAATCCGCGCATCTCCCGCACCTGACGGGGTCGCCACGCGGATCACATCCCCACGCGGAATAATCCGTCCCAGGGCGACAACGTCACCTTCGCTGACAACAGCGATTTCTTCCTGTGACGTCACTTTCTGGATCGCCACGGCGATTGGCGTTTCGGTCCCCGCACCGGGCTCAAGTCCCGTTGCCTTAAAAAACATACGCAATCCGGGCGGCTGGAAATACATTCCGATCACGGCGCCGCTAAAAAGTGTGAGCATGAACAGCGGGATCAAAAACAGCCTTGACCGGCCCGTGACTTTTGAAGCGGGCACGGATGCGGACGTGTCCAGCCCGCTGTCTGCAAGTGGCATCGGAGTTGCACTGTCGGTCGTTCCGGTACTCATCAGCACCCCCTGGCTCCCACCAGTGTCCTCCGGCAAGCGCCCGTACAGTTGAAAGTATGGGACACGCGACGGGCAACACCGACGGGCTGAAAGCGTAACGTTACCCCTGTATTTGATTCCTGGAGTGTGGTGAACCCTTTAACCAGGATCTGATTTTGCCCGATTGTACCGTTCTTCCCGCGCACGTCGCTGAGATCCGTGACAGGTGTTGCCGGCCCGGATTGGAAAGCGCAGCCTGTACCGGTTGGCGCCTGTCGTGGACTGACCCCTTTCTGACATTTGGGAAGAGATCGGGGCCAGGGCGCACCTGGCGTGCCGATCCGCGCCGACGGTTGTGACCTCAAAAATGAGTGCCCCAGCGGGGGTGCGTATCATCAATGATCAGGGCATGAGTGTGAGTCCGGTGACCCTGGAGGTGGGGGTGGTCGAGCGGCAGGTTGTCATGTCGGTGTTCGACTTCGGGGAGGTCGTCGGACGGCCATAGAAGGAGCGCCGCGAAGAGACCGAACACCGATATCAGGCAAAGACCGGTCAATGCGGATACGCTGCCGTATGCGGTCAGGAGCCAGCCGGAGAGCGGGTAGACGACCAGCCAGCAGGCATGGCTGAGCGCGAACTGGGCGGCGAAGATGGCGGGTCGATCCTCCGCATGGGCCGACCGTTTGAGAAGTCTGCCGGATGGGGTGAGTACGGCGGAATATCCCAGACCGACGAGCAGCCAGGCTCCGAGCAGCATTGGCCAGGTGAGGCCGAAGAACGCCACTTCGATTGCGAGTGCCATGAGTGTCAAAACCATCAGCGCCGCACCACCAAGCATTACGGTCCGGTCGGGCACGGGAACGAGAAGCCGGGGAAGGAACAGGGCGGTGAGCATTGAACCCGCACCGAAGGCAAACATGGTCCAGGCCAGGGCGCTTTCGGGAAGCCCGAGTGTCCCGCGCACGAGGACGACCGAGTTGACAAGTACCATTGCGCCGGACGCCGCTGCGGCGAGGTTCAGCGCCAAAAGCCCCCGCAGGCGCGGGGTGGCGAGGTAGATGCGGATGCCCCGTGTCATGCGGTCGAGGATGCCACGCGGTGCGGTCGGCTCCGGGCCTGGCAACAAAACGGACATGACCAGAAGGGCCGACGCGGCAAACCCGGCGACCGTGCCGATGAACAGCGCGCTGTACCCCAATACGGCGAGGAGCAGTGCGGCAAGCATGGGGCTCACGACGTTTTCGAGGTCGTAGGCGAGGCGTGAGAGTGAGAGGGCGCGGGTGTAGCGTTCCTCATCGGGCAGTACGTCGGGGATGGTCGCCTGGAACACGGGTGTGAAACCGGCCGACGCGGATTGCAGCAGGAAAATCAGGAGATAGACCTGCCAAACCTCGGTGACGAATGGCAGGCAGAGGGCGGCGGCGGCCCTCACCAGATCGAGTGCCACCAGCAACGAGCGGCGGTTTATGCGGTCGGCGAAAGCGCCCGCAACCGGCGCGACGCCAACATAGGCCACCATCTTGATGGTAAAAACCGTACCAAGAACCATCGCGGCTCCCTCGCCCGCCAGATCGTATGCGAGCAGGCCGAGGGCGACCGTAGCGAGACCGGTCCCCAAAAGGGCGACCACCTGTGCAAGGAACAGGTGGCGGTAGGTCCGGTCGGTGAGGATATTCAGCATGGGGCGAGGCTATTCCTGTCGAGGACGTGAAACAAGCGGGACGGGCCTGGTGGGCCGTCACAAAAATTACACATGAAAACGGCTCTGGCCACCTGGAACCTTTTGGAAATTGAGAGTACGGGAAACGGATTGCAGGTGAGGCTGGAGAGACATGACCGAGACGCCCGTTGATGCAGGACCGCAGAGCCAGGGCGGGACGCCCGGGGAAGTGTTTGGCGCTTTTTTGAAACTTGGGCTGACCTCGTTTGGGGGGCCGATTGCGCATCTTGGGTATTTTCGCGATGAGCTGGTATCGCGGCGCGGGTGGCTGTCGGATCAGGCCTATGCCGATCTGGTGGCGCTGTGCCAGTTTTTGCCGGGTCCGGCGTCGAGCCAGGTGGGGTTTGCGCTTGGCATGATGCGGGCGGGCTGGCTTGGGGCGCTGGCGGCGTTTACGGCGTTCACGCTGCCCTCCGCGCTGATCCTGCTGGTGTTTGCCATGACGGCGGCGCAGATTTCCGGGCCGGTGGGGACCGGCGCGCTGCACGGGCTGAAGGTGGTTGCGGTGGCGATTGTGGCGCAGGCGGTCTGGGGGATGGCGCGCAACCTCTGCCCGGACCGGGAGCGTGCCGGTATCGCGGTGGCGGCGGTGGCGATCCTCGCGTTTTTGCCTGGGGCCTTTGGCATGGTGGGGGCGATTGCCTTTGGTGCGCTGGCAGGCCTGGCGCTGGGGCGCGGCACCACGCAGCAGGTGAGCGGGCATGTGACCATGCCGGTGACGCGGTTGCAGGCGGGCGTGTGCCTAAGCCTGTTTGCGGGGCTGCTGGTTTTGCTGCCGGTCATCGCGGGAGGGTCGCAGGGGTTGCAGGTGTTTGACAGTTTTTACCGGGCCGGGGCGCTGGTGTTTGGCGGCGGGCATGTGGTTTTGCCGCTGTTGCAGGCGGAAACGGTGGCCACGGGCTGGGTTGGCGCGGATGCTTTCCTGGCGGGCTATGGCGCGGCGCAGGCGGTGCCGGGGCCGCTCTTTACCTTCGCGGCCTATCTGGGGGCCGTTTTGGGGCCGGAGCCAAATGGCGTGGCCGGGTCGGTGATTGCCCTGGTGGCGGTGTTTTTGCCCGGGTTTCTGGTGCTGGTAGGTGTTTTGCCGTTCTGGGACAGGTTCCGGTCCATGGCCGCGGCGCAGTCGTTGATGCAGGGTGCGAATGCGGCCGTGGTGGGTATTCTGGGGGCCGCGCTTTATGCGCCGGTGTTTACCGGTGCGATTGGCGACATGCGGGATTTTGCGCTGGCGCTTTTGTGTTTTGTGCTGCTGATGATGTGGAAGACGCCGCCCTGGGCGGTCGTGATTGTCGCGGCCCTGGGTGGTGCGGCGCTTGGGGTGTGGGGCTGAGCCCTAATCCGACAACTCCAGGTCGGACTGGCGCGAGGGGCTGGCGGCGGGTTTGATCCGCTCAAGGAGTTCCGCGACGGACAGGGGCCGGTCGAGGTGGAAGCCCTGACCGACGCGGCAGGAGATGGATTTGAGGAACGCGACCTCGGATGCGGTTTCCATGCCCTCGGCCAGCACGTCCACGCCGAGGTTTTCGCCAAGTTCCACGATTGAGTGAATGATCGACTTGCGGCGCGTGTCCTGGTCGACGCCCGCGACGAGGCTGCCCGCGATTTTGATGCGGGAGATGGGGAAGTTCAGGACGCTGGAAATGGCGGTGTGGCCGGTGCCGAAATCATCGAGTTCGATGCGGAAGCCGCGTGCGGCGAGTTCGCGGATGTTCTCGATGACGACGGGGCTGGCGTCTTCGAGGAGTGTGGTTTCGAGGATTTCCAGGTGCAGGCGGGCGGGGTCGGCCCCGGCCTGACGGACGATTTCGCCCAGTTTGCGGGCGATGTCGGCTTCGCTGAGCTGTTCGGCTGAGATGTTGACGCTGACGGTGATGTCGCCGCGTCCGGCTTCCGCCAGCATTGGAAGGAGGCGGCAGGCCTGGCGAAGGATTGCGCGGTCCAGTTTGATGGCGAGGCTGGAGCTGTTGATATGGGAGATGAACTCGCCTGCGGAGAGGATGCCGCGGTCGGGGTGATCCCATCTGGCGAGCGCCTCGAAGCCGATGATCCGCCCGGTTTCCATGTCGACCTGCGGCTGGAAATGGGCGATGAACTCGTTCCGTTGGAGGCCGAGTGTGATGTCGTGCTGCATCCGGGCGCGGCGAACGGCCTCCTGGCGCATGGCATGGGTGAAGAAGCGGCAGCGGCCGCGGCCTTCGTCTTTTGCGTGGATAAGGGCGATGTCGGCGTTTTCGAGGGTGTCACGGATGTCACCGCCACTTCCGCCCTGGGCGAAGGCGACGCCGACACTGGCGCCGAGGCGGATCTGTTTGCCGCCGGCGCTGAAGGGATCGGCGATGCGCTGCATGATTTTGGAGGCGATGGCACGAATTTCGTCGTCGGTGTCGCTACCTGCACGCACGAGGACGAACTCGTCGCCGCCAACGCGGGCGATGATGTCGAAGTCCGTGTCGAGGGCGCGGAGGCGGCGGGCCACCTCGCAGAGGGCCGCGTCACCAACCTGGTGGCCGTCAGTGTCGTTGATCGCCTTGAAGCGGTCGAGATCGAGGTGGAAGACGCAGAGGCGGTCGCGTTTGTGAAGGTTGTAAAAAATGGTGGTGAGGTCACGGCGTAATTCGCGGCGGTTGCGCAGGCCGGTGAGGTGGTCGGTGCGGGTGGCCTCCTTCAGGGCGCGTTCGCGGACGCGGTCCTCGGTGAGGTCAATATTGGTGCCGACGAGGCGGGTTGCCCGGCCGTTTTTGAAGACCATGAAAGCGCGGGAGAGAATCGTTCTCCAGCTGCCATCGCTGTGGCGCATGCGCATTTCGTGCTCAAAATGTGGTTCTCCGGCTTTCATGAGCCTGTCGATTTCGTTTACGAGTTTCGGCCAGTCGTCGGGATGGATGAGCTGCTCCGCAGTATCCATGCCGTGGGGAAACTCGTCGGGTTCGTAACCCAGCATTCGAAACCACTGGGGGGAATAATATACCTCATTGGTGCGCAGGTCGCGGTCGTAAAGGCCGTCACTTGCGCCCTGCATGGCCAGTGAAAAGCGTTCCTCGCTGTCGCGGATGGCGTCCTGGGTGCGGCCTGAACAGACCACGAGCATTGAGGCGAGCAGGGACATCAGCGCACCACCGGCGAGGACCAGCTCGTCCAGCAGGGTGAGGTTCTCCTTCAGGGTGGCTTCGGTCGGTGCGATGGCGAGATCCCAGATGCGGCCCGCCACGGTTACCCGGGAGGAGCCCGCGTGTTCGGCGCCGGAGAGAAGCGGCAGGTTGCCGTAGACCAGACCGTCCCCGTCGGCGACGGCGACGATGAAGCCCTGACCCTGCCAGGGGCCGATGACGCTGTTGATCAGGGGACCGGCGCGGAACACGAACTGGATGAAGCCGCTGATTTCGCCACGCTGAAAGACCGGTACGAAGCCCTCAAAACCGATCCCGCCCTGTGCAAGTTGGAAGGGCGCGGACAGGCGTGGTTCGCGGGAGGTGCGGGCCTGATACAGGGCGACAAGGGTATCCTCGCGTTGGCCGAGTTTTTGGCTGAGGATTTTGTTTGCGGTGGTTGCCGGATACGCGACCTCCACGATGCCGTCGGTGTTGACCCAGTTTACGGCCTCGAGGTCAGGGAGCAGGGGGAAGATGGCCCCGACATTGATTTTGAACCTTTCGGCCAGTGGCATGCGGGTGTTTTCAAGCTGATCGCTGAAGAGGTTGGCCACCATGAGTTGTTCGCGCATGCGCGACTCGAGCTTGACCGAGAACAGTCGGATATTGGTTTGGGTGAGCGTTTCGATATGGGTGTGCTGCGCGCTCCTGATCATGAGGAACGCCACGATGGTCAGCGATATGAGGGCGGCCCCGACCAGGAGGGCCACGCTCCTGTAGCCGATTTTGGGCAAGGACTTGATTTCCAATCAGGGACCACGATGCGAGCGACTTAACGTTGATTAAATCTTTATTAACATATCGTTAAAGTTGTATCAAGAAGTGCCTGTCACGCAACTCTCACGCTATCGTGACAATTGCGCCAGACCATTTGGTCGGCTGTTTCAGCCTGGTTTCAACCCGCGCAGCACGGTGCGGGCGGCATCGGTCAGGGGGGGCTCGATCTCCTTCATGATTTCGACGCGGTCGAAACGGTCGGGATCGCGGGCGACGGCGGCGCGGAGGGCGGAGCCGAACTGCTGGCGGAGTTCCGTGCCGATGTTGAATTTGCAGATATGCGAGCCGCGCGCGAGGCGGGTGCGCTGGTCGTTGGGAACGCCGGAGCCGCCGTGGATGACGAGGGGGACGTCCGTTTTGGCCTCGATGGCGCGGATGCGGTCCTCGTCAAGACCACCGGCCGCGTCGGTTTGCAGATGGACGTTACCTACGGAGATCGCCATGGCGTCGATGCCGGTCTCTTTGGCGAAGCGGGCGGCCTCATCCGGGTCGGTGCCTTTGGACTGCTCGCCGCCGGAATAGCCGACGAAACCGATCTCGCCCTCGCAGGAGACACCGGCGGCGTGGGCGGCCTCGGCAATGGCGGCGGTCTCGTCGATGTTTTGGGCCAGCGGTTTGCGGGAGCCGTCATACATCACGGAGGTGAAGCCGCAGTCGATGGCGGTGCGGCAGTCCTCAGCGCTGTAGCCGTGGTCGAGATGGGCGACGACCGGGACGGAGGCGGCCTCGGCGAGGTTGCGAAACATGGAACCCAGAACCGGGAGCGGTGTGTGGGCGCGGCAGCCGGGACCGGCCTGGAGGATGACGGGCACGCCCTCGGCCTCGGCGGCGCGGACATAGGCACGCATGTCCTCCCAACCGAGGGTAACGAGACCGGCCACGGCGTAACCGTTTTTCAGGGCCGGCTGGAGAACGTCCGCAAGGGTTGCGAGGGTCATTTGAACTTCGCCACCATGTCCATGATGCCCGGAATGGTATGCAGCTGCGCCTCATGGGTGGGCTGGAAATACTGCTTCAGGGACCGCTGGGACAGGCCGCCCAGGATGGTGAAGTAGTACATCTCGTAGCCCGGCAGGGTGCAGCAGGGGTGATAACCTTTGTCGATCAGGATCGTGGAGTTGTTCATGATGTGGTAGGCGTCGCCAGGCTCGTTGTCCTCGCGCTGGAGCATCTGAAGGCCGGAGCCGTAATCGGGACGGAAGCGGAAGTTGTAGGTCTCGTCGTGGCGGGTCTCAATAAGTTCGCCATTTTCGTCGTGACGGTCCGTGTCGTGCTTGTGGGACGGGAAGCCGGACCAGCCGCCCGCACCGACGGTGTAGAGCTCGCTGACCAGCAGGCGGCCGACTTTGTCATGCTGATTGGCGCCAAGGATGTGTTTGATCTTGCGGTGGGTTTTGGTGTCATCGGAGCCGTACTGCACGAGGTCGATTTCCGGCACTCGCACGTCGAAAGGCTCCAGCACCTGGTCGAATTTGGCGCCGGCGATGAAGACCTCGGCCGTGTCGCTGACGCAGGTCATGCGGGTTTTGGCGCCGACGGGCACGTAGACGCCCTCAGGCTCGCCGTCCCAGACATCGACGCCGCGGTTACCGAGTTTGGCGAAGGCGGCGCCGTCCACATCCACGTCCACGGTGCCGGTGGCGGGGACGATGCAGGTCTCGTAGCCGGGAACGGCGTAGTCGAAGCTCTCACCCTTTTTGAGATTGACGATGTTGAAGTAGTTCAGCGGAACCAGATCGTGATCGACGTCGACGATGGGTCTGTTTTGGTTGTCATGGGGCGCGATATGCATCGGGTTTCCTTTTTCAGACGTCGGTCGGGCCGGAGCGTTCGGCCAGGAAGGCGTCAAGCTCGGCGGTTGTGGGCATGGCGGGGGCGCAGCCGGGCTGGCTGACCACGATGGAGGCGCAGGCGGACCCGCGCAGGACGGCTTCCTCAAGCGGGCGGTCCTCGGCGATGGCGGCGAGGAGGCCCGCCATAAAGCTGTCGCCCGCGCCGTTGGGTTTGACGGCGGTGACAGGGTAAATGCCGGTGCGGATCTCCTGGCCGTCGGCGAGCGTCAACGCGCCCTGGTGGCCCATTTTGTAGATAACCATGCGGCCCCCGGCGGCAAGCTCGCGGGCCTTGTCGAGGCCCTTTTCTATGCCGCCGGCCATGAAGCCGAATTCCTCGTCATTGCCGACGATGAGGTCGCTTTCCTCGCCTGCGCGGGTCAAAACCTCGGCCGCGACCTCGGGGGATGGCCAGGAATAGGGGCGGTAGTCGATGTCGAAGATTATGGGCAGTCCTGCCTTGCGGGCGTTTTCAAACGCGCGGAAGGTAGAGCCGCGTGAGGGTTCCGCCGCGAACACTGTTCCCGCCGTGATAAGCGCACCGAAGTCCGAATAGTCGACGCGGTCGACATCCTCGTCCGTCACCTGAAAATCCACGGCGTTGTTGCGGTAGATCACCAGCTGGAAATCCTCGATGCGGCTTTCATAGACCGCGAGCGAGATACGGTATTCGCCGCCCAGAACCTTCAGGTACTGCGTATCGACGCCGTAGTGTTTGAGACGGTTGGTGCAGAAGCGGCCAACCGCGTCGTCGGAGACGGAGGTGATAAGGGCGGAGTGCATTCCGAGTTTGCACAGGCCCGCGCAGATGTTGGCCGACGAGCCGCCGAGGTCGGAGCGGAAGCTTTCGGCCTCCTCGACCGCGGTGCCGGGCGGGTCGGCGAACATGTCCATTCCGGCGCGGCCGAACACGGCGAAGCGGCCCTTGCGGATGCCGTCGATCAGTTTGCTCATCACACGCCCCTCCGCTGGCGTTCGCGGGTGGATTCCCAGTCGATATGGGCCTCGCGGACGCGGTCGCTCTCAGTAATGTGGGGCGTGCCGACCTCCCACCAGGCGTGGCCCCCGGTCGTCCAGCCTTTGTAGGCGTCCACATCCATGACAATGACGGTCGTGCGGTCGGCGGCCTTGGCGCGTTTGAAGGCCTCGCCCAGTTCCGCCGGGTTTTCGACCTTTTCCGCGATGGCGCCCATGGCCCGGGCGTGGGCCACGAAATCAACACCGAAGGGTTCGGGGATGGTGGGGCAGTCTGAGAGCAGGTTGTTGAAGCTCTCGTTGCCGGTGTTGTTCTGAAGCTTGTTGATGACCGCGAAGCCGCCATTGTCGAGCAGAAGAACAATCAGTTTTTTCCGGCTGAGGACGGAGGAATAGATGTCGGAGTTCAGCATCAGCCAGGAGCCGTCGCCGCAGAAGGTGATGGTGTCCTGGTCGGGTTCGCGTTCGGACTGTGCGATGCGGGCACCCCAGGCGCCGGCGATCTCGTAGCCCATGCAGGAGAAGCCGAATTCGACATCCACCGTACCGATGTCCAGCGTGCGCCAGTTGGCGGTGACTTCGGCTGGAAGGCCCCCGGCGGCGGCGACCACGCGGTCGCGGGAGTCGCAGAGGTCGTTCACGACGCCGATGGCCTGGGCGTAGGAGTTGTATTCGTTGCCGGGTTTGACGTTTGAGGCGACGTAGTCGTCCCATTTGGCGCGTTCGGCCTTGGCGAAGTCGACCCAGGAGACTGGTGCGGTGTAGTCGAGCGCGTCCGTCAGGGCGTTGAGCGAGAGTTTGGCGTCGCCAACGACGGTGAGGGACATGTGTTTGGCGGCGTCGTGGCGGGCGGCGTTGACGCCGATGATCCGGGCGTCCTTCGCGAAGGCGGTCCAGGATCCGGTGGTGAAGTCCTGGAGACGGGTGCCGACGGCCAGGATCACATCGGCCTTTTCCGCGATGGCGTTGGCGCTGTCGGAGCCGGTGACGCCGATGGGGCCGATGTTGAGCGGGTGGGTGGAGAGCATGTTGGCGCGGCCCGCGATGGTCTCAACAACCGGCACGTTGTGCTTTTCCGCGAAGGCGGTGAGGTCGCTGACGGCGCGGGAATACTGCACGCCACCGCCTGCGATGATCATGGGGCGCTCGGCGGTTTTCAGGAGCGCAACGGCGTCCGCGATCTCGGCCACGTCCGGGGACTGGCGGCGGATGCGGTGGACGCGTTTTTGGAAGAAGCTCTCGGGGTAGTCGTATGTCCAGCCCTGCACGTCCTGGGGCAGACCGATGAAGGCGGGGCCGCAGTCGGCCGGGTCGAGCATGGTTGCGAGGGCCGCGGGCAGGGACTGGATGACCTGCGCGGGATGGCAGATGCGGTCCCAGTAACGGCTGACCGGCTTGAAGGCGTCGTTTACGCCCAACGTCGGGTCATAATAATTTTCCATCTGCTGCAGCACGGGATCGGGCAGCCGGGTTATGAAGGCGTCGCCGCAGAGCAGCAGCATTGGCAGACGGTTGGAATGGGCAAGGCCCGCGGCGGTGAGCAGGTTCGCGGTGCCCGGACCGGCGGAAGCGGTGCAGAACATGAAACGCTGGCGCAGCCACTGTTTCGCGTAGCCCGCGGCGGCGAAGCCCATGCTCTGTTCGTTCTGGCCGCGATAGAGGGGCAGTTCCTCATGCACGGTGTTCAGCGCCTCGCCGAGGCAGGTGACGTTGCCGTGGCCGAAGATGCCGAAGCCGCCCCCGCAGACGCGCATCTGTTCGCCGTCGATTTCGATATACTGGTTGACCAGCCAGCGGATGATGGCCTGTGCGGTGGTCAGCCGAATGGTGCCGTCTGGTGATGACATGAGCGCGATCCCTCCCTGAAAACCGGATCAATGGTGATTTGCGGCTTGCGGGATGTGTAGCTTCAGGTTAGGAGGTTTGCAACCGGTTGCAATGAGTGAATCGGAGAAAAAGGGGGAGGACGCGATGACGGATATCGGCGTGGGCATTCTTGGTGGCGGCTACATGGGCAAGGCCCATGCGGTGGCCATGTCCTCGGTGGGTGCCATTTTCAATACCGGCCTGCGACCGCGCCTTGAGATGGTCTGTGCGACCACACCGGAAAGTGCGGAACGCTATCGCGCGGCCTACGGCTTTGCGCGGGCAACCGATGACTGGCGGGTACTGGTGGAGGATCCGGGCGTGGGGGCGGTAGTGATCGCCTCGCCGCAGGAGACGCACCGGGAGATCGCAGAGGCCGCATTCAAACTCGGCAAGCCGGTGTTCTGCGAGAAGCCGCTTGGGGCGTCGCTCGCGGACAGTTCCGCGATGGTGGCCGCGGCGGAGGCGTCGGGCGTGGTGAACATGGTTGGTTTCAACTATATCCGCACGCCCGCGAGCCAGTTTGCGAGGAAGCTGATCGCGGATGGTGAAATTGGCGACATTACATGGTTTCGGGGGGA
The DNA here is from genome assembly GCF_049800875.1 of Amaricoccus tamworthensis. Lineage (NCBI taxonomy): Bacteria > Pseudomonadati > Pseudomonadota > Alphaproteobacteria > Rhodobacterales > Paracoccaceae > Amaricoccus > Amaricoccus tamworthensis. The sequence continues at coordinate 241,404 of NZ_JBNAFV010000004.1, read as the reverse complement.
GCACACGGAGGATTTTCTGGCCGATCCGCAGGCGCCCGCGACGTGGCGGACGACCGGAATGGCCAACGGCACGATGGGGGACCTGGCGCCGCATATGATCAACGGCGCGCTGGCGTTGATGGGGCCGATCGAACGTGTCATGGGGGAATATGAGACGGTTCACGCCACGCGACCGGGTGGCGAGGTGAACAATGATGACCACGCGCAGATGATGTGCCGGTTTGAGAACGGGGCGATGGGACAGATGTATTTCAGCCGTGTCTCGACCGGGCGCAAGATGGGCTATGCCTATGAGATTGCAGGCACAAAGGGCGCGATCCGGTTCGATCAGGAGGATCAGAACGCGCTTTGGCTCTATCGGATGGAGGGGCCGAAGGCGACGCGCGGGTTCACGAAGATCCTGACTGGACCGGCGCATCCCGATTATGAGCCGTTCTGCCAGGGGCCGGGGCATGGCACGGGATACCAGGACCAGATCATCATTGAGGCCAAGGATTTCCTGACAGCGATTGAGAGCGGTGAGGCGACCTGGCCAACCTTCCGTGACGGGCATGAGGTCAACCGGGTCATTGCGGCGACGCTGGCCTCGGCCGACGCAAAAGCCTGGCAGAACATCAGCGATTTTTGACCCCGGGGAGTACGGGACATGACGATTAGAATTGGCAATGCGCCCTGTTCATGGGGTGTGGAATTCGCAAACGACCCGCGCAATCCGGACTGGCGGGAGGTTTTGCGCCAGTGTGCGGCGGCGGGATATAAGGGCATTGAGCTTGGGCCCGTTGGATACATGCCGGAGGACCCGGTGGAACTGGGGGATGCCCTGGCGGAGCATGACCTGGAACTGATCGGTGGGGTTGTGTTTCGGCCCTATCACGACCCGGACGCCTGGGATGACGTGCTGGATGCCACGCACCGGACGGCGAAGGCGCTCAAGGCACATGGGGCGCGGCATCTGGTGCTGATCGATTCGATTTCGCCGCGGCGGGCACCGACGGCGGGACGTGCGACTGAAGCCGAGCAGATGGACGCGGCGGAATGGTCCGCCTATCGTGACAGGATCGCCGAGAGCGCACGCATTGGAGCGGAGGAATATGGCCTGACCGTGGGTATTCATGCCCATGCGGCGGGGTTCATGGATTTTGAGCCGGAGCTTGAGCGGCTGCTCTCGGAAGTGGATGAGGGCATTCTGAAAATCTGTTTCGATACCGGGCATCATTCCTATGCCGGGTTCGATCCGGTGGCGTTTATGCGCAAGCATATCGGCCGTATTTCCTATATGCATTTCAAGGATATAGACCCGAAGGTAAAGGCGGATGTCATTGCGAACCGGACCGGGTTCTATGACGCCTGCGGCCAGGGGATTTTCTGTAACCTTGGCGAGGGGGATGTGGATTTCCCGGCGGTGCGGCAGGTACTGCTGGATGCGGGGTTTGAGGGCTGGTGTACGGTGGAGCAGGACTGCGACCCGACCCTGGATCCGGACACGCTGCGCGATGCCAGGGTGAACCGCGAATATCTTGAATCAATCGGCTTTAAGTAGAGGGCTGCAACATGGCTAAACTCAGGTGGGGCATGATCGGTGGTGGCGAAGGCAGCCAGATCGGCCCGGCGCACAGGCTTGGTGCGCTGGCGGATGGGCGTTTTGAGTTTGCGGCGGGGGCGCTCGACCACCGCCCGGACGCGGGACGCGACTATGCACAGCGGCTGGGGATTGCGGCGGACCGGGCCTATGGCGACTGGTCCGAGATGCTTGCGGGTGAAAAAGACCGCGACGACCGCATTGACCTGGTGACGGTTGCCACGCCCAACGCGACGCATTTTGAGATCACGAAGGCCTATCTTGAGGCCGGGTTCAACGTGCTTTGCGAAAAGCCCATGACCATGACGGTCGAGGAGGGTGAGGAGATCGTGCGCGTGGCGGAGAAATCCGGCAAAATCTGCGCGGTGAACTACTGCTATTCGGCCTATCCAATGGTCCGCCAGGCCCGTGCGATGGTGCGCAATGGTGAAATTGGCAAGGTGCGGCTGGTGGTGACCAGTTTCGCCCATGGGCATCACGGGGACGCCACGGATGCGGACAACCCACGGGTGCGCTGGCGCTATGATCCGAAGATGGCGGGCGTGTCCGGGCAGTTTGCGGATTGCGGCATTCACGCGCTGCACATGGCCGGGTTTATCTGTGACGATGAGGTTGAGACCCTGTCGGCGGATTTCGCCTCGACGATTGCCAGCCGGGAGCTGGAGGATGACGCGATGGTCAATTTCCGCACCACCGGTGGCACGGTCGGGCGGCTCTGGACCTCGTCGGTGGCGATCGGGCGGCAGCACGGGTTTGACATCCAGGTTTTCGGCGAGACCGGGGGGCTGCGTTGGGCCTCGGAACAGCCGAACCAGCTCTACTACACGCCGGTTGGCGGGCGCACGCAGATCATCGAGAAGGGTGAGGCGGGGCTGCACGAGGATGCGCGGCGGCTGAGCCGGGTGGCGATTGCCCATCCTGAAGGCTTCCCGCTGGCCGTGGCCAATATCTACTGCGATCTGGCGGATGCGATTGCGGGTGAGACCCGTGACGGGCTGCCGGGTGCGGAGGCCGGGGTGCGGTCGATGGCGGCGGTGCATCAGGCGGTTGCCTCGGCGCGGGACAATGGTGCCTGGGTGGACGCGCGGCCGCCGATGTTTCGGTAAGCCTTCGGTTTGACGCAATAAAATCGGATCCGGCCTGCGTTGGGCCGGATTACAACGGGCGGTTATTTCGGCCGCAGGGTGCCGCGCTCGATTACTTCGCAGGAGAAGACGCGGGCTTCGGGGAAGCGGTCAGGGTTCTCAAGTGTGGCGAGCATCAGTTCGATGGATGAGCTCACGATCTGCTCAATGGGCTGGCGGATGGTCGTGAGATTGATGTTGTTCCAGCCCGCCATTTCCATGTCATTCAGGCCAATGAGGCCGATATCCGCGGGGCAGTTGTAGGCGCTGTCCTGGATTGCGGAGAGCGCGCCGATGGAGACCACGTCATCGCCGCAGAAATAGGCCTCGGCCGGCGGATGTTGCAGCAACTCTGCCATCGCGGCACGGCCGGCCTCGAAGGAATAGGCGGTGGCGAAGGTCGTCGAGACGCGGATGTCGGAATATTTCGCGGTTTCCTCCCGAAAGCCCGCGAGGCGGTCCTGTGTGGATGTGGCGGATTCCGGGCCGCCAAGGAAGGCGATGTTGCGGTAGCCGCGGTCGATGAGCGTGGAGGCCGCGAGACGACCGGCGGCGACGTTGTCGATCCCGACGACATGGACCCCGGCACCGCCGCCGGTGCGGCCGAAGGCGTGGACCACGGGGATGCTGGCGTCGCGGAAGGCAAGGGAGAAATCGGGCGGCAGCGTGGAGGAGGCGACGATGACGCCGTCCACGGAATACTGGCGGAGCATGCTCACCGAGGCCTCCGGTCCGGCCTCCTCGGAGAGGTTGACGAGCAGGGGGCGCAGGCCGCGATCCTGCAACCCGCGGGTGAAACGGTCGAACACCTCGAGAAAAATCGGGTTATGGAAGTTGTTGGACACCATGCCGATCAGTTTGGTGCGGCCGGTGGTGAGGCTGGAGGCCAGCGCGTTGGGGCTGTAGCCAAGCTCCTGAGCGGCTTTTTCCACGCGGCGGCGCATGGTGGCGGAGACGGAGGCGCCCTCGGTGAAGGTGCGCGAGACGGCGGAGCGGGATACGCCCGCCTTTAATGCCACGTCCTTGAGTGTCACCGCCATGTTTGCAGACTCCGTTGCCCAATAATCCGAACGGTGTAGCGGAAGAAGGCGGGGTACCCAAACAAAAAGAGCAGCCTTTTTTGCAATCGGTTGCAAAAAAATTTTCAGGGAGTGTTAGGTGCGACGGCCCCAGGTGGGGCGGTCGCGCTTTTTTGTGGGTCTAGAGAGTGAAGGCCGCGACGAAGGCGTCGACGGCGGCGTCGCTGTCACCCTCGGCCCAGGCTTCCATTCCGATGGGGCCGGTGTAGCCGAGTTTGGCGAGGCCCTGCGCGATGCCGGGGTAATTGATCTCACCGGTGCCGGGCTCAAAACGGCCGGGGTTGTCAGCGACCTGGATCTCGCCGATCCAGGGCAGGCATTTCTCGCACCAGCGGAGCAGGTCGCCCTCACCGATCTGGGTGTGGTAGAGGTCCAGATTGATGCGCAGCTGCGGCCGGTCGATGGAGGAGACCAGCGCCAGAACGTCGGCGGTGGAGCCGAAGGGGCAGCCGGGGTGGTCCATCAGGTTGAGGTTTTCGAGAGTGAAGACCACGCCTTCCTCCTCGGCCATGTCGCAGATCCGGGAGAGCGTGTCGCGGGCCTTGAGCCACATGGGACCGGTGACGACCTCGTGCTGCCAAATGGGAATGCCGCCGTCGCCAAGCCCGGTACCGTGCAGGTTCAGGCGGTCGACGCCGAGGCGTTTGCCGATCTGCGCGGTTTCGCGGGCGGATTTCAGGAGCATGTCCGCGCCCTCATCATCCGCGAGACGGCCCTCAAGGTAGCCATTCATGATGGTGAAGTTCGCACCGGTGGCCTTAAGTTTGTCGAGGTCGTGGTCCGGGTAGTTCCACAGACCAACGCCAAGACCACGCTCGGTCAGGCGGGCGGCACGCCACTCAATCGGTTTGTCCTGCCACAGCATTTCCGCGCAGACGGCAAGTGGAGATTTATTTGTCATTTTTTGTCTTCCGCAGAAGGGTTTACATCATGTGCTCGACGGGCGGCGCGGCGACGAAGCGCCATTTGCGCAGCGGTCCGGCCATCACGTTGAGGTAGTACATCTCGAAGCCGTAGGGCGCGCCACAGGGGTGATGGCCGCGGGGCACGCAGACCACGTCGCCGTCATGGACCGCCATGGTCTCGTTGAGCTGGAGGTCGTCGGTATAGACGCGCTGAACCCCGAACCCGTCGGCCGGGTTCAGACGGTGGTAGTAAGTTTCCTCAAGGTAGGTGATGCGCGGATAGTCGTCCTCGTCATGGCGGTGCGAGGGATAGGACGACCAGTTGCCGGCGGGGGTGAAGACCTCCGTGACCAGCAGGCTGTCGCAGTAGTCCTCGTTTTCCATGGCGATGTTGTTGATGTGGCGGGTGTTGGCGCCCTCGCCACGCTGCGTCAGGGAAATGCCGTCGGGGCCGATGCGCCGGGCCTCGTGCCCGCCCATGCCGGGGGCGGAGCAGACGGCGAGCACGCAGTCGGTTTCCGCCGTGGCGTTCCAGTCGGTGCCGTTGGGCAGGTAGAGGCAGTGGGGCGGGGATTTCTCGAACACGTTCATGCGCTCGCCCAGCGTGCCCCAGTCCTGGCCCGCGCCGGTGATGGCGGCCTTGCCCTCAACCATGACGAGGATGACCTCGCGGTCGCCGGTGGCCTCGGCGGCGGTCTCGCCGGGTCGCAGGCGGTAGAGGGAGAAGCCGACAAAGCGCCAGCCGGCGGATTGCGGGGTGATCTCGTGAACCTTGCCGTGGTTGCCGAAGGGACGGTGGAGAAGATCAGGCATGGTTGGGCTCCCTTGTGTCAACGGTCAGGCCCGCGCGGTCACAGAGCGCGCGGATGTGGTCGTATCCGATTTTGGAATACTCGTAAGGTGCGGCTTTTGCAGGGTCCTGCTCGGCCTCGACGACGATCCAGCCGGAATAGTCCATGGCCTTGAGCAGGTCCGTGACGGCGGCAAAGTCGATGGAGCCGTCCGGGTCGCCAGGCACGGTGAAGGCGCCGGCGATGACGGCGTCGAGGAAACTGCGGTTGTTTTCGCGCACGTCGCGGACAACGCCGGGGCGGATGTCCTTGTAGTGGACGTGACGGATGCGGTCGCCCCAGCGGTCAAGCACGCGCAGAACGTCGCCGCCGCCGAAATCGAGGTGGCCGGTGTCAAAGAGGAGCGTGACCTCGGGTCCGGAGAAGTCCATCAGGTGGTTGATGTCCTCCTCGCTCTCGATCATCGAGCCCATGTGGTGGTGGTAGGCCAGGGTCATGCCCTGGTCGGCCATCCATTTTGCGAGCTCGGTCAGCCTGCCCGCATAGCTGCGGATGCCGTCGCGGTCCACCTTGGGCCGGTTGTTGACCGGGGTGTTGATGTCGCCCTGCACGGTGTTGGAGCATTCGGCGTAGACGATGCAGGGGGCGTTGAGGGCCACGAACTGCTCGACCTGCTCGCGGACGGCGTCCTTCTCGGTGGCCACGTCGCTGACCATGAGGCTGCCGGAGCACCAGCCGCCGCATAGGTCGAGGGCGTTGGCGGCGAGATAGCTGCGCAGGCCTTCGGTGTCCTGGGGCATGCGGCGACCGCGTTCGACGCCGGTATAGCCGATTTTGCGTGCCTCGCGGAGGCACTGTTCCATGGTGTAGTCCGCGGTCAGGTCCGGCAGGTCGTCGTTCTGCCAGGCGATCGGGGAGATGCCGATTTTGATTGCCATGATAAGCCTCAGTTCACGTGCTGGAGTTGGCGTTTGTTCTCATAGTTGGCGCGCGCCTTGCGCACCTCCTCGCGGTCGGAGACTTCCGGCACGGCCACGTCCCACCAGGCACCGCCTGCGCCGGTGCCGGTGACGGCCTCGGTGTCGATGACGATGACGGACGGGATGTCGCGGGTGCGGGCCTCGCCGATTTTGGCCTCAAGGTCAGCGATGTCCGTGGCCTTGACCGCGTGGGCGCCCATGGATGCGGCGTGTGCGACGAAGTCAATCTCCGGCTGCGCCTCCACATTGGAGTCCTTGTACATGTTGTTGAACTCCGCGCCGCCCGTGCCCTGCTGGAGCCGGTTGATGCAGCCGTAGCCACGGTTGTCGGTCAGGACGATGGTGAAGGGGATGCGGCGCATGACGGCGGTGGCGAGTTCGGAATTGGCCATCATGTAGGAGCCGTCGCCTACGAAGCAGATCACGTCACGCTCCGGCTCGGCCAGCTTGATGCCCATGGCGCCGGCGATCTCGTAGCCCATGCAGGAGAAACCGTATTCCATGTGGTAGCCGCCCACGGAGGAGCGCCACAGAGTATGCAGAGCACCGGGCATTGTGCCAGCGGCGCACATGGCGATGGTGTCCGGACGGGCCTGGCGCTGAACGGCGCCGATGACCTGGGCGTCGGAGGGCAGGCCGTCGGAGTTTGGCATGGCCATGACAGCGTCGGTTTCCTCATACCATTTGGCGCGGCGTCCCTTGTCCTGGTCGGCGTAGCGGGTGTCGCCCAGGGCATCACCGAGGGCCTCAAGTGTGACCTTCGCGTCGGCAACCAGTGGCAACGCGCCGTGTTTGGCGGCATCGTAGCCGGTGAGATTGATCGACACCAGTTTGCGGCCTGGGTTGGCGAAAGCGGTCCAGGAGGCGGTGGTGAAATCCTGGAAGCGGGTGCCCACGCCAAGGATCAGGTCGGCCTCGGCGAGAGCCGCATTGGCCGCGTCGCCGCCGGTTACTCCGGGTGCGCCGAAGTTCAGCTCGTTTTCCCAATCCACGGCACCCTTGCCCGCCTGGGTTTCGGTGAGCGGGATGTTGTGGGTTGCGGCGAATTCGGCCAGCGTTTCCTCCGCGCCGGAGTAGAGCACGCCACCGCCGGCCACGATGACCGGGTGTTTGGCGGCTTTGAGGGCTTCCGTGACGGCGGCGAGTTCTCGGCGGTCGGCCTCGGGGCGGCGGATGTACCAGGTGGTCGGCTCGAAGAAGGTTTCCGGGTAGTCGTACGCCTCGGCCTGGGTGTCCTGACAGAAGGACAGCGTTACCGGTCCGGCATTGGCCGGGTCCGTCATGGTGCGCAGGGCGCGCGGCAAAGCCGTCAGCAGGTGTTCGGGCCGGGAGATCCGGTCGAAATAGCGGCTGACGGGGCGGAAGCAGTCATTGGCCGAGACGGTGCCGTCGTCGAAATCCTCGATCTGCTGCAGCACCGGGTCGGGGCGGCGGTTGGCGAAGACGTCGCCAGGAATGAGGAGAACCGGCACGCGGTTGACATGCGCCAGGGCCGCGGCGGTGACCATGTTGGTGGCACCGGGGCCGATGGAGGAGGTCACGGCCATGGCGCGGCGGCGGCGTTTGGTTTTGGCATAGGCGATGGCGGCGTGGGCCATTGTCTGTTCGTTCTGGCCGCGCCAGGTTGGCAGCGCGTCGCCAATGCCGTGTAGTGCTTCGCCAAGGCCCGCCACGTTGCCGTGGCCGAAGATGGCCCAGACGCCGTCGATGAAACGCTCGCCGTCCTCCGTCATCTGCACCGAAAGCCATTTTACCATGGCCTGTGCAGCGGTCAGTCTGATGGTTCCGCTCATGCCACTTTCTCCATTGCGTTCTGTTTTGCCGTGTCCCAGATCCCGCAGAGGCGCAGGAACCGGTCGGTCATCTGTTCAACGGCCTCGCCGTCGCTGATTGCGCCGGTCATCCAGGCTCGGGCCGGGTCGCCGAAAATCGTGCGGCCTACGGCGAAGCCTTTCACGAGCGGCTGGCGGGCCGCAAGCTCAAAGCTGGCGGCAAGTTCGGCTTCCGGGGCGTCAAGGCCCAGGATGACGATGCCGCGCGTACGGGGGTCATTGCGCTCGATGGCCTCGACGGCCTTTTCCCAGGCGCCGTCGGTTTTGAAGGGTTCGAGTTTCCACCAGTCTGGGTAGACGCCCGCGTCGTAGAAGCGCTGGATGACTTTGGGTGTGGTGTCGTCGTCGACCGGGCCGACTTTTGACGGGATCACCTCCAGCAGGAATTCCAGCCGGTTGCGGCGCGCCGCGGTGAAAAGGCGGGTGACGGTGGCGATATGGTCGTCCCAGATCTCCGCGCTGTCATCGGGGTGGCAGAAGACCAGCACCTTCACGACGTTTTCGCGGGCCCATTCGGCGAGTTTGCCGCAGTCCGGGCCGAGTTCGGGCTCGAGCGTCAGCGGGCGGGAGCCGGGCCATTCGGTCGGACGGCCGATCCAGAGGCCGGTGCCGCTGGCGCGGTGCAGGGCGCTGCGGCCGATGCGGCTGTCGCAGAGGATGCCGTAGCCGGGTTGGCCGTCGGACACGCTCAGAGCCGCGTCGAGGCAGAGTTCCTTGAAGGCCGCGCCTTTTTCCGGGGTGTATCCGGGCATTTCTTCGAACTGGAGGCGGTGGTCGAAGGCGAAGGTACGCACGGTGGAGAAGTCGCCACCATGTTCGTGGTGGCGGTTCGTGGCCCAGTGGACCTGTTCCAGTTCCGCGTCGTGGCGCAGGTCGGGGCGCTGGATGCCGCGGTCGAAGAAATACTGAAGCTCGTCCCAGCTTGGGTAGGCCGGCGTGCAGCCGTGGCGGCTAACGGCGAAGGCGCCACAGGCGTTGGCGTATTTGAGTGCGGTGGGCCAGTTTTCTCCGTCGAGCCAGCCTTTGAGGAGGCCGGACATGAAGCCGTCGCCGGCGCCCAGGACGTTGAAGACCTCGATGGGGAAGCCGGGACCGGCCTCGCCATCGTCGAGGCTGGCGGGGATGTCGCCGGTGATGGCGACGGCGCCCATGGGGCCGCGTTTGCAGACCAGCGTTGCATTGGACACGGCGCGGACGGCGCGGAGGGCCTCCAGTGTGTCGGTGGAGCCGCCCGCGATGTGGAATTCCTCCTCGGTGCCGACGATGAGGTCGAAGAGTTGCAGGTGGCTTTGCAGCTTGGCGGTGACGGCCTCGCTCTCGACAAAGCGGCTTTCGCCGTCGCCGTGGCCCGCGACACCCCAGAGGTTGGGGCGGTAGTCGATGTCGAGCGCGGTCTGGCAGCCGTGTTTGCGGGCGAGGTGCAGGGCCTTGAGTACCGCGGCCTCGGTGCGCGGGTGGCTGAGATGGGTTCCGGTGGCGACGACGGCGCGGGCGGAGGCGATGAAGTCCTCGTCCACGTCATCCTCGCACAGCGCCATGTCGGCGCAGTTTTCGCGGTAGAAGATCAACGGGAAGCGTTCCTGGTCGCGAATGCCGAGGATCACGAGGGCGGTCAGGCGGTCGGGGTCGGTTTTCACGCCCTGGGTGTCGACGCCGTGCCGGGCGAGTTCCTCCAGGATGAAGCGGCCCATGTGCTCATCGCCGACGCGGCTGAGAAGGGCGGAGCGCATGCCGAGGCGGGCGGTGCCGCAGGCCATGTTGGTGGGGCTGCCACCGATGTATTTGTCGAAGGAGCCCATGTCCTCCAGGCGTCCACCGATCTGGGCCCCGTAAAGGTCCACACCGGCGCGGCCTATGGTGATTACGTCAAGCGTCCTCGTCATCGTTTTGCCTCTCGTCCTGTTGCGGAGCGGCCAGCGGAGGTCGCCACTTCGCAGGCTTTGCGTTGTGTCGGTTGGTCTCCGTTGTGGAAACCGGACGGGTGCGGTGCACCCTGATCTCTGCGGTGTGACTCACGGAACGACAGCTGCGTTCGCCGTTAGTCCCAGGGCCGTCAGTCCCGTGAGCCGTCCGCCAGGATCCACGGGAGTAATGGACTGGCGGAATGCGTGCCCTTGGCCAAAAGTCAGCAAACATCGTTCGGGCCGGGCTGGTGCACGGGGCGGGTTTGCGCCCCGTGCGGGCAGGTCAGACGGTGCCGCCGAGCGAGCCTTCGAGCTGGGCCATTTCCTGGCCACCGGCCATGAGGTCCTGAAGCTCCTCGGGGCTGATTTCGCCGCGTGTGGCGGTGCCGAGGGTCCGGCCACGGTTAAGCACCGTGAAGCGGTCACCCACGGCAAGCGCGTGGCGCACGTTGTGGCTGATGAAGACCACGCCGATGCCCTGTTTACGGACCCGGTCGATGGTGGCCAGAACGTTGGAGGTCTGGCGCACGCCGAGAGCCGAGGTGGGCTCGTCGAGGATCAGCACCTTGGCACCGAAATGGACGGCGCGGGCGATGGCGACGGTCTGACGCTCACCTCCTGAGAGGGTGCCGACGGCCTGGTCGGGGCCGCGCAGGTTGATGCCCATCTGGCGCATCTCATCAACGGCGATCCGGTTGGCGGTGTCGGTGTCGAACCGCTTGAAGATGCCTTTGCCCTTGGTTGGCTCGCGGCCCATGAAGAAGTTGCGGGTCACGCTCATCAGCGGGATCATCGCAAGGTCCTGGAACACGGTGGCGATGCCGGCTTCCATGGCGTCGCGGGGGCTGTCGAAGTTCATCGGCTTGCCCTCAAAGAGGATCTCGCCCTTGGTCGGCTTGTGAACGCCCGACATGGTTTTGATGAAGGTCGACTTGCCCGCGCCGTTGTCCCCGAGGAGGCAGTGACATTCGCCTGGGCGGACATCGAAGCTGACACCGGCGAGTGCGATGATGTTGCCGAAGTGCTTCTCGATGTTGCGCATCTCGACGATGGGTGAGCCGCCGGGAGCGTCGCCGTGGTGGAATTTGGTATCCTCAGTCATATCAACGTTCCCCCGTTACGCGCTTGCGGATGGCGTTGTTGAACAGAACCGCGATCAGGAGCATGCCGCCGAGGAAGACTTGGAACCAGTCCTGGTCGAAATCGGTGTAGGTCAGTCCAATGACCACCATGCCGAAGATGATCGCGCCGAAGAAGGCACCGATGGCCGAACCGTAACCGCCCGTCAGGAGACAGCCGCCGATCACCGCTGCGATGATGGCCTCAAACTCCTTCTGGAAGCCGCGGCGGGCGTCGGTGGAGCCCGCGTCCATCACGGTGATGATGGCAACCATGGCCGCGCAGCATGCGGTGAGGACGAAGAGCGCGATTTTCACGCGGTTCACCGGAACACCGGAGTTGGCGGCGGCGTTTTTGTCACCGCCCGCGGCGAAGACCCAGTTTCCGACCGGCGTGCGGAGCAGGATATAGGTGGCCAGGAGGGCGATAATCACGAACCAGATGATCTCGATCGGGATGCCGGGAACCTTGGGGGTGCCGTTGTTAAAGGTTTCAACGATACCGGCTGCGGCAAGGGAAGCGAACAGACCCTGGAATGCGTCTCCAGAGAAGAAGGGGGCGAGCCAGTCGCCCTCGACGGCCTCACGGACGCCGCGCAGCTGGGTGGAGCCGCCGGTGGCCATTTTCAGTCCCACCAGCGACAGGCCACGCAGGATGAAGAGAAACGCGAGGGTCACGATGAAGGATGGCAGGCCGGAGCGGATCACGATGTTGCCGTTGATTGCACCCACCAGGCCCGCAAACACAAAGGTGGCCGGTATGCCGATGATGAGCGGCAAGCCCCAGTTCACGGTGCAGACGCCGAAGAAGAGACCGGCAAAGGCAACCATCGAGCCGATGGAGAGGTCAAATTCGCCGCCGATCATAAGCATTGCCGCGCCGATGGCGAGGATGCCCAGCTGGGCGGCGGGGGTCATAAAGTTCATAAGGCCGGAAAGCGTGAACATTGTGCTGTCGGCGGTGACGAGGAAAAAGATTGTCACCAGGATCACACCGGCGATGGCGCCGAGTTCCGGACGTTTTAACATTCTTGCGCCGAACGATTCCGCCTTCAGGCGTTCGTCGACTGCTACATTGGCTGTGTCGGTCATTCTGTCCTCCCGTATTCTGCCCGAAATTGGGTCCGTGAAGTCGGAGCGGCCCCGTGTTGGGCCGCCCCATGTTCGTGAGGCGTCGGAGGTTTAGCGGATGCCCTGGGCGGACAGCTCAACCACCTGGCCGGCCTTGTCGGCGGTGATCAGGTTCGGACCGGACGGCACGTTACCGCCAGGCACGAGGCCGTAGTCGGCGTTCAGAGCCAGAAAGGCGACGGGCAGGTAGCCCTGGAGGTACTGCTGCTGGTCGATGGCGAAGGCGGCCTTGCCGTCAACGATGTGCTGCAGGAACGGAGCCGAAAGGTCGAACGTCGCGACCATGACCTCACCGGAGCGGCCGATGGCCTCAACAGCGGCAACTGCGGGCTCACCCACGGTAGAGGCGCCGAGGCCCATTACGGTATCAACGTCCGGGTTGGATTCCAGCGCGGCCTTGACCTTTGCTTCCACCTGGGCCGGGTCGTTTTCGGTCGGGACGACCTCAACGGTTCCACCGAAGCCTTCCTCAAATCCGGCGCAGCGCTGGTCGAGGGAGACGTTGCCGACTTCCTGGTTGACGCAGATGGCGTTGGTGCCACCCATTTCAGCCAGTGCCTCACCTGCGGCCAGACCGGCGGTGAACTCGTCCTGTCCGACGTGGAGCAGCGCACCGAGTTCCTTGGATGCGTCCGAACCGGAGTTCATGGAGATCACCGGGATACCGGCGGAAACGGCGCGCTCAATAGCCGGGGCGAGAGCGTCGGCGTCAGGAATGGAGACGACAAGTCCGTCGGGCTCCTGGTTTACGGCCGCGTCGATCAGCTGGCTCATCTGAACCATGTCGAAGGTTTCCGGGGAGCGGTAGTCGACGTTTGCGCCGGTGTGCTCGGCGGCTTTCTCAACGCCGTTTTTGACAACCGACCAGAACGGGTCGTTTGCCTGGCCGTGGGACACGACGATGATGTCGGCGGCGAAGGCCGGAGCGGCGACCGCGATCGTGGCGGCGGTTGCGACGGTGGAAAGTAGTTTCTTCATGTGATCCTCCCATAGGATATCAGTCAGACGGTGGCTTTAAAGGCCACCAGTGGCCGACCCTGGACGGGTCGGAGGTCTTTGCGTTGGCAGGCAATGAGGCGAACCGTCAGCCTGCCATCACAGTATTGCACATTTTCAGTGCAATTTCCGCCCGTTTTCACGGGCAAGTTCAAATTTAGAGGGCGATCTCAACCGGCTGGCCGGTGGATGCGGATTCCGTTGCGGCCTCCGCCAGGGCGAGAGCGGCAATACCGTCTTCGAGCGACACCGGCATGGGTGTTCCGCCGGATACCGCGTCGAGGAATGCCTGCCACTCGATGGCGTAGGCTCGCATGTAGCGTTCAAGGAAGAAAAATTCCGGTTTGGCGGCGGTGACGCCGGCCACGGTGGATTTCGAGACGGTGTTTTCGAGAATGTTGTCGGCGGACAGGAGGCCGTCCGAGCCCAGAAGTTCCACCCGCTGGTCGTAGCCGTAGACGGCACGGCGGCTGTTGCGGATGACGGCAAGGCGGCCATCGGCATAGCGCAGGGTGACGATGGCGGTGTCGACATCACCGGCCGCGCCGATTTCGGGATCAACGATGGAGGTGCCAACCGCCTGAACGCTGACCGGCAGGCTGCCCATGATGAAGTTTGCCATGTCGAAGTCATGGATCATCATGTCGCGGAACAGGCCGCCGGAGACCTTGATGTAGCTGACGGGCGGCGGGGCCGGGTCGAAGGAGGTGACGGACAGCATTTCGCTTTTACCGATCTCTCCAGCCTCGGCCGCGGCTTTGACAGCGGCGAAATTGGGGTCGAAGCGGCGGTTGAAGCCGATCATCACCGGAGCGCCGGTGGGAGCGGATTTTGCGAGGCAGGCCTTTGCGCGCTCAAGCGACAGGTCAACGGGTTTCTCGCAAAGGACGGCCTTGCCGGCGGCGGTTGCGGCCTCGATCAGGTCGGAATGCGTGTCGGTGGACGTTGCCACCAGAACCGCGTCGATGCTGTCATCGGCAAGAATGTCGGCCGTGTCACGTGCGGCGGCGCCATATTTGGCGGCCAGTGTTGCAGCGGCTTCCGTGTTGAAATCTGAAACTGCGGCCAATGTGCTGCCAGCGTTTCCTGCGATGTTTACTGCATGTACCTGACCGATGCGGCCAGCGCCAAGCAAACCCACTCTTAGCATCTGCGTCTCCCCCGATTCGCAATTCTGTTGACGTCTGTATCCTCATTTTTGCTCTCGTGTGCAAGAATTTTTGCACACGAGAGCAAAATTCATTGGAAGTTGGGGTCGTACAGGGTAGAAGGGCTGTGGAGGAGAGGAGCATCACCCATGGCGAGAAGCACCGAACCCGGAGACAGGGGCAATGTCACGGCCGATGAGGTCGCCGCCGTGGCAGGTGTATCGCGCTGGACGGTGAACCGTGCGTTTCGGCCTGATGCCTCAATTTCCAAGCGCAGCCGGGAACGTGTCATGCAGGCGGCGCAGCAGCTGGGTTATGTGCCGGACCTGATGGCGTCGAGCCTGCGTTCGGAGCGCTCGAACCTGGTTGCGGTGCTGGTGGATGATTTTGCCAATCCACATAAGCTTGTGATGATGGAGCGGCTGACGCGTATTTTGCGCAAGGCGGGGTCGGATACGCTTCTGGTCAATATGGTCGACGAGTCCGATGCCTCCGCGGCTTTGCTGAGCGCCAGTCAGAGACGGGTGGATGCGACCATTCTGATCGGCAGCGAGTTTGGCGAGGAGGTCGTGGCGACGGCGCTGGGGGCGCAGAGGGCACGAAAGCTTATTGTGTTCGCGCGGTATTCCGAAAACCCCAACACGATATCGATCTGTTGTGATGACGTGGCCGCAATGACCACGATCACCGACTTCATTATGGACAGGGGCTACCGGAACCCGCTGTTCCTGGCCGGGCCGCAGACGGTTTCGGCGCATCTGCACCGCAAGGAAACCTTTCTGGACCTCTGGTCCGCGAAGTTCGGGAGCAGGCCGGAGAGCACCTGGGTGCGGGCTTACGATCCGCAACTGGCCTACGAGCGGGTGTCGGAGACCCTCGGTGGCCGGAGCCGCGGGGAGCTGCCCGATCTTTTGGTTTGCGAGAACGACGCGCTGGCCGTGGGTGCGATTGACGCCATCCGGTTCAGTCTGGGTCTGAGGGTGCCGGAGGATATTGCGGTGACCGGGTTTGACGATGTGCCCCAGGCGTCCAGCCCGAACTACCGGCTGACCACGTATCGACAGCCGGTGACGGTCATGGCCGAGGCGCTGGCCGCAATTTTGGCGGGGAATGAGCCATCCGGTGATCTGAGCCGGTTTGAGGGTGAGCTGGTGGTGCGCGAGAGCGCATGACCGCGGCTACATCACCGACGTAAATCCTCCATCCGCGAAAATGAGCTGACCAGAGACGTAGTTTGAGGCATCGGAGGCGAGGAAGATCGCGAGGCCCGCGAGTTCCTCGGGTTTTCCCCAGCGGTGGACGGGTGTGCGGGATTTCACCCAGCTGTCGAAGTCCGGATTGGAGGTCAGGGCCTCGTTCATTTCGGTGTCGAAGAAGCCGGGGCCGATGGCGTTGGACTGTATGCCAAGCTCGCTCCATTCGGCGGCCATGGCCTTGGTGAGCATTTTGATGCCGCCCTTGGAGACCGCGTAGGGTGCCACGGTGGCGCGGGCGAGGTCGGAGGTCAGGGAGCCGATATTGATTATCTTGCCATGACCCCGGACGGCCATACGCCGGGCGGCCTCGCGACCGATTACAAAGGCGGCGGTCAGGTTGACGTCGAGAATGCGCTGCCAGTCGGCGGTGTCGAGGTCCAGCATGGGTTTGCGGAACTGGATGCCCGCGTTGTTCACCAGGATGTCGATGGTGGTGCCGCTGGCGTCAAAACCGGCGAAGGCCTCGCGGATGGCGTCCTCGTCCGTCACGTCGAACAGCGCGCCGCGGACGTCGTGGCCGGCGGCGGTCATTTCCTCCACGGCGGCGTTCAGCCGGTCGCCATTGGAGCCGTTGAGGATGACGCGCGCACCACAGGCGGCGAGGCCCTCGGCCATGGCGCGGCCCAGACCACGGGACGAGCCGGTGACGAGGGCGGTGCGGCCGGTGAGGTCAAACAGCTTTAAACTCATGAATTATTCCTTCGATATACGGGACGTGAGATCGCTTCGTTCAAAAAATGCGGGCAGGAGTTCGGTGCCGAGGCCTGGGCCCTCCATGGGGTGGATCCAGCCGTTTTCGATGCGCGGGACCTCGGTGACCAGTTCGCGGTACCAGCCGTTGTAGAAGGCGCGGACGCTTTCCTGAATCAGGGTGTTGGGCTGGCTGAAGGACATGTGCACGGCGGCGGCGAAGCCCACGGGACCAATGCAGTCATGGGGCGCAAAGGGGCGGTGGTGGGTGTCGGCCATGGCGGCGATCTTACGGCCTTCGGTCAGGCCGCCGGTCCAGCAGAGATCAGCCATCACGACATGGGTGGCGTCGCGGTCGAGATACTCCTTGAAGGCAAAGCGTGAGCCCAAAGTCTCGGAGGCGCAGGTCCAGACCGGGGTGGAACGGGCGAATTCGGCGAGCGCCTGCGGGTTGTTCATGCGGATGGGGTCCTCGTACCAGCGCGGGGCGTAGGGCTCCACCGCGCGGGCGATTTCCATGGCCGTGGGCAGGTTCCAGAGCGAGTGCAGCTCCAGCATGATTTCCATCCTGTCGCCCACGGCGCGGCGGATTTTCTCGAAAGGTGCAATGGCCGCCTTCATCTGGTCGGCGGTGATGTACATGCCGCGGTTTTCGATGCCCGCGGGATCGAAGGGCCAGATTTTCATCGCCGTGATGCCGTTGGACAGCAGATCCTCGGCCAGTTCGTCGGCGCGGTTCATAAAGGCGTCGAGATCCTCGTATGGCGAGGCCTCTTCCCCGAAGTTCCAGGTGTCGACGGGTTTGATATTGTTCGTGCGCACGTAGCGGGTGCCGGCGCAGGTGTTGTAGGTGCGGACCCTGTCCCAGCTCTGACCGCCGAGCATGGTGTGGACGGGCTGGCCCGCCACCTTGCCGAAAATGTCCCAGAGCGCGATGTCGATGGCGGAGGCGGCGCGGTACTCGACGCCGGTTGAGGCCTGGGCGTTGGGCAGGCTGACCATTTCGCGGTGAAGCAGTTCGATGTTGAGCGGGTTCTGTCCCAGCAGGCGCGCGGCGAGAGTGTTGTGGATATGCGCCTCGCAGGCCTCGGCGCCGTAGAAGGTCTCACCCAAGCCGGTAATGCCCGCATCCGTTTCCACATGGACCCAGAGGACGTTGGCAAATTCCTCCGCACGGAATGTGCCGATTGCGGTGATTTTCATGGATGTCTCCCCCCGGTGCCCTGACGGCCGGATTTATGTTGTTCGGGTAGAGGTTTATTGCGCCGCCCGGGTGGATTGCAAACCGAAAGGACGGTTTTAGTACGGAGTTTGGTGCGGCGGGCTGGTGCGGGAAATGATCCAGCGCGGGGTCTGTCGCGTATCTCACGCAAGCGACGGTACCGGCTGCACCCGTCCATCACCGCAAAGTGCCGCCCGTCAGGAAGGGAACCATGCTACAGATCTCGATGCTCTACGCCATTACCGCCGGCGTTTTTCTTGCGCTGGATGCGATCGGCATCCGGTATATCGTCAAGCCGGTTTTCGACCGGCACGTGGGGCATCTGCTCGCCGATCCGCTGCGGCTTGGGCCTGCGGCGCTGTTTTATCTCGCGTATGTTGGTGGCGTGTTGTGGTTCGTGTCCTGGCCCGCTCTGCGCGATGGTCTTCCGTTGCAGGCGTTGCTGGGCGGGGCACTGCTGGGGCTGATGTGTTACGGCACCTATGAGATGACGAATTATGCCACGCTGGCCGACTGGTCGCCACAGCAGGTGATTGTCGACAGTATCTGGGGCATGACGCTGACCGGTTTTTCGGCCTGGTTGGGAGTTGCGATCCTGTCGGGCAAAATGGCCTGATCAGCCGATCCGGCGGGTGAGCCGCAGCATCAGCGGATAGGGCAGGATCCGCAGGAACTTCATTGCAAAGGTAAAGCGGCGCGGGAAATGGATTTCGAAGCCGCTTTTTTTGAGGCCGCGGATGAGTGCATCGGCGGCCTCTTCCGGTTCGATCATGGCGGGCATGTCGAAGTCGTTCTGGTCCGTCAGACGGGTCCGGACGAAGCCGGGGCTGACGAGGCGCACGTCAACGCGCGGGGCCAGTTCCACGGCAAGGGACTCTGCGAGGCTGTTCACGCCCGCCTTTGTGGCGGAATAGGGCTGACCGGCGGGGAGACCGACATATCCCGCGACGGAGCCGAACAGCACGAGCTGGCCGCCATCGCGCAGGAGCGGGGGGCAGAGACGGCCGATATCGATCATGCCGAGCAGATTGACCCGGACCATGGCCTCGGCGTCCTCATGGGACAGTTCGCTGACCTTTTTCGGCTTGTAGAGCGCGGCGGTGCAGATGATTTTGTCGAGCGGGCCGTTTTCAGAGATGCGCTCGATCGCATCGCGCAGGCTCTTCTCATCCGCGAGATCCAGTGGAATGACACGGGCGCGGCCACAGTCCTGAGCGACCTCGGCAAGGTCGTCGCTGTTGCGGGCTGACAGGATCAGCTCCGCGCCGGTTTTGGCGTAGGCTCGTGCAACGGCCGCACCGATGCCGGAACTGGACCCGATGATCCAGATGCGTTCAGCCGAATTTTTCATGTGTCAGATCCGGAAAATCGGTTGCAAAAGACGCGGCAGCATGGAGTTGAACCGAAGCGGCGCGTCGGTCGCTGCGAGGCAGATGCAGGGATCGCCCTCACCGGCAATGGGCTGGTGGTCGATCTCCGCATGGGCGGTTTCAACATCGCCGCGGTGAAAGGAGCCGCCGCTGTCGGAGAAGCTGCCCTGAAGGACCAGTGTCAGCTCAAGGCCCTGGTGTCCGTGTTCGGGAACGGCCCGTCCCGGCGGGATGTAAAGCAGACGCAGGGAGCCGGCCTCATCCGACATCAGGATTTGCTGCCGGATGCCGCCGCCGAGCATGCGCCAGCGGGGCGGACCACCGCCAAGCGCTTCCATCACGGCGGAGGGAAAGATGCCGGAGGGTGCGGGCGCGGGTTTGGGCATGGGCCCGTCGAGTGCCGCCATCATGCGGGATTTCGCGTCCCCACTCATGGGCGCACCGCGCTCGTGATCGAGCACTACACCACCCAGCATGTCGATGGCTTCCATACGCGCACGGCAGGTCTCACAGATCGAGAGGTGCGTGGCAACAACCACGGCAAACGGTTCGGGCAGGGTGCCCGCGTGCCACTCGTCGAGCAGATCGTCGGGAATGTGATGGTTAACACCGCTCATGGCGCTATCCTTGCGAGTTCGTGCCGGAGGCGTTCGAGACCAAGGCGAATGCGGGACTTTATCGTGCCCAGTGGCATCCCCGTCATCTCGCTGATCCGGCTGTGTGAGAGTTCTTCAAAATAGGCGGCCCTGAGGGCCTCGGCCTGTTCCGGTGCCAGCCTGCCAAGAGCCTCGGCCAGGTGGCCGGCCTCCTCCTGCATGGCGAGAACCTGTGCCGCGTCGGGCTCCAGGCTTTCGGGCTCATACAGCTCATCGGGCTGTGGCATGGGTTTGCGTCGGGCCAGGTCAATGCGCCGGTTGCGGGCAATGCCGTATATCCAGGCGGACGCGTTGGCGCGATGCGGATCGAACTGTGCGGCCTTGTGCCACACGGAGAACATGACGTCCTGCACCACGTCCTCGGCGCTTCCGTCCCGCAGCCCGCCCGCCAGCATCATCGCCTTGAGACGGGGTGCGAAATGATCGAACAACCGGCCAAATGCCTCCCGGTCCCGGTGATCGCGCACTGCGAGCAGCGCTTCGGTCATGTCAGACACGGAAATATCAGCCTCGCGTTTCAAACCCTTACGCGCACCCGGACGGGGACGGGCCGAGCCGACATTGCGGAGCCTTGTGGGGCATCCGGATGCATCATCCGTGCCAGGTGCGAGAACAGTTTCCATACCGGGATTACGGGACGCAACCCCGACTGGATCACCTGGCGGGAATTTTTTTTGATTGTCGATGCGGGATGGGGCGTGTCCGGTTGCTGAAAAGCTGGCGGCGAAGACGTTGGAAACGCCGATGCAAGCAGTGGTGCACCAGTCATCTTCCCTTTAGCAAACTACTGCCTGCCGGAAGGTTTCGACAGCCGGATCTACACCTATGGACACCGGAATGTTCAGGGGATCGCCTTTCATCCGGAGACCGGGGCAGCGATCGCGGCGGAACATGGCCCGTGGCACTCGGATGAGATCACCATTCTGGAGAATGGCGGCAATGCCGGATGGGATCCGCGGCCGAACATGGCGGGGCGCGGTGACTGTCCCGATGACTATTGCGGCTACAGCCCGAACCAGGAAGAGGGCATGAACCGCTATGAGCGGGCGGCATGGATGCCGATGACCGATTTCGAGACCTATCCGGACGCCATGCCTCCGATCTGGAACAACAATGGCTGGTCGCAGGGTACGTCATCGGCCGCGTTCCTTGAGGGCGAGGCCTGGGGTGACTGGAATGGTGCCATGGTTGTTGGGATTATGGGGATCGGCTTCGGCGGCACGCCCATTGGCCAGCGCATTGATGTCATCGAATTCAATGACGGGAATACGGATGTCGAGGACGTGACGGAGATGACCCTGCCGATGGAGCCGGGCCGGTTCCGCTCCGTGGTCATGGGGCCGGATGGCAGCCTTTACACCTCGATTGACGAGGGCACGATCTACAAACTGACCCCTGGCAGTTGATCGGGGTTTAGGCCGTGCGGTGACTGCGCGGCCCATGTGAACCAGACCGGTGGCCCCATTCAATTGGGGGCGCCGGTCGTTTTGGTTGGGGTCTTTCCTTAAGTTGCGGGAAGATCGAAAAAATGTTTGATCCAAATGGCATCCCGGCGCGTAACCTCTCCTGAATAAACAAGGAGGCGGCATGCCGTTTGATCTGACGAGGGGCGCACCGAAGCGCATTGCCATTGTGGGTGGCGGAATTTCGGGGCTGGCATCGGCCTGGCTGCTTTCAGGCAGCCATCAGGTCACGCTGTTTGAGGCGGAAAAGCGGATTGGTGGCCACGCGCGGACCGTGATGGCGGGGCGCAACGGGGATCTCGCCGTTGATACCGGGTTTATCGTCTTCAACCATGTGAATTACCCGCATCTGACCAGCCTGTTTCGGGATCTGGAGGTGCCGATTGCGAAGAGCGACATGGGATTTGGCGTGTCGCTCGATGGTGGCCGGGTTGAATATGGACTGCGTACGCTCAACACGATCTACGCCCAGCGGCGCAACCTGCTCAGCCCGCGGTTTCACGGGATGATCCGGGACATTCTGAAATTTCATGCCGAGGCGGAGGCCTGCGTGGAGAATGCGCCGGACATGACGATCTCGGGCATGGTTGAGGCGCTTGGGCTCGGCGCGGCGTTTCGGGATGATTACCTGTACCCGTTCTGCTGCGCGATCTGGTCGACGCCAATGGAGGATATCGACCGCTTCCCGGCCCAGGCTCTGGTCAGGTTCATGGGCAACCACGCGCTCCTGTCGAGCCGGGACCAGCATCAGTGGTGGACGGTCGATGGCGGTTCGGTAGCCTATGTCGAGCGGCTGGTGGCGGCGTTGCTGCAGCGGGGTGTGACCCTGCGGGCCGGGTCGCCGGTGCAGGCGGTGACGCGGGACGAGGCGGGTGTGACGGTCCGGAGCCTCGGCGGTGAGCCGGAGGATTTCGATCATGTGATCATGGCGACGCATTCGGATCAGACACTTGGCATGCTCGCGGATGCGGATGAGGCAGAACGGTCGGCCCTGTCTGCCATTCGGTTTCAGCCGAACCGCATTGTCTTGCACCGGGATCCGACGGTGATGCCGAAGCGGCAGTCCTGCTGGAGTTCATGGATTTGTCAGAGCGAGGCGGGTAGTGGTCGCGAAGGCATGAAGGTCAGTTACTGGATGAACCAGTTGCAGAACCTGCCCAAGGATGACCCGTTGTTTGTGACGCTCAACCCCGACCGGGAGTTTGATGAGCGGATGGTTTATGACGAGAACTGGTTCGATCATCCGATGTTCGACCATGCGGCTCTCGAGGCGCAAAAGCGGATTCGGGAGATGCAGGGCAACCGCAACACCTGGTTTGCGGGAGCGTGGCTGCGTAACGGGTTCCATGAGGACGGATTTGCCAGCGCGGTGCGGATCGCGCGCAGGCTTTTGCCGGCAGAGGTGGCGATTTGACACTGGCGGAGCGCCTTGCCGGTGGTGACGTGCTGGCCATGCCATCAATGGTTACCCATGCCCGGCGCGGCAGTGTGCGGCATAACCTTAAGGTCCGGGCGGATTTTGTTCTGTTTGCGCCCGAGACGTTCCGGCCCCCGGCACTCATGTCCCATAACGGGTTCAACCTGACGGCTTGGCATGACGTGGATCATGGCGGCGAGCGCGGTGCGGGTCGTGGCGTGGCCTGGGTGCGGGAACAGATGGATGGCGCGGGCATAGCGACGGACGGGGACCGGGTGGTCGCGCTGCTGACGCAGCCGCGGTTTCTGGGCTACTGGTTCAATCCGGTCAGCTTCTGGATGGTCATTGAGGGCGATGACGTGGTGGCGGTGATTGCGGAGGTCAACAACACGTTCGGTCAGCGGCACAGCTATCTGCTGACGCCCGGTGCGGGGGATGTGATCGGGCCGGATGAGACACTGACGGCACGCAAGGTGTTTCATGTCTCGCCGTTCCAGGATGTCTCCGGCGAGTACCAGTTCAATTTCACGTTCCGCCCGAACCGGATTGCGATTGCCATTCGGCATGTAGATGGCGCGGATGGGGTGAACACCGCGATGGCGGGCGATCTCAAACAACTCGACAACCTGACCATACTGGCGGCGGCGCTGCGGCGGCCGGGTGGTCCGATGCGGGTGATTGCCCAGATTTACTGGCATGCCCTTCAACTTAAACTCAAGGGAGCGCGCTGGCGTGCCCGTCCCGCACTGCCCCATGAGGAGGTAACCCGATGACAGCCGTTTCCCAACAGTTACAGACCCGTTTTCTGGACAGCCTCGCGGGGGTCCGGAACGGATCGCTGCTCGTCAATACGCCTGACGGGGCAACGCACCGGTTTGGGGATGGTGGGCCCGAGGCCGAACTGCACATCCGGGACTGGCGTATGCTGTCGCGGCTGGCGCGACGGGGGAATGTGGGTCTGGGCGAGGGTTGGATCGCCGGGGACTGGCACAGTGACACGCTGGAAAACCTGCTGGTCGTCGCGCTCGACAACCTCGACCGGCTTGGGTCCTGGGCAACGCCTGGGCCGCTGGCGACCCTGCGGATGCGGCTGCATGACGGGCTGTCGCTGAGGCGGAACCACAGGGCCGGTGCGTCGCGCAACATCAAGGCGCATTACGACGTGGGCAACGAGTTTTTCCAGCAGTGGCTCGATCCGGGCATGACATATTCCTCTGCGCTCTTCGATGAGGGCGTTACCGATCTGGGTGCGGCACAGGCGCGCAAGAACCGCCGTATCCTCTCGCGACTTGGTGAGGGGGGGGACATTCTGGAGATAGGCTGCGGCTGGGGCGGTTTTGCGGAACAGGCGGCTGAAACCGGCCGCGACGTGACCGCGATCACCATATCGCCGTCACAGAAGGGCTATGCCGATGCGCGGCTTGACGGGCGCGCGGATGTTCGGCTGCAGGATTACCGGGATGTTCAGGGCAAATACTCCAACATTGTGTCCATCGAGATGATGGAGGCGGTTGGGGAGCGGTACTGGCCGGATTACTTTGAAGCGATCAAGGCGCGGCTGGCCGATGGAGGCCGGGCGGTGTTGCAGGTGATCACGGTGCCGGATGCGGAGTTCTCAGTGTACCGGCAGCAGACGGATTTCATCCGCCGGCATGTGTTCCCGGGTGGGATGCTGCCCTGTATGGCCGGGATCGGTCTTGAGGCCTCGCGGGCGGGCCTGACGGTAAGGGCGACCCATGCGTTTGGGCAGCATTACGCCCGGACGTGCCGGATGTGGTCGGACCGGATGAGCGCGGCGGAGAGCCGGATCCGGCGGCTGGGGTATGATGAGGCGTTTTTGCGTGGCTGGAAGTTCTATCTCGACGGGTGTGCGGCCACGTTTGCGACGAAACGCTGCGACGTGCTTCAGATCGAGCTGGAGCACACGGCCGGAACCTGAACCGGATCAGACGCCATTGGTGAGGTGGGGTTTGCGGACCACGATCTCCGTGCCCCACCGCTCGCATTTTTCCGGCAGTCCCTCGGGAAGCGTGTCGTCCGTGAAGAGCGTGCTGACATTGCGCAGAGAGCAGATGGTGATCGGGGCCTTGCGGCGGAATTTGGAGCTGTCGGCAACGACGAGAACCTGGCGCGAGCGTTCGATGGCGGTTTGGCTGACGAGGATTTCGCGGGCGTCGAAGTCGAGCAGGTCGCCATCGGGATCGAGCGATGAGCAGCCGATAATGGCGAAGTCGAACTTGAACACCTTGACCATATCAGCGGTCAGGTTGCCGACGAGACCACCATCGGTACGGCGCAACTCGCCCCCGGCCACGACGATTTTGCAGTCGTGGTTGGAGGAAAGCGTGTTGGCGATGTTGAGGTTGTTGGTGACCACGAGCAGGTTGCGGTGGGCCACAAGCTCGCGGGCCACGGCCTCGGTGCTGGTGCCGATGTTCATGAAAAGCGATGAGCCGTCGGGAATACGGTCGGCGCAGACGCGGGCGATGGCGCTCTTGTTTTCCTCGTTCAGGAGCCGGCGCTCCTCATAGCCGATATTCGACACGCCCGAGGGCAGGACCGCGCCGCCGTGCACGCGCTCAAGCTTTCCCGCATCGGCCAGTTCGGAGAGGTCTCGGCGTATGGTCTGGACCGTGACGTCAAACTCGCGGGCGAGGGCGTCGACGGTGACCTTCTGGTCGCGCTTGGCAATCTGTAAAATGTCCAGTTGTCGGATGCTTGTGGCCATGTGTTCTCCTGCTCGGAGCCCGAGGATAGGGTCGTTGCCTGGCAGATGGCAAGGGGGAGAGGCAAGCGACGGTCCGGCACGGGGGCATTGGATAAATCAGCTTTGGTGAATATATCAAAGAGAGTCCGGCCGGCCCGTGCCGGATGTTCTCTGCATGGAATGGTGAAATGACGGAACGCAGCGGTTTGAGATATTCGGTGAGCGGACTGTCCTGCGCGTCCTGTGCCGTGCGGCTGGAAAAAGCCCTTGCGGAGGTTCCGGGCGTTCGGTCTGCCCGGGTGAATTTCGCCACTGCGAAGGCGGTTGTGGAGGCCGATGACGCTGTCGGGGATGCGATCCTGAGTGCGGCCGAGCGTGCCGGCTATCCGGTGGAGCCGGCAGAGGAGGCCGGGCGCAGCGTTGGGCAGCGGGAGAACGAGACGCGGGATGCCGGACAACGGGCGCTGGTTGCGGCGGTTCTGGCCGTGCCTCTGGTGGTGCTGGAAATGGGCGGGCATCTGTCCCCCGGGTTTCACCACTGGATCGGTGAGGTCATCGGCCATCAGAACAGCCGGGTCATCCAGTTTGTGCTGACACTGCTGGTGCTGGCGGGGCCGGGGCGGCAGATTTACGCGAAAGGCTATCCGGCGCTGTTCCGGGGTGCGCCGGACATGAACAGTCTGGTGGCGCTTGGTACGACGGCCGCATTTGTGCACTCGGTTCTGGCCACGTTTGCGCCGGGGCTTATGCCACAGTCGGGGCAGGCGGTGTATTTTGAGGCGGCGGCGGTGGTTGTAACGCTGATCCTCGTCGGACGGTATTTTGAGGCGCGGGCGAAGGGGCGCGCGGGTGAGGCGATCACGAAGCTCCTGAGCCTGGCACCGGATACGGCGCAGGTGGTGGAAGGTGACCGGGTCGTGGAGACGCCGGTGGAGCGGATTGTTCCCGGCGACGTTTTGGTGGTGCGTCCGGGGGAGCGCGTCGCGGTGGATGGTGTTGTGGTCTCCGGCGCGAGCCACGTGGACGAGAGCATGATTTCCGGGGAACCGGCCCCCGTCAGGAAGGAAGCCGACGATGCGGTGACGGCCGGGACCGTGAATACGACGGGGAATTTTCGGTATCGGGCGACGCGGGTGGGTGCGGATACGACGCTTGCGGGGATCATTCGCATGGTGGAGAGCGCCCAGGAAACGCGACTGCCCATTCAGGGTGTGGTTGACCGGGTAACGCTTTGGTTCGTGCCGGCCATTCTGGTTCTGGCGCTGGCGACGGTGCTAGGGTGGCTTGCCTTTGGGCCGGACCCGAAGGTGTCTCATGCTTTGACCGCCGGTGTTGCGGTGCTGATCATTGCCTGTCCCTGTGCCATGGGCCTGGCGACGCCAACCTCGATCATGGTGGGGACCGGACGCGCGGCGGGGCTGGGCGTTTTGTTCCGGCAGGGAGATGCGTTGCAATTGCTGCGGGATGTGGACGTAATTGCTTTCGACAAGACCGGGACGATTACGGTTGGCGAACCGATTTTGACCGCGTTCGAGGTGTTTGACGGGTTTGATGAGGGCGAGGTTCTGCGCCTGGCGGCGTCGCTTGAGGGTGCTTCGGAGCATCCGGTGGCCAAAGCGGTGGTGGCGCGGGCGGATGAGGCCGGACTGTCGCTCGGCCAGGTTGCGGAGTTTGCGGCGATACCGGGCCGGGGCATAGCGGGGCGCGTTGAGGACCGGGACGTGGTTATCGGGACGCGGAAGCTGATGGAGGAACGCGGCATCAACGTGGTCGACCGCGCGGGTATACTGATTGCTGTGGACGGACGGGTTGCCGCGAAAATGGAGGTGCGGGATGCCATTCGGGCAACTTCAGCCAGGGCGGTGGCGGATCTGAAAGCACGGGGCCATGAGATTGCGCTGATCACGGGTGACGCGCAGGAGGCTGCGGACGTGATCGCGGCCGAGGCCGGGATTGCGCGGGTGATTGCCGGGGTTGATCCGGTGGGCAAGGTGGCCGCGCTGAACGAATTGCGGGCCGGTGGGCGCAGGGTGGCGTTCGTCGGTGACGGGATCAATGACGCACCGGTGCTGGCCGAGGCGGATGTTGGGATTGCGCTGGGGACCGGGACCGATGTGGCGATTGAGTCGGCGGATGTGGTTTTGATGTCCGGTGATCCGGGTGCGGTGGTGAATGCGGTTGAGGTGTCCGACCGGACCATGCGCAACATTCACCAGAACCTGTTCTGGGCCTTTGCCTATAATGTGGCACTGGTGCCGGTTGCGGCGGGTCTGCTCTATCCGTTTTTTGGGATCCTGCTTTCACCGATGCTGGCCGGGGGTGCGATGGCGCTTTCGAGCCTGTTTGTGGTTGGGAACGCGCTGCGTCTGAGGGGTATTCGGCCCGTGCATGAGGTGTCGAAAGACGCCACGGATGCGGCCGGGGCGGGTTTTGGAATGCGCCAGGCGGCGTGAATGCCGGGATTGCCCGCGCGGATAAACACCGCGCGGACAGGGTAACCGGCGTTTACAGGATAAAATCGTCCGCCGTGTAGTCGGACGCGTCGATGCCGTTGCCGTCCTCAATCACCAGGAAAAACTCACGCCAGTTGTCGCCATCCACGTTGCCCTGAACGCGGGTGTCGCCATTGTAGTTGGACAGCCAGAGCGCACCGGCGCCGAGGGCCACGCCCTGCGCGTAGGAGAGTTCGCCATGAAAGGTGAACGTCTGGTTGCCTGGAAGGCCCGTGTTCGCGTCGATGCCCGAAACATCGATCGTGTCCCCCGGTGCATTGCCCGCGCCATTGAAACCGATGATGTGGTCGTAGGAGAAGGGCTGGCTCTCGTCGGTGTCATTGAAATCGAAGGTATCGTCACCGGGCCCGCCAATCAGATGGTCCGCGCCGTATCCACCAATCAGCCGGTCATGGCCCCAACCGCCCAACAGCGTATCATCACCACTACCGCCGTGGATGTAGTCGTTCCCGGCGTTGCCGTGCATCCAGTCGTCGTCATTGCCGCCATAGATGTCGTCATCGCCCTGGCCGCCGTAGATTGTGTCGTCATCGTTGCCGCCGAGCAGGAAGTCATCGCCACCGGAGCCTGAAATCTCGTCATGTCCGTCGGAGGCATTGATGGTGTTCGCGCCGTTGGTGCCCTGGAGCACGTCGTTTCCGTCGCCGGTCACGAGGTTTTCGAACTCGGTGAAACTTTCTCCGACATAGTTGGTCAAGCCGGTCGCGAGGTTGATCTCGTAGTCAAAGTTCCAGTGCGTGGTGAACAGCGTGTCGATGCCGGTCCCGCCGCGCAGGTCCTCCTGTGTGCCGGTCGCGGCCCAGATCAGGTCGTTGCCGGCATTGCCGTTATACACGCCACGGCCGCTCGAATAGATCAGGTCGTTGCCCTGGCCGCCATAGACGGTGTCGCCGCCGCCCCAGTTGTGGGTGCCGGCGTAGAGGATGTCGTTGCCACTGCCACCCTCGATGTAGTCGTTTCCGCCGCCGCCATCGATGGTGTCATTGCCGCCGTTGCCGGATATGTTGTCGTTGGCAGCACCTGGTGTGCTCCAGAACGGAAACCTGAAGACGCCGGGCGAGACGTATCCGGGCTCAATGCTGTCCGCGCCGTTGGTTCCAGTAAAAAATGCCATTGGGAATATCCTTCCGCTGAAATCCTGATGTGGCATGGGGACGGGTTGATGCCTTTTGGTGTCCGGACCCGGATTGTGGTATAATCCGGGTGAGACGCGGGCCCGGTCCCATGCGCTCACCGCTTCATTGGCCCATCGGAATGGGTGAACCGGTGATGTGGCGCAGAATGACGCAAACGGGCCGTCCCGGGCATCGGGCAGATGCCGTATTTTTCTGGGTCATTTGCAGTATTTGGAGTTCAGGTCATTGATGGAACGGGGGAAAAATCCGGGCGGACCGCCGCCGCGGGAAGAGTTGACGCGCAGGGAAATGCAGATAGCCCGCGCCTATGCCGATGGTGGCAGCTACAGGGCTGTGGCGGAGGTTTTTGGGATTTCTCCTGCCACGGTGCGGACCCATATTGGCACGGTTTACCGGAAACTGGGGGTGGGCTCAAAAATCGAACTGCTCAGGGCGATCGGGCCTTCGGCGCGGGATGGGCGCGACGTGACGGAACATGAAGCCGACAGGCTCAAGCGCGAAAACCGGCAGCTTCGTGAGGAGCGGGAGGCGTTGAGGATGGCCACGGAGATTTTCGCCCGTCGCAGGTCTTAGGATTGCCGCGCCCGGATTTAGGGGCGCGGCATTTGCGTGTCAGATCGCTTCGGTGGAAACCTCACCGGGCATGCGCTGCGGCTTCGATCCGGACTTGCGGCCGAAGAGGCGCATGACGATCACGAAGAACAGCGGCACGAAGAGAACGCCCAGGACAGTCGCGGAGATCGTACCGCCCAGCACGCCCGCTCCGATTGCGTTGCGTCCACCGGCACCGGCGCCGGTACTGAGCACGAGCGGCAGCACGCCGAGAGAGAAAGCCATGGATGTCATGATGATCGGGCGGAATCTCTGACGGGCTGCTTCGCGGGCGGCGTCGAGCAGGGATTCGCCGGACTGAAAGCGCTCGCGGGCAAATTCCACGATCAGGATGGCGTTCTTGCCCGTCAGACCAATCACGGTGAGCAGGCCCACCTGGAAGAACACGCCGTTCTGGAAGCCCCCGAGCCAAGCGCCGACGAGCGCACCAAGCACACCGATGGGCATGGCCAGCATGACTGCAAACGGAATGGTCCAGCTCTCGTAGAGGGCGGCAAGGGAGAGGAACACGGCGGCCAGGGACAGCGCGTAGAGCAGGGGCGCCTGGTTGCCGGATTCGACCTCTTCCAGCGACAGCCCGGTCCATTCAAGCGAGAAACCGGGCGGCAGCTGTTCCGCGAGGCGTTCCATTTCCGCCATGGCCTCACCGGTGGAAACACCCTCAGCGGGCGAGCCCTGGATCTGGAGCGAGGGCACGCCGTTGTAGCGGTAGATGCCCTGCGCGCCCTGCTTCCAGGAGCCGGTGGCAAAGTTGGAGAAGGGCACGAGTTCGCCCGACGCATTGCGCACGCGCCAGCGGTCGAGATCGGTGGGGGCCGTGCGCGAATCCGCCTGGCCCTGGACGTAGACGCGTTTGATCTGCCCACGGTCGACGAAGTCGTTCACATAGGACCCCGCCCAGGCGATGGAGAGAAGTGAGCTTACATCCGTGGCGGAGACACCCATTGCGCCGGCCTTGCGCCAGTCGATGTCGATGTCGTACTGCGCCGCGCTTTCCAGACCGTTGGGACGGGCCGAGGCAATCAGTTCGCTCTGGGCCGCCATGCCGAGCAGCTGGTTGCGGGCCTGGACGAGCTGGTCATTGGTCTGACCAGCGCGGGCCTGGAGGTAGAAGTCGAAGCCCGACACGTTGCCAAGCTCGATCACCGCAGGGGGAACGATGGGGAAGACCATGGCGTCACGTATCTGGCTCAGTGCGCCGAAGGCACGACCGGCAATGGCCTGAGCGCTCTGGTCGGGGCGGGTGCGTTCCTCCCAGTCCTTGAGGCGCACGAAGGCGATACCCATGTTCTGGCCCGCACCCGCGAAGCTGAAGCCGCCAACGCCGAAGACGGAGTCGACATTCTCGCTCTCGTTTTCGAGGAAGTGGGTCTCGACCGCATTCACCACATCCATGGTGCGCTCAATGGTTGAGCCGGTCGGGGTCTGGATGAGGGTGAACATGATGCCCTGGTCCTCATCGGGCAGGAACCCGGTGGGGGTACGAACAAACAAAAGCCCCATGGCCACGGCCATCGCGATGTAGATCACACCCACACGGAACGGCCGCCGCACGATCCATCCCACGCTGCCGGAATAGCCGCCGAGTACCCGGTCGAAGAACCGGTTGAACAGGCCGAACGGGCCCTTGGCTTTGGCGCCGTGGCTTTTTTTCAGGAGCGAGGCGCAGAGCGCGGGGGTGAGCGTCAGGGCCACGACCACCGATAGCGCCATGGCTGACACGATGGTAATGGCGAACTGCTGGTAGATCACGCCGGTTGAGCCGCCGAAAAAGGCCATCGGGACGAACACGGCTGAGAGGACCACGGCGATACCGATGAGGGCGCCGGTGATCTGACCCATGGATTTGCGGGTGGCCTCGCGGGGCTCGAGCCCGTCCTCCTCCATGACGCGTTCCACGTTCTCAACAACCACGATGGCGTCGTCCACGAGCAGACCGATGGCCAATACCATGGCAAGCATGGTCAGGGTGTTGATGGTGAAACCGGCCGCGGCCAGCACGCCGAACGTGCCGAGCAGAACAACGGGAACCGCGAGGGTGGGGATCAGCGTGGCGCGCAGGTTCTGAAGGAACAGGAGCATCACGAGGAACACCAGAACGATGGCCTCGATCAGGGTTTTCACCACCTCCTCAATGGAGATCTCAACGAAGGGTGTAGTGTCATACGGGATCACGTAATCCACGCCTTCGGGGAAGAGCTGCGCGAATTCCTCGACGCGTTCCTTGACCAGTTCGGCGGTCTCAAGAGCGTTGGCTCCGGTGGCGAGGCTGATGGCCATACCGGCGGAGGGAAGCCCGTTGAAGCGGGTCTCGAAATTGTAGGATTCCGCGCCAATTTCGACCTCGGCCACATCGCTGACCAGCACGAGCCCGCCATCGGTTTCAGCGCGCAGAACGATCTGCTCGAAGTCTTCGGGTGTGGAGAGCAGCGACTGTGCGGTTACCGTGGCGGTCAGGGCCTGGCCGTCGACCGTGGGACGGGTTCCGAACGCACCGGCGGAGATCTGGGCGTTTTCCGCGCTGACGGCGGCGACCACATCAGAGGGTGAAAGCTCGTAGGCCGCAAGCTTGGACGGGTCGAGCCAGATGCGCATGGCGTAGGGCGAGCCGAACACCTGGACGTCACCCACACCCTCGATCCGGCTGATGTCATCGACCATGTTGGAGTTCAGGTAGTCCGAGAGGTCAGCCTGATCGTAGCTGCCATCCGGGGAGATCAGCGAGATCACCTGAAGGAAGCCGGACGAGGATTTCTGTACCGTCACGCCCTGTCTCTGCACCGGTTCGGGCAGAAGGGGCGTGGCCTGGGACAGTTTGTTCTGAACCTGGACCTGCGCGATGTCGGGATCCGTGCCGGTCTCAAAGGTCAGCGTGATGTTGGCGGACCCGGACGAGGTGGAAGTCGACGAGAAGTAGCGCAGGCCATCGAGACCGGTGAGCTGCTGCTCGATGATCTGCGTGACGGTGTTCGACACCGTCTGGGCCGATGCACCGGGATAGTTCGCCTGCACTGTGACCGTGGGCGGGGCGATCTGCGGGTACTGGGCAACAGGCAGGCTGAGAACGGACAGCACGCCGATACCCATCAAAATGATGGAGATAACCCAGGCGAAAACCGGGCGGTCAATAAAATAGCGTGACATGTATCAGCCCCTGTCGGCCTGGTTCGGTGTTTCAGCGGCCCCGACAACGGGCGGCTCCATCTCCTCCGGCGCGACGGTTGCGCCGGGTGCTACTTTCTGAAGTCCCTCAACGATGACGCGGTCACCGGCCTCAAGCCCGCTCTGCACGACCCAGTTGGAGCCACGGTCTTGGAGCACGGTCAACTGGCGCAGTTCAACGACATTGTCGTCATTGACCACGAGCGCCGTCGGGTTGCCCCGACGGTCGCGGGAGACGCCCTCCATGGGGGTGAGGAACACATCGTCGATGGTGCCCGTGGGCATTTCGACCTGGACATACATGCCAGGAATGAGAAGCTCTTCAGGGTTGTCGAACTTTAGGCGCAGCACAACGACGCCTGTGGCTTCATTCACATGCGGCTCGGCAGCGGTGAGCATACCAACCTGGTCGTAGTCGGAGCCATCGGCGAGACGCAGGCGCACCTCGTTATCGGTCATGTGGGTTTCGCCGCTTTTCATCCGGCGATGCCAGGCCAGAACCTCGGCCGCCGACTGGGTCACGTCGACATAGACCTCATCTATGGCACGGATGACGGCCATGGGGTCAGCCTGACTTGCGGTGACGAGGGCGCCGGCTGAGACGTCGGAGAAACCGATTTTGCCGGAAAGACGCGCGCGGATGTCGGTACGGTCGAGTTCAAGCTGCGCCGAGTCCAGCTGCGCCTGGGCGAGCGCAAGGGCAGCCTTGGCGGCGTCGCGGGCCGAGATGGCGTTGTCCTCGGTTGCGGCACTGCTGACGCCGCGCTCGGAGAGGGTGCTGACGCGGTCCGCCTCACGCTCGGCGGCGCGGAGCTGCGCCTCGGCCTGGCTGACACTGGCGCGCGCCTGTGCCAGAGCGGCCTCATAGGTGCCACGGTCGACGCGATAGAGGACCTGGCCGGCCTCCACGTCGGAGCCTTCCTCGAAGAGGCGCTCAATAATGATGCCATTGACCTGGGGGCGAACCTCGGCCTCGTCGGAGGGGCGCACACGGCCCGGCAGGATCGAGGTGAGGGTAACGGTTTCGGGCTGAACGGTTTTGACGGTGACTGCCGTGGGCGACGGCCCGTCCTGTGCGGATGCGCCGGTGGTAAGGGAAACTGCTGTAAGGACAGCCGCGATGAAGCCGGTAATCTGACGGGAGACCATAGTGCTGAGTCTTTCGTTTTTGACACGGCTTGCGAACGGAGCCGGACCGATTTAAGAAACTTAAGGGTTTCGTAAATATCAGTTCAGTCCGGATTTCAAGCGGATTGCTGCGACGCAAAAGGAAAAAAAGCGAATTGAGGTCAAAAATCTGCACCAAACGCGAGTCACGGGGCAGGCCGGTGGTGATTCCATCGGAGGAGAGGCGCGACCGGGTCCTGGATGCCCTCGACGCGGTTTACGCAAAACACGGCATGGCCGGTACGACGATGGACGCGATTGCGGCTGAGGCCGGCATGTCGAAGAGCACGCTCTATCGACTGTTTTCGGACCGGGATGCTCTGTTTCGCGCGCATATTGAACGCATACGCTCCAGCCATGTCAGGCCGTTGAAGGTGGAGGACCGGGCGCTTCCGATTGAGGGGCGGTTGCGGAAGCTTCTGACGCCGGACCCGGCAATTCATCATTCGGGCCTGCCGATTGCGGTGCTGCGCCATGTGATCTCGCATGAGGACGGTCAGGCGGAAATCGGGCAGGCCTGCGTGCTCGACATGATCCTTGAGGACCGTGCGCTGATCCGCGAGGTGCTGGATGAGGGCGTGGAGCGGGGCGAGGTGGAGATTTCAGACACCGAAAGTGCGGCGGCTCTGCTGCAGAGCATGATCAAGGTGCCGCTGCTGGAGCTGCTCCTGCGTCCGGGTGTGTTGCCGGATGCCTGTGAAATGCGGGAGCGGTTTGAGCTGGGTCTGGGGGTTTTCCTGACCGGTATCGGTGCGCGGCGGGCGGCTTAGAGGCGCCGCTCAAATTACTGCAAAACGGCGGAACCGCCCCTCATGTAGAATATGAGGGACGGTCCAAATGCATCTGATCCTAGACGAAAAGTGTATCCTCGACCACGAAGTTGAGATCCTCGGGGGCAAGGTCTTGGCCGACCAGTTTGAGTTTGTCGCGGTCGCCGTGGAACGTGACCGTGACGCCGATCCATGTATCCTCGATCTTCTTCACGGAGGTGCCGTCGGTCAGGACAAGCGTATCCTCGTCGTCATCGTAATCGCGGACGACATCGATCTCGCGGCGGCGGTTTTGGGTCTCGGCACCAAAGACGAACTCATCCGCTCCGCCACGGCCACGCATGACGTCGAGATAGCCCGCGCCGCTGACGATGCGGTCGTCGCCATCGGTGCCCTTGAGCCAGTTGCTGAAGCGGTTGCCCTCAATGAGGTTGATGTCATTCTCAAACCCGAAGGCCACGATGACCGGGTCATGGTCCGAGTTCCGGGCCGCGTTCTCCCCGTTGTAGATGTCGGGGTTGCGGGTGCCAAACTCGAAACCGCCATCATTGCTCCGGATGGAGAGTTCGTAGTCGATGGCGTCAGCCTCGTCGGCGTTGATGTGCCATTCGGTTACGCCCGCGATGTCATCCAACAGATCACCACTGCCCATCACATAGTCCAGCGTTCCGGTCTGGCCGTCAAAGACATAGGACCGGGCGTCAGAGCCGAGCGCGTCATAGGCGATGTCGGAATAGCCTTGGTCGCGCAGCGCGTTGATCGGGTCTTCCTGGGCGTAGGAGTTCAGATCACCCACGATCAGGATGTTGTTTGAGCCCGAGCCGGTCGGGTCCGTGGCGAGATGATCGGCCAGGTATTCGGCCGCCGCCTCACGGGTGCCGTTGTTGTTGCCCGCGCCGTCGCCCTGATCCTCGTCCACGGCCAGTCCGGAGAGCGAGCCCTTGGATTTCAGGTGGTTGACAGAGACGGTTACGACCTCACCGCTTTCGACATGCTCAAATGTCTGGGTGACCGCCGGACGGTTCAGATCTCCACCGGAAGACAGGGGATCGGTGAAGGCGCTGTCGTCGAGAATATCCACGTCGCCGAGCGGGTTAGCCGTTTCAGTTTTGTAGATCAGGGCATTGGTGATGGCGTCTCCGCCGACCTGGCCCGTGTAGATGTAACCGTAGACATCCGATCCAAGCTCGGCGTTGACGGCATCCACAAGGGTTGCCAGCGGGGCGGAGGTGACGTCGTTCTCGATCTCCAGAAGGCCGACAACATCCGCTTCCATTGCAACGATGGCGTTGACGATTTTGGCTTCCTGGCGGACGAGTTCCTCTGCGGTGTTGGCACCGCGCGGCCCCTGGCCGGTAGTCGTGGAGTTGGAGCCGTCATTGAGCGTGGTGAAGTAGTTCAGCACGTTCAGGCTCGCGACCTTGAAGTTCCCGCCGAGATCCTCCGGCGCTTCCTCGCGGGGATTGGTGTTGGCGTAGTCGCCGGTGGCATCCTGAAGGCGGAACTCGTCGAAGGAGTAATCCACGACGCCCGTGAGGTTGGTCAGGGTGTCGCCCATCCGGAAATCGTCACCGGCATCGAGGATGCCATTGTCGCCGTCGATGATTTCGATGGGATCGGAGTAGCTGTCGGACGATCCGTCATCAATGACGAGGGACCGGGCGGCGTTGTCCTGCAGGTGCTGGTCGTAGCCATCGGCATCCGGGGCGTTGTTCTGGGTGAACTGTTCAAGCTGTCCGCCGGAGGTGACGGTGTACTGTCCGAAGCGGTCGAGGTTGAACATCTCGGTCACCGACATTTCGGTCGGGACCGTGATCATCATGCTCTCATAGGCTTCAAGATCGACCACGTAGTTGCCGTCGTCATCGAGCATCACGCCGGTGGTTGGGAAATTGACCTCGACAGCCTCCGGAATGTCGTTGCCGGAGCTGACAACCGTCACTTCGGTGGGTGTCAGCTGCGTCAGGCCAAAGTATTCCGAAACCTCACCGGTGACGCGAACGAGGTCGCCGGCCATCACGTCCTCGGCGGAGTAGATGAAGAGACCCTCGGAGGACCAGACATCGGCATCCCAGTCGCTTTCCTCTTCCATGACGTAGAAGCCGGTGTAGTCCGGGATCGCCGTCACGACAGCCTCAATCGTCACGGTCATGCCGCTGAAGGGGGAGACGTCGTCAACGCCGACCTGTGCAAATTCAGGTAGAGCGGAGAAGTCGGTGGAGCCCTGAATGTCGGAAATCAGGGTCAGTTCCGGTGTCTCGACCGGGACCGTGATCTCATGGAAGGTCAGCGTTTCCGAGACCTCGCTGGCAACGGCCAAGATCGGGGTGCCGGTGGGGCTGTCCCCGGCGGAGATGAATTTCAGCCCTTCAGGTGCGATGTCCCCCTCGGTGCGGACATAGGTCACAAGTTCGGAGTTTTCCGGCTCGGAGATGTCATAGACCATGACGCCGCCGACGCGCTCAAGTCCGACGAAGGCAAAGGTGCGGCCCTCAACCTCGCCGACCACGACACCCTCGGGCTCAGCGCCCTTGTTGTCGGACCGGCCATCGAAGGTGTCAGCGTCGCCTTCTGAATTGTGCAGTTCGGCGAAGTCGGCTGCGATTTTTTGGGCGAACTGGTCGCCGCTGTCGAAGACCTGGTTTCCGTCCGCATCCCAGATCGAGAAGGAGCGGGCGCCGTAGACATAGAGCTCATCAAAATCGCCATCGCCATCCGTATCGCCGTCAATGGTCGAGGCCTGGAGACGGCCAATGCCCTCGTCGGTCTGGAGCGTTGCGGCGTCGGGGAAGGCATCCGGATCGAGAACCAGATCCTCAATACGCTCGTCCTCATCACGGGCGTCGCCCTCGTTGGCGGTGACGTAGTAGGTCTGACCATTGGCAGTGTAGGACGCGATGGCGTCGGGCATGTAGAGGCCCTTGACCGGCGCGGTGACGATGTTGATCGCTTCGTCCGTGTCGGACGTGTCGAGGCCGTTGCCGGGCAGGCTGTGGTCCTTCGCGCCGAGGGGCTGAATGTCCTCGAGGTCAATGGTGCCGGGCTGCGTGATGTCGTCGATTACAGCGACCGCGTTGGCCTCCTGCACGGTGATGAAGGCGGTTTTGCCCTCGATCGTGATGTATTCCGGTTCGAGATCGGCAGCGGCCGACCCTGTTCCGCTGTCGAAGACGCGCACACCCTTGGCGGCAAGCGCGTCGAATGTCACGTCTGCACCGAAGCTGAAGGTGTTGACGGTGGAGGCGGAGAAGTCGGACGTGTTGAGCGTGATGACCGAGATGCTGCCTTCCGGATCGACACCGTCATCGGCCTCGCCTTCATTCGCGACCACGGCATGGGTGCCGGTTTCATCGAAGGTGACCATATCGGGCAGGGCGCCCACGGTGACGCTTCCGAGGAAAGCGGAGGTTTCGGTGTCGTAGAAGAAGACCGCGCCCGGGGCCTGCTCGTTGTCGCCGGGGACGGCGGCGGCGAGGATGCCGTTTTTGACAGAGACGGAGGTGACGGCCGCGTCCGTCGCGCCATCAACGGTCGGGTCGATCAGTTCGATTTCAGAGAGGCTGGACGGATCGGAGGCGTCAACGACCTGAATGCCGTCGCCGGACGAGATGAAGGCGCGATCCGAGGTCGGATCGAAATCAACGATTTCCGCACCGCTGGACAGGGAGAGCGTGTTGAGCGCGGTGAGTTCGAGCGGGAACGGTTCGGGAAGCTCTTCGCCGCCACTGCCGTTATGGGAGCCGAGGTCGTCGAAACTGTCCTGGTCGGTGCTGGTCCATTCATTCGCGAGGCTGGAGAGATCGGAGCCGAAGCCGTCGGGATTGCCTTCGGTGATGCCCTCATTGCGGATAAGTGTGTTGTCACGGCTGCTGTTGCCGCCGCTGGTCCAGGAGGAACCGGGATCGACGAAACCGGCACCATCGTCGGGCGTTCCGATCATGTCGATGACAGTCGCGCCACCGGCGATGCTGGTGCCGCCCGTCAGGAGCAGCAGGTGATCGTCGCCGTTGTGGGACAGGGTCCCGGAGGTCAAATCAGCCACGTCGAGAATTGCGGCATCGGCTATGGGGTTTGCCACAACGAACACGGCACCGGCGGCGAGCGTGCCGCTCAGGGTGATTGTGGCCTCAACATCGGTGCCACCATTCGAGATGCGGCCGATATTGTAGTCGGCGAGATCAATCTCAGCGCCGGTATTGTTGAAAATCTCAACGGCCTTGTTGTTGCTGGAACCTTCGACGTATTCGGAGAAGAACACGCCGCCGGCGGAGCTGTCGTCGTCGATGACGGTGTCATCGGCGAAGGCAAGGTTCTGCATCCGCGTGTCGCCGACACGATCGGTATCGGCCTCGCTGTAGGGATTGTCCGCGTCGAAATTTGCGGCGAGGTATTCGGCCAGCGCGTCCTGCTCGGAGCCGTCCGGTGCAAAATCGGCGAGGCCTGTGCGGGGGTCGGATTCCTCCCGGTCCAGGTCAATGCGGTTCACGCGGGCCGCAATGTCGGCGTCGTAATTCGGGTCGGTTGGGTCGGTCACCGGGAAGGGGTAGCCGTCGCCGCCGCTTGCCAGGAAGCCGAGTGTCACGATGCGCACCTCTGCGGAGCCGTCGCCCTGAAGCACGCCATCACGCAGCAGAACGTCGATGTCGTTGCCCTCCGCATCCGTGATGGCGGCGTTCACGAGGCGGGAGCCGGGATCAGCGGTCAGATCGAAGCTGAACTGCACGCCTGAAACCTGGGGGAAGCGGCCCTGGGTGTTGGTGTCGTCAGGGGAGGAGGCCTCAAGGCCGTATTCGAGAATATCCACCAGTTCGGCGCGGGTCAGGGTTACCAGCGACAGGCCGTTGTTGAATGACAACGCATTGGAAATTGCCGTTTGGCTGATGCCGCCGTCGGGACGACCGGTCAGCTCATTGCCTTCGGGCGGCAGGAAGGACGGTTCGGTGTCGCCGGGCAGAACGGTGGTTTCGCCGATATCGTTGCGGACGCCGCCGCCGTTTTTGATAGAGACCAGCACGGAGCCATCGGTTTCCAGGGCCAGCGCGAGGTTGGCATCGGCGGTCAGGTTGCCAAGATTGGTTTCCTGGATGCGGACCGACTCGCGGGTGCCGTTGAGGAAGACCTCGGTGATGCCGAAATAGTTGCCGTCCTGGGCGATGATTTCAGCCTCAAGCTTTTCGACGATCTCCTCAATCTCCGGGTCGATGAGGTCCTCGCCGCCAACTGCGGCCAGACCGGCCTCATCGGTGGCATAAGCGCCGGAAACGGTTTCATCGTAGCTTTCGGCGATGACGTTGCCGTCCGCGTCAAAATCGAGCACGAGGCGGCCGACATATTTGTAGTTGCCGTCCGTGTTGACCAGCGCGACGTCATTGCCATCCGCGTCCTTCAGGAAGGTCGGGTACTGGCCCTGGTCGCTGTCATCGGTGCGGGGCGTGTCGTTGTCATCGAAGAGACGGGTATTGGAGCCGCCTGCCACCACGATATCGACACCGGACAGGCGCGTGGCGAGTTCCTGTTCGATGGAAATCTGCTGCATGTGGGCGAGCAGAACGACCTTGTTCATGTCGGGATTGTCGGCGAGCAGGCTGTCGACCTCGCCCTGGATGATGGCGGCCAGCGCATCGAGTTCGGCGTCGCTGGGGTCGCCGCCGAATTCGGTCGGGAGAATGGTCATGTCACCTGGGGAGGAAATCGACCCGAGTGTGGGTGTGGTCGCACCGATGACGCCGACCTTTTCAGCGTCACTGCCGGTTTCGATTACTACGGAAGAGGTGACGGTATTGGCCAGCGGGCTGCCACCACCGGCGACTTCCAACGGCGCCAGATTGGCATCGGTGGAGTAGTCGAGGTTTGTGGAGAGATAGGGGAAAAGGGCACCCTCATAACCGGTCGTGGCGTCGGCAGCGATCAAACCGGCCAGTGCCGCGGTGCCCTTGTCAAATTCATGGTTGCCGAGCGCGACGGCCTGAACGCCGAGTTCGTTCTGGATCATGATATCCGCGCGCCCCTCGCCACCATAGGTGTTGAAGGAGGCGGAGAAGAACACACCGGGGATGAAAGCGTCACCGGATGACAGGATCAGCGTGTTGTCGGCCTCGCCGTCATCGCCGATGTCCTCGGCCTCGAGAGCGTTGAGGACACCGGAAAAGCGGGGGGCGTCCTCAAGGGCGTCGAGGTTGCCTTCCTGATCCGCGAAATGAAACAGTTCGAGAGTAAAATCACCCGTATCCGCCGCCGCATTGCCAGGCGTGCCCCCCGTCAGTTCCGAAAAATCGTCCTCAGCCACATCAAAATCAGTCGTGGAACCGTCGTTCAGCATTGGGCATCCTCTCCCGTTATTCACCCGGCAGTTTTTGCCCGGGCACACCAGCAACAGTCTGTTAACGATTCAGTATGACCGAATTGTAACAGCAGTTTTGCGGTTTTTGGTTGGGGTTGGACGGCGTGCGCGTCGGTTGAGCGGTTTCCCGCGCGTTCTACCGTAATGCGGTAAGGGACGATGAGGCGGAATCCGTGGGCGGTTTCTGCAACATCTGGTTAAACTATCGGGGGTTTTTTGGCTCCGGCGGTAGGGTTCGAACCTACGACCAATTGATTAACAGTCAACTGCTCTACCACTGAGCTACGCCGGAACATCTGAAGTGGGGGCGCTATAGCAAAGGCTTTCGGGGGCGTCCAGAAGTTTTCAAAGGAAAATTTCGGGTTTTTGACATTTCCTGGTTTCGCGCCCGCCGGGGTGGGCGCGGCATCGGGATGGCGGCGGTTTTTGTGCCGGTCAGCACGGCCAGAGCGTCGTTGCCCATAACGTCGGCAAAGGCCGCGTCAGTGGTGCACAGACCGCCGGTAAAGGCCCCAAAGGCGGGCAGGATCAGCCGACTGCCGTCCACGAGGAAGCAGGGGCGGGAAATGCCCACGCCGCGCAACCTGAGTCGGGCTTTGGGGTGGTAGTGGCCGGAAATCTCCCCAACACCATCCGGCTCGGCAATGTGCCGGAAGACAAGGCCATTCAGATGATGTTCGGCACAATGGGTTCCGGGCAGGGTGACCGGCCCGGGATCGTGGTTGCCGGTAATCCAGATCCAGTTTCGGCCCGCCATCATGGCCAGCAGGCGTTCGGTATTGGCCTCACCCAGCGCACCTGCGCTTTCCAGATCATCAAAGCTGTCTCCGAGGCAGACCACGTTGCGCGGCTCCAGGGCGTCGATCTCGCGGGACAGGCGGTCGAGGGTCTCGGAGGTCTCATAGGGAGGCAGAAGGCTGCCGCCACGGCGGGCCATGCGTTCGGATTTCCCAAGGTGCAGGTCCGCGACGCAGAGCAGGCTTTCGCCTTCCCACCAGAGCGAGCCGGTCGGGTTCAGGGAGAGATTTGCGTTATGGAACAGAAGCGGCCAGTGCGACATGGGGTTGGGATGTCACGACGCCATGACGGGTGCAAGAGGCTCCCCACGTCATGCCGCCGGTACGGCCAGCCCGGCCTCCGCGAGAAGTTCCTCGACGGCCTGATCCTCGAGCTTCTGACGGCCGCTGCCGCGGATTGGGACCTTGCCGACCTCGAGCAGCAGGGGCGCGGCCAATGGGGTCAGGTGAGGGGCATGGACCATGTCAATGCGCCCCTCGACACGCGACAGCATGTCTTCGATCCGGCCGTAATCGACCAGACCGCGCGCGGCCTCATCGCGGGTGATACGCATCAAAAGATGATCGGGGTCGTATTTCAGCAGGGTGTCGTAGAGAATGTCGGAGGAGAATGTCGCCTGCCGCCCGGTTTTGCGCTGGCCGGGCATGTTGCGTTCGATAAGCCCGGCCACGG
Organism: Amaricoccus tamworthensis; assembly: GCF_049800875.1. Classification (NCBI taxonomy): domain Bacteria; kingdom Pseudomonadati; phylum Pseudomonadota; class Alphaproteobacteria; order Rhodobacterales; family Paracoccaceae; genus Amaricoccus; species Amaricoccus tamworthensis. Next base: position 198,866 of record NZ_JBNAFV010000004.1, on the reverse strand, counting down.
TTGCCACATTGCGGAAGGTGCGTTTCATCACGGCATTGCTGGCGAGCCAGCCGTCGAGACCGGCACGGAGATCATCCGCGGTGAGCATTGCCGCGGGATTGGTGACAGGCTGCAGCCCCCAGATCAGCAGCGCGTAGTCGTTGGAAACAAAGCCAAGCGGGTCGAGGCCCGCTTCCTCCATGCGGCGGGTCAGAAGCAGACCCAGGGTCTGGTGAGCATTGCGACCGGCGAAACCGTAGACGCAAATATGGGCCCGGTCCTGACGTTGAAAGGTCTCGACCAGCAGGCGGCCGGGTGTTGGCAGGCGGCTGATGTGGTTTTGCAGGTCGAGCCAGTCCCCGATGTAGCCGGGCATTGATTTCCATCGACCGGGGGCGTCGAGGATGCCGATCACCCGTTCCGAGAGCTTGGTGGACGTGGCGAGTTTGGTGCCCATGAACACGGCGATACGCGGCTCGCGTGTGGGCTGGCGGCTGACCTGCACCACCATTTCGCGGAGGTTTTCGAATTTGACGGTCTGGCCCCCAATGAGAAAGGTATCGCCCGGGACAAGACTTGCGGCGAAGGATTCCTCGACCTCTCCGAGGGGTGTGCCACCTCCGCCACGAAGCCGCACGGGGAGGGTTTCGGTGCCGACGATGGTGCCAACATTCATGCGCAGGTTGCGGGCGCTGCGGGGGTCGCGGAGATGATAGAGACCGTCCCGCTCAACCAGCCGGCGCCACCGGTCATAGGCCTTGAGCGCGTAGCCTCCGGTCGCACAGAATTCCAGACAGTCGTCAAATTCCGCACGGCTGATCCCGGCATATGGTCCGGCCGTGCGCACTTCCGCGAACAGCGCGTCCGGGTCCACCGGGCCGGAACAGGCCATAAGAAGAATGTGCTGGCAGAGCACGTCGAGACCGCCGGCACGGCCGGTGTCTCCGTCCAGATCATGCTCCGCGACCGCATCCAGCGCCGCCCGGCATTCCAGAACCTCAAACCGGTTGGCGGGAACCAGCACGGCGCGGGAGGGCGCGTTGTAGGTGTGGTTGGCACGGCCAATGCGCTGGACCAGGCGTTTGACATTCTTGGGCGCACCGACCTGGATGACGAGGTCAACATTGCCCCAGTCGATGCCGAGATCGAGGCTGCCGGTGCAGACGATGGCCCGCATCTCACCCGCAACCATGGCCTGCTCGACCTTCAGCCTGGCCTCCCGCGACAGTGAGCCGTGGTGGAGGCCGATGGGCAGGTTTTTGGAATTCACAGCCCAGATCGCCTGGAAGAACAGTTCCGCCTGGGCGCGGGTGTTTATAAAAATGAGGGTGGTGTTGGCATTTTCTACCAGGTCCATGACAGCCCGCGCCGCATGACGCCCGCCCATGCCCGACCAGGGTGGCAGCTCAGCGGTCTCGAGCATGGCGATTTGCGGTTCCGGACCAGGATCGGCCAGCAGGACACGCGAGCCATGGCCCAGCACGCCGGCCAGCGCCGGGGGATCCTCGACCGTCGCGGACAGGCCGACGCGGCGCATGTGGGGCGAGATTGTCTGGAGGCGGGAGAGACACAGCATCAGCTGGTCTCCCCGTTTGGATTCCGCAAGCGCATGTATCTCGTCCACCACGACCCGTTGCACACCACCGAAGATCGCCGGGGCTTTGGGGTAGGAGAGCATCAGGGCAAGCGATTCCGGCGTGGTCAGCAGAATATGGGGCGGATCGACCCTCTGGCGTGCTTTTTGCGTGGCTTTTGTGTCGCCGGTTCGGTCCTCGACGCGAATGGTCAGCCCCATGTCATTGATGGGAGTGGAAAGGTTGCGGCGAATGTCGGTGGCCAGCGCCTTGAGTGGCGAGACATAGACCGTGTGGAGGCCTGGCTCCGGATTTTCGCCAAGTTCCGCCAGGGTGGGCAAAAAACCCGCGAGGGTTTTGCCGCCACCTGTGGGCGCGATCAGCAGCATGCCGGGGTCGTCACGGCGCTCATAGAGGTCAAGCTGATGCCTGTGTGGTGTCCATCCGCGATCCGCGAACCAGCGGGTCAGGTGTTGGGGCAGGCGGGTCGCGTCGCTTGGCTGGTCAATCGGCATTTACAGAGATTAGGTACGGTGGCCCGCGTCCTCAAGAGACGGATGTTGCGCATGTGTGCAATGGGGGCTTTGCAATCCCCGGGAACCCGGTCTATCAGGCGGGGACTGCCGCAGTGGAGTATCCCCGTATGATCCTTTATCCAGCCATTGACCTTAAGGATGGCAACTGTGTTCGCCTGTTGCGTGGTGAAATGAGTGAGGCCACGGTTTTCGGCGATGATCCCGCGGCTCAGGCCCGCGCCTTCGAGGCGGCCGGGTGTCAGTGGCTCCATATGGTGGATCTGAACGGGGCCTTCGCGGGCGAGCCGGTCAACGGTGCGGCGGTTGACGCAATTCTTGGCGCGATTTCGATCCCGGCGCAGCTGGGCGGCGGTATCCGCAACCGGGAGACCGTGGAAAGCTGGCTCGAAAAGGGCCTGGCGCGGGTGATCCTCGGCACGGCGGCGCTGCGCGATCCGGATCTGGTGCGTGAATGCGCCAAAGCCCATCCTGGCAAAATCGCGGTGGGGATTGATGCCCGCGGCGGGAAGGTTGCCGTTGAGGGCTGGGCGGAGACGAGTGAGACCATGGCGGTCGACCTCGCGAAACGCTTTGAGGATGCCGGTGTGGCTGCAATCATTTACACTGATATTGAGCGCGACGGCGCAATGCAGGGACCAAACGTGGCGGCGACTGCGGATCTTGCGAATGCCGTTGGTATCCCCGTGATCGCCTCGGGCGGTGTGTCGTCGATGGATGACCTGCGGAAACTCAAGGAAAGCGGTGCGCCGCTCGATGGGGCCATTTCCGGGCGGGCGCTCTACGAGGGCGCGCTTGATCCGGGCGAAGCCGCGAAATTTTTGGCGGAATGACGGGAGACCGTGGATGCTGAAGGTACGTGTCATACCCTGTCTCGACGTCAAGAACGGGCGTGTGGTCAAGGGGGTCAACTTCGTTGATCTGATCGACGCCGGCGATCCGGTGGAGGCCGCCAAGGCTTATGACGCGGCCGGGGCGGATGAGCTCTGTTTTCTGGATATTTCGGCCTCGCAGGAAAACCGCGGCACGCTGCTCGACCTGGCGCTGCGCACGGCGGAGCAGTGTTTCATGCCCCTGACCGTTGGTGGGGGTGTGCGCACGCCCGCGGATGTGCGGGCTCTGCTGCTTGCCGGTGCGGACAAGGTAAGCTTCAACACCGCGGCGGTGAACAATCCGGATGTTGTGGCCGATGCGGCAAACAAGTTTGGCAACCAGTGCATCGTGGTTGCGATTGATGCCAAGACCGTCGCGCCGGGGAAATGGGAAATTTTCACCCATGGCGGCACGAAGGGCACCGGGATCGATGCGGTTGAATTCGCGAAGGGCATGGAAGCGCGTGGTGCGGGAGAGATCCTTCTGACCTCGATGGACCGGGACGGGACCAAATCAGGTTACAACCTGCCCCTGACGCGGGCGGTGTCGGATGCGGTGCGTATTCCGGTAATCGCGTCCGGTGGGGTTGGGACGCTTGACCACCTTGTCGAGGGTGTGACGGAAGGTCACGCCTCCGCGGTGCTTGCGGCATCCATTTTTCACTTTGGCACCCACACCATTGGCGAGGCCAAATCGGTGATGGCGGAGGCGGGCATTCCCGTGAGACTGACATGAGTGACGTACTGGAGCGGCTGTTTGCAACCATTGAGGCCCGTGCCGGAGGCGATGCTGGCAAATCCCATACGGCAGCAATGCTCGCCAGGGGACCGGCGAAATGTGCCGAGAAGTTCGGTGAGGAAGCCGTCGAGGCCATTGTCTCCGCGGCCCAGGGTGACCGCGAGGGGCTGGTGAGCGAGGCCGCGGACGTGCTCTACCACCTTCAGGTGATGCTGAAGTCGGGAAATGTCTCGTGGGGCGACGTTCTGTCGGAGCTTGAACGCCGGGAAGGGCGCTCGGGCATCGAGGAGAAGGCCTCGCGCGTTTAAGTTCATCCGGCGGTGAAATCGTCATTGCAGCGCAATTCGACCTGTCCTATAGACGTCCCGCACGATGTGCCTGATACGGTCCGTTAGCTCAGCTGGATAGAGCGCCGCCCTCCGAAGGCGGAGGCCAGAGGTTCGAATCCTCTACGGACCGCCATTATCATCCATTGGTTCTCAGCTTTATTCACTGTTTGTGATCCGTTAGCGAACTCAAGCTACCGGCAATGCTTGACGTCACCACAGGTCGTGCAGTCACGAATTACCGGTTCACTTGGAGCAGAACCTTCTGAGGATCCATTCCTACTCTTCGGTTTTCCACTCAGTTCACCCTTCGCCAGTCCCAGGGCATGTCGAAATCAGTGGCCCAAATGCCGCGTCCGGCGCGACGTGCCTCGGTTTCGGCGCTGACATAACGGCGGGTGTACTGGCGGTAGGCGACGGCGTGACCGGACCGGACCATCATCTCGTTTAAATCCGTGCCGTCCTGGTAGCAGTAGGCCAGCATGCGTCCGTAGCGGTCATATCCCTGACTGGCGCACTGGACCGGCTGCCAGCCGATCTCGCTGCGCAGATGCGAAGCCGCAATGCGCCCACAGCGTTCGGTTTTGCCGTCACGGTCGCAGGTCTGACCGTATTCGGGAGCGTCAATTCCCTCGAGACGAATTCTCTGCCCCCGGATCTCCAGACTGTCTCCATCCTGCACCGAGGCGCGGCCGATGATGCAGTCATCTCCAAAGTCAGGCGCGGTTGTCGGCTGCGTGGCGCAGCCCGCAGCGACGGAGAGCCAAAACATGGATGCTGCGACCCTAATGCCTTTTCCCCTCAAGGTTGCCTCCGGCTCATAATTGGATCGTAAAATAACTGTTCGTCCTGTTTATCCAGACGCCCCAAAAGTGTTGAGGATGCGCGCAAAAGTCCGGTGTCGCATCGGAGCGGACCATCCGCGTACCATTTCCCTGGATGCCGAAAATTGCGGGAAATCCAACCACCAACGGACGCTGACAAGATACTCGTTTGTTCTCAATATTTTACCCTTGTTTCATCGCACAACACTTCAGGTTCAGCCACAAAACCGAAACAGTTGACTCCGTCGATGCGAAACGGAATTGTCGTGCAATCGAAAGGATCTACCAAAAAAATCGGGAAGGTCGCGAAACTGTCATCAATCTGACACATTCAGATGGAATTAGACGCACCTGCCGAAACTACGACCCGGAAAGGGAGCAAAAAATGAAACTGATCACCCTGCTTGCAGCAGGACTTGCCGGCACGGCCGGTGCAGCCAGCGCACAGACCGAAATTCACTGGTGGCACGCCATGAGCGGCCATCTTGGCGAGGTCGTCGAGGAAATCGCCGCGCGCTATAATGACAGCCAGGACGAATACACGCTGATCCCCACCTACAAGGGTGGTTACGAGGACACGATGACCGCCGGTATCGCGGCGTTCCGTGCAGGCGAACAGCCGAACCTCATCCAGATTTTTGACGCCGGTGCGGCAACGATCATCAACGCTCCCGGCGCGACCATTCCGGTTGCGGACCTGATGGCCGAGCATGGTGACGGTTTCGACCCGACCGACTACATCGAGGGTGTCCGCTATTTCTACGCCGACAGCGACGGCAAGATGATCGGCATGCCGTTCAACTCCTCCACGCCGCTCCTGTACTACAACAAGGACGCTCTGGCGGAAGCGGGCTTCGATGCTCCGCCGTCAACCTGGGAAGAGTTTGAGGAAATGGCTCCGGCCATCAAGGAGGCCGGCTACGAGGCCCTGGCCCAGAGCCACAGCCCCTGGATCTTCGCCGAGAACTTCCACAGCCGTCACAACATCCAGATGGCAACGGAAAACAACGGCTACGATTCCACGGATGTTGAGATCCTCTACAACAATCCCGACCTGAAAATGCACTGGACCAAGGTCAAGGAATGGCTCGACAACGGCTGGTATGGTTTCTACGGCCGTGAGTGGGGCGACAACCAGGATGCGTTTGTCCAGAAAAAAGCCGCCATGTGGCTGGGCTCCTCCGGCTCGTTTGGTGGCCTGCAGGCCAGCGCCGATTTTGAGTTCGGTGCGGCTTACCTGCCTTACTGGACCTCGATCACCGAGGAGCCCTATGGCACGTTCATCGGTGGTGCGGCACTCTTCACCCTGTCGGGCAAAAGCGACGAGGAAAATGCCGGTGTTGCCGACTTCCTCGACTTCCTGACCAGCCCGGACATGCAGTACTACTGGCACAAGGAAACCGGTTACGTGCCGATCACGTCCGCAGCCTATGAACTCGCAAAATCCGACGGTTACTACGAAACCACTCCGGATGCGGAAATTGGCATTCTTCAGCTGACACAGCCGGGTGGCGAATGGACCAAGGGTTACCGTCTTGGCTACTACGTTCAGATCCGCGAAGTGATGTACAAGGAGTTTGACAACATCTTCTCCGGTCAGTCTTCCGTGGACGAGGCGTTTGAGGCCATCGAATCCGAGAGCAACGATCTGCTCGAGCGTTTCAACGCAACCTATCAGTAATCCCTTTCCGGCCGCCGGGCATTTGTTCCGGCGGCCGGTATCCGCATTCCGAAAGCCTGGTTCCGATGAAGCGCGTTCAGTTTGAACACAGTCCCATTCCGTATCTGTTCGTTGCCCCCCAGATCATCATCATTCTGGTGTTTTTCATTTGGCCGGCTGCTCAGGCGGTCTACCAGTCGTTTTTGCTGGAGGACGCATGGGGACTGTCCTCGCAGTTTGTCTGGTTTAAAAACTACGTCGATACAATCGGTTCTTCGTCCTGGCTACAGGCTGCGGGATTTACGATTATATTCTCGACACTTGTCACGTTTCTCTCACTGTCGATAGCTCTCCTGCTGGCCGTGAAGGCAAATGAGGTGATCCACGGCGCGAGCACCTATAAAACGCTGCTGATGTGGGCCTATGCCATTGCGCCGCCCGTGGCCGGGCTCATGGGAAACCTGATGTTCAGCCCGCTGATCGGTGATCTCTACAAGTTCATGAATTTCATCGGGTTTGACTTTGATCACAAACTCGATCCGTTTGATGCGGGATTTGTGGTGGTGCTGATTTCCGTTTGGAAACAGGTCAGCGTGAACTTCATTTTCTTCCTGTCGGGGCTCCAGGGCATTCCCAAATCCGTCAACGAGGCGGCCGTGATGGACTGCCGCAGCCCGACACGCCGGTTCTGGACCATCACCTTCCCGCTACTGGCGCCGACCACGTTCTTCCTGATGGTCATCAACATCACCTACGCCTTCTTCGAGACCTTCGGCATCATCGACACCACTACGCGCGGCGCGCCGGGCGGGGCGACCAACACACTGGTCTTCAAGGTGTTTCAGGACGGATTCCGTGGCGCGGATATTGGCGGTTCCTCGGCGCAGTCGGTGGTGCTGATGCTGATGGTTCTGGCGCTGACCGTGATCCAGTTCCGGTTTATCGAGAGGAAGATACATTACTGACATGCAACGTTCCTCCATCTCCACACACATCATTCTGATCCTCGGCGCGCTGTTCATGACGCTGCCGATCTGGGTCGCCTTCGCAACCTCGACCCATGCGCCGGACACCATCCTGCGCGAGGGGCTTCAGATCATGCCGGGCGGGCATTTCCTTGAGAACTACAACGAGGTTCTGTTTGTTGAGGGCGGCGTGATGAAAAAGGTCACGGCGCTGGCCATGCTCAAAAACAGCATGATCCTCGGGATCGGCTTTGCGGTCGGCAAGGTGGTGATTTCCATGCTTGCCGCCTATGCCATCGTGTATTTCCGCTTCCGCCTGGCCGTGCCGCTGTTCTGGGTCATCTTTATGACGCTGCTTCTGCCTCTCGAGGTTCGGATTATTCCGTCGTTTGAAGTGGTGTCCGATCTTGGCCTTCTGGACACGCATACCGGGCTAATCGTGCCGCTGATTGCCTCGGCCACCGGCACGTTCTTCTTCCGGCAGTTCTTCCGCTCCGTACCGGATGAGTTGCTGGAGGCCGCGCGGCTTGATGGCGCAACATCCTGGGGGTTCTTCAAGGACATTCTGGTGCCACTCTCCAAAACCATGATCGCGGCGATTTTGATCATCATGTTTGTGGTCGGCTGGAACCAGTATCTCTGGCCACTGATCATGACGACGAAAGAGGAAAACTACACGCTGGTGATCGGCATCAAGCAAATCTACCAGGTGCTGTCCGAAGGTGGGGAACTGCCGCAGTTCCAGAAAGCGTTTGCCCTGACGATCCTGGCCACACTGCCACCGGTTCTGGTGGTTCTGGTGTTCCAGAGGTGGTTCGTCAAAGGTCTTGTCGAAAGTGAGAAATAATGTCGGGTGTTGAGTTAAAGGGCGTCCAGAAAGTCTATCCCAATGGCGCGAAGGCGATCCACGGGGTCGACATGAAAATCAGCGACGGCGAAATGATCGTGTTCGTCGGACCGTCCGGATGCGGCAAGTCGACGCTGCTGCGCATGATCGCGGGCCTCGAAACCATCACCGAGGGCGAAATTTCCATCGGTGGCAAATCCGTCAACAACGTGTCGCCCTCCGAGCGGGACGTGGCGATGGTGTTCCAGAACTACGCTCTTTATCCGCACATGACCGTGCGCGGGAACATGTCCTATGGTCTGAAGAACCGCGGCATCGACAAGGCGACCATCGAAAAAAAGGTCGGTGAGGCTGCGAAGATGCTGAAAATCGACAGTTTTCTCGATCGCCAGCCCAATCAGCTCTCAGGCGGTCAGCGCCAGCGGGTTGCAATGGGGCGGGCTATCGTGCGGGACCCCAAGGTCTTTTTGTTTGACGAACCGCTGTCCAACCTCGACGCCAAACTGCGTGTGCAGATGCGTATCGAAATCAAGCGTTTGCAGCGGCGCATGAAAGTTACCAGCGTTTACGTCACCCACGACCAGACCGAAGCCATGACGCTCGCGGACCGGCTTGCGGTGATTAATGAGGGGCGCGTGGAGCAGATGGGCGCGCCGATGGAGCTTTACTCCAACCCCAGAACGCTGTTTGTCGCGTCCTTTATCGGAGCGCCGCAGATCAACCTGGTGCCCGTGCGCCACGATGGCAGTTCGCTGATTGCCGGCGCACTGACCCTGTCCGGGTTCCCGGATCTGCCGCGCGACGCGGACATGATGCTTGGCATTCGGCCGGACATGCTGAAACGCGACGACGCCGGTCAGTGCGAGGTCCGTGTAGACCTTGTCGAACAGCACGGCGGCGAGAACCTTATCTACGGCGCCCTGACCGGAGCAACCCTGGCGGATGGCGAGGAGCAGGAGATCTGCGTCAAGGCCGGCCAGGACCTGTTGCCCGCTCATGGAGAAAACCTGAGGTTCTCGTTTGACCCCGCCTCGGCTTTCGTATTTGACAGGGCGACGGGAGAACGTTTGCTGTGAATGATTTGAAAATCCGTAAGACCTCCGCAATTTCAATTGCCCGCGATGCAGGTGCGCTCGCGCTCGACTATTTTCGCGATATCGGCGCGCTGGAAATCAGTTCCAAGGGCGTTCAGGACATGGTCTCCAACGCCGACATGGAGGTTGAAACCTTCGTGCGCAAACGTATTGCCGCCGAGTTCCCCGATGACGGGATCGTTGGTGAGGAGCACGAGACCGTGCCATCCCAAAGCGGCTGGACCTGGGTGATCGACCCCATCGACGGCACCGCAAACTTCGTCAGGGGCATTCCGCAGTGGTGCGTGATCCTGGCCTGCGTGCATGAGGACCGCACCAAGATCGGCGTGATTTTCGAGCCTTCAGCCGGCGAGATGTTTGTGGCCGCACTGGGCGAGGGCGCAACGGTCAACGACCGACCCATTAAAATTGCCGACACGACCGGCCTGAACGACGGAAGTGTCGGGGTTGGCATGAACAGCCGGACACCGGCCAGGATGGTGCCCCGTCTGATCGGAGACCTCGCGGACCGGGGCGGGATCTATTTTCGCAACGCCTCAGGCGGGTTGATGCTGTCCTATGTCGCGGCGGGCCGCCTGATCGGCTACACCGAACCGCACATGAACGCATGGGACTGCCTCGCCGGGCAACTGCTGGTCTCCGAGGCCGGCGGCCGCATCGAGCAGCAGAGCGCGGAAGACATGCTGGCCAATGGTGGTCGGGTGATCGCCGGAGCACCGATCATCTTCGATGAACTTCTGGCCATGTCCGAAGCCGCCTTCGTCGAGTGATCCCGGGCGAAAACCGTCTCCTGCGCCAGATTGTCTGCCACCTCATTCTCGGGGCCGGTGTGATATTCCTTGTCACACCGCTTCTGACGATCCTGATGGCCTCCACCATGTCATCGGCGGATATTCGTGAGGGCGGCATCCACTACTTGCCCGGCGACGATGCACTGCGAAACTTTGCGCGGATTTTCTCGCTGAAGGCCGGGTTCACCGAGCAGATCACAACAGCCCGGATGCTTTGGAATTCGGTGGTGGTGGCAACGGGTGTCGCCGCCTTCACCACCGTGTTTTCACTGCTGGCGGCCTACGCGCTGGTCTATTTTCGTCAACACTTTGCCGGTGCATTGTTCGCCCTGATCTTTGTGACGCTGCTGTTCCCGATAGAGGCCCGGTTCGTGACCACGTTTCAGGTGACATCGGCTCTGGGTCTGATCGACACCCGCATCGGAATGGTACTGCCAGCCATCGCAGCCGCGCTGGGTACGCTGTTTTTTCGTCAGCTGTTCCGAAGCTTTCCGGAGGAGTATCTCGAAGCAGCGAAACTCGACGCGGCCGGTCCGTGGCGGTTTCTAATCGACATTATCGTGCCGCTGTCGCGACGTCGGGGCATGGCCCTGTTTCTGGTGTCCTTCATGATTGGGTGGAACCAGTATCTCTGGCCGCTGATGGTCAGCACGACCGAACAGAACTATACTCTCGTGCGTGGCGTACAGTTGATCGGGCAATTAAGCGGTCCGGGCATGGCGCTGGCGACGCTGACCATTCTGCCACCCCTGCTGCTCCTGCTGATGTTTGGCCGTTCGCTGATGCGGGACCTGACCGCCACCGGCGATCAGCTTCCGTGAGCGGCGGGGATTGATCTCAGTCAGCATCCTCAAGGATCATATCGGCCGCTTTTTCGGCAATCATCATGACAGGCGCGTTGGTGTTGCCGGAGACGAGGCTCGGCATGATCGACGCATCCACCACCCGCAGACCCTGCAGCCCATAGACACGCAACCGGGCATCGACCACGTCGCCGCTGCGCGGGTTCGGTCCCATCCGGCAAGTGGATACCGGGTGATAGAGCGTGACGCCCGTGTTGCGCGCATAGTCGAGCAGTTCGTCGTCGGTTGCCAGGTCCGCACCCGGTTTCATCTCGCTCTCGACGACTTCACGCATCCGATCGGTTTCCATGAGTTTGCGCGCGATCCGCATGGCCGCGACATGCACCCGGCAGTCCTCCTCGTGCTGAAGGTAGTTGGTCACAATGTCGGGCTGCACCGTGACGTCTCGGGAGGACACATGCACCGAACCGCGGCTCAGCGGTCTGAGCTGACAGGGGCCGATGGTCATGCCGGGGAAGTCATGGAAAATCCGTTTGGCGGGGTTCGAGAAACTGGCATTGGCAATGTGATACTGAATGTCAGGCGTCTCAAGCGTGGGCGAGGAGCGCACAAACCCCATCATCATTCCCGCTGGCATCGACAACACGCCGTCACGTCGGAACGTAAAGCGCAGGATCTCACCCAGCAATGGAAGCCCCCGCGAAAGATGGTTGACCGAGAGCTTCTGGTTCAGCCGCCAGGAAAGTCTTGAGATGTAATGATCCGCCAGATGCTCGCCCACACCCACCAGATTACGCCGAACCTCAATACCGAGACCGTGCAGGTGCCCCGCACGACCGATCCCCGACAGTTCAAGGATCTGGGGCGACTGGATCGCGCCGGCGGACAGTATAACTTCCCGGTTCGCGTGGGCTTCCAGCACCTGGTCGCCACGCCGGAATCGAACGCCCGTCACCCGCTCATCCGGTGCAAAAAGCAGTTCCGACACCTGGGCGTGCTTTTCCACACGAAGGTTTTTGCGCCCCCGTGCCGGCTGCAGATAGGCCCGTTTGGCGGAGAAACGCAGACCGCGTTTCTGCGTCACCTGGGAATAGGCGAGCCCCTCCTGGTCCCTACCGTTGAAATCCTGACCGCTTGGGTAGCCGAGAGACTCCGCGGATTCCATGAGGCGATCAAGAACCGGATAGGTGCTGCGCACGGTGTTGACCGCCACAGGGCCGTCGCGGCCGTGGCAGCCGTCAGAGTCGTTAGCCAGTATTTCCGCGCTTTCACAGCCCTCGGATTTGCGAAAATAGGGCAGAATTTCGTCATAGGACCAGCCGAAATTGCCCGCCGCGCTCCAGGCGTCGTAGTCCTGCGGCTGGCCGCGCACGTAGAGCATGGCGTTGATCGCCGAGGATCCACCCAGAACCCGGCCGCGCGGGAAATCAATGGCCCGGTTGCCGGAATGCCCATCCGGTTTGGTCGTGAACATCCAGTTTACACGCCGGTCGACCATGGTTTTCACGTAACCGGCCGGAATGTGGATGAGCGGGTTCCAATCCTCTCCACCGGCCTCGAGCAGCAGAACGCTATTGGCCGGATTTTCACTCAGGCGATTGGCCAGCACACAACCGGCGGAGCCTCCGCCGACGATGATGTAATCAGCTCTCATGCTGTCCGGCCCCTTAGCGGCGCCACGCCTATTCGAAACCGACGAGGGCGACTTCGCTGTGATCCACTTTCGGCGGCTCCGCGAAGAAACCGCCCACCAGTCCGCGCCATGCCTGGAAGCCGTCCGACTCGCGGAAATCGACCATGTGGTTTTCAAGGGTTTCCCAGATCACGATCAGCCTAAAAATCTCCGGAGCCTCGACCACGCGCTCAAGCCGCATGGATTTGCAGCCCCTGGCCGTGCGAAAATGCGGAACGGCCTCCGCCACGGCCGCAACGAAGGCCTCTTCCTCACCGGATTTGATTTTGAGCTCGGCAACTTCGCGGATCATGTTGAGGTTCCTCTCCTGTGCTCCGGCAGAAAAAATTCAGCCGGATTTATGCGTCAGGGAAATGGATAACCGCCATCGCGGAGGAATGTCCATGCGCCCAGTGCCGTGGCCTCAGCCGGTGGCGCCAGCCGGGTGAAGAAAAGTGCTGACATTATCCGGCACATGATTGACCCGCAGCGGACAGTTATAGGCGCGGGACAGGTTGACATCGGTCATCACGGCCTCTGCGGTTCCATGTGCCAGAACACGGCCACCGGAGATCAGTGTCATGCTGTCGGCAAACATGGCGGTGAGGTTCAGGTCATGCATGACCGCCACAACCCCACCACCGGCCTGGGCGTAGTCGCGCAACAGGCGCATGACCTCGAGCTGGTGTCCAATATCTAGGCTGGCCACGGGCTCATCTAACAGTATCCAGCGCGGCTCGCCGTTTTCAACGGGTTGCCAGACCTGGGCGAGCACACGGGCAAACTGAACCCTTTGCTGCTCGCCGCCCGATAATTTCTGGTAGTACCGACCGGCGTAATCCGCCAACCCGACAAGGCCCAGCGCGTCCATGGCCCGACGGTCGTGATTACCGGACGTTCCGCGCAGGAGCCCCATGCGGACGACCTCAATCACCGTAAACGGGAAGGCGAGAACCGTGCTTTGGGGCAAAACCCCGCGCATTGCCGCCAGTTGCCACGGGGGCAGGGTGCGGGTGTCGTAGCCGTTTAGCGTAATGTCTCCGGTCGACGGAACCTCGCCGGTCACGGCTTTCAATAGCGTGGTTTTCCCCGATCCGTTGGGACCGGCTATCGCGGTGACCTCGCCCGGACGCGCAGTGAAATCTACGCCATGCAGAATTGCGGTGCCGCCAATATTAACCCGGATGTTTCTGGCGCTCAGCATGTCACACCTCCAGAATGCCGCGACGGCGCAACAGAATCCACAGGAAGACCGGAGCCCCCAAAACCGCGGTGATAATGCCAATGGGCAGTTCCGTCGGCGCGACCACCACCCGGGCAATGGTATCGGCAATCACCAGCAAAATGGCCCCAAGCAGTGCTGAATTGATCAAAAGCGGCCCATGATCCGGCCCGGAGGCAAGACGCAGAAGGTGTGGCACCACGATCCCGATAAACCCAATACCGCCTGACACCGCCACAGCGGCACCGGTAGCGGCCGCGACGGTCACAATCGCCATGTTCTTCAGCCGCTGCACCCGGATCCCGATATGCGCGGCGGTGGCCTCACCCAGAGCGAGGCCGTTCAGACCGCGACCAAGGGTGAACGCAATCAGCATGGCCAAAACCATGATCGGCCCGGCGGCAAGCAGTTTTGCCCAGCTCGCCCCGGCCAGAGAGCCCAGACCCCAGAATGTGAGATCCCGCAACTGACGGTCATCGGCCAGATAAATCATCACCCCCGACAGCGCCGCAAACAGCGCGCCCAAAGCGATACCCGCGAGAAGCATCGTCGCCACGGACGTAAAACCGCGCCGGGTAGCCACACGGTAGAGCGTCAGGGTCGTGAGCCAACTGCCGACAAATGCCGCAACCGGAACCAGATGAGTGCCGACCACAGCCTGAACGGACACGGGCAGCGCGGCACCGAGCACGATGACCCCAATGGCCCCAAGCCCGGCACCGGAGCTGACGCCGACAATCCCGGGATCCGCAAGCGGGTTGCGGAACAGGCCCTGCATCACCGTGCCCGACACCGCCAGGGCGGCACCCACACACATGCCCAGAAACAGACGCGGCAAACGAATGTCGAACAGTACCGTACGCTCCACCGCTGACAACTCACCCCCTCCGGCCAACGTGCCCAGAAGATGGGGCAGGGAGAGCCCCGTGGCGCCGGTGTCCAGACTGGCGAGCGCCACAACAGCCAACGCCGCGGCCAGCCACAGATGCAACCGTCGCGCCCGCTGACGCCGGTCAACGGGCAGCGCGAGGGTGGTGCTCACCGCCGTCATTTCCCGTAAAGCCTGCTGTTGAGCTCCGTCACGGCCGATGCGGTACGCGGACCGAACCCCAGAAGCAGGAGGCCATTCATCCGGATAACTTGCCCCTGGCCTGCCGCAGGCGTATTGCGCAGGGCCGGCATGGCCAGAAGATCCGCGTCCTCAATGGCATGATCTCCGGTCCGGTCCATCATCAGGATCGCATCAGGGGCGGCGGCGCTCACGGCCTCGTCCGACACGGGCTTGTAGCCCTCGAAACCGGACATGGCATTCACCGCTCCGCTCATACGGATGATGGCATCAGCGGCGCTGCCCTCACCAGCCGCCATGATGCGCCCGCCCTGGGTCGACAGGATGAACAACACGCGCTTTGGATCGCTGACGCCGGAGGCGGTCGCCTGCGCAGCCTCGAGTTCGCGTTCGACCTGCGCGGCAAGGACGTCGGCCTCGTCCCTCACACCCAGCGCCTCACCGACAAGCCGGATCTTTTCCGAGATGCCCTCGCTGCTGTAGACCTCCGGCACCGTCACAAACGGCACCGACGCGGCCTCAAGGACGCTGATGGTCTCGGGCGGCCCGGCCCCTTCCTCCGACAGAATCAGCGAGGGAGACACCGACAGAACGCCCTCAGGCGAGAGCGCACGCATATACCCGACATCGGGCAGGGCACTGACCTCTTCAGGCCAGGTGGAGGTGGTGTCACGGGCGACAAGCCGGTCCTCCTGACCGAGCGCATAGACGATCTCCGTCACGGACCCGCCGATGGACACCACGCCCCCCTGATCCTGCGCGGCCAGGGGGGCGGCACCGGTCAACAGGAGACCCGCCATGACACCCGAAAGAGCTGAAATCCGTTTCATGCAGTCAGGGAAACCGATTGAAAGCTGCAGACCAAACCGCATGGTTCAAACAGCCTCCGCCTGAAGGCCTTCAAGGCCGGCCACAATCTCCTGCCATTGCGGTCGGCTGTCCCGGCCTTCCTTGCCGACACCGAACACCTGGAAAATCAACGCGCCCTCGGCATCGAACGCCTCCAGCGACACCGCCGGACCGCGCTGCGTGGGCTTTGTAACCGCCCAGACCTCGGCGACGTGATCGAGGCGCAGATGCAGATTAAATCCGGGATCCATCACGTTCTGCCACGGCCCCATGGGCGAGAGCGTTTCAACCGGTCCCGAGTGGATCTGAATGCAGCCCCGGTTCCCGACAAACACCATAACCTCAATGCCGGAGTTCTTCACCTCAGTCAGCATCTGGTTCACCGACCCGGGCGTCAGCGCCCGAACAAACGGCTCACCCACAATCCGGTAAGCGCCAAGCCGGTTCATTTTGAGTTTCGACGTCAGGCGAAGGAACTGGTGCGTGTCCGTCATTCGCGTCCATTCCTTCCGAAGGATCTCGACCTTCTCCGGCACGGATTTGGCGACCTCAACCGGTTTGCGCGGTTCCACCTCGATCACCGGCGACTGGTCATCAACCGCAAGATCCCAGCGGGCCTGCTCCCATGCGCTCAGATCGGAGCTGTCGCGCAGGTGAATTTTGTGCACGGCGTCTCCTGCGGCGTCAAAAACCTGAACACTGCGCCGTAGCCCGCGGTCGCTTTCCCGCTCCACAATAAACGCATGGCACCAGTGGGCGGGGAACATGCGCAGGTCGATATCTTCGCCGAGGACCATCGCCGCATGGTGGCCGGTATGATACTTTTCGTAGACGCCGACCTTCTCGTTAACACAGGACACGTTGCGGGTCAGGGCCATGACCTCGCCGAGGCTCTGGGCCAGGGCCATCACGTTATCGGGATGGGATGGAATGCGTGTAACGCCCTCACCGCACCAGGCGGCCACAAGCTGAGCCTCGCTGATCCCGAATTTCTCGGCAAAGTCGCGGTCCCGCAAACCGGGATGCTCGGCCCGGTGCTCTCTGATTTGGGCAGGGGACAGTGATGAATTTTCAGCCATTGCGCACAACTCCGTCGCGTTATGTGATGGCTGAGCGATGACCGGGTCACGCGTCGCTGTCTGATTTCGTGAATTATCTTGACGTTTTTAGTCAAGTTACGTAACCGCTGCAAGTGGCAAGCGCGACCGCGCTGCAAATCAATCCAAAAACAGCCTCCCGCCAGCCTTTCGCGAGCTTACGGCCCCTTCCAAGCTGAACTCACGAAAGGACAGCCGCCATGACATTTTGTCAGTCGCGAACCATGCTCTTTGGTTCCACGGCCATGATCACCCTTATTGCCGCCTCCGCTTCTGCACAGGACGCGGAAGGTCTTCACCTCGGTACGATTGTGGTGACCGAAAGCAAACGCGAGGTTCAGACCGACACGGCGGTCCCGATTACGGAAATCGACCAGGACGAGATGGACGACCGCCAGGCCGGCACCGTCGCGGAACTCATCGACAGCGTACCGGGCGTAAACCTCGTGAACGGCTCCACCCCGCAGGGATCGGGCATCAATATCCGCGGGTTTGGTGCGAACGGCACTTATGGCACGGACCAGAAGGTCGCGGTTCAGATCGATGGCGCAAGCGTGGGGTCGGAGGAAATCTACCGTCTCGGCACGCAGATTTTCACGGATCCCGAACTCTATCGCGAGGTCAACGTGATCCGCGGAACGGTTGGCAGTTTTGAGTTTGGCTCCGGCATCGTCGGCGGTGTCGTGCAGCTTGAGACCAAGGACGCCAGTGACTTCACGTTTGGCGAGATCGGCTTCGCGGGTCGGGAATCGCTACAGTATTCCAGCAATGGCGATGGGTTTGTAAGCTCCACCATCCTCGCATGGCAGCCTTCGGAAAATCTTGAAATGCTGGGAAACTTCACATGGCGGCAACAGAACGAGCAGACGGACGGGGACGGCAACACGATCGGGGCCAGCGACTACGAGCTTCCGTCGCGGCTGTTGAAAGGTCGTTACAGGTTTGGTGTGGAACGTGACCAGGCCCTGACACTGTCCATCACGGACACCAATACCGATGAAAAGGACGTACCCTACGACACGTTCCAGACCACCGGCGGCACGTTCGGCAATGTCGACCGGACCGTTGAGTCCCGGACCGTTGCCCTGAACTACGACTGGCAGCCGCTCCGAAATGACCTGATCAACCTGAACGTCAATCTTTCCTATGCGGATCAGCAGATCGACCAGGAATATGTTGAGGGCAGTTCCATCTGCGATTCTCCGGCGAACCCCTGTAACTTTCCCGGCGGGTTTCCGGACGGTGGTTTTGGTACGGTGAATGCCGACCATCAGTACGAAACCACCAAACTGACGGTGAAAAACACGAGCTTCTTCAGTTCCGGTTTCGCGGTCCACGACCTGCGCACCGGCTTTGAGGTCTCCCGGCGGGAGAGGAAGGACGCAAACTCCGCCCCCGGTGGCACTGACGACCGGGTCGCGGTGTTCCTCGTCGATGACATGCGCATCGGAACCGGCTGGACGATATCACCCGCACTCCGTTACGAGCACTCGCATATCGACGGCTCGACCGCGCCGAATGACGGGACCTGGAACAACAGCGCCCTGATGGGCGGCCTGTCGGCCCGCTACGAGTTTGCCAATGGCTTCGCGCTGTTTGCGAGCGGTGCCTACACCGAAAACCTGCCCATTATTGACGATCTCGGCGATCCGGTTCTGATGCACCAGCCCGAGAAAGCCCGCACCTGGGAGGCCGGCGGCTCATTCGACAACCTGTCCGTTTTGACTGACGGTGATGCTTTCGCGATCAAGGCGAACCTGTACCAGACCAAACTCTGGGACGTGACGTCCTATACGACCGACAGCCAGAACATCGATGATGTCGAAACCGAAGGTCTGGAGGTCGAGGCGTCCTATTCCATGCCATCCGGCGTCTACATAGACATGAACCTCAACATCGCGGATGGCGAGGAAACCCTGCTTGGCAACACCATCGATTGGCGGAGCACACCGGCCGACAGCATTCAGGTGACAGTGGGCAAAACCTGGGGTGATGTCCTTGATCTGAGCTGGGAACTCGTGGCCGACCGGTCCATTGATTTCAACGGTCAGGAAACCCCTGGGTTTGGAGTTCACAACATCCGCGCGACATACGTTCCAGAATACAATGGTATACTGTCAGGAACGGTCCTCCGGGTCGGTGTCGAGAACCTGTTCGACCACGACTACACCCCACATCTATCAACCCGTCCGGCGCCAGGCCGCAACATCAAACTGCAGCTGGCCAAGGCTTTCTGACGCATCAGGTGGCCGGGTCACCGGCCACCATTGTCCAGTCGGCGCGTTAGTGCCGTGTTCGTTGGCTCATCTGCGCAACGGGCATAAGCGCTTTACTCGCCTGAAAATTGTGCCACGTTTGACCTGATCAGGAATCGTGTGGTGGCATTTCATGACCAGTATATCCGCGGATATAATTGCTCTCACCTCGGGTGTAGCAGTGCAGGATGCCGCCGTAGTCTGTTCCGTAATCCACGGTCGTTATGGCGCACCGAAAGCGATGATGGACACTCTGGTGAGGCATCTGACGGCCCCGGACGTCCACTACGTGCTGCCCCGCGCCGCGGGAAATGCCTGGTATGCGGCCCCCACCAGCGCCCCCATGACGGATGAAACGCTGGAAGAGATATCCAGGTCGCTTGCACAGATCAGGGGAGATATCGCGGCCACAATGGCGGCCGCGCCCGAGGGTGTACCGCTGGTTGTGGGAGGCTTCAGCCAGGGGGCCTGCATGACCATTGAACATGTGGCGCGCGACGGATGCAACTGTGACGCCTTCTTCGCGCTGACCGGGTGCCGGGTGGGAGCTGCAGGCAATCCAAGACCGATACGGGATCTTGATGGGCTGGAAGGTTTTGTCAGCACCGGCAGTCGCGATCCGTTCATTCTGTTGCCGGAATATTCAGAGACGCTTCATGGTCTGGCAGATGCCGGAGGACGGATCAGGGCGGACATGTTTCCGCGCAGCGATCATGTAATGTCGCAGCCGGAAATCGCGACCGTGGACAGCATGCTCCGGCGCATGGCGCGGAGGGAGCCGCTGTTGCAAGGCGGAGCGGTGTAGGCGTGACCACACCTATGCCACGGGTTTGATCCAGGGAGATTTGAAACCCAGCCGTTTCAGGCCGTTGATGATTTCCGGGCGGCTCATGCCGAGTTTCCAGATCAGGCCGCTGCGATGGTTTTCGAGGCCAACTACGATCGGGCCCTGATCAATCGCAAGATTGGTTGAGGCAACCCAGTCACGCGAGGGACAGAAAGCATCGTAGAAACCGTATTCCCCCCACAAACGGTCGCCAAGATCGTCGTGCAGGTGGCGCAGGACCGGCATGGAGTGTTCCGGGCAATAGGGGAATGAGGAGAGGGCGGCTGTAGGTGTTATGGTGCCGTTGTCCCGATCGGGCGCGTGTGCGGCATAACCGTCAGGATCGTCGCTTGCCGTGAGCCCCCAGCACCGCGGCCCGTAACCCGCGTGACCATGCGGGTTTTCCAAGCAATGCCAACGACTTACAAGAGAATGCGCTCTGGCCTGAGCACCATAATCGGCGTAGTCATCCACCAGTCCGCGCGGGTCAATGGCAAGAAAGGGGTACTGTGACAGGAACAGGGGGCCGCCCCGGTCGGGTCCAAGCGGGAGGGTGATACCGCCATAGCTGCGACCATTGAGGAAGACCGGAGTTTTTGCCCAGACTTCATGATAGCTGCGCGTTGGAAGCGGGTGTGTCGGCGATCCTGCGCCGAGGACAAATACCGGCAGACATTCGTTCCAGCCGCCAAGGGCGAGGGCGTGTTCCTTCCAGGGACGATCAGGGTGACGGTGCCAGATCACCGCCCCGTCGGATTCCCTGACATGGGCGAGCCAGTTGACGTCGGCGTAAAGCCGCTCGATCCGGGCCACGAGTTGCGGGCACTCGTAAAAATATGCTGCCGCAACCAAAAGCCCGCTCATCAGAAACGCGGTCTCGACAATGTCTCCACCATCATCTTCGTCCGAAAACGGAAGAACACGACCGGACCGGCCAGAAAGGAAATGCGGAAAAACGCCGTCAAACCGGTCCGCTTCCTCAAGGAAACCAACAAGCCGGTCGAGGCGGTCCTGCAGGCTTCTGCGGGGAAACCAGCCCCGCTCGGCTGATACAACCTGTGCCATCAGGCCGAACCCGGTCCCGCCAGTGGTTACCGTATCCTCGACATCATATCCAAACGCGCCACCGCTGCGTTCGCGGGCCATGCCGCTTTCGGGATGGCTCCAGTGGGTAAAGTAGCGCGCCGTCGCCTCAGACACACGGTCGCAGAGAGCCCCGTCGTCGAGACCACGAACTATTCCAACCATTGCAAACTAACCGTCTTTGTGTCCCGGCTGTTGGGGCCGATATGAATCTGAAATTCGCCCGGGTCCCATTCCAGAGTTGCGTTGGCCAGCGACGGTGCGACCCAGTATGACAGCATCCCGCGTGTGATGGTGAAGGCCACCCGCTCAGTAGCGCCTGGGGCGATCCGGACCTGCCGGAAATCCGCGAGCCAGCGGGCAGGGCGGGTGATCCAGGCAACCGGGTCGGAGAGGTAGAGCTGAACGGTTTCAAGCTGTTCCCGCGAACCGGTATTCATTACCTCCACATGAACCTGCAGCTGGCCGTCGCCGCTGATCTGCGCGCTGTTAACGACAGGCGTTCCGTATTCGATCTCGGAATAGCCAAGGCCAAACCCGAAGGGATAGCCCCGGAAACCGTCGGGCAGGTCGAGCCAGCCGGTGCGAAATTTCTGAAATCTGCCGGGATCAGGACGACCGGTTGCCTCCTCCGAGTGATGCAGGGGCGTCTGGGCGGGATGCGCAGGCAGGGTGGTGGCGAGACGGCCGGAGGGGTTGCTGCGGCCGAAGACGAGATCCGCAACGCCGTCAGGCCCGCGCAAACCTCCATGCCAGCAGTAGATAACGGCATCCGCATCATTGACCTCGGGGCCAAGCGCAAGGGGTCTCCCGGCAAAGACGAGAACGATAAGGGGTTTGCCGGTGCGCGACAGGGCCCTGAGCAACTCACGCTGGGGAAAGGGCAGGTCGGGGACGAGGCGCGACGAACTCTCGCCCGCATGCTCCTTGGCCTCACCCACTGCTGCGATCACCACGTCGGCATCCCGCGCGGCGTCCAGGGCCTCGGCGATCATGTCGTCCGGGTCCCGGTCATCGAAGCTGACGGTTTGTCCGTGAACATTGAGCCGGTCGACAAGCCAGGGCTCGTCGACGATGTTGGCGCCAAAGGCGGTGGGCAACGCACGGCCGGTGATGTCCTCCATCGCTTCCTGAAGGGTGCGGACCTCACGGGCGTCTCCGGACACGGCCCAGGTGCCGAGCATGTTCGCACGGTCGGCCACGAACGGCCCAACGAGAGCGGGATTTGCCTCACCGGAAAGGGGCAGCACACCGTTGTTGTGCAGCAGAACCGCGCTTTGGGCCGCCGCCTTTTGGGCTAGAGCCAACCCTTCATCACGGGGTGGCGTCGCAACACTGCCGCCGAGGCGCGCAAACGGATCGTCCAGCAGGCCGACCCGTGCCTTAAAGGTCAGAACCCGCAGGCAGGCCCGGTCGATCAGGTCCAGGACCTCGTCGGCCCCAAGCGACAAACCGGAATCCGCCGCATCAATACCGTTTTCGGCCAGTTGCGGAAGCGCGTGCAGGTAGTCCTCGCCCACCATGTCCATGTCCACACCGGCGAGCAGCGCCCGGATCACGGCGGCGTCGCGATTGCCGATGCCATGCGCCGTGAGTTCCATAACGCCGGTGTAGTCCGACACCATCAAACCGTCGAATCCCTGACCGGATCGCAGCCAGCCCTCGATCAGGTCTCCGTTCGCGTGCATCGGGACCTTGTTGACCGCGTTAAACGCGGCCATGACGCTTGCCGCGCCCGCTGTCACACCATCGGCGAAGGGGCGCAGATGCACTGTCAGGAGATCCTCCAGCGCCATGCTTGCATTGTCGTAATCGCGCCCGGACTGCGTGGCACCGTAAGCGACGAAGTGTTTCAGACAGGCGGCTACGCGGTCCTGTTCCGAGGGATCCGTACCCTGAAATCCCCGGACCGTGGCTGCGGCTATGCGACCGGCCAAAAACGGGTCCTCGCCCGGGCTTTCCGCGACGCGCCCCCAGCGCGGGTCGCGGGAGACGTCGATCATCGGTGCGAAGACCTGGTTCAGCCCCTCCGACGCGGCCTCGCGAGCGGCGAAATGCGCAGTTTCCTCGATGAGGTCCATGTCCCAGGAACAGGCGAGCGCGACAGGCAGGGGAAACACGGTCCGGTGGCCGTGGATCACGTCCTCCGCGAAAAACAGGGGGATGCCGAGACGGGAGCCGCGAACCGCGCGTTCCTGCATCGCCTTTGCCGAGGCGAGGGATTTGATTCCGAACACCGCCCCGATCATTCCGTCATCTAGGCGTCGTGCCAGTGGCGTCTCTGCTCCGGCTCCGGTTGCCAGCCCCTCACCGGCTGCGAGAAGGTTGAGTTGACCTATCTTCTCGATGGTGGTCATCCGGTCGAGATACGACCGGGCCTGGGCTTCATGTTGCACGACGCTGTTCCTTCCGGCCTGCCGTCAGTTCATTCCGCGGCAAAATGGCGGAACCCTGCGGCGTCACTTCCGATGTCACTTACCTGCCCGATGCCGTCGCGCACGTCGAGAACCCTGTTGTAGAATGGCTCGCCTTCCGGACCTTCCGGCAAAAACCCGCCATGAAGGACGGAGAGGATCGCCGCATTTGGCAGGCGCTCGGCCAGGGCGATATGGAAATCTGCGGCTGCTTCCGTGTCGAGTGCGGAGGTGGCCTCATCGAGCAGAAGAATATCGGGCTCCTGCAGCAGGATGCGCGCAAGGACCAGACGCTGCTTCTGACCGCCCGAGAGGACATTACGCCAGTTCTTGCCCTCATGGAGCGGCTCGCGGATGGAGGAGATGAAGCGACCAAGGCCCGCCCGCGAGAGGGCGTCCGCGATCGAGATGTCGTCGAAATCCCCGGGCGCATCCGGGTAGCAGACGAGTTCACCCAGAGTCAGATGGTCCGGGAGGTCGGGTTCCTGGCCCGCGAAGAATGTGCGCGCCCCGCGCTTCAGGTCGATCTGTCCCGCGCCATAGGGCCAGATCCCGGCCACGGCCTTCAGCAGGGAGCTTTTGCCGCAGCCATTGCAGCCGCGCAGATAGACCCGGTCGCCAGGACCGAGGGTGAGTTTCGGGACACTGAGAAACGGGTCGGTGTCCTTTCCGCGATGGTGGAGGGCCAGGTTTTCGAGCGAAAGAAGCGGGCCATTTTCGCGGAAACGTCGCTGGAAACGGCTGACGCCGGTTTCGCCGTAAAACGCATCCCGCTCGCGCACACGCTCAATGGCGCGGGCCAGTTCGGTCAAACGCCCAGCATTGGCGCGCAGCATGGCGATGGCCGGCATGACGTTGATGAACCAGGAAATGTCACCGATAAGTTCAGCCGTCAGCTCGGAACTGGCCGCAAAATCGCGGAAGCTCATGGCGCCGGACATGTAGCCGGGCAGGGCGGGCAGGTAGGCGAGCATGCGGTGTGAGAGGAAATTGTAGACGTTGGTGAACATCATCATCACCGCGCTCCAGCCGTTCTGCCGGTGCCAGGTCCGGTCCAGTCTGCTGTAGAGGCGCGAGTTGATCCGGCGCTGCGCGCGTTCGCCCTTGGAGATCGCCATCTGGGAGACCCGGCCCAGCATGGCGCCGATCTCCGCACGCCATGCGCCGTCGTGTTTCTGTCGCTCGAGCTGCAGACGCTCCAGAACCCGTCCGATCAGCCAGGCGAGGGCCGTGAAGGTCGGAACATATACGAGCACCAGAAGGCCGGCGAGGAGCGCGGTGCCATAGATGCCTGGACTGAGATCAAAGCGCGCGGCCATATCCGCGCCGACAACCGGGGCCACGAGATCGGGAATCGCAGCGCCCAAACGGTCGAGCAGTTCGACCGGCTGGCTGCGTTCGATCAGGGCCTGCGACACGAACCAGATGGACGCGACCGAGCCCCAAAGGCCCATTGCCAGGCCGATGACACCGCCATAGAGGCCGGCCGTACACTCATCGACCCGCTGGTCGATGGCGTCGGGCAGGCTCGCCGCGTTTCCGGTGCCGGAGCGGTCGCTCATAAGGTCATAGGCCACCTTGCGGTCGGAGAGAACAGCGGCATCAAACTGGTCGGCAAGCCAGGCCCGTGCGCGGCGGTGGAGCGTTGTGGACAGCACGTGGCGCACGGCCACGCCGGTCATTCTTGCGACGTAGATCCCAAGATAGGCCCCGGCGGCGAGAAGGAGGATTGAGGCCGCCTCGGCCCTCGTGCCCAGAAGATGAAACTCGGCCAGAGCCGCGATGAAATCGGCACTTGCCGTGGCCGTCCAGACGCTTGCCTTGCTGAGAACGGTGGTCATGCCGAAAATGACGACCGTCAGCGCCCAGGCCTCCAGCCAGCGGTCCGATCGCCAATAGGCAAAAATCAGACCCCAGAAACTCCCCAGTTTTTTCATGTGTTAACCATGCGCCTGCTCGTTATGGGCTCGGGCCCCCGGCAGTTGATCTGCTGGCGCGACGGACCGGCCTCTTTTTATTGGTTCTGGTACGTTTTTATAAATCCTTACCCAAAAGTGTTAACAAACCTTAACCAAACGTGGATTTGGGGAAATTTAATTAAATTGTGTGGAAGGGTCCGGGGCTGCCGTGACATCCAGGAGGGCCGTTTGAGTTCCTGATAGAACCAACGGAATCAGCGCACCTGGGCGAAAGGAACCAGCTCTCGGAAGCATTTCAAATTTGCGCGACACCCGAAATCTGGAGTCAGCACGGGTGTGCGGGACAACAGAGGCGGACAATAACCACGTGCCGGTCAGTCAACGCAGCAATACGCCGACTGCGATAAATTTATCAATTTTGAGGGAAGTTGGCGGACTGGGAAGGATTCGAACCCTCGGCCCCTTGATTCGTAGTCAAGTACTCTATCCAACTGAGCTACCAGTCCGCGTGGCGCTGGAGATACTAGTCCGTTTCGGGCTTTGCAAGGGCAATCGGGCGGAAATGTTTTGCGCGACGCAGATTTTTTTTGGGGGCCTGTAACGCATCCGTCCGGTGTGGATGCCTGGCGCTGATCAAATCGTGGGCACACTACGGATGAGCGGCGGAAACAGGCTCAAATGACGGTGTACCCGGGCCAATATGGTTGAAAAACCACCTCGATGCGGTTACGGGCCGGGAGTTAACCGGAGTGGTGTGTGCAAGCGTGCTGCAGCGCGACCGGCCCGTTCTGGGGGAGAAGAGAATGAACCGGATTTCCGCAACCGCAATCGCACTGGGCGCAGTGATCGCCACGCCCGGCACGGGTTATGCGCTCGAAGCGGTCAGCTTTGGCACGAACTGGGTCGCACAGCCCGAACATGGCGGATTTTATCAGGCGGTAGCGGATGGCACCTACGAGGCCTGTGGTTTGGATGTGACCATCGTCCCCGGTGGGCCGCAGGTCAACAACCGCGCCCTGATGATGGCCGGCAAGATCGACTTCTATATGGGCGGTGATCTGCTTCGTTCCTTTGCCGCAATCGAGCAGGGGGTTCCCCTGATTACCGTTGCCGCCATCTTTCAAAAACACCCCCAGGTGATCCTGACCCACCCTGGTGCGGCGGAAACCTGGGAGGACCTGAAGGACCTGCGTCTGATTATTTCCGAGAGCGGTTTTCAGACGTTTTATCAGTGGATGATGAACGATTACGGGTTCACCGAGGAACAGCGCGAGCCATACACCTTTAACCCGGCGCCGTTCCTCGCGGACGAGGGAATGGCGATGCAGGGTTATCTCTCTTCGGAACCTTACGTAATCGAACGGGAAGGGGGCTTCGTGCCACAGGCCTTCCTGATCGCCGATGCCGGTTTTTCGACATATGCCACGACGGTTGAGACGATGACACAGACGATCTCCGAAAGGCCGGAAGTGGTTGAGTGTTTCGTCGAAGGCTCGATTGAGGGCTGGTACAACTATCTCTACAACGACCCGAGCGCCGGGAACGCCCTGATCAAGGAAGCGAACCCCGAAATGTCTGACGACAAAATCGCCTTCGCCATTGAGAAGATGAACGAATACGGGATCGTCGACAGTGGTGAGGCGCTGGAACGCGGCATCGGCGTCATGACGGCCGAGAAGGTTCAGGACTTCTACGACAAGATGGTCGCAGCTGGTATCGTCGAGGGCGGGCTTGACACTTCAAAAACCTTCACGACCGAGTTTGTCGGCAAGGGACATGGAATGGACCTGAAACCCTGATCGGTTCCGCAAACGCGCACTCTCCGGAAAAGGGCGTTTGAGCCGCATGGCTGGTATGGAATGACAGCATCAGTCGACTCCGCCACCCCCAGGGCGCTGGAACTGCGAAATGTGGAGAAGGTGTTTGGGGAGAATGCCGCGGCTCTGCGCGGGTTGTCATTTGACGTGTTCGAGGGGGAATTTGTATCGCTCCTCGGGCCATCGGGCTGTGGGAAATCCACGGCGCTGCGGCTGATCGCCGGGCTGATCCAGCCGACATCCGGGACCATCAAACGACGGTTTGGAAAGTCGGAACTGGCCGTTGTGTTTCAGGAACCAACACTGATGCCCTGGACCACGGTCGAGAAGAATGTCTGGTTGCCGCTTAAACTGCGCGGCATGAGCTTCGGTGAAGCGAAACCGGTTGTTGACGAGGCGTTGCGCCTTGTGGGCCTTGAAGGGTTTCGGGGTGCCTGGCCGCGTGAGCTTTCGGGCGGAATGAAGATGAGGGTCTCCATCGCGCGGGCGCTGGTAACCCGGCCCAAACTCATTTTGATGGACGAGCCGTTTGCCGCACTGGATGAGATTACCCGGTTCCGGCTCAATGATGACCTGCTGTCACTGAAGTCGAAACTGGGATGTACGGTCGTTTTTGTCACGCATTCGGTTTTTGAAAGCGTGTATCTCTCTGATCGGATTCTTACCATGGGAACGGCGCCCGGGCGGGTTGTTGAGGAGACCGTTATCGACACGGAAAGGAGCCGGGATGAAACGTTTCGCACATCGGCCGAGTATGCCGGTTGGTGCCGGAACGTCTCGGAAAGCCTGCGCCGTGGTATTGGAGCGGCGGTATGATCGACAATGCGGATGGCTCCACGACCGGAATGGTGGACCGCGAAGAACTTCGCCGTTCCCGCCGTACCCGGTTTGAGAGGATCGGCCGCTGGCTTCTGCCGGTGCTGGTCATCATCGCGGCGGTCGTTGCGTGGGACCGGCTGGTCGTCTGGAATGAAATCCCGCACTACATACTTCCCGGACCGAAACTGGTTGTACAGACCCTGATTGAGGATTGGCCGATCCTTTACCAGTCGTTCCTTGTCACACTGAAAATCACGGCGCTTGCGCTGATACTCGCGGTTGTCGGTGGCGTAGGGATTGCGGTGCTGTTTTCCCGCTCGCGGATACTGGAAATGTCGTTCTTTCCGTTTGCGGTTGTTCTTCAGGTCGTGCCTATCGTCGCGATTGCCCCACTTATTTTTATCTATGTGGATTCAAAGGTTGCGGCCCTGTTGTTATGCGCTTGGCTGGTGGCGTTTTTTCCGGTGCTGTCTAACACGACGCTGGGACTGAAATCGGCGGACCATAACCTTCGCGATCTGTTCGACATCTACGGTGCCACACCCTGGCAGAAGCTCATCTATCTCCAGGTTCCGTCGGCCCTGCCATATTTCCTCGGCGGGCTTCGGATTGCTGGCGGTCTGAGTTTGATTGGCGCGATTGTGGCTGAATACGTGGCCGGTACGGGGGGTATCGGGTCCGGGCTGGCATTCCGCATTCTGGAATCGGGTTACCGGCTGAATATCCCACGCATGTTTGCGGCACTGCTGCTCGTCGCGTTGACCGGGGTGATCATCTACACGGCGCTGAGCATTGTCAGCCATCTGCTGCTGCGACACTGGCACGAAAGTGCTACGGATAAGGAACGCTGATTGCACTCTCGATGCGTACTGCAAAATTTTCGGAGTGATGGTTAAGCGCGCGTTAGGACTTAGATACGATTTTCGAGGGGCAAACAAAATCAGGTTCCCGGAGTATCCCCCCAATGTCCTCAACACGGTCGCTGCGTCTTATCACTGCCGGACTGGTCGCAAGTGTGATTGTCTGGAGTTTGATACCCGCGGCCACCAGTATTCTGGTGCGGACCGAATGGGTTGAGGTGCCGGGCGGCTCACCGAACGGCCCGATGGCAACGCTCCAGGCGAACTCCGGTGACACTGATCTGAACTGGATCCCCGCTGCGGGAACCGCGCAGGTGGATCAGGCTTCCGGCACCGAACCGGAATAGACACTTACACCTTCATAAAAAATGGGGCCGGAGTAGAAATTCCGGCCCCATTTTTTGTGCTGTGAACGAGGTGGTTTTTCGGGACGATCAGCCGTCGCGGAAGGCCCGGTTGAAGTAGTCCAGGAATGGCTTCATCAGGTAATTGAGCGGGCTGCGCGGGCTGGTGCTGATATACGCCTCAACCGGCATGCCGGGCAGGAGGGTTTTGTCACCGAGCGCATCAATCATGTTGGCATCTACCTCAATGTCGACCCGATAATAGCGTGCGCCAAGCTGCTCATCGACGATCGCGTCAGCCGATACCGCGTGAACTTTTCCTGGAAGTTCGGGGGTGGTGCGCATATCGAAGGCGGAGAAGCGAAGGTTGGCTTCCTGACCCACAAAAACCTGATCGATGTGAATGGTTTCGATTTGGGTGCGGGCGACAAGAGGCGTGTCCTTCGGCACGATATACATGACCGGTTCGGCGGCGCGGATAACGCCACGCAGAGTGTCGGCGGTGCTGCCATAGACCACGCCGGAGACCGGGGCGCGCAGGTCGAGGCGTTCGACCTGATCCAGGAGCGCGCGCCGGCGCTCGCGCAGTTCGATTTCGCGGTATTCGAGGTCGCGAAGCTGGGTGATGGCCTCGTCCCGCTGGGCGGTCATGAGGCGTACGCGCTCGATCTCAATTTCCGCGATCTTACCGCGGTTTTCCGAGATTGAGGCCGCGACCTGTCCTTCGGTACCGTGGAGCGAGGCAAGGTCCCGGCGCAGGGCAAGAACGCGTGCAACCTGGGTGAGACCCTGTTTGTAGAGCTCTTCCTGACCCTCAATCTCCTCGTCCAGCAGCTTGATCTGGGTATCAGTCGCGGCGGCGAGGGAGACCAGCCCGTCAATCTGGTTTGATATCTGGACCTGGCGTTCCGCGAGCTGTTGCGTTTCCTCTTCGCGAAGCTGACGACGGGCCTCAAACTGCTGGATCTGGGCGTCCATCAGCTGTTGAATTTCTGGATGATTTTCGGCTTCCTCCAGTAGTTCCGGGACGAACTGGATTTCATCGAGACCATCCCGCTCGGAGGACAGGCGGCTCTTGCGCGCCAGTACCTCGAACCACTGTCCCTCGACGATTTCGAGCTCGGTGATCAGGGTACGGCCCTCAAGCTGGATGAGAATGTCGCCTTCCTGGACCTCGTCGCCGTCGCGGGCATGGATCGCGGAAATGACGCCGCCGCTGAGATGCTGGACGATCTGGCGATTGCCCTCGACCTCAATCGAACCGGCCGCGACAACGGCGCCCCGAATGCTTGTCAGGACGGCCCAACTGCCGATGCCCCCGACGAGAAGGAAGAGGCAGATGTATCCAAAAACCAGAAACTTGCGAAGGTTCCAGCGGTTGCCTGCTTCAGAACTCATGATTTGGGCCCTCCCTCAATTCGGCCCGCGACCTGCGAGTAGTTTTTGACATGGGCACGAAGAACCTCGTCTCTCGGTCCGAACGCCTTGATCATGCCGCCATCGACAATAAGGATAAGGTCACATTCCGCGATACCAGCCGGACGGTGGGCCATGATGATCACGGCCTTGCCGCTCTCCTTGGCGTCCCGGATGGCAGCGTTGAGGGCGTCCTGACCACTTGAGTCCAGGTTGGAGTTGGGCTCATCCAGCACCATCAGAACCGGATCACCGTAGAAGGCGCGGGCGAGGCCAATGCGCTGTTTTTGGCCGCCGGACAGGCGCGCTCCTCCGGCGGAGACGGGCGTATCGTATCCGTTCGGAAGTTCGAGGATCATCTCATGCGCACCGGCTTTCTTCGCAGCCGTGACAATGGCGTTGTCATCCGGATTAGTCTGCATCCGCGCGATGTTCTCAGCTATCGTGCCGTCGAAAAGAACGACGTCCTGCGGGAGGTAGCCGATATAGCTGCCCAGCACGTCCGGGTCGTAATGATCGAGCGCCGCGCCATCGAGGCGCACCGAGCCGGAAGCGGGACGCCAAATTCCTGTCAGCACGCGCGCGAGAGTGGACTTGCCCGAGGCCGAGGGGCCAATCACGCCAAGGGCCTGACCCGGTTTGACGTTGAAAGACGCGATGCGCAGGCTGGCCTTCTGTTGATCCGGCGGGAACACGGTCACCTGGTTCACATCCAGATAGGCCCGGGGTCGCGGCAGCTTGGTGTGCTGCTGCAGTTCGGGTGTGGAGGACAGAAGGTCCTTGAGTCTGTCCCAGGACTGTCGGGCGCGCAGCACCAAAGGCCAGCCACCAATGGCCTGTTCAACTGGTGCGAGCGCACGGCCCAGAAGGATCGAGCCGGCAATCATGGCACCTGCGGTCATCTGCCCCTCAAGGACGAGGTAGGCACCTAGGCCCAGAACGGCGGACTGCAGGAAGAACCGGAAAGTCTTCGTCATGGTCGAAAACTTGCTGACACGGTCGCTGGATGAAATCTGTGCCTGGATGGCCTTTTGGCGCATGGCCTGCCAGCGTTCCAGCGTCGCGCCGCTCATGCCAAGAGCACGGACCATTTCACCCTGTTGGCGGACGTTCTCCGCATAGGCGTCGCCCTGCATCGTTGCGGCGGAGGCGACCGCCTCCGGCTTGCGCGTCATCAACTGGTTGAGAACGGTCATTGCGACAAGGATCAGGGCACCGACCACGGAAAGGTGCCCGAGCCATGGGTGGAACGTGTAAATCGCGAAAATGAAAAAAGGCGCCCAAGGCATGTCAAAAATGGCAAATAGAACCGGAGAGGACATGAGCCGCTGAACCGCCTCCAGATCACGCAATCCGGTCGCGGGCTTGGAGCGTTCCGTCGACAGGACAGAGCGGCGCATGGTGGCGTCAAACACCCGCGCATCGAGCCGCGCCTGCATGGTCGCACCAATGCGCGCGGAAACCCGTCCACGGATGTAGTCGAGGATCCCCATGAAGGCGTAGAGACCGGCAATCAGCACGGTCAGAGCGAGCAGGGTGGCCTCGGACCGGCTCGGCAGAACCCGGTCGTAGATTTGCAGCATGTAGAGCGGGCCGGTCAGCATCAGCAGGTTCACGAAAACGCTGAAAATCGCGATTGTCAGAAAAAGGCCTGACATGCCCTTCAGGCCGGAAGCCGGACTGTTTAGTTTTTCATCTGGTGACATTTGTGTTCCGATTACCTTCTGCGATCCGCCACAATGCATTCCCTCGCCGTGGCGAGGCTTTTTGCACAGAAAAGACTATTAACCAATTATCAAATGGTAAATTAATGGGTAGAAGACTAACGGTTCCGTAACGAAAATCACATTAGGCAAAGTTTTGCCCATCCGTTGTGGCGAAGGTCGCGACAGGTACATCAAAGCGGGGCGCCCGGGATAAACTCCTGGGGCAGGGTGGCCGCACCCGCTCAGCCGTCGAGCCAGACCTGTTCGAAATGAGTTTCAAAGGTCGGATGCATTCCCAGGCCCCGTACATCGGATGTCATGTGCCTGAACAGGGAGCGCCAGAAGGGCTGGATCAGGACACCGGAATCCTGGAGGATTTTTTCCATCTGACCCATGAGTTCACTGCGTTTTTCGGCATCGGCTATTTTTAGGGCCTCATCCAAAAGCCGGTCAAATTCCGCGTCGGAGAACCCGGTTTCGTTCCATGCCTCGCCGCTGCGATAGGCGAGCGCGTAGATCTGAACTCCCAGCGGCCGCATGTTCCAGTTCGTTGAAGAGAAGGGGTATCCGACCCATCCGTTCCAAAACGTGCTGCCCGGCATCACAATGCGCCGAACTTTCATGCCCGCATCGCGCATCTGGGCGGCTACGGCATCGGTTGAGTTTCGCCTCCAGTCGTCGTCGATCGAGAGAAGCTCAAACTCCGTGTCCGCGTGACCGGCTGCGGTCAGGAGTTTCATCGCCGACTCGGGCACGGCCATTTTGGGAGGAAGTTTTTTGTATTCCGGATGCATGGGGCCGCAGTGATGGTTTTCCGCAACCTCGCCCATGCCCTGATATCCAAGATCCAGAATAATCTCGTTATCCACCGACATCTGGATGGCCCGCCGCACCTCGACATTGTCGAAAGGGGGATGGTTTACGTTCATGCGAATGCAGATGGTAGCGGCCGTGACAACGCTGGTTTTTTGCAGTCCCAGATCATCAAACGCCTCTACGAAATCGGCTGTGGTCTGGTAATTTGTGTGGAGCTGACCGGCCTCGAAGGCCGCAATTTCGGCGGCAGGATTGGTGCCATGGTCGATGAATTCGACACCATCGAGAAAAACGGGACCGAACACCTCATCGCCCCACCAGGAATTGCCATCCGTCCGACGGCGTGTGACCGAGCGTACGCCGGGCTCATGGCTCACGAGTTCCCAGGGACCGGTTCCAATGGGGTTTTGGGTGATGTCCGCACCGGTTTCATCGAAGCTGCGATGGACAATCAGAGCGGGGTAGTCGGTTATCCCTGGAATGATCGTGATGTCAGGGGAGCTTAGATTAAGCTCGACCGTGTGATCATCTACCAGAATGACCGCATCTTCGCGTGCGCCAAAAACGTCCCGGACCAGCTCCCGTTCGACGGTCGTGCCGTCATCCTCGGTCACGGTTCCAATATAGGTTTCCTCGCCTTTTTTCTCGATGAGGGGACCAACGCGGGACGCCATCGAATTGCCGGGGACATGACGCTCGCACCAGCGCCGGAAATTGAACACAACATCGTCTGCGGTGAAGTCGTCACCATTGGACCATTTGACGCCACGGCGCAGCTTCAGAACATAATTCGTGGCGTCCCCGTTTACCTCCCAGCTTTCCAGAAGGTAGGGCTCAAAACCGAAATCAGGCGTATACCGCACCAGGTTTTCGAGGAAACCACGACAGGCATTGCCTTTTTCCGACCAGTCGAAAATCCGGGGATCGCTGATTTCCATGACGGACATGGACACCCGCAGCACGCCACCGGGTTTGCCTTCCTGCGCTCTGGCGACATGCGGTACACTGAGCCCAAGCAAACCGTATGCGGCCGGAACCGTGACACCAAGTGCCGTGGCGCGGGCCAGAAACTCACGCCGGTTGAGTTTGCCGCCGAGACATTCTTCAGCAAGTCGCGGAACCGCGGGGTGCACGTCTTTGCCGTTGATTGTGCCGGAGGTCATCATTAATCCCTGTGGTGATCATGTGCCTTGCAATTGCAAAACAAATCCGCGAACGGGTCAACGGAAGATTGGCTGCAAAACCCTGGTATCGGGAATTTGACCACGGTCACCGCGGGATACCTTTTGGCGATGGGGATGACAGGCGCTATATGCACATAATGATGATTATGTTATTTGGTTTTGTGGTTGTGATACCCCGCCACCGGTTATTCTCATGACATCACAAACAACGCTCATTGCGGGTCCTACTGCGAGCGGCAAATCCGACCATGCATTACGGCTGGCCGAAACCTCACCTTCCGTAATCATCAATGCGGACGCCCTTCAGGTTTATGACTGCTGGAGCATTCTGTCCGCGAGACCTCAGCCGTCAGATCTCGCTTTGGCTGATCATCGCCTCTACGGGCACGTGAAAGCGGATTGCCGCTATTCCGTTGGCGCCTGGTTGCGCGACGTTGCACCGATACTTCGCGAGGCCCACACCAAAGACCTGTCCGTGATTGTCGTTGGCGGTACCGGGCTCTATTTCGACGCACTCACCAACGGGCTGGCTCACGTGCCGGAAATCAAGCCGGAGGTACGTGCGGCGTCCCAAGCTCTGCTGAACAGCAACGAGTTGCACAAAATGATCGCTGATCTTGAAGCCAGTGATCCGGAAATCCGCTTCCGTATCGACACGAACAACCCAATGCGCGTGCAGCGTTCGTGGGAAGTCCTCACGAGCACCGGACGCCCACTGTACAAATGGCAGATGGAAAAGACCGCGCCATTGGTCGACGGATCATCCTGCGAGAAGACACTCATCAATCCACCCACCGAAGTTCTGAACGAGCGCATCGAGGCCCGGTTCAGGAAAATGGTGGAACTCGGAGCTCTGGAAGAATGCCGGCAATTCATGAACAATGGATATGATCGCAACCTCCCTGCCGCACGTGCCCTGGGAGCATCGCAGCTTATCAGTTTTCTTGAAGGCCATGTGGACCTTGATAAGGCTATTCAGGACGCCACCATAGCGACCCGGCAGTTTGCAAAACGCCAGCGGACATGGCTGAGAAACCGAATGTCAGACTGGAATAAAATATAAATTTTATATTATTTTCAGATATTTATACGATATTATTAAAGTTTTTGGAAGCGTTCACGGTCCCGCTGAGACCATCGCACATCAAAGAGATAACCGCCTTCCTGAACCTTTTCACTCAGCACGACATTGCGATCAAACAACCACGACCTTCTTTTCCCGTCGCTGAACTCCAGCTCGACCTGGTCCTCAACCATTTCAGAGGCCAGTTCCTGCTCAATTCGTTCAAGCAGCGCATCCACGCCCATGCCGGACACCGCTGATATGGCGAGAGTATCTCCCCCACGGGCGGCGGAATTCAACGTTGCGTCCAGGTCTTCGCCGGTCAGTTTGTCGACCTTGTTCCAGACCTCCAGCGTTCCCGATTGCCGTTCCTCATCAAGACCAAGCTGTTCCAAAACCTCGTGGACATTCTGAGCCTGGTGCGCGGTTTCAGCGTGGGTAATATCGCGGACATGGACGATCAGGTCAGCTTCCAACACCTCCTCAAGAGTGGCGCGAAATGCCGCCACCAGCTGTGTTGGCAGATCTGAGATAAACCCAACCGTATCCGACAGAATAACCTGACGACCACTCGGCAGCGTGATAGAGCGCATGGTCGGGTCGAGGGTTGCGAAGAGCATGTCGCGCGCCAGAACGGTTTCGCCCGTCAGGCGATTAAAGAGCGTCGACTTGCCCGCGTTGGTGTAACCGACGAGAGCTACAACCGGAAACGGAACGCGCTTCCGGGCCGAACGGTGCTGACCACGGGTCCGGATGACCTTGTCGAGCGACTTTCGGATGCGGACCATGCGCTCGTCCAAGGCACGACGGTCGGCCTCAATCTGGGTTTCTCCGGGGCCACCCAGAAAGCCAACACCACCGCGCTGGCGCTCAAGGTGTGTCCAGCTGCGCACGAGCCGGGATTTCTGGTAACTTAGATGGGCCAGTTCGACCTGAAGGACCCCTTCCCTCGTTTTGGCGCGATCACCAAAGATCTCAAGGATAAGACCCGTCCGGTCGAGAACCTTGCAGTTCCACGCTTTCTCGAGGTTGCGCTGCTGCACAGGTGTGACGACCGCGTCGACCACAACCAGCCCAGCCTCATTCGACGAAACCAGTTCGGCAAGTTCTTCCAGCTTGCCGGAGCCAAACAAAGTACCGGCCCGCGCCTTTGGAAGCGGGACGGCATCGGATGCGACGACTTCGAGATCCAGTGCGGCGGCCAGACTGACCGCTTCCTCAAGCGCGTCGGACGGGTCCCTTTCGGACCCGTTTAGTCTGGCTGGATGCAGAACAACCGTCCGCATCCGCTGTTCCTGATCAGCTATCTTCCGGCTCGTAAAGGTTGATCGGCTGGGCCGGCATTACGGTAGAAATGGCGTGCTTATAGACCAGCTGAGACTGGCCGTCCCGACGCAGAAGAACGCAAAAGTTGTCAAACCAAGTGATCACACCCTGGAGCTTAACGCCGTTCATAAGAAAGATCGTTACGGGAACTTTTGCTTTTCTTACGTTATTGAGGAACGCATCCTGGAGATTTTGTCTGTCGGCAGCCATTTTTCTCAGCCTTAAGTTGTATATGCCATCCGGGAACGGCTTATGTTTTCGTTGCCTTACAATTATGGTTGCCGGTTTTTGGGATTTCTAGTGCAGTGCATCATTTTTCCCCGACTGTGGCCACTTTGCAGAAGTGACATCAATTCCGCCAATACGCGGGGTTGAAGAGCGCAATGATCACCAGCGCCTCCATACGCCCGATGATCATGCCCGCGGAGAAAATCACCTGCGCGGCATCGTTGAGATCCGCATAACCAAAGCCGTCCGACAGGGTCAGAATTGCGGGGCCAGTCGTCGTTAGAGAGGCAATGGCAAGCGTCAGGCTGCGTTCAAATCCGAGACCTGTAGCGCTGAGCGCAACGAGGAGAAGTGACAGCGTGGCGAGAAAAAGCATCAGAAAAACAAAGGCTGTCTGGGGCCCACGGTCTGAAATCATCTTGTCGCCGTGACCCTGCCTGCGGACACTGCTGGGATGGACCAGAAGATCCATCTCCTGCAGCCCCAGGCGGTACAGCGCATAGACCCTGAGCAGCTTCACACCACCAGCTGTGGTAGCGATACCCCCGCCCATCACGGCCACACCGAGGAGAATCAGCCCCGGACTTTGCAGTCCCGACCAGACCTGCATGGTGCGCCAGTCACTGCTCTCAAAGCCTGTCGTGGTGAGGAATGACAAAATTGTGAAGATCGACCCCCACACCCCCTGTGCCGCTGCGGCAAGATTGTCCTGCCGATCCACCTCTGCCGCACCAATGAAGTTGCGGCAGAACAGTACCACGGTGATTCCCAGCACGCATATCAGCATCAACTGCATCTGCGGATCAGAGAAGCGCGGGATACGTTCGGTCCAACGGCTCCTGAATACGGTTTTCTGGGACACTGCGGACAACAGGAAAATTGCGATGGCAATCTCGCCAAGTCGTCCAGAGCCGGCCCCTTCGACGCCGCCTATGGGAGACACACCACTTGTGGATACAGTCGCCATCGCATGACAGAGGGCCACGAACGGACGATCACCGCAAACGGTCAGGATCAAAGCCAGAACAAAGGTGCCCATGACGTATATGGGCGTAATCGTCCGCGCCTTCTGAACGATACGGCGGCTTGCCTCCTCAATGGTCCCTGCCCCATGCCGCAAATACTGGCCGCCCGTTTTGTCGCTGATCTCAAAGCCGCCGAGATTGAGCGGCGCCAGAACGGCGAAGGTCGTGACCAGCACGATCAGACCACCGAGCCAACCGACAAGTGAGCGCCACAGGTGGATCGTATCGGAGATCAGGGCGGGACGTTCGAATACCGACGCACCAGTCGTGCTCAGACTGGACAGCATCTCGAAGTAGAGATCCATGAAATCCATGTTCGGCACGAGGGGTACGAGCGGGGCCGCCAGGAATATCGGCAGTAGGATGTATACCATCAGGAGCGTCAGGAGATGGTATCGCTCTGGAACTCTCGGATGCCAGTTGGTCGTGGCCAGTCCAAGAAGCACCGAAATTACGGCAAAAAACACGGAGTGATAAAAAAACGTCCGTGAAATAAGCATGTTGTGGTCGATCAGCGCGTCGATCGCCGGGACCATCATCAGGGCAGCCGAAAACAGGAGCAGCAGGACAAAAGCCGGAAACTGGCGAAGGTACGACATCAACCTAGAAGAAATCCAGGCCGACCTGGAACAACCGCTCCACCTCGGCAACTGCTTCGCTGGTTGCGAAAATGGTGAGGACGTCACCCTCCTCGATGCGGGTGTCTCCCTTGGGCACCATGATACGATCCTTTTTCTGGATCAGGCCGACGATGCTCGATTCAGGAAATTCAGCATCCCGGATCAGCCTTCCGGCAATGGCGGAGGTTCCCAGAACCTGTGCCTCAATCACCTCGGCCTCTCCATCACCGATTGAATACACCGCCCGGATGCGACCATGGCGCACGTAGCGGAGGATGGAGGATACAGTAGTGGCTCTTGGGTTGACGTAGGCGTCGATGCCCATGGGTGCGATCAGACCAATTAGCGAGGGATCATTGACCAGCGCGACCACAAGTTTCGCGCCCTCGTTCTTGGCTCTCACGCAGGCGAGGATATTGGTCTTGTCGTCGTCCGTCAGTGCCAGAGCGGCATCCACGCGGCGCACGTTCGCCTCATGGAGCAGTTCGAGGTCCAGGGCATCGCCATTGAGAACTATGGACCGCTTTAGCGTATCGGCGGCATGTTCCGCACGATCCATATTTTTCTCGATGAGCTTGACCCTGGATTTGCGTCCTTTGGACTCGAGTTTTTGAGCAACGTTCAAGCCGATATTGCCTGCGCCGATAATCAGCGTGCGCTGAACGTCGAGACTTGCCTTCCCGTATACCTCCATCACACGCTGAAGGTCTTCGGTCACGCAGAACACGTAAACCTGGTCGCCCTCGTAGAGCTGATCCGGGGGCTCCGGCACAAAAAGACGTTCACCGCGCCGAATGCCCACAACATGCGCCCGCAGTGTAGTGAAAAGCTCTGAGAGCTGCCTGAGAGGCGTGTTGAGCACGCTGCAGTCACGGTCGAGGGAAATCCCGACCAGCTGGGCCTTTTCTTCAAGGAACGCCTCAATATCGAATGCAGCAGGCGCAGCGAGCCGCTGCATAACCGCATCGGCGACAGCAAACTCCGGCGAAATGACCACATCAATGGGGAGGTGTTCGCGCCGATACAGGTCGGAATAGAGAGTATTGAGGTAGGACGGCGACCGCAGGCGGGCAATCTTCCTAGGAACGGAAAATACCGAGTGGGCCACCTGGCACACGACCATGTTGACCTCATCCGACTGGGTTGCAGCAATGACCATATCGGCATCACGCGCGCCTGCCTGTTCGAGCACATCAGGATGTGAGGCAAATCCGGTCACACCGCTGACGTCGTAGGCTTCCGTCAAACGCCTAACAAGGGCCGGGTTGTTGTCTACCACGGTTACCTGATTGGCGTCCTGCTCGCGGGAGAGATGACGGGCAATCTGACCCCCTACCTGCCCCGCACCGCAAACGATGATCTTCATACAGCCTAAGCCCCGGCACTAACCAAATTACGGTCAGGCCGGTTCCTGCGCCTCGTCATTGCGCTGCCCCCGGCCTGTCGGAATGACATTCAATGACTTGAGCTTGCGATGCAAGGCCGAGCGTTCCATTCCCACGAAACTCGCGGTCCTGGAAATGTTCCCACCGAAACGACTGATTTGAGCGACAAGATATTCGCGCTCAAACGTCTCCCGCGCTTCGCGCAGCGGAAGTCCAGCGAATGTAGCTCCAAGCAGCCCAGGATCGCCTTCGTCGGCAGTGGGCGCCTCCGTCACGAGTTCACCAGGCTCAATCCGGCCTTTGTCCGGTCCGAGGATCAGCGCACGCTCGAGGATGTTGCGCAATTGCCGGATATTGCCGGGCCAGCGCATGGTCTGCAACTGGGCTTCGGTTTCCAGTGCAAGCAGACGCTGCGGCAGGCCCTGGGCCTTGTTCAACTGCTCAAGGAAATGCGCCGCGAGTTCCGGGATGTCCTCCCGGCGGGCTTCCAGTCCAGGTACGCTTACCGGAACCACATTGAGGCGGTGGTAGAGTTCCGTGCGGAAACGCCCGGCCTGCATTTCGGCCTCCAGGTCACGGGTGGTTGCTGAGAGCACCCGCACATCCACGCGAACCGTGTCGGTCCCACCGACACGCTGGAACGACTGATCCACCAGCACCCGGAGGATTTTCGATTGCGTGCCGATGGGCATATCGGCAACCTCATCGAAGAAAATCGTGCCGGAATTGGCCCGCTCCAGAAGTCCCGGCTCGACGCCACGCTCCGGGGTGTCACGACCGAAAAGCACCTCCTCCATCTGATTGGCGGCGATCGAGGCGGAATTCACGACGATGAACGGACCCTTGGCCCGGTCGGAATTAGAATGGATATAGCGTGCGGCCACATCCTTGCCCGATCCTGGCGGGCCCGACAGCATGATGCGGCTGTTGGTGCGGGCGACCTTGTCGAGTTGTGATTTCATCTGACGGAAGGCGGCGCTTTTACCGAGCATGACCTGTTCAGAAGCATCCTGCCCACGAAGAGATGCATTTTCCCGCCGCAAACGCGACGCCTCCAGGGCGCGTTCGATCACCACGGTCAACTGATCGATGTTGAAAGGCTTCTCGATGAAATCGTATGCGCCCTGTTTGATTGCTGCCACCGCGATTTCAATGTTTCCGTGACCGGAAATGATCACAACCGGGATTGCGGGATTATCACGTCGGACCCGCTTGAGAATGTCGATGCCGTCGAACCGGCTGTCCTTGAGCCAGATGTCGAGAATGATCAGGTCGGGTGCCGCCCTGTTGATCTCCTCGAATGCGGTATCGCTGTTCCAGGCCAGCCGGACACCGTGGCCCTCGTCTTCCAGAATGTCTCCGATAAGGTCCCGGATATCCTGCTCGTCATCGACTACGAGAATGTCGGTCATTTTATTCTCTCTCTCAACTTCTCGGTTATCTTTTCTTTTTCCGAACGGTCCTCACCGGCCGGGCTTTCAATCCTCACATGAGGCAGGGTAATTTTCGCGAGGGCTCCCTTCGGACCGCCGTCCTCAAAGCCATTGGACGGCAGCAGTTCCAGCGTGCCGTCGTGTTCCTCGATAATCTTTTTGACGATGGAAAGGCCAAGGCCGGTGCCCTTTTCCCGGTTGGTTACATAAGGCTCAAACAGCCTGCTCGCCGCGTCTGGCAACCCGGAGCCGTTGTCCTCAATCTCGATCTGCAGGTGTTCCGGCGAAGTGACCAGTCGAACCATGATTTGTCCGCGCGGTTGCGGCATTTCAGCGATGCGGTCATCGACCGCCTCCGCCGCATTCTTCATCAGGTTGGTCAGAGCCTGGCTGATCATGGTGCTGTCGAGTTGAGCCAGCACGGCGTGATCCGGGAGTTCCGTGACATAACGGATGTCAGGCCGTCCGTTTTCCTGTAGCAGCACGGCTTCCTCGACCAGTTTGGTCAGATCGAGCGCCTTGCGATCGGGCGCGGGCATGCGTGCGAATTTGGAGAACTCGTCTACGATCCGCCTCAAATCATCGGTCTGACGGATGATGACGTCGGTCATGCGAACCATGGCCTGCTGGTCATCCCCCAGCTTGGGCCCGAATTTTCGCCGGATGCGTTCGGCAGACAACTGAATTGGTGTGAGCGGGTTTTTGACCTCATGCGCAATGCGTCTCGCTACGTCCCCCCAGGCGGCAAGCCGTTGAGCGGCAACAAGGTCCGTCACGTCGTCAAAGGAAATCACATACCCCTCAAGGTCGCCCTCGTTCGAATTCCTCTTGGCCATTCTGACAAGGAGATCTTTCTCACGACCATGGCGGCGAAGTTTGATCTCTCCCTTCACCACGTTGATGCGACCGTTCTGCAACTGCTGTTGCAGATCCATAAACTCGGGCACCGCAAATTCGAGGGGACGGTCAATCGCCTCTTCAGGCTCCAGGTCCAGCAGGTCCGAGGCGGCAGTGTTCATAACCTCCACATGACAGTCATCGCCGAGGCCAATGACTCCGGCCGTAACGCTGGAAAGTACCGAGTCAAAAAGTCGTCTTCTGCGTTCAGTATCCTGGTGAGCCGAGACCAGCGCATCCCTCTGGCCTTTCACCTGACGGGTCATTTTGTTGAACGCCTGTCCCAACAGGGCGATCTCGTCGTCGCCGGCGGCTTCCCTGACGCGCACATTGAAGTCTCCGCTACCAACCCGTTCCGCGGCACTCGCCAGGCGGCCAACCGGCCGTGCAAGACGTTCCGCGAACCACATGCCCATCCACATGGCTCCGAGGATGACGACCAGAGCGAAGCCCAGATAGATCAGAGCAAACTCAAACAGCAAACTGCCGCGTTCTTTTTCGAGCTGCTGATAGAGGAGGACCGTTTCCTGTGTTTCATCCAGCAGACCGAGGATTTCACCGTCGACTTCCCGGCTGACAAAGAGGAAATGATCGCTGAACCTTTCGAGTTCGACGAGCGCGCGGAACTCGTTGTTTTCCCAATCCTGGATTATGACGAGCTCACCATTTCGGGCGCGTTCAAGTTCCTCAGGCAATGGACGGGAATAATAGAACAGGTAACTGCGCTCGCCGCGGGCCCTGATGGTTCCGTCGCCATCGATGATGTAAGCCTTTGAGAGCGCCCGCTGCATCTGTATCTGACCGTTGGTCAGGGTTTCGCGCAGCCCGCCACCGGAGAGCAGCGGGTATCGTCGCTTCTGGTCGCTGATGTATTGAGCGAGGACACGCGTATCGGCGGTGAGCGTACTCGTATGCTCTTCCTCATAGGCCTGAGCGGCAGCGAGTGAGTTTGAGACCACGTCGCGGACCCGGTCCGAGAACCAGCCCTCCAGACCGAAATTGAGCGTGATCGTTGCAAAAATCGCGACGAGAACCGTCGGGATGATAGCCAGGGCCGTAAACATGCGCACGAGACGCACGTGCAGTCGCGACCCTGCTGACTGTCGGCGCCTGGCCGCAATCATGGCCGCAAGATGCCTCCCGACAAATGTGGCGACCATCAGGGCATATATGAAGTCCGCGACAAGAATGGCCCGGAGTGTTTTGCGGCCACTCAGGCCCTCAAGGCCACCGAGGGATGCGAAGGTTGCAATGCCGAGAATGACACCCAATACAACCATAAGCCAGAAGACGCCCATCCGGGCGTTTCGGTTGTTCATGGATACTACCAGGCGTTCGCCCAGTATGCTCAGAGGATGCAGGCGCATGCTTCAGCGGCGCTTCAATTGTGCTCGACTGTGGCTGTCTTACATCATTTTTTTGCCACGTGTCACCCGAATGTCGAGGTCACGGATCTTTTTTCTGAGCGTATTACGGTTAATTCCCAGCAATTCAGCCGTTTTTATCTGGTTTCCACGCGTTGCCGACAGGGAAAGCGCGATAAGCGGCAACTCCATTTCCTTCAGAATTCGATCATAGAGTCCAACCGGAGGAAGGCCGTTCCCGTGGAGGTCGAAATACCGCTTCAGATGAGCCTCAATGGCATGTGCCAGACGCTGGGGCTGGGCGTCCTGGTCGTTGGAGGCGGATGAGGGTCTTTGGGCGATCTCACGCGCCACTGCGGCACCGGAAATCACATCCTCAGTACAGAGGACACAGAGCCTCCGCACGAGGTTTTCGAGTTCACGGACGTTGCCCGTCCACTCCTGTTTCCCAAGAATTTCCAGCGCTTCCTTTGAGATCACCCTCCGCGGCAGGCCCTCCGCTTCCGCCCTGCGCAGAAATGCCCGGGTCAGATCAGGGACATCCTCCAGTCTGTCACGCAGCGGCGGG
Source organism: Amaricoccus tamworthensis (assembly GCF_049800875.1). Lineage (NCBI taxonomy): Bacteria > Pseudomonadati > Pseudomonadota > Alphaproteobacteria > Rhodobacterales > Paracoccaceae > Amaricoccus > Amaricoccus tamworthensis. The sequence continues at coordinate 154,582 of NZ_JBNAFV010000004.1, read as the reverse complement.
ATACTGATGGGAACGACGTTCAGGCGGTAGAAAAGGTCCTCGCGGAAACGGCCCTCGCGAATGAGTTCCGAAAGATCCTGGTGTGTGGCCGCCACGATCCTCACATCGGCGGACTGGACCTCCCTGCCGCCAACGCGGGTGAACTCACCCTCCTGAAGCACACGAAGGAGTCGGGTCTGGGCATCGATGGGCATGTCGCCAACCTCATCGAGGAACAGCGTCCCTCCCCTCGCCTGCTCAAATTTACCTGGAGCGGCGCGGTCCGCACCCGTGAATGCGCCTTTTTCATGACCGAAAAGCTCCGATTCGATCAGTTCACGCGGAATCGCCGCCATGTTGACGGCAACGAAGGGCCCGTCCTTGCGAAGACCAAAATTGTGCAGGGCGCGGGCCACGAGTTCCTTACCGGTTCCACTCTCCCCGGTGATCATCACGCCAAGATCCGTATTCATAAGACGCGCAAGGATCCGGTAGACCTCCTGCATCGCCGGGCTGCGACCAATGAGGGGAAGGTTTTCGTCCTTCGGTGCGATGCTCTCGTCATCCGGAGATACAACACGCCTGCTTGTCTGCTTCAGCGCCTTGGAGACCTGTCCCAGCACCTCGCGCAAATCAAACGGTTTTGGCAGGTATTCGTAGACACCAACCTCTGCGGCGCGAATGGCGGTCATTACCGTGTTCTGTGCGCTCATGACGATCACCGGAAGCTCCGGTCTACGACGCTTGATGGCCGGCAGGAGGTCCAGCGCATCGCCGTCGGGCATCATGACGTCAGTGACGACCACATCCCCCTCGCCCTCGTCTATCCAGCGCCAGAGCGTGGAGGTGGTTCCGGTGGCCCGGACCTTGCATCCGGCGCGGGTCAAAGCCTGCGCCAGAACCGTTCGGATGGTGCGGTCGTCGTCCGCGACCAGAATTGTTCCCTCCATGACCTATCCCTCTTCAGATACCTGTTCGTCTCGGCTGATCGGAAGCCGGACAAGAAAACGTGTGCGACCCGGTCGGCTTTCGCATTCGACGACGCCGCCATGATCGGAGATGATTTTCGAAACCAGAGACAGCCCGAGACCTGTTCCGTTCACTTTGGAACTGACGAACGGGTCGAAGATGTCCGCCACCATCGAGTCGGGGATGCCCGGCCCGTTGTCCCCAATCACAACCAGGAGCGGCAGGCTTTCGCTGCGTCCACCCGGCCTGGACAGCTTTACTCCCGGCCGGAATGCGGTTGTGACCGTGATCAAACCACCAGTTGGCGGCAGGGCCTCGGCCGCATTTTTCATGAGGTTTTGGAAAACCTGCAACATCTGGTCCGGATCACCGAGTGCCGGAGGCAGGGACGGATCGAAATCCTCGCGGAAGCGGACGTGGTTGGCGAAACCGGCCTGCGCGGAACGCCGGGTCCTGTCGAGGACGTCGTGAATGTTGAAAGCGATCCGTTGCGTGGGCCGCAGGTCACCGAATTTCTCCACCCGATCCACCAGGCTGCCGATCCGTTCAGCCTCACCCCGGATCAGGCCTGTCAGTTCACGGTCCGCATCCGTCAGACCCATTTCCAGCAATTGTGCGGCCCCGGAAATACCGGCGAGCGGATTGCGGATCTCGTGTGCCAGCATGGCGGCCATGCCGGAGACCGACCGCGCCGCCGACCGGTGTGTCAGGCTTCGGTCCATCTTTGCCGCCCGTCCCTGTGGGTGAAGCAGAATGAGAATTTTATCGCAGGCTTCCCGCATCGGGACGGCGTGAACGTTCTGCAGGGTTGGCACATTGCCCAACCAACCCACCATGACGTTGTACTGGGTCACGGGAATGTCGTTCTTTCGCGCCTGACGCACCACCTCCATAACAACGCTGTTCGCGCCGAGGTAGTAATCCACCGGCTTGCCGTGCATCTGTTTCTCAGAAGTGGAGCCGAATTCCTCGGCTGACGGATTGGCTCCGGCGATGGAGTCATCGGGCGCGACAATGAATGCAGGATAAGGAATGGCGCTCCAAAGCGCATCGAACGAAACACCGCTCATGATGCGATATCCATACGCGCAGTAGAACAATGGGGCAGTTCGGCTCCGATAGCCGTACTCACGTCATTTGGATCACCCATGCGCAGGACACGCGCACGCAGGTCGGCGGCGCCATCCACACGCTCAAGATACCAGCCCAGGTGTTTCCGCGCCACGCGCACACCCAGATCGCGTCCGTAGAATGACAGAATGTGATCGTAGTGGGTCAGGATAATTTCAGTCCGCTCCTTCAGGTCCGGATCCTCCGGCGGAGTCTTACCGTTCAGTTCATCAGAGAGGCGATTGATGATCCACGGCTGACCCTGTGCGCCGCGCCCAACCATGACCGAACGGGCACCGGAGTCGCTCATGGCCTGCTTTGCGGTAGCGGTATCAAGAATATCGCCGTTCGCGATGACCGGTACATTCACGGCTTCAACGACCTGCGCGATTTTGGCCCAGTCAGCTGAACCTTTATAAAACTGACAACGGGTACGACCGTGGACGGTTATCATTCGGACACCCGCATTTTCGGCACGTTTTGCAATCTCCGGCGCGTTAAGCTGGTTTTCATCCCAACCCAGACGCATCTTCAGCGTAACGGGCACACTCACCGCTCCTACAACCGCATCCACGAGGCGCATCGCGTGATCGGGCTCCCGCATCAGGGCAGCCCCGGACCAGCCGTTTGTGACCTTTTTTGCCGGACATCCGAAGTTTATGTCGATGATCCCAGCTCCCCCAGCCTCACAGATTTTGGCGGCCTCGGCCATGTAACCCGCTTCCCGTCCGGCAAGCTGCACGGCGGACCGCTGCACTTCCGCGCCTGGGAGGGCCCGGCTGCGCACGGAAGACTTTGCATGAACCATTTCAGCGGACGCCACCATCTCAGACACTACGAATCCGGCACCACACCCAAGGACAACCGAACGAAAGGGAACGTCCGTTATTCCAGCCATAGGTGCAAGAAAAACAGGCGGATTGAGAAAATGGCCGTCCATTTGGGATGTCATCTGATTATTTCCAAGGCATATTTTGGTAAACGCTTAGGCGATGATCACAATTTATGCAATCCGCAAGCGCAATCGGTCATAGTTGTGCCTGACGTTTCCGCTTTGTATACGCTTCCAAACACTGAGGGGTGCGCAATGGAAACAGTCGGCCTGATCGTTGCCGCCGGGCGCGGAAGCCGCATGGGAGGCGATACTCCCAAACAGTATCTTGACCTGAATGGCCAGCCAATACTGCGTCACACAATAACGGCATTTCTTTCCAGCCCCGTAATTGACGCCGTCATAGTCGTCATTCACCCGGAGGACGCCGAGAGGTATGCGCAGGCAACTCAGGGACTGAACGACAACAGGCTGCTTCCCCTGGTACATGGCGGACAGCATCGTGCGGCGTCCGTACTTGAGGGCCTAAAAGCTTTGGAGGCCCGGAACCCTCAGTATGTCCTGATCCACGATGCAGCCCGACCATTCGTTACGCTGGACATAATCCGCGATGTCCGCGAGTCCCTGAACACCGGGAAAGGTGCCTTCCCAGCACTCCGCGTCATCGACGCTCTATGGAAATCTGATGGCGATCACGCGACCACTCCTCAGGACCGTACGGGCCTATGGAGGGCGCAAACGCCACAGGGATTTCACTTCCGCGAAATCCTGTCGGCGCACGAAAACTCATCAGGTGACCTTGCTGACGATGTCGCCGTTGCGAGAGCTAAGGGGATAGATGTCCGGATTGTTTCGGGCAGCGAATCCAACTACAAAATTACGACTGCAGCGGACTACGGTCGCGCACAGCACGAGATCGGGAGCAATACGATGGATGTCCGGTGCGGCAATGGCTATGACGTACACGCCTTCACCGAGGGTGACAGCGTTGTACTCTGCGGCATCAGCATCCCGCATGACCAAGCGCTGAAGGGACATTCCGACGCGGATGTGGCCATGCATGCGGTCACCGACGCGCTATTTGGCGCCATTGCCGAGGGCGACATCGGGCAATGGTTTCCACCGTCGGACCCGAAGTGGAAAGGTGCGGCGTCGGAAGTGTTTCTAGTCAAATCCGCTGAAAGGGTGAAGGCACGTGGATTTGAGATTTCGTCGATCGACTGCACAATCATATGCGAACGCCCCAAAATCGGACCGCATTCAGACCCGATGCGCGCCGAACTCGCCCGGATACTCGGGATTGATGTCGGTCGCGTCAGCGTGAAAGCAACAACTTCCGAAAAACTTGGGTTTACGGGACGCGGGGAAGGCATCGCGGCAATGGCTACAGCGACGGTGGTATCCCAATGACCCGGTTCATCGCGACATTCGGCTTTATTGGGCTCATCCCAGTGGCTCCGGGAACGTTCGGCTCACTGGCGGCCATTCCGGTTGCGTGGCTGCTTCATTGGCTGGGCGGGTTCCCATTACTTTTGTCCGCGACCTTTCTCGTATTTTTCGCAGGGCTACATGCCACGCGCGTCGAGACAATGGGAACGGCGGATCATGACCCCTCGTCCATCGTTATCGATGAGGTGGTGGGACAGTGGATCGCGCTCTTCCCCCTCTCAGCGGGGCTTTGGTTTGGAGGCGCCGCGTCACACGTGTTTCCATGGCCGGGCTGGGTCGGTGCGTTTATCCTTTTCCGGATCTTCGATATCTGGAAGCCGTGGCTCGTGGGTCGTGCCGACCGTATGCATGGACCGGTGGGAGTAATGCTTGACGATGTGGCGGCCGGCGTGTTTGCGGCGGTTTTTGTGGCAATTGCAGCCGCAATTTCGCACGGATTGCTGATGAAATGATGGAAGAAATTGCCACGAGACTGTTGGACGTGTGCAGGAGCCGCGGAATCATGACGGTTACTGCCGAAAGCTGCACCGGCGGCATGGTCAGTGCGGCGCTGACGGCAATACCCGGCTCCTCCGATGTCGTGGACCGGGGCTTTGTCACGTATTCCTACGCGGCCAAAACCGCTCACCTGAATGTCAGCACCGGCACACTCGCTGAACACGGCGCGGTTTCGGAGCCCGTTGCACGTCAGATGGCCGTTGGCGCAATCAAAAATTCAGACGCGCAACTTTCCATCGCAATCACAGGTGTCGCAGGCCCTGGCGCATCGGAAGCAAAGCCGGAGGGCCTCGTCTGGTTCGGTCTGAGCTTTGAAGGCCGGACCCTGACCGAAAAGCGTGAGTTTGGCGCTATCGGACGGGAGAACGTACGGATGCGCAGTGTCGAAACCGCACTGGCCCTAGCACTTCAGCTGGTCGACGCACCGTAGAGTTTTTCGGCGCGCTGCTCGAAGGCCCTGACGATCCGTTGCATGGCCTCGCCGAAAACAACACCGATGATCTTCTGCAGGATTGCGGATTTGAATTCGAAATCGACGAAAAAGTCGACTTCGCACCCACCACCCTCAGCTGGCAAAAATTTCCAGTGGTTGTTCAGGTAGCGGAACGGACCGTCCAGATACTCGACATCAATGGTCGAATTTTCAGGCCTTAGGGTGACGCGGCTGCCGAACTTTTCCCGAAATACCTTGAATGAGATGACCATGTCGGCATCAATGACTGACCCTTCGCCTTCGCTCAGCGGTCTGGTTGAGCGTATACGACAGGCGGAACACCAGGGCAGGAATTCCGGGTACTTCCGGATATCGGCAATCAGGTCATACATCTGTTGCGGGCTGTACGGCATGACGCGTTTTTCGGCGTGAGTGGGCATGGACACCTTGCAGGTCAGGAAGCGATTGTCGCCGACCGTCAATGACAATAGGGTGAGCGAAATTCAACCTTCAACGCCAAATTAGCGCCAGGAATGTGGATGTCCGACCCGAAATACGTCATTGACGAGCTGATTTCCGCCAAAGCAATCGCAGCCCGGGTTGAGGAACTCGCGCGTGAGATTACTGAATTTTATGAGGGAACCGACAAGCTGGTCATAGTCAGCCTGTTGAGGGGATCGTTCATTTTTACCGCTGACCTCGTGCGGGAAATCAAACTGCCCATCGAGGTCGATTTCCTCGAAGCCTCATCCTACGGCAATTCCACCGAGAGCAGCCGGGAAGTCCGCATTTTGAAAGATTTGCGCGGAGAAATTGAGGGACGGGATGTTCTGGTCGTTGAGGATATTGTTGATACGGGTTTCACGCTGAACCACGTTCTGGCCATTCTCGGTACCAGAAACCCTGCCCGGCTCGAGGTTTGCGCGCTGCTTGACAAGCCATCACGGCGCGAGGTCGACATCAAGGCCACCTGGACCGGCTTTGAAATCCCGGACAGGTTTGTGGTCGGATACGGCATCGACTACGGGCAAAGGAACCGCAATCTCGACCATATTGGCGCCGTCCGTTTCATTGAATAAACGCCATTCAAAAGAAAAAGCCCGGACGTTACGCCCGGGCTTGATCAGAAAATCCAGTTATCGAGCAGCGGTTAGCCGCGCGCGTTGCCGACCAGTTTCCACACCGCCGGAACTATCAGAGCGGCCAGAACCAGTTTCAGGGCATCACCAATCAGGAAAGGCGTCAGGCCCCACTCGAGGATGGGTTTTTCCCAGGTGTAGAGATGCGCCAGCCACAGAATGCCGGGGATGTAGATCAGTGCGTTGCCCACCAGCATCGCGGCGCCCATACCGGCTACGTTTCTGTCCCATCCCTTTCGGGCGGCAAATCCAAGCGCGAGAGTTGCGAGGACGTAACCAACCAGGTAACCGCCGGTGCTGCCCATCATGTAGGTCAGGCCGTTTGCTTCAGCCGAAGAGCCGGCAAACACATCCCAACCCAGCATCCCAACGAGCATGTAGGCGAGTATGGTGGCAAAGCCGAGACGCGGACCATATGCGGCACCGAGGGTCAGCACGACAAACGTTGTGAGGGTCACCGGAACCGGCGAGGGCCATACGGGCACCTGAACTTTGGCCGCTAGCGACAGGAGTGCAACGCCGCCGGCCACAAGTGCGGCCCGCTTCAGCCAAAGCCCGGCGCCTTCCGCTTTCCAGACGGCCTCACTCAAAACCGGATTGCTCATTGTATCTGACATCGCAAACTCCCATGATTTCCCTGATGCTGCGTTGCAACTTTCATGCCTGAATTGCGATGTCCTGTCCAGTACGCCGATAGGTTGACGTCATTAGATAATCCTTCGCGGGCCCCTCAACACGCCATGTGGCGGTCCAGACCGGCCACGCCTGGAAATCGTAACCCACTCTGTAAAGGTCATCACCACAGAGATGTTCCGCAAGTGGCGTCACCTCGGCATGCCCGAACCCGTGGAAGTAACCGCCATGGTCGAAAAAAATATCGATCCTGTTCGTCGCATCGGTCCAGCGATAGCTTCGCGTCGCTACAAGAACAGTTCCGCCATCGAGTTCGAGGCGCCCCTCCTCCCTATACCGGCCGAGATCGGGACCGGTTCCAAAATCCGCCGTACCCGAAAACCGGGACAGGGATCCGTCGAGATGGTTGGTAATTGTCCGCTCAATTTCCCAGACACCACCGAATGCGCTTAGCCGCATGGTTTCCCTCGCTTGTGCAACAGAGCCGGGCAGTCTATCAGACCGCGAACCCTTCACAATCCGAAAGGCACGCCCAGTGATCCCGCGTTATTCCCGCCCTGAAATGGTAGAAATCTGGTCGCCGGCAACCAAATTCAAGATCTGGTATGAAATCGAGGCACACGCCTGCGACGCGCAGGCGGAACTTGGGGTCATCCCAAAGTCGGCAGCAGAGTCGGTCTGGAAAGCCAGGGACGTGGAATTCGATGTCGCCCGAATTGATGAGATCGAAGCCGTCACCAAACACGACGTAATTGCCTTTCTCACGCATCTTGCGGAGCATGTCGGTGAGGATTCCCGCTTCGTCCATCAGGGCATGACATCCTCGGACGTGCTGGACACCTGTTTTAATGTTCAGCTCGTCCGGGCGACCGACATTCTTCTCGCTGACATGGATCGTCTGCTGGCGGCCCTCAAAAAGCGTGCATTTGAGCACAGGGATACGGTCACCATCGGACGGAGCCACGGCATCCACGCCGAGCCCACGACCTTTGGTGTCAAACTCGCGCTGGCCTATGCGGAAATGGACCGGAACCGGGACCGCCTCGTCGCGGCCCGTGAGGAAATCGCGACGGGCGCCATTTCGGGCGCTGTAGGCACGTTTGCGAATATTGACCCCAGTGTTGAGGAGCATGTGGCCAAGGCGCTGGGCCTGAAGCCGGAGGCCGTGTCCACACAGGTCATTCCGCGCGACCGCCACGCCATGTATTTTGCCACACTCGGCGTCGTTGCATCCTCCATCGAACGCATCGCAACCGAAATCCGTCACCTGCAGCGCACGGAGGTTCTCGAGGCTGAGGAGTACTTCTCTCCGGGACAAAAGGGTTCCAGCGCAATGCCGCACAAACGGAACCCCGTACTGACTGAAAACCTCACGGGACTGGCCCGTATCGTTCGCATGTCCGTGACGCCCGCAATGGAAAACGTGGCGCTTTGGCACGAGCGTGACATCAGCCACTCATCGGTCGAGCGCATGATTGGCCCGGATGCGACGATCACTCTGGATTTCGCACTGAACCGTCTGACGGGCGTGATCGACAAGCTGGTGGTCTATCCCGACAACATGATAGCCAACATGAACAAGTTTCGGGGCCTGATCCATTCCCAGCGCGTCCTGCTGGCGCTGACCCAGAAAGGTGTGAGCCGGGAGGATTCCTACTCACTCGTTCAGCGAAATGCGATGAAAGTGTGGGAACAGGGAGCCGATTTCCTGGAGGAACTCAAGGCCGACGAGGACGTAACCGCCGCTATGACCGAAGCGGAGATCGAGGACTGCTTCGATCTGGGATATCATACGAAGCATGTTGGCACGATTTTCCGGCGGGTGTTCGGGGAAGAGTAAACGCCCCGGCCCGCTTACGTCCGCTCAATATCAAAACACAAAAAATGCCTGTCCGGTGCATTCGGACAGGCATTTTTTTTGGGGTCGTGAACGCGAAGCGTTCGGTACTCAACTCTCGTTGAAAATCTGGACCTTGGCTTCGGCCAGCAGTTCAACCATTTTGGAACGGATGGTTTTCTCGTCCGCACGGTTGCCCAGATCATGAGCCAGCTTGCGATAGACGTCCTCGTCTCCCGATTCCTCGAAATCAGCCTTGATGACTTCCCTCGCATAGGCCATGGCGTCGTCGCCGGTTTTACCGAGCAGATCAGCAGCCCAAAGGCCGATTAGTTTGTTTCGCCGCGCCTCGGCCTTGAAGATCATTTCCTGATCATGGGCGAACTTGTTCTCAAAGCCCTTTTCCCGTTCATCAAAACTGGACATTTCGGTCTCCTGCTGCCTGTCTGACGTCGCGCGTACCTAATCACCAGGACACGCATCCGACAAGAGGCCCATGTCGGTGCTTGCTCCTTTTTCGGGGAAAGTATAGAGAACCGGCAACCGGAGCGGCACGGAACGGCGCCCGTACCGGCCCATTTTTCGGAGAGGCACATGGCCCGGCGCAGACTGATTTACGAAGGCAAGGCAAAAATTCTGTACGAAGGGCCCGAACCGGACACTCTCATTCAGTATTTCAAGGATGACGCCACCGCTTTCAACGCCGAGAAAAAAGCCACCATCGATGGTAAAGGCGTTCTGAACAACCGGCTCAGCGAACACTTCATGACCGGGCTGAACTCCATCGGAGTACCCACTCATTTCATCAAGCGCCTGAACATGCGCGAGCAGCTGATCCGCAGCGTGGAAATGATCCCGCTTGAGGTGATTGTCCGCAACTTTGCAGCCGGTACTCTGAGCAAACGGCTGGGCCTGCCGGAAGGCCAGCAGATGCCACGCCCAATCATCGAATTCTGCTACAAGGACGACAGCCTCGGTGACCCACTGGTAACGGAAGAGCATATTGCGGCGTTCGGCTGGGCCTCGCAGCAGGATTTGGACGACATGATTGCCCTATCGCTGCGCGTTAACGATTTCCTGTCCGGCATGTTCCTTGGCGTCGGTATCAGGCTCGTGGACTTCAAAATCGAAATTGGGCGCGTCATTGAGGGCGACTTTCAGCGTCTGGTGATCGCCGATGAAATCAGCCCGGACAGCTGTCGTCTTTGGGATATTGAAACGGGACGAAAACTCGACAAGGACGTTTTCCGCCAGGATCTCGGCGATCTGGGAGATGCCTACACGGAAGTGGCAAAACGTCTCGGCGTCATGCCGCGCACTAACGGAAAGCCCGCCGCCGGGCCAAAACTGGTGAACTGACAATGCAGGCTAAAGTTCTTATCACGCTCAAAAACGGCGTCCTTGATCCGCAGGGTGAGGCCGTATTGCACGCACTCGACAACCTAGGGTTTGATGATGTCGACGGCGTGCGCGTCGGTAAAATGATCGAACTCGATCTCAGCGACACCAACGCCGATACGGCCCGCACCCGTGTCGAAAAAATGTGCGAGAAGCTGCTCGCCAACACGGTGATCGAGGATTACGAGGTGGAAATCCTGTGACTTTTCGCGTTGGTGTACTGGTATTCCCCGGATCCAACTGTGACCGGGACCTAGCCGTAGCTTTCGACGCGGCGGGCGCGGAAACCCAAATGATCTGGCACAAGGACACGACCCTGCCCAAAGGTCTGGACCTTTTGGCCATTCCGGGTGGGTTTTCCTTCGGTGACTATCTGCGCTGCGGTGCTATCGCCGCAAATTCGCCTGTGGTTCGCGCCGTTGCGGATTTTGCTCATTCGGGCGGACATGTTCTTGGCATCTGCAACGGTTTTCAGATCCTGATCGAAACGGGGCTGTTGCCGGGTGCGCTGATGCGCAATGCGGGGCTGAAGTTTCTCTGCGCGACCGAGGAACTCACCGTGGCGACGAATAACAGCCTCTTCACCAGCCAGTATGCCACCGGTGAAAAGGTTCGTTTTCCAATTGCCCACCATGACGGGAACTTCATCGCGGACCAGCATACGCTTGAAAAACTTGTTGGTGAGGATCGCATTGCCTTCCGGTATTCCAACAATCCAAACGGGTCCGTGGATGACATTGCAGGGGTCCTTTCAGAGAACCGCAGGGTGCTGGGTTTGATGCCGCATCCCGAGCGGGTGATTGACCCCATCCATCCCGGAGTTGATGGTGCGCGGTTGTTTGCCGGTGTTGTTAACGCGGTTTTTCAGGACACTTGAGCAAATCACCAATACCGCCTAAGTTTTTGGCATCATGACGCCAAAAAAACCGACCGGAAAAGAACATGCCGATCAGAAGCGCTTCTGGATGCGCATCGGCATGGTTCTATCGGTTGTATTGATGGCATTGGTCATCTGGGCCAGTCAGATTTACCTCACCCGATCCTTCGTTGAGGAAGAGGCCGCAAAGGCCAAGACACGTGCGACGTTGTATGCCGGAACCATCAAGGCCAAGATGGTTTCACATTCCGTGGCACCTCTCCTTCTGTCGCGGGACCCCATTCTCACCATCCCCCTCCGACTGGGCGAGTTCGCCAATATTGACGAGGACCTTGCCGCCTTTCAGGAGGAACTCGGATACGGTGCCATATTCCTGCTGAATACGGACGGAAACGTGGTCGTAGCCGGCGGCAGCCATGAACTGAATGACTACGAAGGCGACCAAAACTTTTTCCTGGCCGCCATTGGCAGTGATAAGACCGAATTTACCGTGACAGGTGGCGGCGAGACTCCGTACCAGTTCCACTATTCACGAAAACTGACATTTGATGACCGCTTTGTCGGTGTCATCGTGGTTTCGGTGGACCTGGCCTCGGTAGAGAACAGTTGGCGCCTGCAGGGTTCCAAAGTCATCGTTTCTGACGAGGAAGGTTCAATCCTGCTGGCTTCCGAGCCTTCGTGGCGCGGCCGGACGACTGACGAGATACTTGTGCCGGAGAACGAGCGTCCCTCGGTCAGACATGCGATCCGTACGGTTGAGGAACGGCTGGGTGGTGTGCCTTACGTCTATTTCGACCAGACGCCATTGCTGGCGTCCAAGGTGCCCCTGGGACACGGATCCTGGCAACTGACATATTATTCGACGCTTGAGGATGTCCGGGCACGGGTAAACGCCATTCTAGCGGGTATTTTCATGGTGCTTGCCTTGCTGCTGGCGCTCCTGTTTTACCTGCTGTCGCGTCGACACGAGGCGGAAAGCGCGCGAATACAGGGCGAGTCCGACATTCTACGGCAGTTGAACCGAAAACTCTCCAACGAAATCGCGACGCGCAGGCGTGTTGAGAAGAACCTGCAGGAAGCTGAACAAAGTCTGGAACAGGCATCCAAATTGGCGGCTTTGGGACAGATGTCCGCCGCAGTAAGCCATGAGCTTAATCAGCCGCTTGCGGCGATGAAAACCTACCTAGCGGGCGCGAGGCTGCTCCTGTCACGGCGGCGTCTGGATGAGGCGATGACATCATTCCAACGGATTGACGATCTGATCAACCGCATGGGTGCGATTACGCGTCAGCTTAAATCATACGCCACAAAACGGCCGGTCGAACTTGTCGAGATTGATCTGCGGGACAGTGTTCGCGAAGCACTGTCGATGATGTCGCCGCAACTTGGAAAAATGTCGGTCGCCATCAATACGGTTGTCCCGTCCGAACCCGTACGGCTCCGCGCAGACCCTCTGCGTACCGAACAGATCATCGTGAACCTCCTGCGCAATGCGCTGGATGCCGTTCGACCGATGGAAGACCGCAAGATCGACATCCTACTGGTAGAGGGCGAATCCATCGTCCTGTCGATCACCGACAACGGAATGGGTCTCAAGGATCCTGACCAACTGTTTGAACCCTTTTACACGACCAAGCGTCCAGGCGAGGGCCTGGGACTGGGACTCGCCATTTCAGCCGGATTCGCTGGGGAACTTGGCGGCCGACTTGTCGCCAGGAATGCTCCGGACGGAGGCGCTGTCTTCGAATTGATACTGCCCCCAATAGAGTCCCAGACCCAGGCCGCAGAGTAATAGAGATCATGGAAAACACATCCACACCTACCGTGATGATCATCGATGATGAAGCGGATCTGAGAGATTCCGTTTCACAATGGCTGAAGCTCTCGGGTTTCGAAGCGGACAGCTTTGAAGCCGCCGAGGACGCGCTCAAGGTTTTGACCGCCGACTACCCAGGCATTGTCCTGACCGACATCAGAATGCCTGGCATTGACGGGATGACGCTTCTGCGACGGCTTCAGTCCATCGATCCTGGACTTCCAGTGATCCTAATGACGGGCCATGGGGATGTCCCGATGGCCGTGGAAGCCATGAGAATTGGCGCCTATGATTTTGTGGAGAAACCGTTCCAGCCAGAGCAACTGGCGGACCTTTGTTCCCGCGCCGCACAACTGCGCGCGAGGACCATGGAAACCAGGGCCCTGCGCAAGGAACTGTCCGATCCCAACGCCATGCTGCGAAAGCTGGTCGGAGAGAGTCCGGCAATTGAGAAGTTGCGCGAAAACATTCTCGACATCGCACAGGCGGACGGACATGTACTGGTAACGGGCGAAACCGGGACCGGCAAAAGTCTGGTCGCCAAGTCCGTCCACGCATGCGGACCGCGCGCATCAAAACCCATGATTACCCTGAACTGCGCATCGACGGAACGAGAGCTGCAGGATGCGATTCTGTTTGGAGGACCAAACTGGCCGGAGAAACCTCTGGTGGAGCAGGCAGAGGGAGGAACGCTTTGCCTGGAGGACATCGAACATCTATCCGATGCCGCACAGGCAAAACTGCTTGATCTCATCAACGCGGTTTCCGACGGCCCGGAGACTGCCAGACCGGTCAACGTCAGGGTAATCGCTGTATCCAGCGTTCTCACCGGTGGCTCTGGCTCGGTAGAAGGGTTCAGAAACGACCTGTATTACCGCTTAGCCGCACTTGTGTTGCAGGCACCGCCGCTAAGAAACCGGGGTAAGGACATCCTGACGCTATTCACGAACTACACAGTGGAACTGGCCGATGAATACGGCTGCGAGGCTCCGCAGCTCAATGCGGCTGATGCGGCAAACCTCATTCAAGCGCCGTGGCCGGGTAACGTGCGGCAGCTGATCAATCTCGCGGAACGGGCTGTTCTCCAGTCCCGTCGTGGAGAAAACAATATCTCGGCTCTATTGATTGACGATGGCTTTGAGGCTCCATCCATGGCGATCGATACGGACAAGCCACTGAAGGAGCACGTTGAGATGTTCGAGAAAATGCTCATTGATCATGCCCTCCGCCGAAATGCCGGATCTGTTTCGGCTGTCATGGCTGAACTCGCCCTTCCCAGGCGGACGCTCAACGAGAAAATGGCGAAATATAACCTCAGCCGGCAAAACTACCTGAACGGCTGACCTTTGTGAGGACTTTCTCCAAATCGCCGTAGCCGGTTTGGCGACGCTCGTATTCGAGGCCCAAGCGTTGGGCACAGGTGGCCGCTTTCCTCGAGAGTTCGTCATCGTTGGTCTGAGCTAGATACACCAGTTTGGTGTAGTTCCCAAAAATCATGTCGCGCAGTTCAGGGTGGCGGTGCAGCCCCATTGGTTGCCAGACGAACGCATCGAACTGACGGACGAGAAAGTCCGTCAGGTAAAACGCGGTCATCTCCTCATCACCTCTTGCGGCGAATACTTCGTTGCCTTCAAAAAAACTGTAGCAATGTGGGCCTTCAATCATTGCCACACCGAGATCATCACATCTGGCCTTCAGCAGGCCGCCGGTACCGCAGTCGGCATACGCAACGAAAATCTCCTCGTAATCGCTCCGGCACTTCCGAACAGCTGCTTCTACCGCGTCAGGTATTCTCTGCGGTTGCAAATGAAGATCGGCCGGAAGACACTTCAGTTCGATATGGTCAAAACCGTTCAATCGGAAAATCTCGAGTATTTCCCGAGCCAAAGCGCCGCAGGCCAGCACGAGGATGCTCGCCTTTCCCGGCTGCTCAATGTTTGACGGTTCATTCATTTAGGAACCCTTGCGGGATCAGACCACACTAACACCGGCAACGCTCAACCGCAAAAACAACCCGGCAACTTTCAGGCCGAGGACGCCAACTGGTTGTGCTTACGGGCCATGAATTCCTTGGCCGTTTCAACTGCGACCGCTGCATCCCTGCAGTATGCGTCAGCACCAATAGCCTTGCCAAACTCCTCATTCAGCGGCGCGCCGCCCACGAGAATGATGTAGTCGTCCCGCATGCCCTTGTCATTGAGCGTGTCGATCACAACCTTCATATAGGGCATTGTGGTTGTCAGCAGCGCCGACATGCCAAGAATGTCGGCCTCTTCCGTTTCGAGTGCCTCGAGGTAGGCCTCAACAGCATTGTTAATGCCAAGATCCACCACCTCAAAACCGGCCCCTTCCATCATCATAGAGACAAGGTTTTTGCCGATATCATGAATGTCGCCCTTTACGGTTCCAATCACCATTTTGCCGAGACGTGGAGCGCCGGTCTCGATGAGGAGTGGCTTCAGGATTTTCATCCCGGCCTTCATGGCATTTGCTGCAAGAAGCACTTCAGGCACAAAAAGGATACCGTCCCTGAAATCGATTCCTACAATGCGCATGCCCTCAACAAGAGCTTTCGTCAGAATGTCGTAAGGCTGCCAACCGCGCTCAAGAAGAATATTCACACCTTCGACGATCTCGTCAGCAAGCCCGTCATAAAGGTCGTCAAACATCTGAGGGACAAGTTCCTCATCGCTGAGGTCGTTGAGGTCAAAATCTTCTTCTTCGTCAGCCATGGCTATCCTTTCATCCCGCCTAAGGGCGAATGACGTGATCTCAGCAATTGACCGCTACCGTAAATTGCAAAAATTCGCGGGACGTAAACGACTTTGCCGGTATCAGCGACGACATTGAGTTGGCCACGTCTGAAAAAAATATTCCATGTTGCTGATCGTCTGGCGCATGTTCTACTTTTGTTCTATAAATGCGTCATGGCAGACAGGGAATCGAAACTTAAGAGAGCGCTAAATCTGCGCGGCCGCGGCTCGCACACCAACCCCACTGGCCGTTTTGAGCGCTTCGAAACCGTGGAATTTGATGACGGTTGGACAAACGAAGAGGATATCCCGCCTGTCCGCACTGAGGTTGCGACCGAGACTCCGAAGAGCGTGATCGCCCGGAACACCTCGCCGGACATTCCCTTTGACCGGTCCCTGAACGCCTACCGCGGTTGTGAGCACGGTTGTGTTTACTGTTTCGCACGACCGTCGCACGCTTATCTCGGCCTGTCTCCGGGCCTCGATTTCGAGACGAAGCTGACAGCGAAGCCAAACGCAGCGGCACTACTGAAAAAAGAAATAGCAAAACGAAGTTACCGGGTCGCGACGCTGGCAATGGGGACCAACACCGACCCCTACCAACCGATTGAGCGGCAACTCAGAATTACTCGACAGGTTCTCGAGGTTCTGAACGAATGGAGCCATCCGGTATCAATCGTCACAAAAGGCACCCTGATCGAACAGGATCTTGACGTCATCGGATCGATGGCAAAGCGCGGCATCGCGAGTGTCGGGATATCAGTGACCACCCTGGATCCGGAACTGTCGCGCTCCATGGAGCCAAGGGCTCCTGCCCCCACTCGGAGACTGGCGACAATTTCAAGACTTGCGGAAAAGGGCGTTCCTGTCAGGGTGATGATTGCACCTGTAGTACCCGGTCTGACTGACCACGAGTTGGAAAACATACTAAAATCAGCACGCGAAGCAGGTGCGACCCGGGCCAGCTATATCGCCTTGCGCCTGCCCCGGGAAGTCAGCCCGCTGTTCCAGGAATGGCTGTCGCGCTGCAAACCCGGTTACGCCTCGCGCGTGATGGCACGAGTTAGGGAATACCACGACGGCTCCGACTACAGTTCCGAATGGAGCAAGCGCATGACGGGCACGGGGCAGCACGCGCAACTGCTTGCCAAGCGGTTTCAGAACGCGACCAAAAAGCTGGGCTATTGCACCGGCTCTGAGTCCCTGCGTTGCGACCTGTTTAAAAAGCCGGAGCGCCTCAACCCGCAAATGGAATTGTTTTAAAGAAGGCCGTTTAATTACCCCCGACGGCGGCGCCTTTGGCGTTCCGGTTTGGGCCCGCCTTCGGTGCCATCACTATCCGAGGAAAATGCACCCAACCGCGCGGCAATCGTGTCCAAAGACGGGACGCCCCCCCGGTCTCCGGCGTTTTCCAATGCCTTTCGCATGGCCAAGAGATGAGCCGGCGTTGTGCCACAGCATCCGCCGATGATCCGTGCCCCACAATCCCGAGCGAGGAGCGCGTAATCAGCCATGAGCTCCGGCGTCCCGTCGTAGTGAATATGGCCATCAACGTATTTCGGTATGCCGGCATTTCCCTTCGCGATCACGGGAAGCGGTGCACCAGCATCCCTGAAGCCGATCACCGTCCTCAACAGATCCGATGCACCGACGCCACAATTGGCCCCGAAGGCCAACGGTGCATGAGGCAGTTCGGCAACCAGACGCACCATGTCAGCAGAGGTCAGCCCCATCATCGTCCGTCCGGACGTATCAAAACTCATGGTGCCGCACCACGGGGCCCCTACCCGACCGATTCCGATGGACGCCGCTGTAAACTCCTCGGGTGCCGAGATTGTCTCCACCCAGAGAACATCCGCACCGCCCTCCATCAGGGCTTCGGCTTGTTCCTCGAAAAGATCTGCCGCCGCTTCAATGGAAAGCGGACCATGTGGCTGCATTATTTCTCCGGTTGGCCCCATGGACCCGGCAACCACCACGGGGCTATCCGAGGCATCCGCAACCTCGCGTGCCAGCATTGCGGCCTTTTTGTTGATCTCGGAGACACGATCCGAGGCTTCGTGCAGCGCCAGGCGACTGGCGTTGCCTCCAAAGCTGTTGGTCAGGAAAAGATCACTGCCCGCGTCGGACGCGCCGCGATACAGGGCCAGGATTTTTTCAGGCGCATCGATATTCCAAAGTTCGGGCGCCTCACCGGACTCCAGACCCATATTGAACAGGTTGGTGCCGGTTGCACCATCAGCGAGGATCCAGTCCCGCTCTGAAAGCAAATCCTGAAGGGTAGAACGCATGTCAGGCCTCCAAATTGTCAAGACGACCGGATTTAGCCGCATCCGCGACTGCTCGGATTCTCGCGATCATTGCCGTCAAACCGTTTGATCGCTGCGCCGACAAATGCTCGTCGAGGCCAAGTCGTCCCAACTCCTTCGCAGCGTCCACACCGAGAACATCGGATATGGTCAGGCCGGAATACAACGCATGCAGGGATGCGATCAGACCACGGACGATCATCGCATCCGAGTCGCCATCGAAATCAAATACGGCTTCCTCACCGGAACCTTCAATTCGTGGCACAATCCAGACCTGGCTGGCGCAACCATTGACCTTCGTAGCCGGAACACGCAGAGCCTCATCCAGTTCAGGCATCTTTTTACCCATTTCGATCACATAGCGGTACCGGTCTTCCCAGTCCTCAAGAAACTCAAAATCTTCAACTATGTTTTCAAAATTCTTCGTAGCCACCGGATTCGTCCATTACCGCCACTGTTCCTTTCGCACTTAGGGCGATAATGGCGCAAGGTCCAGTGAAGCCGCCCCTTTTTTACTTTTCATTGACCGGGTCAGCGTCTATTTCCTGCTGGGGCTAAAGACGGGGAACCATGCAAAAAATTTGGCTAATTCTTATCGGCTTGACCGTTTTTTCCGGGTGCTCGATGGAGGTTCCGTCTTTCCTGGGACGTGAAGGCTCGGGTGACAGCACGTTTAGCCTCGGCGGTCCCGAACCGCTGCCCGAACCCGTAGCGGTTTCCATTGCGTCAGCAACCGTGGAACCCGCACTTCACGGTGTCATCGTTCGGGTAGAGGGCGTGGCGCCGACCCAAGGGTACTACGGAGCAAGTCTGGTGGAATACCGTGACGGAGAACCGGGACCAAATGGTCTGGTCGAAATGGCGTTTGTCGCTCTTCCGCCCGATGTCACGCAGCAACCCGGTCCGGCCCAAACCCGCGAACTGAGAGCGGCCCGGTTCTACACCAACGCCGAACTTGAATCGATCCGCGGCGTCAGCATCCAGGGAGCGGGCGTCTCGCGCACACTCTCCCTAAGATGACCTTTTAACCGCCAATCTTAACCACGTTGATTTCAGACCCATTGGCTGAGAGCGCGATTTCGCCGCGTTTAAGCCGCATTGCGTCCCGTCCGAATACCTCGAACCTCCACCCTTTGAGGGCTGCGATGTCAGGCTTCTTTTCCGATGCAAGACGGTCGAGGTCAGCCGACGAGGCGATCAGTTTTTGCGCCACGCCCTCCTGTGTGGAACGGGCCTTCAGGAACACGCGCAGCAGGTCACACAAGGCGGTGGCATTGTTCGCAGTCCGCGGTCGCTCCTCCGGTTTGGGAATCTCGTCGCGCGGCATGATTTCGGCGACCCTCAGAGCCTTGAGGATGCCCTCTGCAATGTCTCCCTTGCGTGCCTCCCGTAAGAGAAGCCGTGATTTACCTAGCTCTTCCAAGTCTTTGGGACGGTTGGCCGCCAGTTCCATCATCGCGTCGTCTTTATAGATGCGATTCCGGGGAACATTGCGATCGCGTGCGGTCGCTTCCCTGAATTTCGCGAGTTCCTTGAGTGCGGCGAGAAAACGCGGCGAGGTCGTCCGGGTTTTAACACGCTGCCATGCATCTTCCGGGTCGATGGTATAGGTGTCAGGGTTCAGGAGTATCGAAAGCTCCTCCTCCACCCACGCACTACGGCCGCTTTCTTTGAGCTGTTCCGCCAAATCCTCATAAATGACGCGCAGGTGCGTGACATCACCTATGGCGTATTTCTTCTGCGCCGCGCTCAGCGGTCTGCGGCTCCAGTCGGTGAAGCGGGAGGACTTGTCGATACTCTGATTGGCAATCCGCCTTACAAGAGTTTCATACCCCACCTGGTCGCCGTAGCCGCACACCATGGCGGCAACCTGGGTATCAAAAAACGGCTGGGGAATAACACCGGCCTCGACCTGAAAAATCTCGAGATCCTGACGGGCAGCGTGAAAAACCTTAACCACGTCGGGGTTGCGAAACAAATCATAAAGCGGCTCGAGCGACAGCCCGTCGGCCAGTATATCAACAAGTACCGCGTCCTCGCGATCGTCGTCCCCCGGCCGGGCCAACTGCACCAGACAAAGCTGGGAAAAATAGGTTCTCTCTCTTAAAAACTCCGTATCGACAGTCACATACGGATACCTGGAACATTCAGAGCAGAACTGGGCCAGCTCTTCGGTCGTCTCAATGGTTTTCAATCAGGGCTCCCTGACACGAATGTGCCGGTCCTCTTTCAAGGAAAAGCAGTTGCTTTCAGTCGAATGCAACAAACTCAACGCTTTAGATGGTTTCATTTCAAACTTCACGCTCCTGTTTTGCACATAGCGAAAGCCAAGGCAATTGGACATGAAACGTGAGTTGGCAACCCGGATGTACTTCACTGGCGCGCACCCATGGTTAACCATTCGTTTTTTTGTATGCGTTATGTTCCCGGTGATTAACGATTACGGGCAGAAGCGATGGAATCCAACAAACAGATGCTGGCCGCAATGGCCGAAATTGGGGCGCTGCGTAATTTCCTGGTTCAGACCGTCGCCTTAAGACTTCTCGAAGAACCGGATCCCCTGGGCTCCTGCGAAGCGGTCAACAATCTTCTCAACGCGGCACCTACCATGCCGGGAAGTACATCGATTGATTTGGATCCCGCGATGTCCGACCTGCTCGCAGCAATGACTGATGAACGTACGGCCGCAATCGGGCGTGAGGTTCGCGACCGGATCGGCGCAATCCTCCAAACCTGAAATACTTTCCGTTAGCGGAACAGTTCGGGCGTTGGCGGAACAAACACATCCGCTACGTAAGGTTCCAGTTGTTCCGGTATCTTCGACGCGGACGCGGCAAGCCCATGATGCAGCAGTTTGGCGTCCAACCCAAACACCTCTGCAAACCGGTCCGCACTTCCCGATATGGAAAGCGTGTTGCCGTCTCCCGTCACGACCTGAAACCCCAGAGATTCCAGTCGGGCCGAAATTGCGGTCCTGCGCTCCGGAGACGTGTCTTTCAGGGAGGGGCCGTCTTCGAGGATTGACGACCCGTCATCCCTTATCATTACCAACTGGGCATTAATCACATCGTCATCGGCCATTTTGGTTCTCCAGCCAGATGGAGGGCGCGCATGATGCGCGCCCATCTATTATATACCTGTCCAGTTCGTCAGCGGGAACGCAATGTCTCAATGAGGTCCTCGACAAACTCCGTTGATATCTCGGGCATCGCCCCGGACGTCACCATTGCCATCTGGGTTTCCTTGGGAGCGGAGAAGAATTTGGCCGCGACCCCTCCCATCGTGTTCAGGTAAGCCCATTTGGCGTCCGCCAGGCCGGCTCCGGTTGCCTTGTCCGGCCCGGAAGTCGCGGTATCGCCATTGGCCGTAGTCCCCTTCTTCACATCCCGCGCACTTTTTTCCAGCGCCTGCTTGATTTTCGCGGGCGTCGCCGAGGGTTCTTTTTCCAGCATCAGCGCAACGATGCCCGCAATTTGAGGACAGGCCGCTGACGTACCCGAAAACAACCCCCAACCGTCCGTTCCTGAGCCGGTGGTCGGTGTGATGCTGTCCAGTTGCGCGCCTTCCTGCACGGGAAGCAGGATACTAGGCGCGTAACCGCTTCCGCTTATGGTGATCCTTTTGCCGGTCAGTCCGCAAACATCAGGCACGGATCGACCCGGGTAGAACGACGAGTCAAAACTGGACGCATAACTGGATGCCTCAAAGTCCAGAGTGTCGGGCAGGTTCACATGCACACCACCGACCGAGATGACGTCAGGATGGCTCCCCGGGAACGCAAGATGACCATTCCCTGCCGAAAAACAGACAACGACTCCCTGCGCGACCGCGTTGGCCACCGCCGCCTCCAGAGGTTTCAACCAGTTGGGAATGGAAGTGTTCGGGAAGTCGATGTGATACCCCCAACTGTTCGTCAGAACGTGTGGCTTCTTCGAATTCGAAAGCGCCATATTGATGGCACCAACCGGATCGTTGCCAGTTTTAACCGGCAGGAGCGTGATATCGGGCGCGCAGGCGAAGATGTTCGCACTCTCACCTGTACCATGCCCGTTGGAATCGCTTCCGGGATCCGAAGCACCAGGCCCGAGGAGTGTTTTGTAGGAACGGTAGCCACGTTCGGTGAAGAACGGGTGCCTATAAAATCCGGTATCAAGCATACCGACGGTCACGCCCTTACCGGTCACACCCAGACGATGAACCCGAGAGGCGCGTAGCATCACGGCAACCCCATCGGGTACACTCAGATACTGATAGGCGGAGGAATGGATCGGTGCCACGGGCGGAATTGCGGAAACACCGAAATAGGTGGGCGGACGGGCGATGACGGCCCCCTCTATCAACGGAGACAGCGACTCCGGCGCGTTGAGAAGCGACGCGTCCGGATCACTGTCATCGGTGCCCATAAACGTAATTTCATTGTTTGGCGCTATTTCGGTCTTTTGTTTTGTCAGCTTTGCGCCAAAAAAACTTCGGAACAGCTTTGCATCGGCGCCGATGGACAGTGTTTTATCGTTCGACGCCTCCTCAAAAACATGAAATCCCGCGTCCCGAAGCGCGCGTTTGGCGTCCCGAACGTCGTCATCTGTTGACGCAAATTCACCGACATTGCTCGCGTCGATCCTGATGTCCGTATCAAACAGCGAGTTTCGACCGATGGAACGTGGCGACACGTTGGCGATTACCTCATAGTCCATATCAGACATGGCTGGTCCTTTGCTTGACTGTGACCGGTGATACCGCGTTCCAAGAGAATCCCGGCCTGACCCCCGCGCGGATACATGCATTGGGCAGCAGCCAATCGAGCGGCTCGTTTGGTGAATAAAATCTACCGAATTCGCTCAGACACAACGGCACACGCTAAAATTCACACAAGCGGCTGATCCGACGCACCAAGATGTCTACCCGTAGAGCCGCGCACAACAGAAGGCGTACCCAAGCATAATAATCAAGCATTACTTGAATTTAACTTCAATTTAAAACAGTAATAATTTATTTTACCAGAATCAGCGCCGAAAGTCAAACTCGGCCAGCGATCACTCGACTGACAACCGCAACAAAAAAGTCTGCAATCGCATATCTCAGGGACACCGCCTCTACATTAGTGAAAAACCCGCAAAAACGCGAAACAAACGCCTTCTTGACGGAGCCGGAAAACCTGCCCATACCGCGCTGATGACCGACATATCACACATCCGTAATTTTTCCATCGTGGCGCATATCGACCACGGAAAATCGACGCTTGCCGACCGGCTGATCCAGTCAACCGGCACGGTCGCTGACCGCGACATGAAAGCGCAACTGCTTGACAGCATGGATATCGAACGTGAGCGCGGTATTACAATCAAGGCCAACACGGTCCGTATCGATTACACGGCAAAAGATGGCGAGAAGTATATTCTGAACCTGATCGACACACCCGGTCATGTTGACTTTGCATACGAGGTTTCCCGGTCAATGCGGGCCGTTGAGGGCTCCCTGCTCGTAGTGGATGCCTCTCAGGGGGTCGAAGCACAGACCCTTGCGAATGTCTATCAGGCAATCGATGCGGATCACGAAATCGTCGCGGTCCTGAACAAGGTGGACCTGCCCGCTGCCGAACCCGACAGGGTGCGGGAGCAGATTGAGGACGTCATTGGGATCGATGCATCCGACGCCGTGGAAATATCCGCAAAAACCGGCCTGGGCATTCCGGATGTACTGGAAGCCATCGTGACCCGGCTGCCCGCACCAAAGGGAGATGCGAACGCCCCCCTCAAAGTGATGCTCGTCGACAGCTGGTATGATGCCTATTTGGGCGTGGTGGTTTTGGTTCGTGTCCTTGATGGTAAACTGAAAAAAGGTGCCCGCATCCGGATGATGTCCACTAATGCGGTCTATCCCGTGGACCGCGTTGGGGTATTCACACCACAGATGGTCCAGGTTCCGGAACTCGGCCCCGGTGAAATGGGATTCCTCACGGCCTCCATTAAACAGGTTCGTGACACCCGGGTTGGCGACACCATCACTACAGAGAAAAAGGGAACGGAGTCGATGCTCCCTGGCTTCAAGCCAGCCCAGCCGGTGGTGTTCTGTGGACTTTTCCCGGTGGACAGTGCGGAATTTGAGGATCTGCGCGACGCGATCGAAAAACTCCAGTTAAACGATGCGAGTTTCTCGGCAGAGATGGAAACATCGGCCGCACTTGGATTTGGTTTCCGCTGCGGTTTCCTGGGACTTCTTCACCTCGAGGTCATTCGTGACAGGCTTGAGCGCGAATATGACATTGATCTGATCACAACCGCACCTTCGGTTATCTATCAGGTCTACATGAATGACGGCTCAATGATCGAGTTGCACAACCCGGCCGACATGCCGGAGATGGTTAAGGTCGATCATGTCGAGGAGCCAAGGATCAAGGCAACCGTTCTCGTACCCGATGAATTCCTCGGCGACGTACTGAAACTGTGCCAGGACCGTCGTGGCATCCAACTGGACCTCACCTATGCCGGGTCGCGGGCCATGGTCATTTACGACCTGCCGCTCAATGAGGTGGTCTTCGATTTCTACGACAGGCTAAAGTCAGTCACGAAGGGATACGCAAGTTTCGACTATCAGGTGACTGGATACCAGCAGGACGACCTCGTCAAAATGCAAATACTGGTGAACGACGAGCCCGTGGACGCTCTCTCAATGATGGTTCACCGCGCCCGCGCCGAGTCCCGTGGCCGTGCCATGTGCGAAAAGCTGAAGGAGCTCATCCCACAGCATCTGTTCAAAATCCCCATTCAGGCCGCGATTGGCGGGCGTATCATCGCGCGGGAAACCATCTCCGCCCTGCGTAAAGACGTAACGGCAAAATGTTACGGCGGCGACGTTTCGCGTAAGCGCAAGCTTCTGGACAAACAGAAGGCCGGCAAGAAAAAGATGCGTCAGTTTGGCCGCGTCGATATCCCGCAGGAAGCGTTCATTTCCGCTCTCAAGATGGACACCTGACCGTTCACAAACTGGGATTGCGGGTGTCTCCGCAGGCAAGGCATTGTTTTCCCTGATGACCTGAGTCAATCATGTCGGGCATTCGAGGTTCGACATCATGCCCCAAATTTTCAGCCATCGCGACGCGCTGGAAGCCAACCTGGAGCGGCAACTGGAGGCAATCCGGGCATCCGACGCAAAGGTTCTCCTGCTTATTCCGACCTCCAGCTTGATGGTTGGCGTTTTGGCCGCTCTGCTTCGAAGTCGCGGTGTAGATGCACTGTCAGCCGTGTACGTGGCCGCGAGCATTGCCCCGATCATGGTGGCATATTTTTTCATCGGCATGACCCTGATCCCGAGAACCGGCAACGGCGCCAAGGGACGCTCCCTTCTCTTCTTTGGGACGATTTCCAAAAGATCGGTTGATGAGTTCAAGTCCGAATTCATGGCGATCTCTGAAGAAGACTACATCAATGACCTCGCGACGCAGTGCCACACTGTTTCAGTCATTGCCCGTCGCAAATATATTCATGTTCGAAATGCTTTTCTTGCCTTTTTCATCGCTCTCCCCTGCTGGGGCCTTGCGATTTACGGTTTGTCTCCAGCGGTTTGAGCAACCGGATCTCCAGTAACCATACCTGCAAACAACCGACACAATTTTCCGAAAATTTGTTAGGATGATGCCTCACCGTCAATCAAACGAGGGAGCCAGGGTCCTATGGATAAGGCGAGGCAGAGTATCAGGTGCCTGACATTTATCACAATAGCCGCGTTCAGCACCGGACTGAACAGTGCCAGTGCACTCGAGGAAGCGACTGACCCGACACTCCCAAACGGATGGCAGTATGCCGGTGACCTGGAACAGCCCGCGGCGCCCGAAATTAACAACCATCACAACCTTGTGTCGGATCTTGACGCCGACCAGAACGAAGACTCGGGCATCCAGGTTGTGAGGGGAAGGGCACCTGCGAAGCAAACCGTGCTCGCGCCGTATTGCGACTGCACCAATAATGGAGACACAGTCATCATTATACGTGACGCCTACCTCTACGAACCGGATGCCGGAAACTGGCGCAACGCGTTCTCGCGGCGGCACAGTTGGCAGGACTGGACCATAGAACGCGTCGAAGCCCGCAGGAAGCTGTACAGATCCGGTTTGTACTAAACCTCCAGCGCGGCCGCCTGGCGCGCGGTGACGGCAATCACGTTCAGGACGTCCTCCGTGGTGCAGCCTCTTGAAAGGTCATTGGCCGGCGCCGCAAGCCCCTGAAGTATTGGGCCTGTCGCTTCCGCACCACCGATCCGCTGGGCAATCTTGTAGCCGATATTGCCAGCCTCGAGGCCTGGGAAAACGAAAACGTTTGCGTGGCCGGCAACATCCGAACCCGGGGCCTTGGATGCTCCGACCGCGGGAACAAACGCGGCATCAAACTGCATCTCCCCATCAACTTTGAGATTTGCGTTCTTTGAACGAACCAGCGCCGTTGCTTCAGCCACCTTGTCGACGAGAGCGTGGGACGCACTTCCCTTCGTCGAGAAACTGAGCATGGCGACGCGCGCCTCCCGGCCAGTCAGATCCGTGAAAGATCTCGCGGATGCCAAGGCAATCTCCGACAACTCTTCCGCATTCGGCTGAATGACCATGCCACAGTCGGAGAACACCAATACGTTGTTGTCCGGAAACCGCGTCTCATCCAACCGCATCAAGAAATAGCTGGACACCATTCCCACGCCAGCACCCCGCCCGATCATCTGCAGCGCCGCACGGACGGTATCAGACGTGGTGGCTCTAGCCCCACCGATTGTACCCGCAGCCAATCCCGCCCGCACCATGAGTGCGGAAAAGACCAGAGGATCGCGCACGGCGATAGACGCGGAGTCATGCGTCATGCCTTTCTTCGCCCTGAGTTCAACCAGCAGATCAATCAGTTGCGGGAGCTTCGCAGAAGCCGATGGATCATCGATCGCTACAGTGTCCGGATTACCGCCAGCCGAGGCAATGGCAGCCCTAACGGCGCCGGTTTCACCCACCAGTAAAACATTCGCCAGCCCTTCCCCAACCGCGGTCACCGCAGCCTTTGCAACCCGCGGATCCTCACCCTCCGACAACACAATCGGCTTTTCCAACATGGGAGGAGAAAGGAACTCATGTAATGGCTTCATATTCTTCGCCTGTCGTACCACCGCACCGGTCGTTTCACCAGGTGTGGCCTGAATTCATCAACTGCCGATATGGCACATCAGCGTGCCCTGCCCTCAAATGACAAAATGCGCCACAGTCGGATAGGGCCAACGCGACATTTAAATCAGACCAGATAACGCCTCAGGCCGATTTCGGTACAATGGCGCCCCGAAACCCGACCACATGCGAAGCGCACCTGTGACCCGCCATCATTGCGTCTGCAAGCGAACCCGATTTAATGTATTCCGCCAAAAAACCGCCATTGAAGCTGTCGCCAGCTGCGGTCGTATCGACAACCCGCTCCGCCGGTTCAAACGTCTGTTCGACGGCATCCTCCTCCCGGATCGAAAGAGGACCGGTTGCACCACGTTTCAGCGAACCTTTACCCACGTTCCATGACCGGAAGCGCTCGATCACTCCCTGTTCATCATCATCACCAAACAGGGCCATTTCGTCATCCACACTGGGAAGCGCGATATCGGACATTCGCCATGCCCGTTCCACCACGGCCCGCGCTGTTGACACGTCGGACCACAGCCGGGGCCTGTAGTTCGAGTCGAAGGCAAACAGTCCGCCACGGCTTCGATAGTCACTCAGCCAGGAAAACAGCGACTCCCGCGCCTCCGGCGAAATGACAGCCAAAGTAATCGCCGACAGGTAGACTACGCCGGCACCCTCCAGAGCCTCAAACCCATCCCTCTGAAACAGGCGTCTCGCCGCGGAGTTCTCACGCCAGTACAGGAACGACCGCTCACCGTTTTCATCAGTATTGATCGCGTAGAGACCAGTCAAAAGCCCTTCCAGACGGGTCATGCCCGAGACGTCAATGCCCTCTGACGCCACAAAATCCCGCAGCCTGTCCGAAAGGACATCGTCACCGACCAGAGAAACAAAGCTGACATCGTGATCCGGCGGTAAATTTCGACGAAGGT
Organism: Amaricoccus tamworthensis; assembly: GCF_049800875.1. NCBI lineage: Bacteria > Pseudomonadati > Pseudomonadota > Alphaproteobacteria > Rhodobacterales > Paracoccaceae > Amaricoccus > Amaricoccus tamworthensis. The sequence goes on along the minus strand of NZ_JBNAFV010000004.1, from coordinate 126,485 downwards.
AAATCGCCGTATTGAGCACATCTCCCGCAAACCCCATCGTCGCGGAGTCGCCATCAAGCGACAGTTCAACCATCGCCTCGCCGGCGCACGCAATCCTCACAGTGTATCCCCCTTTACGTATTCAGGACCGCACGAGGCGGTCAATTCTTTGCATTGCCAGCATGTATCCCTGCGTTCCGCAGCCCGCGATGACGCCGTCCGCACGGGAGGAAACGAAAGAGTGGTGCCGGAATTCCTCACGCTTGTGGATGTTCGAAATATGGACCTCAATTACCGGACCATCGAACGTGTTCAACGCGTCCAGTATCGCCACCGAGGTATGGGAATAGGCAGCCGGATTGATGATGATACCCACCGCGTCTTCCCGAGCTTCATGAATCCAGTCAACGATGGCCCCCTCATGGCTGCTCTGCAGGAAACGAACGTCCAGATTGATATCCGAACCCAGGTCCACACACTGCTTTTCAACATCAGCCAATGTCTCAGGCCCGTAGACCTCGGGCTGGCGGACGCCCAGCAGGTTAAGATTGGGACCATTGATGACATAGACACGTTTATCCATTTCGGTGATCCCTGCTCCCAATGTTTTTGCTCCGTTACCCGTAAACGGGAACGAGCTTTTTGGCCAGATGGTTGCTCCACCGCGCCGGAACAAAAGTCGTGGGTTTTGTTTTCCGGTCAAAAGCGTAAGAGTACGGCAAAAGACATAAATGCAAGAGCCAACAAATGCCCGCTTCCAATCCGCTTCTGAAACTTCACGCCAGCGACAACATCTCGGTCGTAGCCCGCAGGCTCGATCCGGGGTCGCAGCCCCTTGGAACCGGACCTTCGCTCGAACAGCCTCTGTCCGCGGGGCACAAGATAGCCAATGTGGCCATCCCAAATGGCGGAGCGATTTACAAATTCGGTCAGATTATCGGCTACGCCAGCCAGGATATCTCCGCCGGTGAACACGTACACACGCATAACTGCGCATTTGGAAGCCATGACCAGGAATATGAAATAGGCGTGGATCTGGAGGCGGCCAGTGCGGCCATTCCCAAGCCAGCGCCGAAGCAGTTTATGGGTTACCGTCGACCGAACGGTCAGGTTGGAACGCGCAATATGATTGCCATCTGCGCCACGGTGAACTGTTCCGCCACGGTAATTCGGCGCGCCGCGGACAAAATCAACTCGTCCGGCATGCTCGACGACTACCCCAACGTTGATGGCGTTGCCGCCTTCAGTCACGGCACCGGCTGCGCCATGGCGACGAACAGCCCGGGTTATGCAAACCTGCAAAGGGTGCTCTGGGGCCACGCAACCCACGCCAACGTGGGTGCGGCGATTTTCGTGGGTCTGGGCTGCGAGGTGATGCAGATTGCCCGCATGAAGACCATGTTCGACTCGAATGGTCAGGAACGGTTTCATGGCCTGACCATTCAGGACACCGGGGGGACAACGAAAACAATTGAGCGTATCATCGAACAGGTCCGCGAACTTCTGCCCGAGGTCAATGCGATTGAGCGCGAACCGGTGCCGGCATCCGAACTGAAACTTGCCCTGCAGTGCGGCGGATCCGATGGGCTTTCAGGCGTCACGGCCAACCCAGCACTTGGAGCGGCAAGCGATCTGCTCGTTGGACTGGGCGGAACGGTCATTCTCGCGGAAACCCCGGAGATCTACGGCGCCGAACAGCTTCTCCTGCGTCGGGCTGCCGACCGTGAGACTGCGGACAAACTCATCGAACGCATTCGCTGGTGGGAGGAATACACCCGCATCAATAACGGGTCGATGGATAACAACCCCTCACCGGGAAACAAGGCGGGCGGACTGACCACGATCCTGGAAAAATCACTTGGCGCCGCGGCCAAGGGCGGCACAACGCCGCTAACCGAAGTGTTGCAGTACGGCGAAGTGTCGAAAAAACCGGGTTTTTCCTTCATGGATTCGCCCGGTTACGACCCCGCCTCGGTAACCGGCCAAATTTCAAGCGGTGCACAGGTGGTCGTTTTCACCACCGGACGCGGCTCCGCCTTCGGCTCCAAGCCAGCCCCGACAATCAAGGTCGCAACAAACGACCGGTTGTTTGAGGCCATGCCCGACGACATGGACATCAACTGCGGCGACATCGTATCTCAGGGTGTTTCCATTCAGGATAAAGGCGAACAGATTCTCGATCATGTCCTGCGCGTGGCGTCGGGCGAGAAATCGAAGAGTGAAGCACTTGGGCTGGGCGACCACGAGTTCGTTCCTTGGCAGATCGGAGCCGTCATGTAGCTGCGACTGCCCTGGTGCGGTTCAAAAAAAAGCGTCACGGAATTTCCGTGACGCTTTTTTTAATGTGCAATTTGTAGGAGCTTTGCGATCAACCCATCCGGTAGTTCGGGCTCTCCCGGGTAATCTGCACGTCGTGCACATGACTTTCCCGAAGGCCCGAACCGGTGATGCGAACAAATTTGCAGTTGGTCTGCATTTCCGGGACCGTGCCATTACCGGTATACCCCATTGCGGCACGAAGCCCGCCGACGAGTTGGTGCAGCACGGCTGAAACTCCGCCTTTGTACGGCACCTGCCCCTCAATCCCCTCGGGCACAAGCTTGTCGGCGCTGGCCTCCTTTTGGAAGTACCGGTCAGCGGACCCGCGCGCCATGGCTCCTACACTTCCCATACCGCGGTAGGATTTGAAGCTGCGCCCCTGATACAGAATGACCTCGCCAGGGGCCTCGTCCGTACCCGCGAGTGATGATCCAACCATTGCGCAGTGGGCGCCGGCCCCAATAGCCTTGGCAAAATCGCCGGAGAACTTAATGCCGCCATCAGCGATGATGACATGACCCGTCTTGGCGGCTTCTTTGGCACAGTCACTGATTGCCGTCATCTGGGGCACACCAACGCCGGCCACAATCCTCGTCGTACAGATGGACCCTGGGCCAATACCCACTTTAATCCCGTCAGCACCCGCATCAATGAGTGCTCGCGTAGCCTCGGCAGTAGCAACATTGCCCGCAATAATCTGGGCTTCAGGACGGTCCGTTTTAATTCTGCGGACCGCGTCAGCCACACCGCTCGAGTGGCCATGGGCCGTGTCGATCACCACCACATCAACACCCGCGTCCAACAGAGCAATCGAACGCTCATAACCCGCGTCGCCAACGGTTGATGCAGCCCCAACACGAAGACGGCCCTGTTCATCCTTCGCGGCCAGCGGGTTTAGAACCGCCTGCTCGATGTCCTTTATGGTCAAAAGCCCGGTCAGCCGACCCGCGTCATCAACCACCATCAGTTTCTCAATGCGACGTGCTTCCATGAGGCTTTTGGCCTCATCGAGATTGGCAGGAGAGCGCAGCATGGCCAGATCGTTGCCGGTCATCATGACGCTGACCGGAGTTGCGTCATCAATCGCGAACCTCATGTCTCGGTTGGTCACTATACCAACGACAACACCATCCCCATTAATCACAGGGAAACCGGAGACCCGAAAACGCTCCTGAAGCGCCTTGGCATCTCCAAGCGTCTGATCGGGTCGAAGGGTGACCGGGTTATCGACGACGCCGGAAACGAAACGCTTGACCCTGCGAACCTCGTCACACTGTTCCTCAATGGTCAGGTTGCGATGGATGACCCCAAGACCGCCGGACTGGGCCATGGCAATTGCCATTTTGGCCTCGGTGACCGTATCCATCGCGGAACTCAGCAACGGAATATTCAGCGAAATTTTCGGGGTAACCATCGTGCGCGTATCGGCGGACCCGGGCAAAACGTCGGAGGCACCGGGAACCAAAAGAACATCATCAAACGTCAAGGCTTCGCGAAGGTCCATTGTCACACTCCCAGCAACGGTTGTTCAGGCCGGTCCTATTCCATGGACCGGGTAAAATGAAAAGACTTGGAGGCTGACATCCACGAATTCTTCACGGAAAATGTAGTAGCGCGCGCTGTTTTTCGAACCAGATGCACCGCCAACACCACCGCGGGACAGGTTACTCTTCGCCCGGCCTTCCCCGAAACCCGGTCGCTACGAGGAACTTTTCCGACGAGTCTGAACGGCTTGCCGGCGGCTTGAAGTGAACCACCTTGGCAAACGCAAGATTGAGCCTGCGGATTAAATTGGCTTCGGCGCCTCCGGCCAGCACCTTGGCGACAAACGTGCCGCCGGGTTCGAGCACGTCCATAGCGAACTCAGCCGCCGCCTCGCACAGGCCCATGATTCGAAGATGATCTGTCCCGGCATGCCCCGAGGACTTCGCGGCCATGTCCGAGATAACCGCATCCGCCGATCCATCAAGCCATTGACGGACCTTTTCGTCCGCGCCCTCATCAAGGAAATCCAAAACGTGGATCTCGGCACCCGGAATGGGATCGACCTCCTGAAGGTCCACGCCCAATACCGTGCCTTTAGGTTTTTTTCGGTTTTGGCCGAGGGAATTAACACGCGCTACAGCAACCTGACACCAACCGCCCGGCGCACATCCCAGATCCACAACTCTGGCGCCCGGTTTCAAAAAACCAAACCGATCATCAATCTCGATGATTTTATAGGCCGCCCGCCCCCGATATCCCTCAGCTTTCGCGCGCTGAACATAGGGATCATTCAACTGCCGCTCCAACCAGCGTGTGGAGGACAGCTTGCGGCCCTTGGCCGTTTTGACACGCACACGCAGGTCCCGGCGTCCGCGCCCCGAATTTGGCTTTCCAGGTTTTTTCAACGGTGCCCTGCCATTCCGGAGTAAGCTCCGTTTGCACTCATCATGGCAAACAACATGCCCTCGCGAAGCCCACGATCGGCTACGCGCATGGAATCCGTAGGCCAAATCCGCAGCAGTGTCTGCAAAATCGCGGCACCGGACATGATCAGTTCCGACCGGTCTCGACCGAGGCCAATATCGTTTCGTCGCCCTTCCGGTCCCAGTTTCAGGAACCTTGCGATCACATCCTCAATAGCTTTTGTCGAAAGCCGCATACCATCAACCTTGCGTCTGTCATAGCGCCGCAAGCCAAGATGCGCGGCGCCGACCGTGGTAACCGTGCCCGACGTACCGATCATCTGAAACCGCGACAACTGCTCGTCTGAGAGAATTTCCTGATACGGCTTAAAACCGGCCAGTTGCTCCTCAAAATACCACGACATAAGCGCGAACCGTGCAGCATCATCGGTAACGTCCGAATACCTCTCGTGCAGCGTCGCCACGCCGAGCGGGACCGAAATGAAGTCGACGATACGCGCCCGGTCTTTGGTCAGGGCTTCCGTGCCGCCCATCTGAAGGTTCACAATGGCCTGCGCCCTGCGTTCCCTGGGAACATCCATAAGGTCGATCCAGACCAGCTCGGTCGAGCCGCCACCAATATCGAACACGAGGACCTGACGCGCCGACGAAGCAACCAGCGGCGCACAGGAAATCACGGCGAGGCGTGCTTCCTCTTCCGGGCGGATCAACTCAAGATTGAGACCCGTTCGCTTTTCCGCCAGCCGAAGAAAATCAATTCCGTTGCCTGCCCTACGGCAGGCTTCAGTCGCCACAAGCCGCAGATTTCCAGCATTCCGAATGCGGTGTTTCTTCAGCTTGTCAGCGCATATCTCCAGTGCGGAGATTGTACGCGCAATACCGCCCCGCGAAAGGTTTCCGGTTCTCTCCAGACCGGATCCGAGGCGCACGGATTTTGCGAAAGCATCGACCACACGAAAATGCCCGGCATCGGGTGTAGCGATCAACATGCGGCAGCTGTTGGTTCCCAGATCCAACGCCGCATAAAGCTCTGGACTGGTCTGCGCAGGCGCATTTACCGGACGCTTACGCGCCAAAGCATCGGGTTCCTGCGCAGCATCCGTAAGATTCTGCGCCATCTATGCCAAATTTCTTCTTGCGGAACATTCCGCAGGTTTAAGATGACGCTACAGGAGACTGCAATCCATGGCAAGATTTCCATCCATCAATATCAACGCAACCAAACGGCCACGTTGATACAAATCCACCTGCTTTGACGTCTGCAGTATCAGGCCGCGCCAGCCTGTCCGGCCGCCACCAGAGGTGCCGCCTCATAGCCAAGAGCGCGGCAGATATCCCAGGTGAGATCCGGATTGTTCAGAGTGTAGAAATGCAGACTGTCAACGCCCTCCTGAACCAACCTGTCACACTGCTCGGAAGCAATGGATACAGCCAGAAGGTGCTCCTGCTCCGCATCTTTAGCATATCCAAACGCCTTGGTCATCCAGTCGGGGACGCCCGCTCCACAGCGTTTCGCGAAGTTCCGCATTTTGTCGAAGTTTTCGACAGGCAGGATGCCGGGGATAATCGGCACATGAATGCCCGCCTTTTCACAGCGGTCCCTAAAGCGCAGAAAATCATCCGTCTCGAAACAGAACTGGGTGATGATCCTCGACGCACCGGCCTCAACCTTGCGCTTCAGATACCGGGTTTCCTGCTCAATGCTTTCAGCTTCCGGGTGGACCTCCGGATAACCGGCAACCGCGATATCGAAGTCGCCAATCGCGGAAAGTCCCTCAACAAGTTCTGCAGCACTGGCAAATCCGTCAGGGTGCGGTTCGAATTTCGACGCTCCACCGGGCGCATCGCCACGCAAGGCGACAATCCGGCGCACGCCCATGCGGGCATAGGAACGCGCGACGTCGAGAGTTTCTTCCCGGGACGCACCGACACAGGTCAGATGCCCCGCAACATTGAGGCGCGCACGCTCAATGATCGTCCGAATGGCAACATTGGTCCGGTCACGTGTTGTGCCACCCGCACCATAGGTCACCGACACGTAATCGGGAGCCAGAGGCGCAAGGCGCTCAACCGTCCGCCACAAACGAAGTTCAGCCTTCGGAGTACTGGGGGGGGGAAAATTCGAAAGACAGGCCCGCAGGAGCCTTTGAAGTATTGGTCATGATGCACCGGTCCATACCGACAATGAGATTTGCAGTTGCGGAGTATACAGGTGGATATTTCATCCGGCAATCTTTATCTGCCAAATATTTTACGAATGCCCGCTAACGTGCGGGCCCTGGACGCAGGAGGCAACGGACCACATGCCCAAGGTTACCATCGTCTACTGGCGGGATATACCCGCTCAGGTCATCGTCGGCACGGGCCGCCGGGCCGCAAAAGTGCAGTTGCCGGAGCGGTTTGAGCAGGCGATCGACCGCTGCGCCATGAAGGTTGGGGCAAAAGATGAGGACGCATACCTAGCCGACTGGCGGAAGGGAGAACCATATGAGGTCGAAGGTGATCCCGCGGATGTCGCTTATGAAGAAGCCGCCCGACTGGATTCGCAATTTACTGTCGAAGAAATCAAGGCCCTGATTGCAAATGACGGACGGGCGCCCGCGACAACGTGAACAACTGGAGACAAGCCGTGGCGAATATTTTGAATTTCAGCCGTCTGCGCCGTACCCCGCCCCAGGGCGGATCCTCGGAAGTTGCCGGGTTTCTCCAGGATTTTTCAATCGAGGTCATGCCACGGACCGCGGCGAAAATTGACGACTTCCGCGCCATCCTGCCTGCCGGAACGCGCGTCTACGTCGCCCACATAGACGGGTTCGAATTCGACGCCATGCTCGCGACCGCCAGGCGACTGGTCGATGAGGGTTTCCAGGTGATGCCGCACTTCCCGGCCCGTGGAATCATCGACCGCAACGATCTGAGGAACCGGATCGCCGCCTATTCCGACGTTGGAGTTCGACAGGCTCTGGTGCTTGCCGGCGGAATCGACAAGCCCCACGGCGCCTATTCCGACTCGATGCAACTGCTCGAAACCGGGCTTTTTGACGAGTTTGGGTTCACCGACCTCCATGTGGCCGGCCATCCGGAAGGCAACATGGATATCGATCCCGACGGTTCCACAACCCACGTGACGCACGCCCTGCAGTGGAAAAACGACTTCCAGACGCGCACGGACGCACGCATGGCAATCGCGACCCAGTTCTGTTTCGAATCACAGCCCGTCATCGATTGGTGTGACCGCCTCCGCGAAAACGGTATCACCCTGCCCGTTCATATTGGGGTGGCGGGGCCAGCCAAACTGCAGACCATGATCAAGTTCGCCATGGCCTGCGGAGTCGGTCCATCGCTACGCGTGCTGCAAAAACGGGCGACCGATCTCAGCAAGCTGGTCCTTCCGTTTGAGCCGGATCAAATCCTTTCCGAACTTGCCGCTCATAAGGCCCGAAATCCCGATTTTGCCGTCGAGCGGGTTCACTTCTTTCCGCTTGGAGGCATAACCAAAACGACGGAATACGTGAGCGGGGCAACCTCCACGGAAAACATCCGCGCCCGTGCATGACACGTTACGCACTTCTGTTTGACCTCGACGGGACGCTCGTCGAAAGCGATCCACTGCACCTGAAGGCTTTCAACAGCTTGCTGGAAAAGTATGGAATGCCAACGATGAGCGAGCTTGATTACAGAAAACGGGTCCAGGGCAGATCGAACCCTGAAATCATGCGCGACCTGTTCCCTTCGCTGCCAAGACAGCACATTGAACTCGCGGACGAAAAAGAGAACATTTTTCGCAAATCTCTCGGCAGTGACGTTCAACCCATGCAGGGGATCGCCGAGCTTCTTGATTGGGCTGAAGCAGAAGGCGTGGCAACCGGCGTGGTAACCAACGCACCGCGTGCCAATATGGAAGCCATGCTGGGAGCCACAAGACTTGAGGGCCGTTTTGAGGCCATGATTGTTGGCGAGGAATGTGACCGCGCAAAACCGGACCCGATGCCCTACCAGACCGCAATGGCCGAACTCAAAGCGACACCGTCACAATCCATTGCATTTGAGGATAGCGGGTCCGGTCTGCGGTCCGCCCGAAATGCCGGGGCCCATGTATTTGGTTTAACAAGCAGCCTTGCGCCGAACGAACTCGTTCAGGCCGGAGCACACCAAACGATTGACGACTTCACCGATCCAGCCCTGTGGGCGCGCATTCGAACATTGAAAGCCAACTGAAAATGACCAGAACCGTCGTTGAATCCCGTACGAAAACCGCAATCATCGGCTTTGATCAGCCGTTCTGCGTCATTGGCGAGCGCATAAATCCAACGGGTCGAAAGAAACTTGCGGCCGAACTGGAAGCAGGGGACTTCTCGACTGTTGAGAAGGACGCGCTTGAACAGGTTGCGTGTGGGGCCACCATGCTCGACGTCAACGCGGGCGTGGTCTATAATTCAAACCCCAACCCAAACGAAACCGAACCGCCCCTGATGCGTCAGGTCATCGAACTGGTTCAGGGCCTTGTGGATGTTCCGCTCTGTATTGATTCAAGCGTGCCCGGGGCGCTGCAGGCCGGCCTTGAGGTTGCCGGCGGCCGCCCCCTCCTCAATTCGGTAACGGGAGAGGAGGAACGTCTCGAACTGGTTTTGCCGCTAGTCAAAAAATACAACGTGCCCGTCGTTGCAATCTCCAATGATGACACCGGTATCTCGGAAGATCCGGATGTGCGTTTCGCTGTTGCCAAAAAGATCGTTGAGCGTGCGGCTGATTTCGGCATTCCGGCCCACGACATCGTTGTGGATCCGCTTGTGATGCCGATTGGCGCCATGGCGACGGCCGGCCTTCAGGTATTCGCACTTGTGCGCAAACTGCGTGAGGAACTGGGCGTGAACACCACCTGTGGCGCGTCCAATATTTCCTTCGGACTTCCAAACCGCCACGGGATCAATGCGGCGTTTCTGCCGATGGCAATTGCCGCGGGCATGACCTCAGCCATCATGAATCCGGTGCGGCCACAGGAAATGGAAGCGATCCGTGCGGCAAACCTGCTCACCAACAACGATCCCCACGGTGCGACCTGGATCAAACACAACAAGCCGCCCACCGTTGAAGGCGAGGCTCCGGCCGGTGCCCGCGCCGGGCGAGAAGGCCGCCGCCGTCGCCGGGCGTAAGGGACACTGAACACACCATGGGTAACTCCGCCGATCCACTTGTGATATTTACTCCATCCGGAAAGCGGGGGCATTTTCCAAAGGGAACGGCAATACTCGACGCCGCGAGACAGCTGGGCGTTGATCTCGATTCCGTATGTGGCGGACGTGGCATCTGCTCCAAGTGCCAGATCAATCCGTCCTATGGTGAGTTCTCCAAGTTCGGTGTGACAGTGAATGATAATGCACTGTCCGAGTTCAACGCGGTTGAGGAACGCTACGACAGCAAACGCGGTCTGGCAAAGGGACGACGTCTCGGATGTCAGGCCAAAGTGGAGGGCAATGTCGTTATCGACGTCCCCCCCGAAAGTCAGGTCCACAAACAGGTCGTCCGAAAACGCGCGGAAGCCCGGCAGATTATCATGGATCCTGCCACGCGGCTTTACTACGTCGAGGTTGCCGAACCGGACATGCACGAACCGAGCGGTGACCTCGAAAGACTTGAAAACGCACTGGCTGAGCAATGGGGGCTGGCCCATGTGAAGGGCGATCTTCGCACGGTTCAGATGCTCCAGCCCGCACTGCGCGAAGGCAACTGGAAGGTGACCTGCGCCGTGTATCACGGCAACAGCCTGGGCGAAGCCCGCATCATGCATGTCTGGCCTGGATTCTTCGAAGGTTCGATCTACGGGCTTGCCATTGACCTTGGCTCAACAACCATCGCGGGACATCTTTGCGATCTTCAGAGCGGAGAGGTACTGGCGTCTTCGGGCCTGATGAACCCCCAGATTCGGTTCGGTGAGGATCTGATGAGCCGGGTATCCTACGCCATGATGAATCCCGGCGGAGCGGCCGACATGACACGGGTTGTTCGCGAGGCGATCAATACTCTCGTCAACCAGGCCGCCGCGGAAGCAATGATCGATCCGGGCTTCATCATGGAAACCGTGATCGTGGCCAACCCGGTCATGCATCATCTGCTGCTGGGCATTGATCCAGTGGAACTTGGTCAGGCACCGTTTGCGCTGGCGACGGCGAAGTCCATGACCCTCTGGGCCAGCGAGATCGACATATCGATGCACCCGGACGCCAGGATCTACATCCTCCCCTGTATCGCGGGCCATGTCGGTGCGGATGCCGCCGCGGTTGCCCTCTCAGAGGCTCCAAACCAGTCCGAAGAACTCACACTGGTGGTTGACGTCGGCACGAATGCGGAAATCCTGCTTGGTGACCACCGACGTGTTCTGGCCTGTTCATCTCCGACCGGCCCCGCTTTTGAGGGTGCACAAATTTCTTCCGGTCAACGCGCAGCACCGGGGGCCATCGAACGGGTCGAAATCGACCCCGACACCGGAGAACCGAGGTTCCGCGTGATTGGCTGCCACCTCTGGTCTGACGAGCCAGGGTTTGAGGCGGCCACCAAAATCACCGGAATAAATGGCATATGCGGATCCGGCATCATTGAGGTCATCGCGGAAATGCGAATGGCGGGACTGATCGACCGGACCGGCCTCATTGGAAGCGCGGAACAAACCGGATGCGCCCGCTGCGTAACTGACGGTCGCACCAATTCCTACGTACTGCAGGAGGAAAACGGCCCGGGTCGGCCGCGTATCATGGTGACCCAGGGAGACGTCCGCGCCATTCAACTCGCAAAATCAGCGCTCTATGCCGGTGCCAAACTTCTGATGGATCAACTTGGAGAATACACGCTCGGCCGCGTAGTGCTGGCCGGTGCGTTTGGTGCACATATCTCGCCCAAACACGCCATGGTTCTCGGGATGATACCCGACTGCGAGCTCGACAAGGTAACCTCCGCAGGAAACGCCGCCGGGACCGGGGCCCGCATCGCGCTTCTGAACTCCGCATCCCGTCGCGAGGTCGAAACACTGGTGACCAATATCCAGAAGGTCGAAACCGCGATTGAACCAAAATTCCAGGAACATTTCGTCGCGGCGAACGCAATTCCACACGCGGTCGATGAATTCCCCCGTCTGCTGAGGCAGGTCAGCCTGCCCGATGTGTCATTCAACACTGGCGGACGCGCTGACAGCAAACGCCGGCGAAGACGCGCCTGACAGTCCGAAAAACGGAACCCGATCTCCAGCGACCGCGTTGCATTCGCACAGACCACATCATAGGTCTGTGTGACAACAACTTCCAACTGGAGAGCGTCAATGAAACGTACAGGATCAGCCGTCTGGAACGGAGAACTCAAGACCGGGAGCGGGACAGTATCCACCGATTCCGGAGTACTCGACAAGGTTGCGTACAGCTTCGGAAAACGTTTCGGCGACGATGCCGGCTCGAACCCCGAGGAGCTTATCGCTGCGGCGCACGCCGGATGTTATTCCATGGCCCTGTCCAACGTGCTCGGCGGCGAGGGTATGACCCCGGAAAAAATTGAAACCTCCGCAACCGTGACACTTGAGATGCTGGATGCCGGCCCGACCATTACCGCCGTTCACCTGGTCGTAAACGCAAAAGTACCCGGAGCGGATGCCGACGCCTTCCAGAAAGCCGCCGAGGGCGCCAAAACGGGCTGTCCCGTGTCCAAGGTCTTGAATGCTGAAATCACCATGGATGCGACGCTCGAGTCCTGATCCAATATCGGTGACTAAAAGAAACGAAGAGGAGCCTCAAATTCCTCTTCGTTCCCCGGTTCTCTTCGGCTCAATGTATGTGCCGCGCCCGCGTCTTGCCTGCAGGACCGATTTTCTTACTAAAGTCTAAACAAAACCCTAATCAGCTTAACCATTTCGTCCGCCAAGGCGTAATTAATTGTGTTGTTCCCCACTACCGGGACACAAAAAAAGGGACCCCGAAGGGTCCCAAAGTAGATTTGATCGGTCGTCTTGTCCCCCAACTGCTCGACGGGATGTTGCGCGACCTTTGGCCTGTAAATCAGCTGCAGCCGGAAGTTCCGCCGCAGGAGTTGCACTTCATGCAGGTGCCGTTCCGCACCAGGGTGAAGTTCCCACATTCGTCACAGGGATCGCCCTCGTATCCCTGCATTTTCGCCCGGGCGCGTTCGTCCATCGCGGTCACGGAAGCGGAGGTCTGCACCGTTTCCGAAACCGAGACACCGCTTAGTCCGCCGTCCAGATCCATCACCTCGCTCATGGCACCGCCCTGAAGAACCATCAGTTCCTGAGGAAGACGCTTGCGCAGGTAGCCGGTCGAGGAAACCTGACGGATCATGTCGATCGAACTCGGGTGGGAGACTTCCGTTTCCACTCCCTCGCCGCCATCCTGACCCTCTCCAACGCCGCGGCCAAGATCATCAAAGCTCTCGCCGGTGGGTTTGACATGAGCAAGGTCAGTCCGGTCCAGATAGGACACCGCCAGTTCCCGGAAGATGTAATCAAGGATCGAGGTGGCATTCTTGATGCTGTCGTTGCCCTGAACCATGCCAGCCGGCTCAAACCGGGTGAAGGTGAAGGCCTCGACAAACTCCTCAAGCGGAACACCGTACTGAAGACCCACCGACACGGCGATTGCGAAGTTGTTCATCATCGCACGGAAGGCGGCACCCTCCTTGTGCATGTCGATAAATATCTCGCCAAGCTGACCGTCCTCATACTCACCGGTCCGCAGGTAAACCTTGTGGCCACCGACGATGGCTTTCTGGGTGTATCCCTTGCGCCGTTCGGGCAGCTTCTGGCGGTTTGAGCGTTCGATCTCCTTGACGATGATCTTCTCGACGATCTTTTCAGCCATCACTGTGACGCGCTCAGCCTGTGGTGCCTCGGTGAGCGTTTCTTCCAGGTCCTCGTCATCCTCGATCAGCGCGGAAGAGAGCGGCTGGGAAAGCTTCGAACCGTCGCGGTAAAGCGCATTCGCCTTTACGCCAAGCGACCAGCTCAACTCGTAGGCAGCCTTGCAGTCCTCGATGGATGCGTCGTTCGGCATGTTGACGGTCTTGGAGATCGCGCCCGAAATGAAGCTCTGCGCCGCCGCCATCATACGGATATGGCTTTCCACGGAGAGGTAGCGTTTGCCGATCTTGCCGCATGGGTTGGCACAGTCGAAAACAGACTGGTGCTCGTCCTTCAGGTGCGGCGCTCCCTCCAGCGTCATGGTGCCACAAATGTGGTTGTTCGCGGCCTCAACCTGCTCTTTCGTGTACCCAAGGTGACGCAGGAGATCGAAGCCCGGATCGGTCAGGCGTTCCTGTGGAATACCGAGAATTCCTGTGCAAAACTCCTCACCCAGCGTCCATTGGTTGAACACGAAACGAATGTCGAACGCGGTCGGTAGAGCCTTTTCGATCTTGTTAATCTCAGTCTGACCAAACCCGTGCCCAACAAGAGAGGTCGGGTTGATACCGGGAGCATTGTCGAGTGTGCCGTGGCCAACCGCATAGGCAACGATTTCCTCAACCTCATCCCGGGAGTAGCCGAGGTTTGAAAGTGCTGCAGGGACCGAGCGGTTGATGATCTTGAAGTAGCCACCACCCGCAAGCTTCTTAAACTTCACAAGCGCGAAGTCCGGCTCAATACCCGTGGTATCGCAATCCATTACAAGACCGATTGTGCCTGTCGGCGCGATTACCGTCGTCTGGGCGTTGCGGTAGCCGTGTTTCTCGCCAAGAGCAACGGCCTCATTCCAGACCGCATGGGCCAGGTTCAGCAGATTACCGTCTGGGCAATTGGCATGGTCGAGCGCGACCGGTGGGACCGAAAGCCCCTCATAGTCGGTCAGCGCACCCTGTGCCGCCCGGCGATGGTTCCGCATGACGCGCAGCATGTGTTTCGCGTTCTTTTCATAGCCCGGGAAAGCTCCAAGCTCCGCCGCCATTTCAGCCGACGTCCTGTAAGCCACGCCCGTCATTACGGCGGTCAACGCTCCACACAGCGCTCGGCCCTCGTCGGAGTCGTAGCTGTGACCAAGGTTCATGAGCAGGCCACCAATATTGGCGTAGCCAAGCCCCAGGGTCCGAAACCGGTAAGACAGTTCGGCAATTCGCTCCGACGGGAACTGGGCCATCAAAACCGAAATTTCCAGCGTGATGGTCCAGAGACGGCTGGCATGCATGTAGCTGCGCGCATCAAACTTGCCGTCTTTCAGGAACGTCAGAAGGTTCATCGACGCAAGGTTACAGGCGGTGTCGTCGAGGAACATGTACTCGGAGCAAGGGTTGGACCCACGGATCTCACCATCCTCCGGGCATGTGTGCCAGGCGTTAATGGTATCATGATACTGAATACCAGGATCCGCACAGGCCCAGGCCGCGTGGCCAATCTGTTCCCAAAGATCACGCGCCCGAACGGTCCGTGCGACCCCACCATCGGTCCGGCGCACGAGTTCCCAGTCGGCGTCGTCACGTACCGCCTTGAGGAAAGCGTCGGTCACGCGCACCGAGTTGTTCGAGTTTTGCCCCGAAACCGTCAGGTATGCCTCAGAGTCCCAGTCGGTGTCGTAGGTTTGGAAGTCAATCGATGTGAAACCCTGGGCCGCGTACTGCAGGACACGGTTGATGTAGGTTTCAGGAACCATCGCCTTTTTGGCGTCCCGTACCGCTTTCTTGAGCGCGGGGTTTTTCTTTGGATCAAACGCATCCGCTACACCGCCATCCCAGCTGCGGATGGCTGCAAAGATTGCGTTCAGCCGCTGCTCATGGACCTTGGAACCGGCGACGAGGCTCGCGACCTTCTGTTCCTCAAGAACCTTCCAGTTGATGAAGTCCTCAATATCCGGGTGATCCATGTCGCAGATCACCATTTTGGCGGCGCGGCGTGTGGTGCCGCCCGACTTGATGGCGCCCGCCGCGCGGTCACCGATCTTCAGGAACGACATCAGACCGGAAGATTTACCGCCGCCGCCAAGCGACTCGTTTGCAGCGCGCAGGGATGAAAAGTTCGTACCGGTACCGGAACCATATTTGAAAAGGCGTGCCTCACGGGTCCACAGGTCCATGATGCCACCGTCGTTTACGAGGTCATCCTCAACCGACTGAATGAAGCAGGCATGCGGCTGCGGATGCTCGTACGCGGATTTCGACTTCGTCAGCTGCTCCGTCTCGAAATCGACATAATAATGTCCCTGCCCCGGCCCATCGATGCCGTAGGCCCAGTGCAAACCGGTATTGAACCACTGCGGGCTGTTGGGCGCTCCCATCTGGCAGGCGAGCGAGTAACGCATTTCATCATAGTAAGCCCGCGCATCCTCCTCGGTGGAGAAATAGCCTCCCTTCCAGCCCCAGTAGGCCCAGGCCCCTGCGAGGCGGTCGAAGACCTGCTTGGCCGAGATCTCTCCACCGTAGCGTTCTTCTTTCGGCAGTTTGGCGAGCTTCGCCTCGTCCGGGACGGAGCGCCAGAGAAACGACGGCACACCCTTTTCGCGCACTTTTCGTGTGGCAGCGGGGACACCGGCCTTCCGGAAGTATTTTTGCGCAAGGACATCAGATGCAACCTGGCTCCAGGAAACGGGAACCTCAAGGTCGGTGAGGCTGAACACGACCGAACCATCGGGGCTGCGGATTTCAGAGGCGGTGGTTTTGAAATCGATCGCTCCGTAGGCACCGGTTTCGTGTTTCGTAAAGCGTCGCTCTATTTTCATGTCCTGCCTCTGATACTCATCTCCGGCCCGTTACCATGTGGCTGGCGGCTTCTGCCGCATCCAGGATAACACACCAGATATTGTGCGCGTCTGAATTTCGAGTACTAATTGCAGGCAAAGAGGCCGCCCGGTCAACCAAAATATATGCGAATTTCGCACATTTTGTGGTTGACACCAATGCACCCCCTACACCGGGTAGTGGTTAATTTTCATTAACGATTGCAGATAGTTACAATGAAATAAGGCGGTTCCGCGACAGAATCACGAATACCGCCTTTGCTTCGCCAGAAAATTGATTCAATTTTACCCGATTTCAACCATGAGTTGTTGGAAATATGGGTTCTCCGGAGTGCGGATTATGCTCGGCCAGTCGGGGTTGTGCATGCTGTCGGGAAAGTGCTGCGCCTCTACGCACAAACCCGCGTACGGACCATAGCGTTTGCCATCATGTCCCGGCGTATCAATCACCATCTCAGCTGCATTAAATACCTGAATAGCAGGCTCTTTTGTCCAAAGTGACAACTGAAGATCCGTCTCTTCGCAGTACACTGTGGCAGCCGGTATTGAGGTATCACGATCCGCCACAAGGACCAGATTATTGTCGAGACCCGTTTCACCTGTGGGCGAATCACCAACGGCACGCGGCGTCCGGAAATCGAGATGCGTGCCTTCAACGGTCTCAATCGTGCCCAGTGGAATCAGCGCGTCATCCGACGGAGTGTACTCCGCCGCATCAACATACAATATATGGCCCCGCACATCCGGTCCGGTACCGAGGTTGTAGTAACTGTGCTGAGCCAGATTGATTGGCGTTGGGCGATCCGGCCGCCCGTGCATTTCACAGATAAGCCGCGGCCCCTCCAACCGGTATTCAACCATGAACTCGACATGCCCGGGATAGCCCTGCTCCCCATCAGGACTCGAATAGGTCAGAATAACGGCCTCACGCTTTTCGTCGTGATCCATATTCCAGACACGCCGCTCCAGCCCCTTTACACCACCATGCAGATGATTGGGGCCGTCATTCGTGGTCAGTTGATAGCGTCTGCCTTCCAGTTCAAATTCCGAGTTTGCCGTCCGATTCGCGATCCGCCCCGCGATAACGCCGTGTGATCTGGCGTGTTCGACGTAGTCCTCGACCTTTGGAAAGCCCAGCACCACGCCCAAACTCCCTTTGGGTCCATCAACACGCCAGTCACGAACACAGGTTCCCAGACTAATAATCGACACCGCGGCCGAGGCACTCTCCAGCGTGATCTCCTCAACGGCCGTACCATCGACCCGACCAAATATGCGTTTTTTCATCTGCTCCCCCAATCGCTCGACTTCGTCAGTGCGGTTATAGAGACTTGAAGGGCAGTTCCAACACAGGAAAACGAAACGCATGAGCGCGGGCACCGTCCGGCACCCGCGCTTTTCACGCACTACACATCAGCAGTGCGACGAAGCGGGATTGTTTCCCCGCCCAGTCCGCAGTTATCCCCGGCGGTGGCCATCTCCGCGACGGTGGTCCCGATCATGGCGGTGTCCGTCACCACGACGGTCATCGCCATTCAGGACGCCGTCATCGTTGCGGTCCATGCGCTCAACAATATTGCCGAAACGCTCGTCCATCTCGGCCTGGGTGATCACGCCGTCACCGTCCTCATCGAGGTTCTGGAAGGTATCGACCATGCGGTTGCGAACGATTTCGAGATAGATCGACTCGAATTCATCAAGAGAAATATTCCCCTCGCCCGACTGATCCGCGCCAGTTACCAGAGCCGAGCGGTATGAATCAATTTCGGTCTGACTGACGGACCCGTCAGCATCCGCGTCAACGTTCTTCAGGATCTGGCCAAACATTGCACGACCACCGCGATGATCACCGCGGCCACCGCCAAATTTGGCATGAACGATACGTCCGTCGGATTCCGAGACTTCCGTCGGAGCGGTGGTGTTGTCAGCCTCCGTTTGTGCCGTAGCAAAAGTCAGACCCGACAACACGGTAGCGGCGGCCAAAAACGTAACGGGGATGATGTTGCTCTTTTTCATGTTTTGTCCTTTCGGTTTCAATGGAGACGCCTGTCGTCCCGCTGATCCCTAGGTAGCAACTCATTCCCAAAAAGGTTTGTCAGGCGACACCCAGGTTTGTCGCGGTTTGTCGCAACATATTGGCCTGATACGTTTTGCGACAAATCACCCCCCTGCAAGGCAGCAAAAGATTGATTTTTCGCGGGAAAAAAATGTTATCTGCACCTCACGACGCCCGATCCGCAACGTTGGAGACCCGATTTGTCCGATCCAATCGCCCCACATGTCCTTATCGTGGACGACGCTCGCGACATCCGTGAACCGCTGGGTCAGTACCTGCGGAAGCACGGCTTTCGGACGCAACTTGCCGGGAACGCATCGGAAGCACGGGGAGTCCTCGCGGGGTCCGCAATTCATATCGTCATTCTCGACATCATGATGCCTGGCGAAGACGGTCTCAGCCTGTGCCGCTGGCTGGTCGCCCATAACGGTCCGCCGGTTCTACTCCTCACGGCTATGGCAGATGAAACCGATCGGATCGTTGGCCTTGAGCTTGGCGCGGATGACTACCTTGTAAAACCGTTC
Organism: Amaricoccus tamworthensis; assembly: GCF_049800875.1. Taxonomy (NCBI): domain Bacteria; kingdom Pseudomonadati; phylum Pseudomonadota; class Alphaproteobacteria; order Rhodobacterales; family Paracoccaceae; genus Amaricoccus; species Amaricoccus tamworthensis. Next base: position 107,488 of record NZ_JBNAFV010000004.1, on the reverse strand, counting down.
AACCCGCGCGAACTTCTCGCCCGCGTCCGGGCCATCCTGCGGCGCGCTCCCCCGGAAATCGCGGCACCGCCGAGTGGCCGGCGACGGTTCGCATCGTGGCTGCACGATCCCGACGCAATGAAGCTTACCGCCGATGATGGCCGGACGGCGGACCTGACAACCGCCGAAAACAGGCTCATGGGGATCTTCCTTGACCATCCACGGACGGTCCTCAGCCGCTCAGCCCTCCTGGACATGACCGCCGGACGGGAAGCGAAGGCCTACGACCGCGCAATCGACAACCAGATGAGCCGTCTTCGCCGGAAACTTGAGCTCGACCCCAAAAAGCCACAGATACTCCTTACCGAATGGGGTGGAGGCTACAGGCTGGCTGCCGATGTCACAGAGGACGGATGATGGAAAGGCTCCGACGGTTCCTGCCCGACGCTCTGGCGGGCCGTATCATCCTGCTGCTGGTCTCGGCTATTGTTTTTGCGAACCTCATTGGTCTGGTTATTCTGACGCTTGAACAACAGAGGTTTGACCGCAACGCCAGCATAGAACGCGAAATTGAACGCACCGCGGCGCTTGTTCCCGCCATGGAGACCGTCGACGCTCCCACGCGCCGTCTCATAGCTGACGATGCCTCAACCCGGTTTGCACGGGTCAGGGTTCAGAACAAACCCATGCTCCAGGAATCCGTTCCGGACAGACGCTCAAGCGCATTCGCTCAACAGCTATCAGACGCCCTGGGACGCGACGATGTTAGGGTGTCCATCATCGACCGGCAGCAGCCCGACGCCAATGACAACTTTCGCAGCCGCTTCAGAGCCGAGGAAGTGATTGCGATTACCATACCACTTACCCAGCGCGATGGCCGCCCGGAATGGCTGAACGTGGTCACCCGCGGGGTAAAGCCGCCGCCTGAACGCATCGACGGCCAATTGTTCCTGACGGTGCTGATCCTCTCGCTTTTGCTGGTGCTTGGAGTCTCAATGCTGATCGCGCGCCATCTCACGAAACCCTTGGCGGAACTCTCAAATGCCGCCAAAGCCGTTGGCCGCGGCGATCGCAGTATCCGCGTCCCTGAGGAAGGCCCCAGAGAGATGCGGGACGCCGCGCGCGCGTTCAACGTGATGCAGGATGAAATCGCCCGGTTCGATGCGGAACGCGTGCGAATGCTGGCGGCTGTCGGTCACGATCTCAGAACACCCATGACCAGCCTTCGCATAAGGGCCGAAATGGTCGATGAAGACGAACAGCGCGACGCGATGGTACGCATTCTCGACGAGATGACAGTCATGGCGGACGGGCTGGTCAGTTACGCGCAGAAAGGCGAAGACACCGAACCTTTTGGCCGCATCGACCTTGGGAGCCTCGTCAGGCAACTCTGTGAAGATCGCGGAGTGAAATGCACCGCCCCCGAAGGTATTGAGGTAAAAGCCCGGCGCGTAGGCCTTGGCCGCGCCGTCGGCAACCTGATCGACAATGCAATCCGATATGGTGGCTCAGCAAGCGTGTCACTCACGCGGGACGACACTTCCGCATTCGTCGCGATCGACGACGAAGGGCCAGGCATCCCGACCGAATCTCTCGAGAGCGTTTTCCAACCATTCGTCCGCGGCGACAACAGCCGGAGCCTTTCAACCGGTGGCACCGGCCTCGGCCTCTCCATAGCACGAACCATAATCGTCGCGCATAGAGGACAGGTCACACTGGAAAACCGGGAACAGGGCGGATTACGGGCGACCGCAACCATTCCCCTGGGACCGCCTAAATAAAAGCCCGCGTGTACGATGAACAGGCGGGAGACGGCATCAGATGCATTGGTATTGAATCAGCGGAAGGCGTTTTTCAGGCTGGCACAGGCCCTGCCGAAATCCATTTGTCCGCTGTGGTTGGCCTTAAGGTTGGCCATAACGCGATTGATGTCCCGAATCGAGCTCGCACCCGTTCTCTCAATCGCCTTGTCGATCGCCTGCTCGACCTCACATTCAGAAAGCTGCTTGGGCAAATAGGTTCGAATAATTTCGATCTCCTTCCGCTCCTCATCAGCCAGATCAAGCTGCCCGGCCTCCTCATAAGCGGCCGCACTGCGCTCACGCTGTTCGACCATTTTAAGCAGGAAACCCATAATCTTGTCATCAGACAGCTCACCCGCTCCGTCATCATTTCGGAGGTGAAGCTCCTGATCCTTGATGGCCGCACAAATCAGCCGCAAAGTCGCGGCCCGAACCGGGTCATCCGACTTAATTGCCGCCTTGAGATCTCGAGAAAACCGTTCGCGGATCATTACACACCATGTCCAGTCGACCCATGCGGGTCAGGTTTTGGGGAATATAATGATGACACAAATTATTCGCAAGTTTCTTCACAAAGTGTAAGTTATTGTAAAAATTGTAGTTTTCAAAAAACCCACTCCTTGACCCTAGGCCACACTGAACGTAATTTCCCCCGAATTTTAGAGGATTCGAACATGTCGCAGAACCCTTCACCCACCGAAAAAACCGACGCCGCGCTGACCTTCGGACAGTCGCGACCAACCGGGTGTATCGTCCTGAATGATGGTCAGATTTTTTACGGAAACGGGTTCGGCGCGACCGGCACCGAGGCTGCGGAACTCTGCTTTAATACGGCCATGACCGGTTATCAGGAGATCATGACCGACCCCTCCTACGCCGGACAGGTCGTGACATTCACCTTTCCACATATCGGTAATGTCGGCACAAACGATGATGATGACGAAGCCACGGCGCCCTGGGCGGCCGGCATCGTCGTCAAATGGGATCCGACCGACCCGTCCAACTGGCGCAATACCAACCATATCTCCGAATGGATGCGGAAGAACGGCCGGATCGGTGTTGGCGGCATCGACACGCGTCGGCTGACCAGATCAATCCGCTCCCTCGGCGCCCCCCACGCGGTCATCGCACACGACCCGGAGGGCAATTTCGACACGGACGCCCTCCTTCAAATGGCTCGCGCGTTTCCTGGCATCGAGGGACTCGACCTCGCCAAAGACGTCACCTGTGCCCAAAGCTACCGCTGGAACGAAATGCGCTGGGCATGGCCCGATGGCTTCACCCCGAACGAAACCCCAGGTTTTCGCGTGGTTGCCGTCGATTATGGCGCCAAACGCAACATTCTGCGGTGTCTCGCGTCCGCTGGCTGTGAGGTCATTGTACTGCCCGCGACGGCCACCGCCGAAGAGGTGCTCGCACACGAACCGCAGGGATTGTTCCTCTCCAACGGGCCTGGCGACCCGGCTGCAACTGGCGAATACGCCGTTCCGATGATCAAGACGGTTCTCGAAAAGACCGACATCCCGGTTTTCGGAATATGCCTTGGACACCAGATGCTGGCTCTGGCGCTCGGTGCCCGTACAATCAAAATGAACCACGGCCACCACGGCGCCAATCATCCCGTGAAAGACCTTGAAACCGGTAAAGTGGAAGTGACCTCCATGAACCACGGGTTTGCCGTCGATGGTCAATCGCTCCCCGACACCGTCGCGGAGACACATGTGTCCCTTTTCGATGGCTCCAACTGTGGCATCGCCATGCGCGACCGCCCGGTCTTCTCGGTCCAGCAGCACCCCGAGGCAAGCCCCGGACCGCAGGACAGCTTCTACCTTTTTGAACGTTTTGTCAGTGAGATGGAGAAAAGGGTTAAGGAACCGGTTTAATCATTAACACCCGGTTAACTTAACTTCATCTTAATGCGCACCTAGTAATACTCTCAAAGTAATTTTGTGAGTATTCCTATGGCACGAGTATTGCCAATTATAACGGCGGCCAAACCGGCCATTGCCGAACCGAAGCCGGTTGCGGTCCGGAAACCACTTGGCAGCACCCTTGTTCAACAGGGTCTGATCGAGGAAAGCGTTCTCCAGGACGCCTTGGAACAGCAGAGAACCCAGGACCAGAAACTCGGCCAAATTCTTGTAAACAATCATTGTATCACTGACGAACAGCTTCAGTCCGCCCTTTCGAGCCAGTCCGGCCTGGGGCGCGTCGATCTGAACGACAGCCCCATCGATGCCAGCTTGATGGATGGCATCGATCCATACGCCTGCCTTGCAATCGGTGCGGTGCCATGGCGCCGGGTGGGCTCTACCCTGGTGATTGCGGTGTCCAGCCCTGATGACTCCGCCGCCGCGAGAAAACTCTTCTCCCAAATCGAGGCGAAACGCGTTTCCTTTACTCTGACCTCGGTCGAGCAAATCCGTGTCGCAATCTCAAATGCATGCCGCGGTCGCATGGATGCCGAGGCGAATATACGGACCCCGGAAGGTTACAGCTGCCGCTCATGGACACAGTCAATCAACCGAGGGAAATGGATCGCTGCGGTTGCCGTCATTTTCACATTTACTTCTTTTTCTCCGCTTCTTGCATTGCAAATCCTCATGTTCTGGATCCTTGCAATGAACGCGCTGACCATGTGTCTGAGACTGACAGCCCTGTTCGTGCGGGTTAAGGGGAAGAACAAAACAGAAAGCCACGGTGGCCTGAAGCTAATGGACTACAGGAAACTGCCGAGGGTGTCCCTGCTGATACCACTTAACGACGAATGTGCGGTCGTACCGAAGCTCGTCAATGCCATGAAGTCGTTGAACTATCCCCCAGCGTTGCTCGATATCAAGCTTGTGCTGGAGGAAGACGACCTCAAAACCCTGATGGCAATTGATGCAGTCGGTCTTCCTCCAAATTTCGACATCATCACCGTTCCCGGAAACGGACTACGCACCAAACCCCGCGCCATGAACTATGCTCTTCCCTTCTGCGAGGGCGAGATTGTGGGCATTTATGACGCCGAGGACCGTCCCGACCCTGATCAGATCCAAAAGGTGGTTGAACATCTACAGGCATCGCCGCCGGAGGTGGTCTGCGTTCAGGGATACCTCGATTTTTTCAACACCAACCGGAATGTCATCTCGCGCTGCTTTACCATCGAATATGCCATCTGGTTCAGGATTGTGTTGCTAGGCGTGCAAAAGCTCGGCATCCCGATTCCATTGGGCGGAACCACGGTATTCTTCCGCCGGAACGTGCTTGAAGAAATAGGGGCCTGGGACGCGCATAATGTCACGGAAGACGCGGACCTTGGCATGCGGCTCGCCCGTTTTGGCTACCGCTGCGACATGATCCCGTCGACAACGATGGAAGAGGCCAATCACCGTCCAGTTGCGTGGATCAAACAGAGATCACGTTGGCTCAAGGGGTACGTGATCACATGGGTTACCCACATGCGGCGCCCGATTGCCCTGGCACGCGATCTTGGCTTTCGTGGTTTCATGGGATTTCAGATTCTCTTTCTCGGAGCAATCACATCATACCTCGCCATACCCCTGTTTTGGGCACTCTGGCTGGCCATGCTGGGCTACGACTTCGATCTTTTGGCCGGAATACCGCATTGGCTCGCATTTGGCATGATATCTTCCATGATGGCTGGACAGGTGATCATGCTGTTCACCGCATTTGTGGCTGCACTCGACAGCGGACGCAATACCCTTGCGTTCTGGTCACCGGTCATGTCGCTCTACTGGCTTCTTGGAGCGGTGGCAGCCTATCGGGCGGTCTTCGAAGTATTCGTCAAACCGTCCTACTGGGCGAAGACCGAACACGGCATTGACGACACCCGATAAAGGCCGGCGTCATGCCCGACCGTCACCGTCGTCGAAATTGCCATCCGCCCCGGATTCCGCCAGCAGCCTGGTCTCAAAAGCGCGGCTGAGATGCTCCTGAAGGGCTGCATCGGCCTCCGGCCCGTCCCGCGCCTCAATGGCCCGAACAATCCGCTCATGCTCTTCCAGCGCCTTCTCACTCCGCCCATCGACTTCCAGCGACGTGGTGGCAAGCAGCGCCATGGAGCGCCTGACCGATTCCAGTTGCTGAATAAGGAACCGGTTGTGGCTGGCGAGGTGTATCTGGCGGTGAAAACGCTTGTTTGAGCGCGAGAGCAGGTCAGGCCGCCCGATCAGTTCGCGGTCCTTATCGATCATCGTCCAAAGAACCCTGATCTCTTCCGGACCGGCATGTTGCGCGGCCAGACGCGCGGCAAGCCCCTCAAGCTCCGACCGCACGACATACAGCTCGGCCAGTTCATCGTGATCGAGACTCGACACAACAAGGGAACGGCCATCCCTCGTCAGGACCGACTGGGTCTCAAGCCTCTGAAGTGCCTCCCGGATTGGCGTCCGTGACACGCCGAACCGAACCGCCAGCTCAGATTCCACAAGCTTGTCGCCCGGCTTGAACTCGCCCCGGTCGATGGCTTCGAGCACCATGTCATAGGCGTCGCGATTGGGATACATGCCATGCGTCATGCGCGATGTTTGGGCGGCGCGGCATTCCTTGTCAACGTTGCGCGGACATTCCCCACGCAATCGCGAACGTATTGGGTTTGCCCTCGGAACCGGACCGGCGTAATTAGAGAGCATGCCGAAAGAAAAGTTTCAGAATGTCACGACGTGGGTCTTCGATCTGGACCACACGCTTTATCCACCGGACGCGAACCTGTTTCACGGCATCCAGGAAAAGATGACCGGATATGTGATGCGCGAACTCAAACTGGAGTATCAGGAAGCGGCCGAACTCAGATCCCGGTACTGGCGGGAACACGGCACGACGCTCGCCGGCCTGATGCTCAATCACGGCATTGATCCACACCCCTTCCTTGATGAGGTGCACGACATCGCGCTGGACGCGCTCTCGCCGGATCTGGATCTGGTGGATAGCCTTCACAACCTGCCCGGCCGCCGGATCGTGTTCACCAATGGATCAAAGGAACACGCCCGCCGGGTGACCAGGGCGCGGGGAATTGATGGCGCCTTTGATGCCTTCTACGGTATTGAATGTGCGGGCTTCACGCCCAAGCCACACCGGACCGCGTTCGACCGAGTGATAGAACTTGACGGTTTTGAACCGGGGACAGCCGCCATGTTCGAGGATGAAGCCCGCAATCTGGAAATCCCCTACGAGCTGGGTATGCAAACTGTGCTCGTCGGACAAAAGTCCGACCAGGCTTACATTCACCATCAGACCGACGACCTGACCGGTTTCCTGCGCAACCTCGCGTAAAACCGCTAGCCGAAGAGGCGGACCGACATGACCCAACCCCCCGAATGCGTAGAAGTCCTGGTCGCCGGAGGTGGCGTCGCGGGCCTCGCCGCAACCGCCCTCTTCGCGTCGGAAGGCTTCACTGTCGCCTGTGTCGACCCTGCTCCGGTAATCACATCTTCGACCGAGGCGGGATCAGATCTGCGCAGCACCGCTTTTCTGATGCCCTCGGTGCGACTGCTGCAAAAATCAGGCCTGTGGGACACACTCGGGAAACATGCGACCGCTCTTGCCACCATGAGGATTGCCGATGCCGGCGGCGAGGAACCGGCCATCCGCGACGAGGTCGATTTCAACGCGACTGATGTGGGCGAAGAGGTCTTCGGCTTCAATCTGCCAAACTGGCTCCTTCGCCATGAAATGACAGAGAACCTGAGCCAACGCGAAAATGTCTTTCTGCTAAACGGAATGGGCGTCGAACACTTCACGCCGCGTACTTCCGGGAACATCCACCGGCTTAGCGACGGTTCGCAGATCACCGCTCAACTGACCATCGGCGCAGACGGGCGAAACAGCCGCATCCGTGAAATTCTCGACATTGATGCCAAAAAATGGAGCTACGGCCAAAAGGCACTGGTGTTCACCGTCACCCACACTGCCCCTCACCACAATGTATCAACGGAAATCCACCGGACAGGCGGGCCATTCACGCTCGTGCCGCTGCCCGGCATGGACGGCCACCACCGGTCGGCCATCGTCTGGATGGACACGGGACCTCGCGCCATGGAATTGGCCGCTCTGGATCGTGAAGCGTTCGAGTACGACCTCAACCTGCGCTCCTGCGGTGTGAATGGCCGACTTTCACTGGAAAGCGAACGAAAGGTGTGGCCCATCATCTCCCAGGTCGCGGACCGTCTTAATGGCCCGCGGACCGCGCTGGTCGCGGAAGCGGCCCATGTGGTCCCTCCCATCGGCGCGCAGGGCTTAAACATGAGCCTCGCGGACATCGCAACGCTGGGGGAGCTCTGCGCCACCGCCCGGACCAAAGGAAAGGACATTGGCGCTCAGGATCTGCTGGGCAAATACAACCGCCAGAGACATCCCGACATCGTCGCGCGCGTCGCGGGGATTGATGCCCTGAACCGGGCGGCCATGCAGGAAAACCTGGTCCTGCGTGATTACCGCCGTTCCGCGCTGAAACTTCTGCACGGACTGGCACCGGTAAGAAAATCCGTCATGGCGTTGGGGCTCGGTATGGGCGCCCGCCAAACGGACCCGGTCAACTGACTACAGAAGGGGTGCGGAGGCTTTCTCCTCCGAGAGCATGACATTCGACTCCACCGCTCCCATGCCCGGCAGCGTCATAATACGGCGGCGCAGGATGCGCTCAAAGTCACTGAGATCCCGCGCCACGACCTTCAATCGGTAATCGTAGACGCCGAGAACGTGCTGAACCAGCTGCACCTCCGGGATCGCCTTTACCGCGCGCTCAAACGCCTCCAGATCGAGCCTACCCTTTACCGCGAGCCGAATTCCCAGAAACACGACAACAGAAAACCCCAGCTTATCACGGTCCAGCACGATCCGTCGTCCGGCAATGACACCGGCCTCACGCAGCTTCTGAATCCGCCGCCAGGCCGCCGGCTGGGACAGGCCTACCCTCGCACCGACTTCACGGGCGTTGAGACTGCCATCCGAGAGAAGTACACGCAGCACCGCCCGATCCGTATCGTCAGGAACATACGCCATCAGATCGGAAGCCTGTTTGTGTCTTTCACCTCACTGACCAGCATCAGGGCCTCAATCTCCGAAATATGCGGAAGCGTCAAAATGCGTTCCCGGTAAATCTCCTGATAATGGGCCAGATCCCTTGCGCGAACATCCATGCGGATATCCACCCGTCCCAGAAGGCTTTGGATGTCTCCGACCTCGGGCACATCCCGAGCGGCTTTCAGGAACTCGTGAAACGCGTTCGGTTCGGTTTTTTCCAGGGTCACCCGCAGGAACACCTGCACCTCATATCCAAGCGCGCGGTAATCCACCTCAATCTCTCGGCCGAGAATAACGCCGCTGCTTTCCAGGCGTTCAAGTCTGCGCCAGCACGCTCCCGTCGAAACACCGGCCAGTTCGGCCAGTTGGGAGATTGGCATATCCGCATCATCCTGAAGCAGCCGTAGAAGACGTCTGTCCATATCATCGACTTCAGACATAAATTTTTCGATTACCTCCAGAAGGGCGAATATAGGTTTCGAAAATTCCGCAAAAATCCTGATAATGGAAAACCCAATCCCGCGTAAACCCCTATGCTCCGCCCATCAATACCCAAGGGAGCAAATCCAATGCGAGTTTACTACGATCGCGACTGCGACATTAACCTGATCAAGGACAAGAAGGTCGCAATCGTCGGCTACGGCAGCCAGGGCCACGCCCACGCACTGAACCTGCGCGACAGCGGCGCGAAGAATGTTGCCGTAGCCCTTCGCCCCGGCAGCGCCAGCATCGCAAAAGCCGAAGGTGAAGGCCTCCAGACCATGGCCATCGACGAAGCAGCAAAATGGGCCGACGTCATCATGATGACCATGCCCGACGAGCTTCAGGGCGACACCTATAAAAAGTACATCCACGACAACCTGCGTGAAGGCTCCGCAATCGCTTTCGCACACGGCCTCAACGTTCATTTCGGCCTCATTGAGCCGAAACCGGGCGTTGACGTCATCATGATGGCGCCGAAAGGCCCCGGTCACACCGTACGCGGAGAATTCGTCAAGGGCGGTGGCGTCCCCTGCCTCGTTGCGGTTCACAACGACGCTTCCGGCAACGCGCTTGAAATCGGCAAATCCTACTGCTCCGCCATCGGCGGCGGCCGTTCGGGCATCATCGAAACCGACTTCAAGGAAGAGTGCGAAACCGACCTCTTCGGCGAACAGGCCGTTCTCTGCGGCGGTCTCGTTGAACTGATCCGCATGGGCTTCGAGACGCTCGTGGAAGCCGGTTATGAGCCCGAAATGGCCTATTTCGAGTGCCTGCACGAAGTGAAGCTCATCGTGGACCTGATCTATGAGGGCGGCATCGCGAACATGAACTACTCGATCTCCAACACGGCCGAGTATGGTGAGTACGTTTCCGGTCCACGGATCCTGCCCTACGCCGAGACCAAGGCACGAATGAAAGAGGTTCTGGACGACATTCAGACCGGTAAATTCGTCTCCGCCTTTATGTCGGAAAACATCGCCGGCCAGCCGTCCTTCAAGGCAACCCGCCGCCGCAACGACGACCACCAGATTGAGGAAGTTGGAGCAAAACTCCGCGCCATGATGCCCTGGATCTCCGAAGGCAAAATGGTCGACAAGTCCCGGAACTGATACCTCCGGCCAGACACGTTTTCGGGCCGCCCCGGCACAACCGCCGGGCGGCCCAATTTCATTCCATCGGACGCTTTGGCAATTGAGTGTCGACAAGCCTCCGGCGAGCGGATAGAGAACCCGCTGTTCAACTGCTATTACCGGGACCGCCATGGCAACCGTCGTACTAACCGTTCATCTGATCATTGCGCTTGCGCTCATCGTCGTCGTCCTTCTCCAAAGGTCGGAAGGCGGCGGCCTTGGCATGGGCGGCGGAGGTGGCGGTGGCGTCATGACCGGACGTGGCGCGGCAACCGCACTTTCCAAGGTCACATGGATGCTCGGCATCGCATTCGTGGTCACATCCCTCGCGCTGACCATCATTGGTGTTCGCGACGGCGCCTCGAATTCCGTGATCGACGGTCTTGCGCCTTCCGTAGACGCGTCTGGCGACGGCTCCCCGGCCTCCTCCCCGCTCGGTAACGATCTCCTGCCACCGCTGCCGGAAGATGGCCCGTCCACACCACCGGCCGCTGACGAGCCGGCAACACCACCAGCCGTCGAATAAACGGAACGTCAGTGGAAACCGCTCAATTCCCTTCCAAAAGAGGCAAGGGAATTGGCGTCAGCCTATTGCCGCTCAACGGGATCTCGCTTAAGGATTGAGTCCCGTGGGGCAGGATTTCGCAGAGGTTGCTCCAAAGCCTAACGTCACGGGAATATCAAATATGGCAAGGTATATCTTCATCACAGGTGGCGTGGTTTCGTCACTGGGCAAAGGCCTTGCGTCCGCGGCATTGGGCGCGCTTCTCCAGGCCCGGGGCTACTCCGTACGGCTTCGGAAGCTGGACCCCTACCTCAACGTCGACCCCGGAACCATGTCGCCTTTCGAGCACGGTGAGGTTTTCGTCACCGACGATGGCGCCGAAACCGACCTCGATCTGGGCCACTACGAAAGGTTCACCGGAGTTGCCGCACGGAACACGGACTCCGTGTCCTCAGGCCGCATCTATTCCAACGTCCTCGATAAGGAACGCCGCGGCGACTACCTCGGAAAGACCATCCAGGTCATTCCGCACGTTACAAATGAAATCAAGGACTTCCTTGCCGTAGACGGTGACGAGGTTGACTTCATGCTTTGCGAGATCGGCGGAACCGTGGGCGACATCGAGGGACTTCCCTTCTTCGAGGCTATTCGTCAATTCGGCCAGGACCGTGAACGCGGCCAGTGCATTTTCATGCACCTCACCCTCCTGCCCTTCATTAAGGCCAGCGGCGAGCTTAAAACAAAACCAACGCAGCACTCGGTCAAGGAACTACGGTCCATCGGCATCGCGCCGGACGTACTTGTCTGTCGCTCGGAACACCCGATCCCGAAGAAGGAACGCGAGAAACTCGCACTGTTCTGTAACGTCCGCCCCGACGCCGTGATTGCCGCCAACGATCTGCGCTCCATTTACGAAGCGCCCCTGGCCTACCACCAGGAAGGCCTCGACCAGGCGGTTCTCGACGCATTCGGCATTTCACCCGCCCCGAAGCCGAAACTCGACAAATGGGACGACGTGGTCGACCGTATCCACAATGCCGAGGGCGAGGTAAAGGTCGCGATCGTCGGCAAATACACCCAGCTTGAAGACGCCTACAAATCCATCGCCGAGGCCCTCACCCACGGCGGCATCGCCAACCGGGTAAAGGTCAGCGCGGAATGGATCGACGCAGAGAAGTTCGAGACCGGCAACGACATTGCACCGCTGCTCGACGGCTACAACGCCATCCTTGTGCCGGGTGGTTTCGGCGAACGCGGCACGCAGGGCAAGATCAACGCGGCCCGGTTCGCCCGCACCCGCAAAATTCCCTATCTCGGCATCTGCCTGGGAATGCAGATGGCCGTTATCGAAGCTTCACGCAACATCCTCGGCCTGGAGGACGCGGGCTCCGAGGAGTTCGACTACGAGCGGGGCCACAACAACTACACGCACGTCATCTATCACCTAAAGGAATGGGTCGAGGGCAACCGCACGATCAAACGGGCGGTCACGGACAACAAGGGCGGCACCATGCGGCTTGGCGCCTACAACGCCACGCTCAAGCCGGACAGCCAGGTCGCCAAAATCTATGGCACCACCGACATTTCCGAGCGCCACCGTCACCGTTACGAGGTGGATATCGAGTATCGAGACAAGCTGGAAAAATGCGGTCTCGTGTTTTCCGGTCTGTCTCCGGACGGTCGCCTGCCGGAGATCGTGGAAATTCCGGATCATCCCTGGTATATTGGCGTACAGTTCCACCCGGAGCTCAAGTCAAAGCCATTTGAACCACACCCGCTGTTTGCCGATTTCGTAAGAGCCGCCGTGGACCAGTCGCGTCTGGTATAAGGCGGCGGAGAGCCTACATACACCAAATGATAGCAGACCTTCTCCGCCGTCTCGCCGGCACCCCGACCGAGGACACGCTCGATCCGCATGACGCGCGGCTCGCCTTGGCTGCCCTCATGGTCAGGATCGCAAGAACAGACCACACCTATACCGAAGCGGAACGCGAACGGATCAGCCGCGTTCTGTCAGATTACTACAGTCTTGGGGCACAGGAGGTCGAAGACCTGCGTCGGGAAGCGGAACAGACCGAAGCCGAGGCCCCGGACACCGTGCGGTTCACACGGCTTATCAAGGCCGCCGTTCCCTATGAGGACCGCGAAGGCATTGTGGAAGCGCTCTGGCGCGTGGCCGCAGCGGACGGCATCAATGATGAGGAACACGGGCTGCTCAGGCTTGTCGCCAACCTCGTTGGCGTGTCCGACAAGAACAGCGCGCTGGCAAGACAACGGGCACTGGCCCGCGACGACTAGGTCCGGTTCAAACTGTTGATCTAGAAATCCAGGCTGATCCGGCGGGTCAGACTGAAGCGGAACTCGTACTGGTCCTCGGAGCCGCTTTCCGCAATCGGGGACTCAGCCGCATCATTCATCAGACGCGTATATTCCGCACTGCCCTCAAGGCCCCAACGCTCGTTAAACTGGTATCGAGCCTCCAGAAGGACACCCGCCCCCAGCACACCGCCCTCGGCGTCATAAGCCTCGATACCTGACCGGGCCGACTCCTCTTCGGAGACCCCAAAATACTCGTCGGCAAACCTTGCGTCACCGAGCGAGATCCGCGGCCCGAGGGTCAGGGTCAAACCTTCGATCGGATAGGCAATCGCATCCGCACCCACATCGCCAACCCAGGCGTGATGCCCGATGAAACCATATCTGACATCCGCGAAAACACGGTAGTTTCTCTGCTCGTATCCGATACCGAAACCGGCCTCAAAAGCGCGGTCTATATCGTCGAGGCCCTCAATCTCCTCATAGTCGTCGGAGTCACGCTTGCCGATGTAACCGACCGATCCGCGAAGTCCCAAACCACGCCGGAAGCCGACCGCGTCTCCGGAACCATATTCAAACCCGCCTGGGAAACGGACATAGTCGAGCCGAAGCGCTGCACTTGGCCCGAGCTCATATTCGCTCGACCCCAGATAGGCCGGGCTTACAGCAACACCAGCCCGGACCGTGGCAACGAAATCGGGGTTTTCCGCGTCGATATATTCATTCTCAACGATGAACTCGAGCGCCGGCGGCAAACCGCCCTCATCCTCATCCGCATGCGCAGGAACGGCAAAAAAGGCACCGGAAAAGGCCGCTGCGAAACCAGCGGCGGACACCACGTTCAGGTTCGGTTGCGGAGCCAATTTCGTAAGCCTTTCCAATTTGATCCCGGGAATCATTAACTTATTGCATTCCCCAGTTAACACAGTGTGATTTTCCGCCCTCCAATAGCAAGGAAAATTCGCACTCCTCTCCCGATCCCGCCCCGAATGTCACAGGTTTGTCAGATAACGTCGCCCCAGAACCGACTGCAATATCTGAAAATTCACCGACCTGGCGAAATTATCACATATTTTCAGAGATTGTTCGCGCTATACGTGTGTCGACTGCAGATTTTCCCAACAGTCAATCAGACCGGCCATTCAAGGACGGAAATGGAATCACCCTTAATGCGTCCGTGCCGCCAGATTGGCCTCCAACACCTGTCTAACCGCACCGATATCGGCATCCTTGCAAACGAACGCATCACCGATGTCGCGCGCCAGAATAAAGGTCAAACGGCCGGCCTCGACCTTCTTGTCCTGACCCATTAGATCGATCAACACATCCGCATCGGGCAAACTCCCCTCGATATCCTCCATACGATACCGCATTCCCATTTTTGAGTAGTGCTGAGCAATCCTGCCGGGCAGTTCCTGCGAACAAAGGCCCATGCCCACACTCGCCTCAAATGCCAGCATGCAACCGACTGAAACTCCCTCGCCATGCAGCAGACGGTCGGAATATCCGGTTGCCGCTTCCAGAGCATGCCCAAACGTGTGACCGAGGTTCAGGAGCGCCCGCCGGCCGCGTTCGGTCTCATCCTCTTCCACAATCTCCGCCTTCATTTCACAGGAGCGTTTCACGAGGTAATTCCTTGCCTCCAAGTCTCCCTGCAGGGCAGACGGACCGTTTTCCTCAAGCCAGTGAAAAAACGCAGCGTCCCCAAGCAGCCCGTATTTGACCACCTCACCATAACCGGCGAGATAATCGCGTTCCGACAATGTTGCGAGTAGCCCCGTATCCGCCAGAACCAGTGACGGCTGGTGAAACGCCCCGATGAGGTTTTTTCCCAGCGGTGAGTTGATCGCCGTTTTGCCACCCACTGAACTGTCCACCTGCGCAAGCAGCGTCGTGGGAATTTGAACAAACCTCACACCCCGCCTGTTGATGGCCGCGGCAAACCCGACGAGATCGCCAATGACACCACCACCCAGTGCGACAACAACATCGCCACGGTCGATCCGTTTCTCGATCAGCCATTCCACGGTCTGTTGAAGCGCAGCCCAGGACTTTGTCGTCTCTCCCGGCTCCAGCACCAGCACCTCAAAAGCGATTCCGGCGCCTCTCAGGCTATGCTCGAGTGTTTCCAGGTGGTGCGCGGCAACGTTCCGTTCAGTAACCACCGCAACCTTCGCCGAACCAACCAGAGACCCCATTTCAACGCCAGCGTCCGCGAGCAGCCCCGACCCGATACGAATGTCATAGGAACGATCGCCAAGCGACACCCTGACCGTTTCACGCTCCATCAACGTTTCTCCCCAATGGTTTTGTCACCGGATGTGGCCGCGCCGTCATATGCCCGCACGGAGTCGATAATTCGAACCGCCATGTCCACGTGGCTTGCGCCGCGCACGCTTTCGACGATTACATCGGCTTCGGCATAAATGGGTGCACGACGACGTTCCAGGTCCGCAAGGACCTGCCGCGGATTCGGATTGTCCAGCAGCGGGCGCCCTGGTCGTCCCCGCACGCGTTCCCAGAGAAGCTGGACGTCCGCCCTGATCCACACCGAGGTGCCATGCGCCTTGATTTCTTCCCGGGTCCGCGCCTCCATGAACGCACCACCACCGGTTGCAAGAACGCAGGGACGACCGGCCAGAAGACGCGCAATCACCCGCCGCTCGCCGTCGCGAAAAGCCGCCTCACCGAGGCCGGCGAAGATCTCTGGAATGCTCATTCCGGCCGCCTCAACGATCTCCGAATCGGAATCAACGAAATCAACATTAAGGATTGCGGCCACTCTTTTGCCGACACTCGTCTTGCCAGCTCCCATCAGCCCCACGAGCACAAGGGTTTTTTGCAGTTTAAGCGTTTCAAACCCATTAGGAAGGCTGGATTTTTCCGGTTCATTCATGTCATTTGTTATTCGGACGCACCGGTAGTACACCACTCATTAAGTCAAGGTCGGTCATTGTCATGTGATTGAACAGGACCTTGGCCTAGGGTCAAGCCAGGAAGGCAGGACAATTCGGAATGGGATACGTTTTTAAGGGTTTTTTGTTTTTGGTCGTCGCGTCAGCCGCTTATCTGCTGGCGATGGCGATATTTTCCGACTTGCCCGCACCAACGGCGGAAATCTCCAAACCCATAGATGCGATGTAGACCGTTAAAACTGCGCACGGGTCTTGCGACAGCCGGCATTTTGCTGGCCGTACCGGCATGGGCGAATGACCCGCGCAGCGCAATTCCATGGCTTTCGGAGAGCGTAAGCGAAACCGGCGCTGTCCCGGAGCAATCCGGCAATTCGGCCTTTGGCGTGGAGGAGGTAACCACTACGGTTCTGAGTAACGCGGCATACTCGACTGCCGGAATTCTCTCGCCACAGGACACCGGGTTCAATGCCGACATCTGGGGGCCCACGGATGCCGCGACGGCCCTCACCCTGGTCAGAGAGCATGGCGGCCGCGGTGTGCCCGAGACCATTCGTCTGTTCAAACGCATCCTGCTTGCCGCAACCCCAACGCCAGGCAGCACCGAGGATGGCCGCGACATTTTTGTTGCACGCCTCGACCGTCTTCTCGAACTTGGTGCCCTTGAGGAAACCGAAGCCCTAATCGGCATGACCGGTGCGGAAGACCCCGCAATTTTCCGCCGCTGGTTCGATGTGGGCCTGCTGAGCAACCACGCGGACGCGCCCTGCCGCGAACTTCGCCGCAAACCCACGCTGTCGCCGACCCTGCCCGCTAGGATCTTCTGCCTCGCGCGTGGCGGAGACTGGGGAGCCGCAGAAATCACACTGACGATGGGTCAGGAGGTCGACGCCTTCGACCCGGCACAGCATGCCCTGTTGGCACGTTTTCTCGATCCCGAACTCTTTGAGGAGGAGCCGGCCCCCGAGGCGCCCGACCCTCTGACACCGCTGGATTTCCTGATGCGCGAAGCCGTTGGTCTGCCACGGCCGGCCGCCCGGCTTCCTTTGGCCTTTCTCCACTTCGATCTTGACGAACACGCCCCGCTGCGCATCCGGGCCGAAGCGGCCGAACGCCTCGTTCTGGCCACTACCGTGTCGCCGGAAGTCCTGTTTGAGGCCTACCGATCCGCAAAACCGGCCGCATCCGGGGGCATCTGGGACCGCGTCGCCGCCACCCAGGATCTCGATGCCGCTCTGGCCGACTCGGACCAGGCTGACCTCCCGGACGCCATACTGGCCGCGGACGAGGTCTTCACTGAGCGGGGCCTCCGTTCCGCCTTCGCCTATGCCTACGGGCCACAACTGAGTGAAATCGACCGGCAGTCCCTGCCCCAGGACGCACAATTCGCAGTGCTGGACCTGCTTCTACTTGCCGGAGAAACGGACCTCACCGACATTCCCGCAGACTACCCAAACAAAATCCTTGTCGATCTGGCGAACGGTCAGACCCCACAGCACTTAACGAAAGATCCGGTCTCCACGGCTGTCAAAAACGCCTTCGCACCAACCGGCGATCCGTCCATTCGCGATGTGCGTCTGCAAAGAATGCTCCGCGAGAAACGCCAGGGCGAGGCTCTGTTCGCCGCGCTTGACCTGCTTCAGGGCGGAACGGACCTCGCTCCGGACTCCCTCCGCTCCGCGCTGCTACTCTTACGTAAAGCCGGACAGGAAGAAACCGCCCGCAAAATCGCGATCCAGACCGTACTGGGTTCCGGGAGGCCGGATTGAAATCGCGGGACCGCATCGCGCAGTTTCTGGAGGCAATTCAGGCCGAACGGGACGCCGCCTCCAACACAATCGCCTCCTATGCCCGGGACCTCTTGGATTACGAGGAGTTCCTCATGTCCAGAAACACCGACATCATCGAGGCAATGCGCCCCGATATTGAGGCCTATCTGGTGGACCAGACCGACCGGGGCATGGCCGAAACCACGAGGGCCCGGCGCCTTTCAGCCCTGCGGCAGTTCTATCGGTTCTGCTTCCTTGAGGGCTGGCGCGAGGATGACCCCGCCGCGCTCATAAAAGGCCCCAAACGCCGCCGCGCCCTGCCCGGCACGCTAAGCGAGGACAACGTGGACCGGCTTCTGGAGGCCGCCTCATCGACCGGAAAAAACCAGACCGAACGCCTGCGCAACACGTGCCTGATGCAGATTCTCTACGCCACCGGCCTGCGTGTAACCGAACTCGTTTCTCTGCCCGTCGCGGCCGTGCGCGGCAATCCGCAGATGATCCTCGTCCGGGGCAAGGGCGGTCGCGAACGCATGGTACCCCTTTCCGTACCGGCCAAAACCGCGCTGGAGGCCTGGCTGACCGAGCGTGACCGGCTTCAGGCGCTCGCTACTAAAAAAGGCAAACCGGACTCCGCCCATCTGTTTCCGGCCCGCGGAAAACGCGGTCACATGACCCGGGAGCGTTTCTTCCTCCTGACCAAGGAACTTGCCGCCAACGCGGGCCTCGACCCGTCAACAATCTCGCCCCACACCCTGCGGCACGCCTTCGCGACGCATCTCCTGTCGCATGGCGCGGACCTCCGGGTTATCCAGACCCTGCTCGGTCACGCCAGCATCGGAACGACGGAAATTTATACCCATGTGCAGGACGCGCGGATGAAGGAGCTTGTTTTCGAAAAACATCCTCTCGCCGCGGAAACCGCCCCGGACCTTGAAGACGGCGACGACTGGCCCCATAAACCCTAAATACCTCGAAGTATTCACAGGGCTCAAAAGTTATGGAAACCGCAGAAGCGGCCACGTCGTTCTGGCCGATCGTCATAACGGGAATCGCAATTCTGGTGCTGTTATGTCTTTCGGCCGTGTTTTCCGGGTCGGAGACGGCCCTGACCACGGCCAAGCGCGGCAAACTCCACTCCATGGACGGCAAGGGCGACCGTGGTGCGGGCGTGGCCCTGAAGCTGATCGAGGACAAGGAACGCCTGATCGGGGCCATTCTGCTCGGAAACAACCTCGTCAACATCCTCGCGACATCGCTCGCGACCATGTTTTTCACGGTGCTATTGGGTGAGGGCGCGGTCGCCATTGCCACGCTGGTAATGACCGGCCTTGTGCTGGTGTTTTCCGAAGTACTGCCCAAAACCTACGCCATCACCAATGCAGAGACGATGGCGGCGCGCGTCTCTCCCCTGATACGCGGCGTTGTTGTGGTCCTTTCTCCTGTCGTGAATGCAGTCCGAGCCCTGGTTCGCACCATACTGGGCGTATTTGGCGTCAGCACCGACCCGGAGGCGCATTTTCTGGCCGCCCAGGAAGAAATCGCCGGAGCGATTGCCCTCCACCACTCCGAGGGCGCTGTGGAAAAAGACGATCGGGACCGCCTGCTCGGCGCACTGGACCTTGGCCAACGCAGGGTGGAGGAAGTCATGCTCCACCGCCGAGAAATTGAAATGATCGACGCGGACCTGCCCCCGGCGGAGATCCTCGCAAAGGCACTGGAATCCCAGCACACCCGCATCCCGCTCTACCGCGAGGACCCGGAAAACATCATTGGTGTGCTGCACGCCAAGGACCTTTCCCGTGCCGTCCACCAGCTCGGCCTCGACAGCCGCGAGTCGCCTGCCGACTTTAGCGAGCTGAACATCGAGGAAGTGGCGATGGAGCCCTACTTCGTGCCCGAGACCACGCCTCTCGACGAACAGATGCGTGCCTTCCTTCTGCGCCGTTCACATTTTGCCCTCGTCGTTGACGAGTACGGCGCCCTGCACGGGCTCATCACGCTTGAGGACATTATCGAGGAAATCGTCGGCGACATTACCGACGAGCATGACACGCAGAAATCCTCAGGGATTGAGCCCAACGACGACGGATCGGTCGAGGTCGATGGTGGCGTGACGATCCGCGACCTTAACCGCGACTGTGACTGGTCGCTCCCGGATGAGGAGGCCAACACCATCGCCGGGCTCGTCATCCACGAGGCACAGGCCATCCCCAATGCCGGTCAGGTGTTCAGTTTCCACGGCTTCCGGTTCGAGGTGCTGGAACGTGAAAACAACCGCCTCACCCGCATCCGCGTCCGCAAACTGCTGTAGCACAAGGGGCGCTCTGGTCCCTTACCGACCTTTAAACAGCGATCCAAGAATACCGCGCACCAGGGCTTTGCCCTGTCGTGAGTTTAGCTGTTTCACCACGGTTTTGGCCAGTTCCGCACCGAGCGAAGGCGAACTGGGTGACCGGCTGGACCGGGAATAGCTGCTCCCGGTTCCAGGTTTCGACCGGGACCCCGCGGGGGCCCTGTACTTCCTCAGTTCCGCCTCAAGTTCCTTGACCCGTTTCGCGGCCTCGTCCTCCTCGGCGGCCTTGCGTTCCAGGTCCTCCGCCTCACTTGCCGCCTCATCAGCCCGTTTCGCCAGGATCTCGGAGGCGGATTCACGGTCAATGGCCACGTCATAGCGACCCGCCATGGGCGACGCTGAAATGGACGCGGCACGCTCTTCGTCGGTGATCGGGCCCATGCGGGACTTTGGAGGCCGGATCAGAGTGCGGCTGACCATCGCCGGCACACCCTTGTCCTCCAGAAGCGACACAACCGCCTCACCGGTCCCCACATTCTGGATCGCTTCTTCCGTGTCAAAATCAGGATTGGGCCGGAACGTCTCCGCCGCCTGCCGCAGGGCCTTTTTGTCACGTGGCGTGTAGGCGCGCAGCGCGTGCTGGATCCGGTTCCCCAGCTGCGCCAGAACATCACCCGGAACGTCATCCGGGTTCTGGGTCACGAAATAGACCCCGACTCCTTTGGACCGGATCAGCCGGACAACCTGAACCACCTTCTCCGTCAGCGCGTCCGATCCGTCCTTGAACAGAAGATGCGCCTCATCGAAGAAAAACACCATTTTTGGTTTGTCCGGATTGCCCACCTCGGGCAGTTCCTCGAACAGCTCGGACAAGAGCCAAAGCAGGAAGGTCGCGTAGAGCCGCGGCGACTGCATCAGCCGGTCCGACATCAGCACGTTGATCCGGCCCATCCCCTCATCGGTCGCAATAAAATCGGACAGGGACAGCGACGGCTCTCCAAAAAACTGGTTCGCCCCCTGATTTTCCAACACCAGAAGGTTGCGCTGAATGGCCCCCACCGACGCGGAGGCAATATTGCCATAGGTCCGCCCAACCTCACTGGCATTGTCACCGAGCCAGACCAGCATAGACTGCAGATCCTTAAGATCGAGAAGCGCCAGGCCCTGTTCATCCGCCACACGGAACAGGATATTGAGAACACCCTCCTGGGCCTCCGTCAGGTCCATCATGCGCGACAGAAGCAGCGGCCCCATCTCACTGACGGTCGTGCGAACGGGATGCCCGGTTTCACCGAAGAGATCCCAGAACACGGTCGGATAGTTTTGATAACCAAAATCGGGCATTCCAATGGTGGTTGCCCGCCCGGTCAGCGCCTCATGCAGCTTGCCCTCACCCTCGCCGGGCTGGGAAAGTCCCGACACGTCACCCTTCACGTCCTGCACGAACACCGGCACTCCGGCGGCCGAGAACCCTTCGGCCAGTATCTGCAGCGTAACGGTCTTGCCCGTACCGGTGGCTCCGGTGATCAAACCATGCCGGTTTGCGTATCGAAGCAGCAGTTCACGCGGTTCGCCGTAGGACGGTCCTCCGCCGCCAACAAAAATCCCGTCATCCGCCATTGACCGCTTCCACTCATAAAATTTTCTGGAAACACTATGTTAATCATTTGAATTTAGTTTCATCAATGTGTCCCGGCACCGTTTGGTCAAGGGACACGCGACTTCCTCCCTGTTGAACTTGGCCGGTGAACTTCACCGGCCTTTTTTTGGCTGAATGTCATGAAAATCAGACAAATATTTTGATTATTCCAACGTTCCAAAGCACTTGACCGATGGGGAATCGCGTTCTAGCTTTCCGCCACGAAGTTCGGCAAGTCCGACAGGGAAAGTCGCAAAATGCGGGAAAAGGGTGTGGCGTTGCCGCGCCCTTTTCACTTGTAACAGCCTCCTGAGCACCCGTGCGCCGCTGTTGACTCCATGTCTGCGGGGTGCGATTTCGCACACTCAAAGATCTTTCATCAAAGGAAGGACGCGAGCGGCAAATGAAACACATGTTACAGGCTACGACCGCGGCAATCGCGGCCCTCTTCATCGCATCCGGCGCGATGGCCCAGGACACAACGGAAACCGAAACACCGGCAGCGGAAACCGGAAGCACTCCGGCAACACCACCCGCAGGTGATCCTGCCGCAGCGGAATCCCGTATTCAGGTCAAATCGACCCATGGCGACTGGCAGGTCCTGTGCGCACCGGACGAGAGCGACTGCTACATGTACCAGGTGGCGCTGAACTACCGGAACCAGCCCGTTGCGGATTTCAACATCGTCCGGATCGAGGACGACACACCGGCCAAAGCGGGCGTCACCGTTCTCACACCTCTTGGCACCCTGCTCACAGCGGGCCTCGTCATGCAGGTCGATGACAACGATCCCCGACAGTTTCCCTTCGTATGGTGTGACGGGGCCGGGTGTTTTTCCCGCTTCGCATTTGACGAGGAGTTCCTGAACGACCTCAAGGCCGGTCAACAGGGGCTGGTCAGCCTCCGGTCCATGTCGAACCCGGCGCAGGAAATCATTCTGAACCTGTCACTGGACGGCTTCACCGCCGCGTTCAACGAACTGGAACCGCTGAGCAACGCATCGCAGCAACAGCCCCAGCAGTAACGCCCTCTATACGGCCGTCAGAAGCAGCACCGCATTCAGCCCACCAAAGGCGAATGCGTTGCTCATGGCGGCCGTAACGCGCGCCTCACGCGCCTCATTGGGCACCACGTCCAGGTCGCAGTCCGGATCGAACTCCTCGTGATTGATCGTCGGCGCGACCACACCCTCCCGCAACGCCATCACGCAGGCCAGCAGTTCCACCGCCCCCGTCCCGCCAATCAAATGGCCGTGCATCGACTTGGTGGAGGAAATCATCAGGTTGTCGGCGTGCGCACCAAATACCTCACGCACCGCCGCGCATTCAGTCCGGTCATTCGCCGCCGTCCCGGTACCGTGAGCATTGATGTAACCGACGCTTTCCGGGTTCAGACCCGCGCTCCGCAACGCACCCCGCATCGCACGGATGGCACCACGAATGTTGGGTGTCACAATATCGGACGCATCCGAACTCATCGCAAAGCCCGTCACCTCCGCAAGAATATTCGCGCCGCGCGCGCGGGCATGTTCATAATCCTCAAAAATGAAGACCGCGGCCCCCTCGCCCTGCACCATACCGTTGCGGTTGGCTGAGAACGGACGGCACCCATCTTTGGACATCACCCTCAGACCTTCCCACGCCTTGATGCCACCAAAGCACAGCATGCTCTCGCTGCCGCCAGTCACAATCACATCGGCCTGACCGCTTTTGATAAGCGCAAAGGCCTGACCCATGGCATGGTTCGACGACGAACAGGCGCTCGCAACAGTGAAAGTCGGCCCCTGAAGGTTATGGGCCATCGACACGTGACTAGCCGCAGAGTTGTTCATCAGGCGCGGCACCACAAACGGATGTACGCGGTTTTTGCCTTCCTCATAAACAAGCCGGTAGTTTTCATCCTGCGTCTGCAATCCGCCGCCGGATGTCCCAAGGATCACGCCCGACCGTTCGGACAACTCCGCATCCTCAAATTCCAGCCCGGACTGCGTGATGGCCTCACCGGCCGCAATCATGGCGAACTGGGTAAATGGGTCGAAAAGCGTAAGCTGCTGTCGGCTGAAAAACTCCGCGGGATCATACCCGGTCACCTGACCGCCGATACGAATGGACAGGCGTTCCACCCCCGGAAAATCCAGAGGCCCGATACCCGACCGTCCATTTTTCATGGCATCGCAGGTTTCCGCTGCGGTCTTACCGAGAGCGTTGAACGCGCCCTCGCCGGTAATGACCACGCGCCTGGTAGACAGATCAGTCATTCCGGGAAGAGATCAGATCCTCTACGGCCTTGATCATTCCACCCACCGAGCTGATATCGAACTCCCCGGACTCCGCCTCATTGGCGTTGAAGGGCACCGCGATATCAAAAGTTTCCTCAATGGAGAATATCACCTCCACGAGAGCCACGGAATCAATTCCGAGGTCTTCCAGCGTGGAGGAAGGGCTGATCTCGCTGCGGTCGACAATGGCCTGCTCGGCCAGAATGTGCATCAGCCGGTCACTTACCGTCAAAGTTGCCGTATCCGACATGTTAACTCCATCAGTCACGTTCGCAACAGTGGTTTACGGCTTTGCGGGCGGCTAGGGAACCTGTTTCTGATCTGTCATGAACTTGTCAAGAATCCGGGGCAGCCGACGGAGCGCCTTGTACATGGACACGTTCTGGTCCATCCGCACTGCCGGATAGCCCATCATGATACGGTTTTCGCCCACATTGCTGGCCACGCCGGAATTCCCGGTAATCACCGAATTGTTGCCAATATGGAGGTGATCGGCAATCGAGGCCGCGCCCCCAATGACCACCCGGTCACCGATACGCGTCGACCCGCCAATGCCCGAATGACCGCAGATCAGGCAGGTATGGCCAACCTGAACATTGTGGCCAATCTGAACGAGGTTATCGATTTTGGTGCCGTTTCCGATGGACGTGTCGCGGATCGTGCCACGGTCGATGCAGGCATTCGCCCCCACCTCAACGTCATCACCGACCACGACCGCGCCAAGCGAATTGATCCGGACATATGACTCCTGGTCCTGCGACGTAATCGCACCTGTGGACCGTGCTTCGTCAACAACACCCGGAGTCGGCGTCACGAATGAGAACCCGTCTCCGCCAAGCACCGCACCGGGCTGGGCAATGAACCGGTCGCCAATCCTGACACGCGCACCGATCTTGACACCCGCATGGAGCAGCGCGTCATCGCCAATCTGCACGTTCTCCGAAATCATCACGTGCGGCAGAATACGGCATCCCCTGCCGATCTTCACATTGCCTCGGATCACGACGAACGGTCCAATGGACGCGCCTTCGCCAATCTCGGCAGACGGATCAATAACGGCCATTGAACTGATGCCGTCCTCCACGTGCAAAGGATGGTCGAACACCTCCGTCACACCCGAGAGCACATAGCGCGGACGCGGAGCAAAAATCGCGGCCTTTAGTCCCATGGCCTGCCAGTCGGCATTGGGCCACAAAATGGCCGCTTCAGCCGCGCCATTCTTCAGTTCGTCCGCAAACTCCGGGCTCATGGCGAGTGCGACCTCGTGCCGCTGGGCCGTGCCAGGCTCTGCCGCGCCGGACACCATGAGTTTGTCATCCCCGGCGGCATCCGACCCCAGGGCTTTGGCCAGTTCGGCAATGGATATCATGTCAGCCCCTATTTTCCGCAGCCTGCAAAGCTCCATGCTGCGCCCACGCCGCCGCATCACCGCTCAGGTCAACACCCTTGGCCGCAAGTGCATTGAACACCGTCGCATCGCGTCCATAGATGTCCGCGCGGTACCGGATACCGTCCTCCGGATCGCTCCAGACCGTACGGTAAACCAGGTGAACCTCAACCGGTTTCTCAAGGTTTACGTGCCGTTCCTTTTTGGTCTGCAGCCAGCCATCAAATGATGCCTGCGGGTTATCATACTGACCGTCAAGCAGTTCAAGCGCCAGATCAATCGGCTGCTCCAACCGCACACAGCCGTTGGAAAATGCCCGTGCGTCCTTCTTGAAATAGCTCTGCGCCGGCGTGTCGTGCAGATAAATCGAGAACTCGTTGGGGAACATGAATTTCACGCGCCCAAGCGCATTGTCCAGGCTCGGGTTCTGCTTCACCCGGAACGGGAAGCTCTCGTCGGAATACTGCGCAAAGTTCACCAGCCGCGGGTCAATCTTTTTGCCCGATCTGGTGTAGAGGCTCATTCCGTTCCGATCGAGAACCGTGGGATCCTTGCGAAGCTTCGGCAGGTAGACCCGCGTCGCGATGCTGTCGGGAATGTGCCAGGTCGGATTGACCACCATATAGGTCATTTCGTCGGAGAATTCCGGCGTCCGGGTTTCCTCGGCATCACCAACAACCGTACGAGAATGCCAGACCGGCGTGTCCCCAATATACATGGTAGCGGAATAGTCCGGGATGTTTGCCATGATCCGCCGCTCGCCAAGATCGTGGTTCAACCAGCGCATGCGCTCGAGATTGACCAAAACCTGCTTCAGGCGGTCCTCCGGCGACGCGTTCATCGCCTGGAAGGTGCGGAAGCCCGCGACACCATCGTCGATCAGGCCGTAATCCCGCTGGAATGTCTTCACCTCCGCTGCCAGGGCGTCGTCAAAAACCTCCGGATCTTCAACACTTTGCTCCGGACCATAGCCCAGACGCTGCAACCGTCCGCGCAGGTCCACCACCCGCATGTCCCGGTCACCCGGATGCAGTGTCTCGCCCGTGGGCATCTTCGCGCCCCAGGGGTTGCTCTCAAGCATTGAGCGAAGACGCAGATGCTCCGCAATCAGTTCGCGGTATTCCGGCGCCTGCGGCTCCATGTCCGCCAGCACCTGGTCCACCGTTGAACTGGAAAGACGCTTCAGAATATCCGCATCATCAGCACGAACGGTTTTGACCGCCATCTCCTCGTCCAGCGAGATCGGCGTCAAAATACCCGCGGACAGATCCCCTGCGAGTTGCAAAAACACATCCATCGCAGCCATCTCGGCGCGAACGAGCGCCGCCGGATCGGAAGCCTCTGCCAAGGTCACGACGGCAAATTCATAGCGGTCTGCCGGCAGGCCATGTATCGGCGCTTCCGCCACGGCCTCCGCGAGCAATTCCATGTTTTCAGACCAGAAAAACTCAAAATCCCGCAGAGCATAGAATTCCTCGACCGCTTCCCGGCGCCCGGGCTCCAGCCTTGAAATCCCGTACATCAGTTCCGCCTGTTCCGGCGTAAACACGGGTGCCTGTTCCAGCGCGGTTTCCGTAACCGGCGCCGCTTCTTCGGGGGCCAGCGCCTGCGCCTGCAGATCCTGGACACCGACAATCGAAGATCCCAGCAGAACTGCCCCGGCTGTGACCCTTAAAATGGAAAATTCCATCTCCGCCTCTTTTCAGTTTTTTGTCTTCTTGCCCGACAAATATGAGTGCGATCCTAACGAAGCAACCGATGGACCGTTGACTTTTTTTACCATGATTGGCACGCGCTAACCATAGATTAACCACTTTGGCAGATTTCTGCTTACGCATGATCGGTTAACAATCAGTACTTGGAAAAAGCTGCTGACTGTGGCATCTATATAACAGGAGCGCGAAAAAAAGTCGCTCGAGAGCAGTAATGAGGCAATAAAAAAATGGACAGTGACAATTTTCGTCCGTCCCGCAGGCAGTTCCTTGGCGTGTTCACTGGAATTGCAACAGTAGCAGCAGCACCGGTATACTCGAAAACGTTCGGCTTTCTTCGGCAGGCTGGCGATATTCGTCGTATCAGAATGTACAGTCAGCGTACCGGAGAATCCATCGACACCATTTACTATGCGAATGGAAAGTACATTCCCGAAGTAATGGCAGAAATAAGCTACTTTATGCGTGACTGGCGTCAGAATGCGGTCAAGGATTACGATCCGCGCAACCTCGACATTCTCGCGGCCTCCAGCAAAAAAATGGATACCGACGAGCCTTATCTCATGATTTCCGGCTACCGCACCCCCAGGACCAACCGCATGCTGCGCGGGGCCGCACAAAATTCCTATCACATGCAGGCCATGGCCGCGGATGTCCGTCTCCGCGGCCGTTCCGTTAACCAGATTGCCGGTGCCGCTAAGTCCTGCAACGGCGGCGGTGTTGGCACCTACGCGCGCTCAAACTTCGTCCATATGGACTGTGGCCCGATCCGCACCTGGCGCGGCTGATCCCGAACCTTTCCAAACGAAAAAGCCGGAAGTCAGACTTCCGGCTTTTTTGATTCAGGCCCGGACCGTTCCGTTCCCCTCAACAAGATATTTGAAGCTGGTCAGCTGTTCGGCCCCGACCGGACCACGCGCATGCAGCTTACCGGTCGCAATGCCAATCTCCGCGCCCATGCCAAACTCGCCGCCATCCGCGAACTGGGTGGAGGCGTTACGCATCAGAATCGCGCTGTCGAGGTTCCGGAAAAAAGTATCCGCAACAGCGTCGTCTTCCGCGATGATGCAGTCCGTGTGATTGGAGCCATATTTGCGGATATGCACCACCGCATCGTCCACGCCATCCACGATCCGGGCCGCGATGATCATGTCGAGGAACTCACGCCCCCAGTCATCCTCGCCCGCCGGAACCACGCCGCGAATGGAGAAAAGCTCATCATCGCCGCGCACCTCAACACCGGCAGACACCAGGTCGTTGATGAACGGTGCGCCCTCACCCTCATAAAACGCACGGTCGATCAGCAGACACTCCGCCGCGCCGCAGATCCCGGTCCGGCGGGTTTTTGCGTTCAAGATGACCGCCCGCGCCTTCTCCATATCGGCCGAGCGGTCGATATAGATGTGAACGATGCCTTCCAGATGCGCAAACACCGGCACGCGGGCGTCCTGCTGTACCCGTCCAACCAGACCCTTGCCGCCGCGGGGCACGATAACGTCGATATGGTCCGTCATGGTCAGCATCTCACCCACCGCCGCGCGGTCCGTGGTTGGAACAAGCTGGATGCTGTCTTCCGGCAGGCCTGCGCTCTTGAGCCCCTTGACCAGAGCCGCATGGATCGCCGCGTTGGACTTCGCGGCCTCGGACCCGCCGCGCAGAATCACGGCGTTGCCGGCCTTCAGGCACAGGGCACCGGCATCCGCCGTCACGTTGGGTCGGCTCTCAAAAATCACGCCAATCACGCCAATGGGCGTACGGACCCTGCGGATGTGCAGACCTGTCGGGCGGTCCCATTCGGCCATCACCTCACCTACGGGATCGTCCTGCTCCGCAATGGAGCGGAGCCCCCCGGCCATGGCCTCGATCCGCCCCTGATCCAGCAGCAGGCGGTCGAGCATCGCGGAACTCAGACCCTTGGCCCGGCCGCCCTCCATATCAACGCCGTTTGCTTCCATGATTGCGGCGACGTCAGTCATGATCGCATCCGCAGCAGCCAGAAGCGCGGCTTTCTTCGTCTCTGGTGGGGAAGTGGACAGAACCGACGCGGCCGCCCGGGCGCGTTCTCCCATATCCCGCATCAGGGATCTGATTTCGGTTATTTCATTCATGTCCTTACTCCCAACTGCATCACCATGTCGTTGCGGTGTATCACCTCGGCACGCCCCTGAAATCCGAGAAGCTCCGGTATCCGCGACGATCTGTGACCCATGATTTTTCTTGCATCCACGGCACCATAACCCGCAAGCGCGCGGGCGATGACCGTGCCGGTCCCGTCAACAATATCAATCGGATCCCCCCGGGAAAACGATCCAATCACTTCCGTCACGCCCGCCGAGAGCAGCGACTTGCCCGAGGCCAGCGCGGATACGGCCCCACTGTCGACCATGATGCGTCCACGGGGTTTCATGCCCGTAATCCAGCGTTTGCGTGCCACATGAGGGTCGCCAACGGCCTCAAACCAGGTACAGGCCGCCCCGTTCAGCAGGGCCGATACCGGTCGTTCCACGGCACCCTCACAAATTGCCATCGAGCACCCGGCCCTCGTGGCAATCCGAGCCGCCATGACCTTGGTTGCCATGCCTCCGCTCGAATAATTGCTGCCCGGCCCACCGGCCATGGCCTCGATCTCGGGAGTGATTTCCTCAATCGTGCCGTAGCGTTTCGCAGTTGGATCAGCCTTCGGGTTGGCACTGTAAAACCCGTCAACATCAGAAAGCAGCACCAGAATATCCGCACCAGCCATGCTTGCCACCTGCGCGGCCAGCCGGTCATTATCGCCATAGCGGATTTCATCCGTGGCGACGGTGTCGTTTTCGTTCACGATCGGAACCGTGCCAAGTTCCAGAAGCGTCTCCAAAGTGCGGCGCGAATTCAGATACCGCCGCCGCGCCTCACTGTCCTCCAGCGTCACCAGGACCTGGGCCGTCACGATCCCAAAAGGCGCGAGCACCATCTCATAGGCCCGCGCCAGCTTGATCTGCCCGACCGCTGCGGCGGCCTGGCTTTTTTCCAGCGCCAATGGCCCCTCCGGCAGGCGCAGAACGCTCCGTCCCAAAGAAATCGACCCGGAGGACACAATGACGACATTGCGCCCCTGACGGCGCAGTTCGGCCACGTCCCGAGCCAGACCCTCAAGCCACTGAAGCCTGGGCTCCCGCGTTTCAGGGTCGACGAGCAGGGCCGAGCCAATTTTTAAGACAACCGTTTTGGCCTGGGAGAGACGTTCGGCCGAAGTCAGGGACGCCATGGCTCATCCGCTCCTTCCGGCTCAGCCTCCTTCGTCCTGGCGTCATCAATCACGGAACGCAGGGCCCGCAACACATCCGTAATGCCCATCCCGGCCGCGCCGGAAATTGCATGGACACGCATCCCGGCAGCGTCCGCAAGTGCCTCGGACGCCTCACGAATTTCGTCCTCACCGAGGCTGTCGATCTTGTTGATCGCCAAAACCACCGGCTTGTTGCCGAGGATATCACCGTAGAGATCAAGCTCCTGCCGCACCGTCCGGTAATCCTCGACCAGCGTCTCCGATGTGGCGTCCACCAGATGCAGCAGCACGGAACACCGTTCCACGTGGCCGAGGAACGTATCCCCTAGCCCCCGCCCCTCATGGGCACCCTCGATCAGACCGGGAATGTCGGCCACCACGAACTCGGTCCCGTCCACACCGACCACGCCCAGGTTCGGATGCAGTGTCGTGAAGGGATAGTCGGCTATCTTCGGGCGTGCGTTGGAGGTCGCGGCCAAAAATGTTGATTTTCCGGCATTAGGGAGACCGACCAGCCCCGCATCCGCGATCAGCTTAAGCCTAAGCCAAATGGTCAGCTCAACGCCTTCCTGACCCGGATTTGCATTGCGCGGTGCCTGGTTGGTCGCGGTCTTGAAATGAAGGTTGCCCCAGCCGCCATTGCCGCCACGGGCCAGAAGCACACGGTCACCGACCTGATCGAGGTCCGCGATCACCGTCTCGCCGTCCTCCTCAAGGATCTCGGTGCCGACGGGAACCTTCAGGACCACGTCATCGGCGCTCTTGCCGGTGCGCTGGCTGCCCCGTCCGGGCTGGCCGTTTTTGGCAAAGAAATGCTGCTGGTAGCGGAAGTCGATCAGCGTGTTGAGGCCTTCGACGGCCTCCGCATACACATCACCGCCCTTGCCGCCATCACCGCCATCGGGGCCGCCATATTCGATATATTTTTCACGCCGAAAACTTGCGCAGCCGTTGCCGCCGGCGCCGGAGCGCACGTAGACGCGGGCAAGATCCAAAAACTTCATTTCCCCGCGCCCCGTATCCCTGATTAGTCGTTTTGCAGATCGAGGCGATAGTCAAAGGCCGCGACCCTGCTGTTTCGCGCCAGTGAGTACACCTCGGATTCACCGATATATTTGAAACCGTTACGCATGAGAACCTTGATCGAGGCCTCATTTTCCTGAAAAGCGTTTGCCGTCAAAGCCCGCAGCCCCGCCGCCCTGGCCTGATCGACCACGGCCGCCACGGACTGGCTGGCGTAGCCGGTTCCCCAGACGGCCGGAGCGACCCAGTAGCCGATCTCGGCCTCATCCGCATCGCGATGTTTGAGGCTCACGACACCCACGAGCCCGTTTTCACCATCCTGGCCCGCATCAATGCCCCAGACCTGCTCCTGCCGGTCGTCCGACGTCACACGGTTAAGGTAGGCGTCGGCCGCACCCGGAGGGTACGGATGGGGAATGGAACTGACCATCTCGGCCACGCGGCGGTCGCTGGCATAAAGGCCCAGTAGCCCCGCATCCGCCCGCGTCAGAGGGCGCAAGACGAAGGTTTTCAGCTCAATACTATCCTGGAGGCGCTCGGCGGGGTCCATCTGAAATCATCTTCCAATACAGTAAAGGCCGGCTCACCGGCCGGCCTTTCTTGACAGATCTGTCGGTCGGCTGTGCCTTATTCCGCAGCTTCCGCTGCCGGGAGCACGGAGATAAAGGTACGACCCTTGAAGCCCTTACGGAAGGAAACAGTGCCTTCCTCGGTCGCAAAGATCGTGTGGTCGCGGCCCATGCCGACGCCCTCACCCGGCCACCACTTGGTGCCGCGCTGACGGGCTACGATGTTGCCAGGAATGACTTTTTCGCCGCCGTACTTCTTGATTCCAAGACGGCGGCCGGCGCTGTCGCGACCGTTACGGGATGAGCCGCCTGCTTTTTTATGTGCCATTGTGCTTTCTCCTCGTTACTCGGCCGCTGTTTCTTCAGCGGGGGCCTCGGCTTTTTTGGCCTTGGCGGTTTTCTTCGCACCAGCGACGATGTCGGTGATTTTTACGCGGGTCAGATACTGACGGTGGCCGCGGGTGCTTTTGGAGGAGTGTTTCCGGCGGCGTTTTTTGAAGGAGATCACCTTCTCGCCACGGTACTGCTCAAGCACCTCGGCCTTGACGGAGGCACCACCAACCAGAGGGGCGCCAACGGTGACCTTGTCGCCACCCAGCATCAAAACCTGATCGAATTCAACGGCTTCCCCGGCCTCACCGGCCAGTTTTTCCACTGAGAGAATGTCGTTGACGGCAACTTTGTACTGTTTGCCGCCCGTCTTAATTACCGCGAACATCCGCGTTGTTCCTTCTTTTACCCGCGTCCTGTGGCCCCGGATCTCCGGCGTTTTTGCGGGGCTTTCCCCGCGCCTGCAAACTGCGCGCATTGCTCATACGATTACTCCGGACAGCAGGACGCCTACCGGAGCGGGCTATATGGCCAAACGCGGGGCACCTGTCAAGATCACCTGTCAGGTTTCGGGCCTGAAGTGTCCCAATCGGCTGTCGAAGTGGCGCAGATTGACAGTGAAGTGGCACAGATTGTGAGTCAAATGGCACAGATTGCACGGGGTTTTGCCGAAAATGGCCGAAATTGCACGGCAAATGCCCCTTACAGGGAGCCATACCGACCCGGTATGGATTCCGCAAAGGAGGGCTTGGAGGCCATGTCACGCAAACTGGTTTTCGTCATTTTCCTGACCGCGCTCTGGGCCGGAGTATTCGTGGCGTCGTGGTACATGTCGGCTTCGGTCGAGGGGCCGCGGAATCTCGACACCGGGTTCCGGCGGCTGGACGTTCTGGCGCGCTATCAGATCGTCGCGTTCGGGATCGCCGCGCTTGCGGGAATTTTCGGCATCGCCTGGCGGCGGGAGGGGCGCCAGATTGTGGTGATCGGGCTGCTGCCGGTGGGGATGACGGTGGTGCTGGTCGCGGTTGTGACGGGGGCGGTCTGGATGATGTCGGATGAGGATGGAATGGAGACCGGGCGGGTTCCGGTCAAGCCGACGGCACCGGCAGCGGTTGCGCCCGAAGGCGGGTAGCACTCTGGAGATGATGTATGCCGATCAAGATTGCCGGGCGGTTTCCGGTCTGCTCTTTTCGAAGGAGTTCGTGAGGGAATTGATGGCCGTTAAAAACAGCATGAACAGCATTGGTATGAGTTGGTGACCGCGACCGGAGACGGAACCCGCGTTCGGCGTGGCGCAGTGTTACTGGTCTGTGTGCTGGCATGGCTCGTGTCCGTGGTCTGGGCGCAGGCGCAGACCGGACCCCGTGAAATCCGCGTTGGGGTTTTTGTGACCTCGGTGTCCTCGATTGAGCCGAGTGACGGCAGTTTTCGCGTGGCGGGGTATCTGTGGTTCATTGATCCGGCCGGGAAGTTTGACCCGGAGAGTGATATGGAGCTTCTGTTTCGGTCCGGGTCGACGGAGGTGTTTGCCCAGAGGGACCTGCCCGACGGAGCGAGCTATACGGCTGTCGCGTTCGATGGGGTCGTCGATCATCCCTTCGACGTGCGGGAATATCCGTTTGATGAGCAGCAGCTGGTGTTTCAGATCGAGGCAGCGGACAGCATCGGTGTTTTAAAATTCGTGCCGGACAACACGGATTCGCGGGTTGCGGATTTTGTGCGGGCTCCGGGGTGGCGGACCGGTGCGCTGGAACTCGCGGCGACGGATGTCACCTATGATACCGGATTTGGGGTGCGGACCGGGCGTCCTACGTTTTCGCGACTGGCCGTGTCGCTTGACCTGGAGCGCAACCTATCGCCATTTCTGTTTGAGAAATTTACCGGATTTTTCGTGGCCTTCGTGATTACCGTGCTGGTGGTTTTTGTGCCGATTGACGAGTTTGGAACCCGGGTGGGCATGACGACCGGATCGGTGTTTGCGGCCGTGTTCAACCGCTACCGCATGGAGGACGCGACGGGGTTCGACGCGGTGTTCGGGCTGGTGGATCAGGTGTCCATGCTGACCTTCAGTGTAATTTTGCAGATCCTGATCCTGACCCTGGTGGTGCATCGCCGGTCACTCAATCACGGCTCCTGGCACGCCGTGGATTTGAACCGGCGGGTGGGCGCGGTGATAATTGGCGTCCATGTGGCGCTGGGAGTGCTGGTGTTTGTTCTTGCGCTGAGGTGAGGTGCAGGTTCGCGGCGGTGATTCACACACCCCGAAGAACAACGCGTTCTCCAATGCCTGTCCGGGTACTGGGGCAACGATCCTGCCACCATCCCCGGCGTGTCGGCACGACACGCCATGCCCGACTTTCCCCCCGGGAGGGCATCCCCGACGACGGCCTCTGCTCAATGGTTTCGGGAGTTTGGGCGACAGGTGCTGAACAACCGGATTGGAGCCCTCCCAAAGTCGGGCATGGCGCGTCGAGCCTCAGGTCAGGGCTGAGGGGGGAGCCGTTTTGAGTTGATAGCCCTCCAAGGAAGCCGCTTACGCTGTGACCAAACCGACCCGGGATTCACTCCTCCTGTGGGGCGGGTTCCGGGCGTATGGTTTCTCCCCGTCCAAAAGCCTTTGCGAGTTTTTCGGGCTCGTGCAGGTGGAGTTCCTGCTGCGGGAACGGGATGGTGATGCCCTCTTTGGCGAAGCGCTCGTAGATCTCGAAATTGGTGTCGGACAGGACGGTCATCATGTAGTTGACGTCGCGCAGGTAGCAGCGGATCTCGAAATTGAGGGAGCTGGGGCCGAATTCCATGAAGAGCACGGTGGGGGCCGGGTTTTCGAGGACCAGCGGGTTCTGTTCGATGATGTCGATCAGGATCTTTTCGACCTGGCGGGGGTCGCTGTCGTAGCTGACGCCGACCGGGACGGCCAGGCGTCCAAACGTGTTGGTGTGGGTCCGGTTGAGCACGGTGCCCGCGATGAGGTCCGAATTGGGCACGATCACGGAGCCGCGCTCGAAGGTTTCGATCTCGGTCGAGCGGACCCGGGTGCCTTTTACGTAGCCGGAGAAGCCCGCGACCTCGATCCAGTCGCCTTCCTTGATGGGGCGCTCGATCAGGAGGATGATGCCGGAGACGAAATTCGAAACGATGTTTTGCAGGCCAAAGCCGATGCCCACCGAAAGCGCGCCGGCCACGATGGCGAGGCCGCTGAGGTCAAAGCCCGCGGCGGAGACACCGGCCAGCAGTGCGATGGCGACGCCGACATAGCCAAGACCGGCCGTCACCGCGTTGCGCACGCCCGCGTCGAGTTTGGTGCGTGGCAGGACGACGCCGCGCACGAGGGACTGGAGGACGCGGAAAATCCCGAGAATGAGACCCGCGACAAAGAGGAACTTGACCACCCCGGCGAAGGAGATGCGCATGTTGCCGAGCGTGACGCCCTGCCCCATCAGCTGGATCAGTTCGACGATTTCGGGCCAGTTGACGCCCCAGATCATCAGGAAGAGCGGGATCGAGCCGATCATGATGACCGCCCCGATGATGACCGGGATCAGGCCGTCATCGGTGCCGGAGGCGGGCGTCTGGCTCTCGATGCGTTTTTCCGTGAGCCAGCTTCTGGCGAGGGTGGTGAAGACGTCGAACACCACCGCGGCGGCGGCGATCAGCCCGAGGGTTTTGGCCACCGGGAAGGTGGAAAACCGGGCCAGGTTCATGTAGCCCGCGGCGGCGATGAACGGGGCCGCGACGGCCACAAAACGCACGATGCGTTCGACCATGCGGATGAGGTGAACGCCCATGCCGGCCGCGTTCATGTCGACGCTGGAGGCCTCGATGAGGACCAGAAGGCTCTCCCGGATGGCGCGGATGGTGCTGGCCGCCCGCCAGAGCATGAGGGCCGCGAGAACCGTGACCGGGAAAAGCAGCACGGACTGGGCCGTGGGGCTGAGGTTCCAGGCGGCGCTGGTGTCGCGGTGGATGATGTTGAGCGCGACGAGGAAGCCGAGGGCCAGGACCGTGTTGCCGCCCGAAACGGCGGTGGCGTCGTCGAGGGGCAACGGGCGGTGGCGGGACGCGCGGGGGGCGAAAAGCGAGGTGCGCAGCCAGCCCGCGGCGATGATCACCAGAACGAAGGACGGCAGGTAAAAGACGAAGGCGGAACCGGTCTCGTCCACGAGGTTCTCGTACCGGAGAACGCCAAACACCATGCCCGCGCCAATGGTCGGAATCAGCAGGGCAACGAGATTGCGCAGCGCCAGGGCGAGCGCGACGGAGCGTTTGTGGCTGGCGGTGACGATGCGGTATTCCGCCCAGGCGGCGAGCCTGCGACGAATGTAGATCGCAAGGGTGAGCCCCACGGCGATGAACAGGATGTTGACCGGCAGGCGGGTGATGATGTGGTCGCGGACGCTGTTTTCCAGCGGGATCATGCGCGCGACGGCGAGCTGGCGCCCGAAACTTTCCTTCAGGTCGGTCCAGGCGATGCCCCAGTTCACCGGGCGTACGGGCATCGGGTAGTGCCGTGTCGCCTCATCGGAGAGGCGGCGGAACATGCTGCGGTCGTAGAGGCGCAGGAGGTAGTTGATGCGCTGGATGATCTCGTCGGCGCGCTGCACGGGGGCGTTGGCGAGGCGGATTTCGGTTTCCAGTTCGCTGCGGACTTCGGCCACGTCGGGTGGCTCCGAGACACTGTCGGGCGGCGGCTCGCCCAGGGCCTCGAGACGCTCGTTCAGATCGGAGACGACCGAGCGGTTGTCGTCGGCCAGTTGGGTGGCCTCGGCCCGGATGTCGACGAGGGTCGAGCGCATTTCCTCGAGCCGGCCAACAGACATGTTGTTATTGTCAACGAGGGCTTCGGCCTCGGAGGCGATGGCGTCCCAGCGCTCGAAATCGCGGCGCATTTCCTCGCTCAGGCCGCTGGTCTGGGCCTGGAGGAGCCCCGCGAAGAGCAAAACACACAGGGTTAGGGCGAGCGCAGCGAGCCTGGGGAGGCGCGCCCGCGACGGGAGTTCAGCGGCGGAGGGGATCTCAGCCCTCCATGACATCCGGGATGTCCTGGGCCGGGCGTGACAGCCACTCGGGCACCTTCAGGTTTTTGGAGCGCAGGAATTCCGGATTGTAGAGCTTGGACTGGTAGCGGTTGCCCACGTCACAAAGGATCGTGACGACGGTTTTGCCAGGTCCGAGATCCCGGGCCATGTGGATGGCGCCGGCCACGTTGACGCCGGAGGACGGACCGAGGCAAAGGCCCTCATCCTCGAGAAGGTCGAAGACGGTCTCGATCGCCTCGGCGTCGTGGATGTTGTAGGGCATGTCGACCTCGAGCCCTTCGAGGTTCGCGGTTATGCGGCCCTGCCCGATGCCCTCGGTGATGGAGGAACCTTCGGATTTCAGTTCGCCGTGACTGTAGTAGTTGTAGAGCGCGGCACCGTCAGGGTCGGCCAGGCCAATTTTGACCTGCGGCTTTTTGGCGCGAAGCGCGGTGGCCACGCCCGCGAGCGTGCCGCCGGAACCCACGGCGCAGATGAAACCGTCGATATGGCCGTCAAGCTGGGACAGAATCTCGGGGCCGGTCGCGTCGATATGGGCCTGGCGGTTGGCAACATTGTCGAACTGGTTGGCCCAGATCGCGCCGTTCGGCAGGGTCTCGTTCAGGGCGGCGGCAAGGCGCCCGGAATAGCGGACATAGTTGTTCGGGTCGCGATAGGGTTTTGCCGGGACCTCCACAAGCTCCGCCCCGCAGGAGCGCAGCATGTCCTTCTTTTCCTTGCTCTGGGTTTCGGGAATCACGATGACGGTGCGAAACCCCATGGCCGCACCGATAAGCGCGAGGCCGATGCCGGTATTGCCCGCGGTGCCCTCGACAATGGTGCCGCCGGGGCGCAGTTCGCCGGATTTGACCGCGTGCTGAATGATCGAAAGGGCCGCGCGGTCCTTGACCGACTGGCCTGGGTTCATGAACTCGGCCTTGCCAAAGATGTCACATCCCGTCAGTTCCGATGCTTTTTTCAGCCGGATCAGGGGCGTACCGCCCACGGCTTCCGTCAAATCAGCAGCAACCCTCATGTATCCCCCAGACCCGAAATCAAAGCTATTGGTCAAAATGTCCTAGACCTTTGACCGGCGCCATTCAAGTATGGGCCTGTCCCGCCGGGGGCAATAGGTTCCGCCCAATTTGGTCGGACCGTCGCCGTCGGCCGCCCGGGCGGGGCAGTAGCTGGCGCCCGAAGAGTTAACGTAAGGTAAATTGATTTACGTCAATTCACCGCTTTTTCTACTTAAAATTGTACGTAATGGTATCAAATTTGTTGACCGGTTCTTTACTCTATGGCATTCGTGGCTCTGTAAACAATTCTGGGTTGTGTAGAGAGTAGAGCCATCAATCACCGCGACGGGCGGAGACGCCGACCACCAGATCCTCCCGGAACCGCGGCACATCGAGACAGGCGGTCACCATCCTCGGGATACCCGCATTGAGCAAAAGACTTTGGGAAACGGTCCGGAACGGAACACGCTCCGGACTCGGATTTTTGCCGGTAATCGCCTCGATGGCCATTATCGCGGCCTTCGGCATTGTGGCCGAACGCCAGACGGCTGCCACGACCCGGCATGTGGAACGCGCCGAGGTCGCGAAGTCGCTGGAGGCCGCGCATACTGCCCTGCAGAAGGTGATAGAGCGGGACATGGAGGTGCTGGCCGGGATTGCCGGTGCGGCGGCGGCTCATGGAGAGCTTAATCAGGAGATTTTTGATACCGCGGCAAAGTCGATTGCGGGCGGTGAAACGTCGGTAGACGGGCTGTTTGCGATCAATGCGGCCACGGGCGAGATCCTGAAAAAGGGTTGGGTGCCGGTCGAGGACGAGTTCTTCGATCAGCTTGAGCACAACCCTGAGGGTCAGGGCACACGGTTCATCCGCCAGCTCGATCATTCAGCGATTCTGCTCTGGACGCCGGTCTGGATTAGTGAGGAGGACGGCACGCGACAGGTCTGGGGTCATGTGGCGGGAACGCTTAACACGCGGTCGGTGATGGAACGTGTGGGGTTTGCGGAAACCTCGCCGGATCTGCGCATCATGCTGACAACGGCGCGCCCCAGCACCACCACCGGGCCGGGACTTGCGCCGATTTACGGCAGCAGAACCATTCTGGCCGAGGATCCCGTTCAGGTGGACGTGTCGGTGCCGGGGGGTGAGTGGACGCTGTTTGCGATGCCGGCGGAGGGCTGGACCTTCATGCATGGTACGGTGCAGCTGATCCGGGTTCTGACCCTGTCCTCGGTACTCCTTGTGGGCGGGCTGATGCTGTATACGCGGCGGCTGACCGTCGAACGCCAGAAGAATATCGAGATGCTGCGCCAGCGCGAGGCGCGGATTGTGGAGACGACCAGCCGCCTCGATGTGGCGCTCGATTCCCTGCGCATTGGTGTTTGGGAATATGATCCGCAGACCAGGAAGGTTTACTGGGACGTGCGGATGCGGGAACTTTATGATCTGTCGGACGCGCCACGGCATCTGGATTATTCCGTCTGGCGCGCTGCCCTGCACCCGGATGACCGGGATGAGGCCGAGAAGACGGTTGCAGACGCGTTTAACGGGCGCAAACCCTATAACACCCAGTACCGGATCGTACGGCCGGACGGAACGGTGCGGCACGTGCGGGCCAAGGCACGGGCCTGTGTGCAGGATGGCTATGTGACCTATATTGGCGTGAACTGGGACATCACGGAATCGGTTCAGCGCAAAAAGGAACTGGAGCGGCGCCGGCGCGAGGTGGATGAGAACAACGAGGCCAAGTCGCGCTTCCTCGCCACCATCAGCCACGAGATCCGCACGCCCATGAACGGGGTTCTGGGTATTCTGGATCTGATGCTGCATGACGAACTGAGCCCGGCGCAGCGGGAGCGGGCCAGCATTGTTCAGGGGTCGGCCAAACATCTTCTGTCCATTGTGAACGATCTTCTCGACATGTCGCGGCTGGAATCGGAGCGGGTGAAGCTCTTCCCTGCCCCGGTTGATATTCGGCGGATGTCGGAGGAGGCCGTGTCGCTGCTCGCGAATATCGAAACGCGCGACCGCATTCGCATGACGAACCATGCCACGGACGCCGTGCCGGAGCTGATCATGTGTGATCCGGTTCGCATCCGGCAGGTGATCATGAACCTGGTCAGTAACGCGCTGAAATACACCGATGCCGGGCAGATCGACGTGCGGCTGGATTATGAGGCGCATTCGCGGGGCATTTTGCGGGTGTCGGTGAAGGATACCGGGATCGGGATTGCGCCGGACGCGCAGAAATCCCTGTTCGAGCGCTATGCCCAGGTGGATTCGGAGAACGCGCGCAAGCGTGGCGGAACCGGACTGGGGCTGGCGATCTGCCGGGAGCTGGTGGAATTGATGGGCGGGGGTATCACGCTCAAAAGCGAACCTGGCAAGGGCAGTGAGTTCAGCTTCTGGATCCCGGCGGAGGATGCCTCGAAGATCGAGCGGGATGAGGATAAGGCGGAAGACAGCGGGGCCGCGGCGGTCGGTCGCAGTGCAAAGCGCGGTGCGCGGGTGCTGGTGGCCGAAGACAATATCGTGACGCAGAAGGTGCTGGCGGGCTATCTTGAGATGGCCGGGCATGAGGCGACGTTTGTGACCAGTGGTCTCGATGCGATGACCCAGGCGAAAAAGGGCAGTTTCGATCTGGTGTTCATGGACATCGAGATGCCCATTCTCGACGGGTTCAATGCCACACGGCTGATCCGGAAACTTGATGCACCGAGGTGCGACATTCCCGTCATTCCGATGACCGAGACCGATGACGAGGATTTCCGCTGTGCGCGGTCGGACCTGGGACTGCGCCCTGCGGTGCGCAAGCCGGTATCGCTCGACGATCTTTATGACGCGATGGAGGAGGCTCTGGCGGAGTGTCCAAAGACCGAGCCGTTCCTGGCGCAGGTCCGGCGTCCGGTTCCGCAGATCACGGCCTGAGCCACCCTTACGCCATCAGGACCAGATGCGGGTGAGGAACCGGGCCACGGAGGCGTGGGCGCGTTCGGCATCGTCGACGAGACCGAGCCAGCCGAAGAAGCCGTGGACCATGCCGGGGAATTCCTCGTACTCCATCTCCACGCCCGCTTTGGTCAGGAGACCGGCATAGGTCACGCCCTCGTCGTGAAGGACGTCGCATTCGGCGGTCAGGACGAAGGCGGGTGGCAGGTCTGCCAGGCTCGGGGCGTTGGCGGGACAGGCCCGCCATTCGTCGCGGCGGGCGGCATCGGGCAGATAGCGTTCCATGAACCAGACGACGGATTCGGTTTCCAGAACGCCATAGCCTTTTCCGTAGCGGTCGTATGATGGCGTGCCGCCGCGGTAGTCGATGACCGGGTAAACCAGGATCTGGGCCCCGATTTTTGGCGCACCGGCGTCACGGGCCAGGAGCGCCACGACGGCGGCGAGGTTGCCGCCGGCGCTGTCGCCCGCGATGGCGATGCGGTCGGGGTCGACGCGCAGCGTCTCAGCGTTGTCGGCCACCCAGCGGGTGGCGTCGAAACAGTCGTCCACGGCGGCGGGGTATGGAAACTCCGGGGCCATGCGGTAATCGACAGAGACGAGCGTGCAGCCGCAGCTTATAGCCATGTGGCGGGCGGTGGTGTCGTAGCTGTCGAGACTGCCGAGCACGTGGCCACCGCCGTGGTAGAAGACGATGACGGGTGCGTTGACGGCGTTGGAGGTACGGTAGATGCGCACGGGCACGTGGCCGTAACCCGCGCCGGTGGAGGTGTTTTCGACCTCCATCACCTCGGGTGGCGGGTAGTTTTCGCGCCGCGCCGCCGCCATGGCCTCGGATTGCTGCCGGGCGGCGTCGGTGGTGAGATCCTGCACCATCGGGATGTTGCGTTCGGCCATCATGTCGATGATCGCCTGGATCTGTGGATGCACGTCACTGGGCATGGTTTTGCCGCTCCCCTGTTTGTCCCGGGACCATATCGTGCATGGGCCTGGTGTCACCCGGTTTCTCGCGGCGCGGGCGGGTTATGATGAAGGCGCAGGCCATGAGGCCACCGGCCAGCAGGTAAACGAGGCGCATTCCGTTGGAGATGGCGGCGGGTGAGACGTCGCCCGCCACGTCCGCGCCGGTGCCAAAGGCGAAGACCGCGCCCATCAGGGATGCTCCGGCAACGAAGCCGAGATTGCGCGAGAGGTTCAGGAGGCCCGAGACCGTGCCGCGGGCGGAGGTTGGTGCGAGGGACATGAAGGCGGTGTTGTTGGCGACCTGAAAGAGCTGGTAGCCGGGGGTGAGCAGGATGATGGCGAGGATGTAGCCGGTGATCCCCAGGGCCAGGGGCAGGAACGCGAGGGCGAAAGCGCCGGTGGTGAGACCGGTCAGGCCGAGGGCAAGCGCGCGTGTCGTGCCCCAGCGGTCAACGACGCGGCCGGAGGGGATGCCGCAGAGCCCGGCGATGGCGGGTCCGGTTGAGAGAACGAGACCGGCGGC
Source organism: Amaricoccus tamworthensis (assembly GCF_049800875.1). Taxonomy (NCBI): domain Bacteria; kingdom Pseudomonadati; phylum Pseudomonadota; class Alphaproteobacteria; order Rhodobacterales; family Paracoccaceae; genus Amaricoccus; species Amaricoccus tamworthensis. The sequence goes on along the minus strand of NZ_JBNAFV010000004.1, from coordinate 64,600 downwards.
GGCGGCGCTGAGGCCGAGGCCGTGGTTGAGGAAGAACGGGCCGACGATGAGGGTGGACATCATGGTCATGGCCACGAGCAGATTGGCGGTCAGGCCGGGAAGTATTTGGCGCAGGGGCGGTTTGACCGGTTCGGGCGCTGGTGTCACGGCCGTTGGCGCATCGGCTGGCAGGGCTGACCAGGCGAGCCAAATGGCGGGGAGCGTGCCGGGGATGAGGATTGCGAATGTGGCGCGCCAGTCGAGCCAGGCCACGAGGAACCCGCCGAGAGACGGGCCGAACGCGGTGCCGATGGCGGCGGTGGTGCCGAGCAGACCCATGTAGTGGCCGACCCGGTTGGCGGGCGCGGTCGCGTGGACGAGGGCAATCGTCAACGTCATCAGGAAGGCGGCACCCGCGCCCTGGAGTGCGCGGGCGGCGACGAGCGCGTGGAGACCGGGGGCGAGTGCGCAGAGGGCTGAGCCGAGGGTGAAGACCGAGAGGCCCAGTATGAGGGCCTGGCGGCGTCCGACCCTGTCGCCGAGGCGGCCCGCAACGGGGCTGGTGACGGTTAGCGCGGCGAGGAAGGAAATGGCGACCCACTGGACCTGGTCGAAACCGGCGTCAAAACCCGCGGCGATGTCGGGAAGTGCGATGTTTGCGATGCTGGTGCCGAGGGAGGCGAGGAACATGGCAAGGGCGAGACAGAGTGGACCCGCCCTGCCCGTTTGGGTGTCGGATCGTGTGGTTTGGTCGGGTTGCATGTGCCGTATCCTCTTGTCTGAATTTGGACCGGCCCGTAAGCTACGACCTCAAGTCAACTTGAGGTCAAGCATGAAACTGCTCGATATTGGTGAGGTGGCGCAAAAGAGCGGGCTGCCCGCGTCGACGCTGCGGTATTACGAGGAGACCGGGCTGATTTCCTCGGTGCGGCGGCACGGGTTGCGGCGGCAGTTCGAGCCGGGTGTTTTGTTGCGGCTGAAGCTGATTGCGTTGGGACGGACGGCGGGATTTGCGCTGGGCGACATCCGGGACATGTTTGGCAGCGACGGGAGCCCGGAGCTGCCACGGGCGGAGCTGCATGAGCGGGCGGATGCGCTGGACCGGCGGATCCGGGAGCTGACGGCGCTGCGCGACACGATCCGGCATGTGGCGGACTGCCCGGCGCCGAGCCATATGGAATGCCCGACCTTTCGGCGGCTGGTGAATGTGGCGGGACGCGCGGCGGGTGCAGCGGCACGGCGAAAGCGCCCCAGGGGGCAGACACCGGCGGATTGATCCAGGTCATCGCGGATTTGCGCGTTCCGGGCTTAGGGTTCGCCGAAGTGATTTTGAACGTTGGTGGATACCTTGAAACTGATGATCGCCATTTTGGTTCTGGTTGCGCTGGGCACGGCCGGTCTGGTCCTGCTGCGGTTGCGGGACGCACGGGCGGACCGGGCGGAGTGGGCGCGGCTGGCCGGGTTGCAGCCCAAAGGGCGGGCGGTGTTTTCAGCGGAGATGGTGGCGGACCTGCCGGAACCGGCGCGGCGGTTCTTTCGCTTTGCGATTGCAGAGGGGGCGCGACTGAGGCCGGTTGTTGAGTTGCGGATGACGGGGCGGATGGGTCTGGGGACGAAGGAAAACCCCGGTTACCAGCCGATTGAGGCGGAGGAGATACTGGCGGCACCGGAGGGTTTTGTCTGGTCGGTGCGGACGCGGGGCGGCATGGCGGTGTCGGGGTCGGATTCGGGAAAATGGACGCGGTTTTGGCTCCTCGGTCTGATCCCGGTGGCGCGTGTGGGCGGGGATGCGGACCATACGCGCTCGGCCTTTGGGCGGTATGTGGCGGAGGCGGTGTTCTGGTCGCCCGCGGCGGTGCTGCCCCGTGACGGTGTGACCTGGGCGGCGGTGGACGCGGAGACGGCGCGGGTCACGGTGCGGCACGGGGATCTGGAGCAGGCGGTTGATGTGTCGGTGGATGCGGAGGGGCGGCCGGTGGAGGTGGCGTTTGACCGCTGGACCAATGCGAACCCGGAGAAGGCATACCGCCTGCAACGGTTTGGCGGCTACATGTCGGATTTCCGGGAGGTGGAGGGCTATCGCCTGCCCCACCATGTGGAGGCCGGGAACCTCTTTGGGACGGAGGGGTATTTTCCGTTTTTCATTGTGGATGTGGTCGGGGTGCGGTTTCCGGGCACAGGGTAACTGAGGGCTGTCCCGGTCACTGGTCGGCAGGCATGGGCCGGATGGTCTGGCCGCGCTTCGGTTCACCGCGGGTGACGGGTTGGCCGTCCGCCATGTAGTCGACGAAGAAGGCGGGAAGGCCCTCGCCCTGCCCGAGTTCCGGTGTGGTTTGCAGGTGGAAATGCAGGTGCGGCTCGGAGGTGTTGCCGGAATTGCCGCAGCGGCCGAGTTCAGTGCCGATGGTGACGCGCTCACCGGGTGTGACCGCGACGCTGCCCTGACGGAAATGGGCGAAGAGGCCGTACTCGCTGTTGCCGAAATCGATCCAGACATGGTTCCCGGCGGGATTGTCCGGGTCGGTTGAGCCGATGGGCTGGTCGGGAGCGTCGGTGACGGTTGAGACCACGGTGCCGTCGGCGGGGGCGAGGATGGGGCGGTTCCAGCAGTGGTAGCTGGTGAGGCGGGTCGGATCGCCCGCGTGACTGGCGCCGTTTTCCATGACGATCAGGTCCATGGCGAAACGCTGACCGTGGTCGATGGCGTGGTAGTTGTCGATGATGTCGCGGCCACCCCAGTAGACGTACCATTCCCCCTCAACCGGCAGGCGCAGTGAGGTTTTGGTTTGGTAGTCGAGAAATCGGCTGTCGGCGGGGGTAAGCTGTTCGCCCACATAGAGCCCGGCGATGCGGTTTTTTGCGGTGAAGGTGACGATGAACTGGATAGGAACGGGTGCCGTCGTCCAGCGGGCGGTGCGCAGGTATACGGTGTGGGCGCCCTGTGGCCGGGTGGTCTCAGTGAGGAGGTCGGCCTCCGCGCCGTAGCGGGTCAAAACATCGGCCTGGACGTCCGACAGGGCGCGGACGGACCCGAGAGCCGCGCGCATTTCGGGGGTCATTTGGGACCAGATCGTGTCGAACCCGCCATCCAGGAACAGGCGGTACACCTCGCGGCCATCCCCGGCCGTGGCCGCCGGAGCGGACGGGCCCCAGGAGAGGCCGAGGGCCGTGGCAATGGCCGCGAGGAGCGGTTTCATGGGCGCATGTCCCCGGTGTCAGACGAGTTCCAGGCCCTCGTCCTCGAGATGGTTTTCGATGATCTCGCGGAAGGAGGCGTCGGAGGTGAAGCCGAGGCTGCGCGCGCGACTGTCATCGAAACGCGTGGCCCAGCCGGAGACGATTTTCTCGATGAACGGATCGGGTTCGCGGCGGATGAGCGCGACGGCGCGGTCGCCCGCGACCTCGCGCAGGGCCTCGATCTGCTCGGCCACGGTGGCGGAGAGGCCGGGCATGGTCAGGGCGCGGCGGGGACCGATCGGGGTGGTGTCCATGGTCAGCGCGTGGCGCAGGAAACCGACGGCGGAACGGGGGCTGGCATGCCAGTGACGGACGCTGTCATCCACGGGCAGAACGGCCTCCTGCCCCGCAAGCGGCTCGCGCAGGATGTTGGAGAAGAAGGAGGATGCGGCGAGGTTGGCCTTGCCCGGACGGATGCAGATGGTCGGCAGACGCAGGGCGACGCCATCCATGAAACCGCGGCGGGTGTAGTCGCACAGGAGCAGTTCGCCCATGGCCTTCTGGGTGCCGTAGCTGGTGAGCGGGGTGAGGTGGAAATCGCCGGGAATGGTATCAGGAAACGGCGCGCCGAAGACCGCGATGGAGGACGCGCTGACCACGCGGGGGGTATAGCCCTCCTGCAGGCGGATGGCGTCGAAGAGGTTGCGGGTGGCGTCGAAATTGACGGCGTAGCCCTTGTCGAAATCGGTCTCGGCCTCGCCGGAGACGATGGCCGCGAGATGCACGACGGCGTCGGGGCGCTCGGCGATCAGCGGCTCAAACACGCCCTCATCGGCGATGTTGAAGGTGTAGGAGGAGATGGGGATGTTCGCGTCGGGATAGTCGGGGCCTGGCACGGCGTCTGCCAGCATGAGACCGGAGAGACCCGGCACGGGGTTGTCGAGCAGTGACTGGACGAATTTGCGGCCGATCATGCCGGCGGCGCCAATGAGCAGAACTTTCATGTGTTTTTCCTCCCTCGAATGGCACCGGTCATCCTCTCCGCCAATGGCGGCAGGCGTGCTGCATGTTGCGGAGAAGCCGGGGCCGTAATGCAATTGTGCGCAGTTTAAATACCCTGCGCGGTGCATCCGCAAGCCCGGACTTGGCATTAAGCCGGAGGGGGCGGTTTGGAAAAAGCGCTTGAACCCGGTGCGTTATGCCGGATGCATGGCGGCGGATTTCGCGCGGCGATTCGACGCGGGAGTAATAATTACAAAAAGGGGAAACGGCCGGATGAGTGGACACGCAACTTTTCATGATCTTTCGGGAGCGAGCGTTTTTATCACCGGGGGCGGTTCGGGCATTGGCGCCGCGCTGACGGACGGGTTTATGGCACAGGGGGCGAATGTGGCCTTCGTGCAGCGTTCAAATGCGGGCGCGTTCGTGGATGAGATGGAGGCGAAGCACGGGAGCAGGCCGCTGTTCATGACATGTGACGTGGTGGATGTGGAGGCGTTGCAGGACTGCATGGCGCAGGCGGCGACGGCGCATGGGACGGTGACGGTGCTGGTGAACAATGCGGCGGTTGACCAGCGGCATGAGGTGGACGGCTACACGGTCGCGGAATGGGACATGGCCCAGGCGATCAATCTGCGGCCGCATTTCTTCACGGCGCAGGCGGCGCATCCGGGCATGAAGACCGTGGGTGGCGGGTCGATCATCAATTTCTCCTCCATCTCCTACATGCTGGGCATGGGTGGGATGGACAGCTATGTTACCGCCAAGGCCGGGATCACGGGGCTGACCCGTGGACTGGCGCGGGAGTTTGGGCCGGACGGCATTCGGGTGAACGCGGTCATGCCGGGATGGGTACTGACCCAGCGGCAGAAGGATCTGTGGGCCACGCCGGAGTCGCTGGCGGCCATGCTCGACAAACAGTGCCTGAAGGAGCATCTGGTGGAGGCTGATATTGTGGACGCGGTTCTGTTCCTCGCGTCGAACACCTCGCGCATGATGACCGGTCAGGCGTTGGTGGTGGATGGCGGCGCGGTGATGACGGGCTGAGCGGGAGTTTGGATATGAATACATGGATTGCGGTTGACTGGGGCACGTCGAACCTGCGCGCGTGGAAGATGGGTGCGGATGGCCGCGCCGTTGAGGAAGCCGGGTCGGATGCGGGCATGGGCACGCTGGACCGGGACGGGTTTGAGCCCGCTCTGCTTGCGCTGATCGAGCCGTGGCTGACGGAGGGTGAGGTTACCCCTGCCGTGGCCTGCGGCATGGTTGGGGCGCGGCAGGGCTGGGTCGAGGCGGCCTATGCCAAAGCGCCATGCCCTCCGGTGAGCGCGGGCGGTTTTGTGCGGGCGCCGGTGAAGGACGCGCGGTTTTCGTTCTATATCGTGCCGGGTGTGCAGCAGAGCGGACCGGATGACGTGATGCGCGGCGAGGAGACCCAGGTTGCCGGGTTCCTGAAGAAGGAGCCGGATTTTGACGGGGTTTTGTGCCTGCCCGGGACGCACACGAAATGGGTGCATATTTCGGCCGGCGAAATCGTCAGTTTCAACACCTTCATGACCGGGGAGATGTTTGCGCTTCTGTCGAAGAACTCGGTGCTACGCCATTCGGTGACCAGTGATGACTGGGATGAGGCGGAGTTTGACGCGGCGGTGGAAACGGCGCTGTCGAAGCCCGAACAGGCGGCGGCGAACCTGTTTCGCATTCGCGCGGGATCGCTGCTGAGCGGGCTGGAACCGGCGTCGGCGCGGGCGCGTCTTTCGGGGCTTCTGGTCGGGATGGAACTGGCCGGATCGAAGCCCTACTGGCTGGGACGGGACCTGGTTCTGATCGGGAACAAAAACCTCTCCGCGAATTACCGCCGGGCGCTGTCGCTGTGCGGGCTGGAGGCGCGGGAGGCCGATGCCTCGGAAATGACACTGTCGGGTCTGTCCCAGGCCCATGCTGACCTTACAAAGGCGGGAGTACCCCTATGAGCCGTAAACTGATTGCAATTCTGCGCGGGCTGGAGCCGGCAAAGGCCGTTGACACCGTGCAAGTCATTCTGGACGCCGGGATTGACTGGATCGAGGTGCCGCTGAACTCGCCCGATCCATATCGCAGCATTGGTGACATGCAGCAGGCCTTTGGCGACCGGGCCAATATCGGTGCGGGCACGGTTCTGACCACGGAGCAGGTCGATAAGGTCAGGGCGACCGGTGCCACGTTTATCGTGTCGCCCAACTGCAATACGGAGGTGATCCGGCACACCAAGAGCCTTGGGATGGGGTCCTATCCGGGGGTGTTTTCGCCCACCGAGTGTTTTGCGGCACTTGAGGCCGGTGCGGATGCGCTGAAGATTTTCCCGGCGGGCATGATGGGTGTCGGCGGGCTGAAGGCCGTGCGGGCCGTTTTGCCGCCGGAGACCGATATTTATGCCGTGGGTGGCGTTGGGCCCGCGAATTTTGAGGAGTGGCATGCGGCGGGAGCCTCGGGCTATGGGCTCGGGTCGTCGCTATTTTCGCCGGACTGGAGCATTGAGGAGGTCGGCAAACAGGCGCGCGCGTCGGTGGAGGCGTGGGACCGGGTGCATGGGGGCTGACGGACAGTCGCTGGTGTAGTGTCTCCACCCCATCTTAGGTTGCCGCCTGTAGTCTGAGGGCATCGCGGACCTCGGGGGGCGCGTGAGCGCATCCCATGGGGGAGGTCTGCGCTGCCCGGCGGTGCCGCCGGGCGGGACGGTTGCGTTGGGCGTGCCACATCGGAGTACGGCGTGGGCGGAGTGGGATTCCCGCGCAATACCACTTTACTTTTGAATCGCCTCCGGCAAATTTCGGGCGTCGGTTTGGCGATGGCGTCGCCAACGGCCCCGTAAGGGCCGCGCCGGGGAGCGACCGGAACATCCTGTACGCCGGGAAGTCAGGGCGGGCCCGCATGGGCGCGGCCGCCCGTCGAACGGGAGATCCGGGTATGAAGACGACACGTCAGGACTTTTTCACGCTGCACAATGGAGAGAAGGCTCCGCTGCCGTTTTTGGCGGAGGAATATGACGCGCGGCTGGCCGGTTTGCGGCGGATCATGGCGGAGCGCGGGCTGGATGCGGTGATTCTCACCTCAATGCACGGCATCGCGTATTACAGCGGCTTTCTTTACTGCGCGTTTGGCCGGTCCTATGGTCTGGTGGTCACGGAGGAGCGCAGTGTCACGGTCAGCGCCAATATCGACCTCAGCCAGCCCTGGCGGCGGTGCCATGGGGAGAACGTGATCTATACCGACTGGCAGCGGGACAATTACTGGCGGGCGGTGGCGGATCTGGCCGGTCGGGGGAAGCGTATCGGGGTGGAGCATGACCATCTGACGCTGCAGGCGCGCGGGAAGCTGGAGGCGTTTCTGGCCCCGGAAACGGTGGAGGATGTGGCGGAGGCCTCGATGCGGCAGCGGATGGTGAAGTCCGCGGCGGAGATCGACCTGATCCGGGAAAGTGCGCGGATTGCGGATATCGGTGGTGCGGCCATACGCGACGCGATCAGGCCAGGGACGCGGGAGATCGACGTGGCCATGGCGGGGCGCGACGCGGTGGAGAGGGCCGTGGCGGAGCGGTTTCCCGACAGTGAGATTCGCGACAACTGGGTGTGGTTTCAGTCCGGGATCAACACGGACGGGGCGCATAACCCGGTGACGACGCGGGCGCTGGAGACGGGTGATATTCTGAGCCTGAACGTGTTTCCGATGGTGTCGGGCTATTACACGGCCCTGGAACGGACACTGTTTTTGGGCGAGCCGGATGCGGCCTCACGGGAGATATGGGAGGCGAATGTGGGGGCGCATGAGCTGGGGATCAGCCTGATCCGGCCGGGGGCGCGGTGCTGTGATATTGTGTCGGAAATCAACAGGTTCTTTGAGGAACGGAATCTGCTGCGCTACCGAACCTTTGGTTACGGGCATTCGTTTGGGGTTCTGTCCCACTATTACGGGCGCGAGGCGGGGCTGGAACTGCGCGAGGATATCGAGACGGTTCTGGAGCCTGGGATGGTGGTGTCGATGGAGCCGATGCTGACCCTGCCCGAAGGGGTGCCGGGGGCTGGTGGCTACCGGGAACACGACATTCTGGTGATCCATGAGGACCGGGTGGAGAACATCACCGGGTTTCCATATGGGCCGGAGCATAACATCGTGGGCGCGTGAAAAAATGGGCGATCAGCAGGGCGGAACGGTGGAGACACCGCCGCCCGTAGATTCAACCTGAAGTTGATTTTCGACTTCCAGCAGCCGGATGCATTCGGCGGCCTGGGCGACATCGAGCACCGCATTGTCACGGTTGCGGACGAGGCAGGCCACGATGCCCTTGGACATGTTGATCTGAAGCCGCGCACGTTCGAGCAGACCGGGGTCGCCCATGTTGTCGGCGGCCAGGTCCATGCAGCTGCGGGCCCTTGAAAGATGGGCCTCGGACACGGCTCTCTGGGTCTCGATTTGGGCAACCTGGTTGTTTCGGATGCCGGTCACGATCAGGGATGTGACCGCACCGGCGAGCGCGATGACGAGCAGTGCAACCGCACAGATCACCCCGGCAGAGGGCAGCTGCCGGTCACTTTTTATGGTGGTCTCCGTCTGCAACCATCCCCCTCCGCGGCCTGTGGCCCGATATCATGAAATCCGCGTCAATACAATTTCTGGTTGCGGGGCGTAGCGTACTTGCCGGTATCAATCACCTGAAAAATTCAGGTGCCGGCGAGATTTGGCCAGGAACGTGACGGTTTTGCGCCGTTTTTTTGTGGGGATGGTGGTGGAGAAATTCCCTGGCGGTTTTCCTGAAGTGTCGGCACGACACGCCATGCCCGACTTTCCGCCAGGGAGGGCATCCGCGACGTCGGCACCTGCTCAATGGTATTGGGGACTGTGGCGACACGCCAGGACCGGCCGGGTTGAAGCCCACCCAAAGCCGGTCATGGCGTGTCGCGCCTCGCGTTGGGAAAAGGCCCGATCAGGCCAGGCTCTCCTCAAACTCCCGCCATTCGCGGGCGCTCATGCCGCTGTCCTGTTGGGTGACGGTCTCGCCCCTGAGGCGGCGGCGGAGGACGTCCATGGCTTTGCCGGAGAACTGGACGGAGTTCAGGCGGTAGTCCTCGAACGCGCCATAGGCAGCAGGGACCCAGTCGCGGACCATGTCGCAGATGGCCTCGGCATAGACGCGGATCTCGTACTGGGCGTGGCTGTCGGCGCGCAGGCGCAGGAAGTGGAAGAGGTTGTGCAGGTCCACCTTCCAGTACCACTGGGTATAGACATTGGCGGGCAGGTTCATGCGGGCCAGTTCACGGGCCAGACCGGCCTGGTTTTCGGTGGCGAGCATGCCCTCATAATGGTCGTAGGCGCGGTTGGCGTCGGATTTGAGGATTTCGAGCACATTGGCGGCTTCCTCGCCCTCCAGCGTCGCACCCCTGCCCTGATTGTTGATGGAGCTTTGCGCGGCCAGGTGCTCCGGCGCGGGGATGTAAAACTCGCGGTCAAGGATGGAATAGCGGGCGGAGTATTCGTTCACGTTCGCGGTGCGGTGGCGGATCCACTGGCGGGCGACAAACACGGGCAGTTTCACGTGCAGTTTGATCTCGCACATCTCGAACGGCGTGGAGTGCCAGTGGCGCATGAGGTAGCGGATCAGGCCCTCGTCGTTCTGCACGGATTTGGTGCCGCGCCCGTAGGAGACACGGGCGGCCTGGGTGATGGCGGCGTCGTCGCCCATGTAGTCCACGACCCGGACAAAACCGTGATCGAGCACGGGAACGGCCCTGTAGAGGTGCTTTTCCATGCCCGGGGCCGTGGTGCGCAGGGTTTGGCTCGTCGTGCCGCGCTGTTCCTCGATTTCGGCCTTTTGTTCTGCGGTCAGCGACATATGTTACCTCTTGTACGGGCTGGTTCCGGGGGAATCGGTTTCTACCATATGTTGAAAGATACGGCGAGGAATACGCAATATGAAGGTAAAATATCTCCATACGATGGTGCGGGTTAAGGACCTTGAGGAAAACATCAAATTCTATGAGCTGCTGGGCCTGAAAGAGACCCGGCGGATCGAGAATGAGGGCGGCCGTTTCACTCTTATTTTCATGGCTCCGGAGGATCAGCCGGATTGTCCCGTGGAGCTGACATACAACTGGGACGGCGATGAGGGTCTGCCTTCGGACAGCCGTCATTTTGGTCATCTGGCCTACAGTGTTGGCAACATCTACGAGATGTGCGCGAAGCTTCAGGAGGCCGGTGTGGTCATCAACCGCCCGCCCCGCGACGGCCACATGGCGTTTGTGCGCAGCCCCGACAACGTGTCGATCGAACTGTTGCAGGAGGGTGACGCGCTGGAACCGGCTGAGCCATGGAAGAGCATGGAAAACACCGGACACTGGTAAAATTTCAGGCGGTTTTCGGGCCGAACCCCTTCCGTTTTTGGCCCGGATGCCCTATATCTGATCCGTTCCTTCGGGAACTATGGTGATAAACGCGCCCGTAATAAGCGGATCGGACCCGGGGGCGGTACCCGGCGGCTCCACCAAAATCCTTTGTTTGGGGATCATGGGGCCGAAACAGGATCGACGGACGTCTAAAGGGGTTTGCTTTCACCCGGTGAGATACCACCGTTATCGGTTCAAAAAGTATAGTTGCAAACAACAACTACGCTCCGGTACGCGTTGCTGCGTAAGCAGTAATTCTACCGAAATCTTAAGCCCTGGCGCCTTGCAGCGTCAGGCGGGGTTCGCAGGCACCTGGCAACAGAAGCCTGCACTTTCCCAATTTGTTATGACTGACGCACCGCGGACCGGTATTCGCCGGCCAAACGGGCTTGCCGTCCGGCTCAAAATCTGAAAACTCCCCGCATCTGAAAGCTGCCTCTTTCCATGACCGCGAAATGGGGTATGGTCGAACAAACGGGCCTAGGGACGGTAGAAAATGGCTGATGCAATCAATTACGGGCATCTGATGCAGCGCGCCCTGCGCCAGCTGATCATCGATGTGCTCCAGCAGGTCTCCGAGGAGGGACTGCCTGGGAACCACCATTTCTTCATAACCTTCGACACGACCCATCCGGATGTGGAGATCGCCCCGGCCCTGTTTGAGCGATATCCCGAGGACATGACGATTGTTCTGCAGGAATGGTTCGAGAACCTGGAGGTCACGCCCGAGAAGTTCACCGTGACGCTGAATTTCGGGGATCAGCCGGAGCCTCTGGTGATTCCGTTCGCCGCCGTGAAAACCTTTGTCGACCCGTCCGTGGAATTCGGTCTGCGCTTCGACGGCCATGAGAAGGCCGCCGAGGAGGAGGAACTGGAGGCCGAGGAGGAAGAGGTCGAAGAGGAAGAGCACGATGCCGAGATCGTCAGCCTCGACAAGTTCCGCAAACACTAAAGGCGCGCGCGTGGGCGCCGTCTAATCCGGCGCTAATGCGATCGCGGTCCGTTCAGGGTGTTCAGTATTCTCCGGTTTCCACGGTTTCGGTGCCATCGAAGAGGCGGTCGAGCGCATTGTCCCAGTGTTCCGCGATATGCGGGTGACTGAGCAGGTAATCGGCGGTTGAGCCGGCCTGACGTTCCACGGCGAGATTGATCGCCTCCTGCCATTCCTCGGGTTCCATGTCGCCGCGGCCAATCCAGAACAGGGCCACCAGTTCGGCCTGCTGATCCGGCTCAAGGTCCTCGATCAGGGAGATGACCTCCTCGGACGACATGTCGTGATCGTAGCCAATGGAGCGTTTCGGCCCCTCGTCATCGGCCAGATTGCCCTCGTCATCCGAGGTGTGGCCCGCATTCGCCATGATGGCCCGGGTTTTCAGGATCAGGCCACGCATGAAATCGGGGCTCAAAGAGAACTCTTCCATAAACACCTCCCTACGGTTGCCGTTGTCCTGTCCGGACTAGAGAGGTTTATCGACGGAAGGTCAATCGTTTCAGGTTTAACAGGCCTGAGATTGGCGTTTGCGGTCGGGAGCGGCGGCGGTCAGGCCGTCCGGCATGTTTGCATCGACAAGTGTGGCAAAAACCCGCCATTTGCCATTGGAGTTTGTCGCGGAGCGCCGGTATATGGGGGTAAATTTATTACAGGAGAGCCGGATGACCGCCACACGCACCGAAACCGACAGCTTTGGACCGCTGGACGTCCCTGCGGACCGTTACTGGGGCGCGCAGACCCAGAGGTCGATCCGGAATTTCCCGATTGGCTGGGAAAAGCAGCCGGTGGCCATTGTCCGGGCGCTTGGTGTGATCAAGAAGGCCTGTGCGGAGGTCAACGCCGCTGAGGGCAAGCTGGATGGCAAGCTGGCCGAGGCGATTTCACAGGCGGCTGGTGAGGTGATCCAGGGCAAGTGGGACGATCATTTCCCGCTGGTGGTCTGGCAGACCGGTTCGGGTACGCAGTCCAACATGAATGCCAATGAGGTGATCTCGAACCGCGCGATTGAGATCCTGGGTGGCGAGATCGGGTCGAAGGATCCGGTGCACCCGAACGATCACTGCAACATGAGCCAGTCGTCGAACGACACTTTCCCCACGGCGATGCATATCGCGGTGGCCATGACGGCGCGGGACGTGACCCTGCCGGGTCTTCAGAAGCTGCACGCGGCGCTGGTCGAGAAATCCGCGGAGTTCAACGACATCATCAAGATCGGTCGTACGCATACCCAGGACGCGACGCCCCTGACCCTGGGCCAGGAATTTGGCGGCTATGCCTATCAGGTGGAACAGGGCATCAAGCGGGTGACGGCGGCTCTGCACAACATCTATCCGCTGGCCCAGGGTGGCACGGCGGTTGGCACCGGGCTCAACACGAAAGTGGGCTTTGCGGAAGCCGTGGCGGCGAAGGTGGCCGACATTACCTCCCTGCCCTTCGTGACGGCGCCGAACAAGTTTGAGGCGCTGGCGGGGCATGACGCGCTGGTGGAAATGTCCGGGGCGCTGAAGACCGTGGCGGCGAGCCTTTTCAAAATCGCCAATGACATTCGTCTGCTGGGGTCCGGACCGCGCTGTGGTCTGGGTGAGCTGATGCTGCCGGAGAATGAGCCGGGATCGTCCATCATGCCGGGCAAGGTCAACCCGACCCAGGCCGAGGCGCTGACCATGGTCTGCGCCCATGTGATGGGAAATGACGCGGCCGTGGGATTTGCGGGCAGCCAGGGGCATTTTGAGCTGAACGTCTACAAGCCGATGATGTCCTACAACGTGCTGCAGTCGATGCAGTTGCTGGGCGATGCGGCGGTGGCGTTTACCGACAACTGCGTGGCGGGCATCCAGGCGGATGAGGAGCGGATTTCCAAACTGATGTGGGAAAGCCTGATGCTGGTGACGGCGCTGGCACCGGAAATTGGCTATGACAATGCGACGAAGGTTGCCAAGACCGCGCACAAGAACCGCACCACGCTCAAGGAAGAGGCCATCCGTCTGGGCTTCGTCGATGAGGCAACGTTTGACCGGGTGGTGCAGCCTAAGGACATGATCGGGCCGAAGGCCTGACCGGCACGTCGCTACCGATAATTTAAATTTATCGCCCCGGAACGTTCAGGCGGTCCGGGGCGTTTTTCGTTTTTGGGGATACCATTTTCAGGCGGAGACGTCAGAATATGCCTCAGCGGAACAACTCCAGCGGGAGAACGGCATGAAGTGGCGTGGGAAACGCACGAGTGGAAATATTCAGGACCGCAGGCGCGGCGGCGGTATGGGACGGGCCGGAGGCATTGGCGGGCTTGGCATGATCGTCGTGATCCTGGTGGGCCTGTTCTTCGGGGTGGACCTGACGCCGTTTCTTGGCGGCGGCGGTGTGGGTGGCAATCAGGTGACCACCTCACAATCGGCGGATTCCGGTCAGATCGACGACGAGGCGGAGGAGTTTGTGAGCGTGGTCCTGCGCCAGACGGAAGAGGTTTGGACGGATATTTTTGCGGCCTCCGGCTATCAGTATGAGGAACCGACGCTGGTTCTGTTTACCGGCGCGACCAGTTCGGCCTGCGGCGCGGCGCAGTCGGCCATGGGGCCGTTTTACTGCCCCGGCGACCGGCAGGTATATCTCGACATGGATTTCTTCCGGGTGATGGAGCAGGAACTGGGCTCGCAGGGGGATTTCGCCAAAGCCTATGTTGTGGCCCATGAGGTGGGACATCACGTGCAGAACCTCACTGGGCTTCTGGGCGAGGTGAATCAGATGCGCCGATCGGTCAGCCAGGCTGAATCGAATGCTCTGTCGGTGCGGGTCGAGTTGCAGGCGGACTGCTATTCCGGGGTCTGGGCCCGGCATGTGGTCGATGATTTTCAGCTGACGGAGGAGGATATCCGCAGCGCGCTCGATACGGCCGCACGGATTGGCGACGATGCACTGCAGCGCTCGATGAATGGCGTGGTGGTGCCTGACAGCTTCACCCACGGCACGAGCGAACAGCGTCAGCGCTGGTTCGACACGGGCTTTCGCACCGGCGACGAGGACCAGTGCGACACGTTCAGCACCAATCAGCTCTGAGCGGGAGCGGGTCCATGTCAAAAGTCGTCAACCTGCGCACGGTTCGCAAGCAGAAGGCCCGGGACAAAGCCCGGCGCGAGGGTGACGCCAACGCGGCCCTGTCGGGCGAAACCCTGGCGGAGCGGCGGGCGCGGCGCGATGCGGAGGAACGGCGCGGTCGGCATGTGGACGGACACAAACGGGAGACGGACCGCGACGACGGGCCGGACGGGGAATGACCGGCGGCCGCCCGGAGAAACACTCCCTGACGCTCAATGGCCACCGCACGTCGGTCTCGCTGGAGCCGGAGTTCTGGCGGCATTTCCGGCGAATCGCCCGCGAACGGGATCTGGGCATCAATGAGCTTGCGAGCCGAATAGACGTGGACCGCGGCCCGGACCGGGGCTTGGCCTCGGCCATACGGGTTTTTGTGCTGCGGGCGCTTGAAGAGCGGGCGGAAGAGAAACAGTGAATTCGAAGCCATAATTCAGGCCGGGAGAGACAATTAGAGCAAGCCATTTTTTTAAGCGGGAGATTTGATGTGACGTTTACCGGAAAGGATCTGATTGAGGCCGGGATTAAACCAGGCTCCTGGTTCCGGGCCATGCTGGAGGAAGCGAACGCTGTCGGGGCCATCGACCCCGAAGCACTGAAACGGTTTATTCCGCCACCAAAACTCGGGCTGACAAGCGGGCTGCCTTTTGCCCTGCTCGCGGAAGCGGAGACTGAGGACGAGGAGATCAACCTCGTCAACGTGCGGGAGACCATGGAGGTTCTGATGCGGACGCCGGTGTTGAAAGCCGGCGCGGCGCTGCCGGATTCCTGTCCTGCCGGGTCCGTGGGAACCATTCCGGTTGGCGGCGTGGCGGTGTCGGAGGCGATCCATCCGGGGATGCATTCCGATGACATCTGCTGTTCGGTTGCGCTGTCGACCTATCCGGACCGGTCGCCGGCGGATGTGCTTGACGCGGTCCACCAGGCGACCCATTTCGGTCCAGGTGGACGCGACGACATGCCGATGCCACGTGATATTGCGGCAAAATTCCCGGACAACCCGTTTACCGCCGACCTCGCTGAAATCGCCGACCATCACTTTGGCACGCAGGGTGACGGCAATCATTTTGCCTTTGTTGGCACGCTCGCCAGCAGTGGGGAAACGGCACTGGTGACCCATCACGGATCACGCGGTTTTGGCTCGAAGCTCTACAGGGCGGGTATGAAAACCGCTGACACCTGGCGGAAAAAACTCAGTCCCGAGACACTGAAATGCAACGCCTGGATCCCGGCGGACAGCCCGGATGGCGAGGCCTATTGGCGGGCATTGCAGATCCTGCGGGAATGGACACGGGCCAACCATTTCGCGATCCACGATGCTGCGGGCAAAGCCCAGGACCGGTTCTGGAATGAGCACAACTTCGTCTTTCGCAGGAGTGACGGGCTGTTTTATCACGGCAAGGGTGCAACGCCCGCATTCGACGGATGGGCCGAAGACGCCACCGATCTGACCCTGATCCCGCTGAACATGGCGGAGCCGGTATTGATCGCGCGGGGCAGGAACAACCCGAATGCGCTGGGCTTTTCGCCTCATGGTGCCGGGCGCAACCTGAGCCGCACGGAACACCGCCGCCGGGGACTTGGGGATCTTGAGGCTGAGACGCGTGGTCTGGACACGCGGTTTTACTGTGGCATTCCGGATTCGACCGAGTTGCCATCAGCCTATAAAAATGCGGCGGAGGTGCGGCGCCAGATCGCGAAGTTCGACCTTGCCGAGGTGGTGGACGAGGTGATCCCTTACGGCTGTATCATGGCTGGCGACTGGGACAGGGACATGCCGTGGCGCAAAAACCGTGCGTAGCGGGACAGGCACCTGTGGCTGGCGGGATCTCCGGCGGGTAAATTCGGGAAGCATGGCGGAAGTTGCTAAACCGCTCATGAAATCAGCTTGACGCCGCCCGCAACTCGACCTAATCAGACGCCGCAGTTGGCGAGTTGGCGGAGTGGTGACGCAGCGGATTGCAAATCCGTGTACACCGGTTCGATTCCGGTACTCGCCTCCATTTAAAAACAATCACTTACATCACTCCTTGCCGTGTTTGAGGCCCCGCGTTTACAGGGGCGTTTACATTTTTGTGTCTTGAGACAGTGATTTCGCTCGATTGAGCTTGCGCAGAACCGCATCGCTTTCGTCCGGGCTAACCTGCGCATAATGCTCGATAACTTGCGCCGCGTAGCGAACCGACCACCCCATCAGCACCGCAATCTGGCGCAAAGACAGATCGGCATTTAGCAATCTTGTCGCCGCCGTCCCGCGCGTATCAGACAGAGTCTTCTCCCTGCCGTCGATCCAAGGGGGGATCTGAGCTTCGCGCCGCCACTTGGTGATCTGGTTCGATGCCCAACGGGCCGTCAAAGGCCTGCCAAGTTCTGACACCAGCAACACCTCTTGGCCTTCCGGCGTCTCTGCGATCAATTTCTCAAGTGCCGATGTGGCAGGGATATATGCGATCTGGCCGCGCTTACTGGTCCTGAAACGAAGGCGCTTGCCGTGCGGCGTGTCTTCGAATTGGTCCATCTTGACCTGAACCAGATCAGCAGCTCGCAAACCGGTTTCGCATCCTGCGGTCAGGATCCTCTGCACCCATTTCGGCGCAAATTTGTTGAACTGGGCGATGTCGCCACTCGTCCAGATGATTTCTGTGCGGTTCGATTGGTAGAGCTTCTTGAGCTTGTGGCAGTGATGCTCTTTCAGCTTCCCCTCTTCCACGGCCCAATTGAGGACGCGCGTCGCATGGGTGCCCGCCATATCGTGCTGCTTGGGCGAATGAAGCCACTTCTTGCGCCAATTATTGACCTCGCCCCTTGAGGCGCGCTCTTCGAACATCGCGACAGGATCGGCACCGAACTCCTCGCGGAACAACTCCAGCCATTTACGGATATCCGCCTTTGAACGCTCAGCCTTGGGCAAGGACGCACTGGAAAGAAAATCATCGACCAAGTGAGTCGTTAGATATTCGGCCGGGCTCACGGGCGTACCGCACTGCGAAAACGCATGGAAGAATTCGGGTTCTTTGGGGTTTGGGTCCGTCCCTTCCCAAAATTTTGGGCCGCCCCGCCAAGCATAGAAATGGTAGCGAACACCGGACACAACCTTGCGCCGGACACGGTGGACACCCTTGGGAAGGTTACTTCTGGGCACGGCGCGCTCTCCGCTGTGCAACGAGGCTCGGTTGCGAAGTGGCGTCGCGTTCTGCCGCGCTGATGCCCTGAACAGCATCCAATCGCGCGCGAATGAGTTTCGGGTCATACCACCCGCGCCGCCCGGGCACCGGAGCGATACCCGTCCTGCGGCAGAAGTCATAGAAGGACGCGCTCGGCTCACTGTAGCCGAAGAGAAGCGCAAGCTCTGGGGTCGGAATCAGCTGAATATGGCTTGGGCTCATTTTTCAGCCCTCTCACCCACGGCTTCTTGCCGCGACATGGCTGCCCGCAAACATGACACCACCTGAGCGCCCTGTGAGCGTAAGTTCCGCACAGCCTCCTCTTCAAGCCAGGCTTTCACGTCCGCTGGAAGGTTAAGTTTGAACTGGGTTGTCTTCATATTTACACCTCAACAAAAGGACATAAAATGTCCATATCATTGAGGACAAATATTGTCCAACATGGAATCATGAAAGAAGAAGCCTTGGTCCAATTCAAACTCTTGCTTCCTGCCGCGCTCAAGAAGCGTCTGGAAACAAATGCCACACTAAACCGGCGCAGCCTGTCTCAGGAAATCGTCGTCGCCCTTGAGGAGAAGTATCCGGCAGCAGAACCGGATGCGACGTCGGATCCAGCGGCCCGGATGCTCTTCTGGCTTGCCAAACGCATCCGACGAAGGAACCCGAAGCCCGGAACTCCCAGAGACAAGCAAGCCGCCCTGTATGAGCGCATTGCGGGTGACATTGCTGAACGCATGAAAGACATCGGCGAATAGCTCTAGTAAGCCACCCACTCATATCCGTGGTTGCCTTCGTGATCCTCCCATTCGACACCGACCCCGCGCCTCCAATTTGTTGACGAACAGCGTCGCGTCGGCAAAACCCATTGTGGGGCGGCCGCAGGTGTCGTGCGTTGCCAGCCAAATTCGCCTTGTGTGCCGTAGGTCCCGAGGCGCATGATGTAGCTCTCAGAGCAATCATCGTCACGGCCACGTTCGCGATGACTGTAGAACCGAACATCCCAAACACGGATCGAGCGCACAAAATCGAATTCCAGACCACTGATGTCGATATCGGCACCACCTTCGACCACTTGTGCCAGAATAACCTGACCAAGTGTCCGACCTGATTGGTCGCTGGCCTCCCAGATTTTAGGGGCCGCGCTTTGCAACGGCGCGCGCTCAGAAATACCCATCGGGCAGCGCCAGATTTGCAACGGCGGCTCAATCGGCCAGGGCGTAATCCTGCGGACAAACACGGCGCGGGCATGGGTACATTCTGCTGACGCGGGCCACCCACCAGCCAGGCAAAGTAGAATGGCGCAGTCAACCTGATAGGCTTTAGCCGCTTGTGGAGCCACGGTTGAAAGCAAAGCCAAAGCAACTCCGGCAGTCCAATTCCTGATAAGTTTGCACCGCATTTCAATCAATACCTTTTGATTACATTACTGCATTATTGATACACTAGCTCCAACCTCAACCTTCACACCATATGCGAGCATAGGGTTTATGATGTTCGCGCGCGTTTTGTGGAATATATTCCGTAGAGCGGTTCTTGTGATCTGGCCGAATACAGGCCATGAAATTACGGGAACAAGTAGGGTTAAATATCCGGAATCTAAGAAATTCCAGAGGGTTGAGCCAAGAACAATTAGCATTAGCTGCCGACCTGGATCGTAGCTACATCAGCGAGATCGAACTCGCGAAATTCTCAGCATCGATCGATGTTCTGGAGCGGATTGCCCATGCTTTCGACATCGCTCCCAAGGAACTATTTAACGAGAGGGGCTAGTTTTGCCCGAACTTGAGAGTGTTCGCACGACGGCCGAAGCCATCGGTCGCATTACGTGTATCAAGACTGGCGAAGAAATCGGTCTGCTTTATCTGTGGGATAACGGCGAGACGCAGGCAGCGCTTTATGAGCCGTATAAGAAAAACCCAACTGGTACGCCAAACATGCCTGAGCAAGACACAAACCTTGATCCTGACTGCAGCTAACGTCAAGAACGGGACTGTCAGCTGTTTCGTCAGGCACGAATAGCCAGGAGCTGCAGAAGAGCTGCCGTTGGTCGAGATGTGGATACCCAGAAGAGGAAATTCAGGGTGGCAACGGCGTTGGAACTTAGGTGGAGGGGACGGGAACCACGTCTAACCTTCTCTGGGCCTACGAAGAACATCGGCCAAAGACAAGTGCAACTGGCACGCAGTTATTTCCTTTCAAAACCGTATCTTATTCCTTCACCACGAAGCTCAAGAACACGTGCGCCTTCGTCGGTCATAGGATTGGGAAGCATTTCTATTTTTGTCTGGGCTGGTTCTGCAACATGACTGACATATGCGATCTTGTATTGAACGCCACTACGCACACGAGCCGCCAATCGCGCTGCTCTTACTTCAGTTTCCCCTATTTCAAAAGATTGAGGGTCATCCACACTAGCTTTGACCTCAATCTGCCAGATCTGGTTCCTGTAAGAGACCTCAAAATCATAACCGAGCCCATCGTTCCCATCTCGATCAGTTATTAATGCTCCGTTCTCCGAAACCCATGCCGAGTCGATATCCTGTTTGTTGAGGATACGCTTCAGCCAATGGTAAACGACCATCTCGCCCAGACGACCGATCAGTTCAGCCTTCTCCTCAGGGACACGAGGTCGCCGCCCCTTCTTTTTTTCGCTGTTCCGGTCGCGTCCAGGCTTGGGCGTATGGTTACCGTGCTGAACCTTTTCCAAGTCAGCAGACGAGCTTAAGGCGCTGCCCAGAACCTCAGCTGAAAGCGACTGCTGCAGTTCATCGGACAGAGAAAAAAGATCGACCTCTATCGGATCAATCAGTTTCCCGTTGAATTCAACTAGGCGCGCCTCGCGCTTGCGCTCTTCTTTCGCTTCCCGAGCCTTCACGCTCTCGTCCTTAACGTCATCGTCGGAAAGCTCAAGCTCTTTGAGGTCAAGTGAATGGTGCATACCGACAGGCCAAAGATCCAGAATCTGAAGCCATTTCGCAGCCGAAGTGTCATCAAGCATGCGAAAATCCAACACACCAATACTATCCAGCCGTTTACGGAGATCCTCGACCCCGTCTTTCTCGATCAAAGTGTCAAGGCGCCTCTCTGGTTGGAATTTTGCGCACCAAGCGCGAAGAATTGGCAGTGCTCTCCGAATGAAGTCAGAAAGGAATTTCCGATTATGGTCACGGACCTGTACTAGGGTTGAAGGCTTCGTCACCTGATCGCCTAGCGGCGGCGCACCTTGAAGATCGAGCCACGCGTTCACCAATGCTTCCATCTCCGAGTTAGGAGGCTCCTTGAACCGAAGAAGCCAAGTCGGATCTGGTTTCAGTGTGCGAATAGCGTCTCGGGTCACTGCGTAGTCATCCACGGGCTGCATCAAATTCAGCTTTTCTGCGTAAGCCGAAAGCAGGCACTCAGTGATTTCGATCTCACGCTGCCGTAAGAAATTCTCAAGACACCAGCTATGTTGTTCGGGATATGTCTCGGGTTCCAAGCCAACAGCATTTAAGCTCTTATTGAATTCAGCGAAATCAAGACCAAGGCCTTCTCGGAAATCTCCCGGACCCAACGCAGTGCGACAGACCAGCAACAGTTCGCCGACATCGATGGAGGTCCGAAGAAGCAATTTCGTCAGTGTGGCCCGCAGCAGCCCTTCATCCTTAATCGTTTGGTCAAGTTCCTTATCGAACGCTTCGATCGTAGAATGGCCCGCAACATGGTAGAGAACGGCACGTATCCAAGGCGCTTGGCGTTCAAGGCCTGCATTCAGCGTAGTAGTTGCAGCCGTCGTCGATGAGGCGGAAAGTTGCAGAAGTTCGGCCATGCGTCCGACATCTATTCCGGGATATGCTTGCGTATCGTCAAGCGGAACGTCGCGGCTGATGTGAGCTAGGAGTAACCTGAGATGTGGAGCGAGAGCACGCTGTCCCAAAGCCTCACAGATCGCAGGGATACACCGATCGACGAGCTCCCAGTTCCACTCCTCACCACTCCCCACGAGAATAACGGACTGCCCATTTTCAGCAGTCAGACTAAAGGCTTGAGAGGCTATTTGCTCCGGCGAGATGCCAATTCCGTCGACAACGAAGCCTAACGTAGATGCTTTCGCGAGACTTATTCGTTCAAGTTTCGCCAGTAGTTCAGAACGGTCGGATGGAAGGCGTTGCGCATCAGTACCGATGAGGGCTTCTATCGCGACTGCCAGCATAGGCCGAAAGATTGGGCAAACCTCGAGGATTGGGGTCTTCTTCGCGTCATCGATAGAATTTCCATCAGCACGAAGCGTGTAATCGACACGGGACATGCGTCTGATACGCGCACCATAGAACGCCTCGAAGAGCTCTCCAGTTCGTTCCGGCTCGCTCTCCTTCAATTGAAAGAACGCTTGCCCACTGGCAGCTAGGAGACCCGCATCGCTTTCCCTTTCGGTGTCGCAGATATATACGATTTCGCCCTGACTTTCGTCCTCGTCAAACATGTTCACAGATACTCTACTGTTCTGTTTTTGAACTAAGATCTCCACAGGAACTACGGTTTCGTGCGGATCTTCAGTGCTGTCTTCTACGCGCGCGAGGAACTGCCTCCATGTTCGAAAATAAAGGTTAAGCAATCGTGGTCTGAAATGATCGTCAAGTCCCTCACTACTGAAATGCTCTGCGAGGAAAGCAAGCTGATCAGCCAAAGTGTCAGGGTCGCCGAGAATGCGAAGGCCCGCTCGTTCCTGTAATTTCTGGAAGAGGTCACTCCCTGATCGCTCGAGTATTCGCCTGACTTCTCGAACTGGTCTCGGAAGGTATGACAGAAATCGTTCGCCGTCGGCATCGTTCAACCAGACATCAGATGGCGCAGCAGCTACTTGGCCAAGGTCAGAGTGCCCAAAATCCTCTACTGGCAACCAGTTTGACGAGCGTAGGAACGCCGCAAGCGGTGTAGGCCAGTTTCGGCGATCCGCCCAACGCGAAAAGTGATGGTGAACTTCAAGCTCCCACGCTAGCTCCGATGGTTTCGCCAACCAATCAAGGATCAGTTGGGCGTACAGAGTCTTGCACGCGGGCGAAAAGGAATCCACGTCAGCTTGGCCAGGCAGCCAGTGAATTTCGCCATCGATCACGTATTCTGTGGTAGATGGAAGATTGAGGAGCGACGGATCCGAAGACCTGATGCTCTCCTGCCAAACTTCGCCGAATGCTTGCGGCATCCCATAGTCTTCAACAAATGAAAAGCTTCTGATCTCGTTTGCTCGGAACCGGTTTTTCTTCGATGATTTTCGCTCGAGCCTAATGCCACTTTCAACCCCAAGCTCGGATAAAAACTCCACCCAATCTTCGATCTGCTTGTTCCGAAAAGCTAGATGATCAGGCGCTGCCAGTCGGCGAGAGGACAAAGCAACCAGGTCAGGAATATTCGGCGGAGCGGCATCAAGGAAATTCTGGAGCAGCCTCCCCGAGGTTCGGCTGGGCCATCCTTCCGAGAACACAGCTTCTCTTGCCTCGATGTATCGACCGTCAAGTGTCGGCACCCGAAACCGGTGTTGAGGTTGCAATCGAAAAGATCGATTGGCTGCGCGGGGCTGGCGCCACAAATGAAACGCCCAACGCAAGCCGCCCTTGAGAACTTCTTTGTTGCGCTCATTTCGCAGTGTTCGAGAAAGATGCGCGAGTATTGCTTCGCGATCAAACTCCTCCACGAGTTTGTGCTTTTCGAGATAAGCACGTGTCCCGGTCAGTTCCCGATGCCAAGGATAAGTGCTCGACAAGAAACCGAAACGCTCAGAAAGTTTCTTTGGCGGATCGATTTCTAGGTCTTCATCCGTATCTGACCTGCGCGGGTCGGGAGGAGAAAATATTGCCGTCTCAAGTTTGCGACGCCTGCGTGACGGCCGCGAACTCCGTTCTACTTCAGGTGGTGGCAACATGGCAGCGTGAAGTTGGCCGTCGTCTCCAATCAGCACAGAAAGCCCCGCTAAGAGATTTCCGTCACTCCCCATGAAATCTGGAATCTGTAAGAAATACTCCTGCCAACTGGCCTTGGCAGTTCGGCTATTTTTGTAGAGACTTTTGGCCACGGTTTCAACAAAACGCGCACGTTCTTCTCCACCGGGCTCTCCAGCGTAGCCTTCAGCAGTGTTTGAGAGATAGCGGTCCAAGCGATCTTGCCGGGATGCTATCGAGTGCCAGATCGGCCAAACACCAAGAGCCGCCGCGAAGTACGCCGCCTCATTGGCAGAGAACGTACCGCTATTGTCCGGCCATAAACGCGAGAATTTCGGCGGCTTCCATGTCAAGACAAGGCCATGGGGCCCCGTTTCCGAACACGGGACAATTGGAGCGTCATCAAATTCCTCACATCCAAAGACTTCTGCCAACTTGAGCGCAACAACTTCCGCCAGATTTTCGTCGGCCTCCAGACTTCCAACCTTCTCCCAGCACATGAAGTCTGCAACAGCTGCGGAGCGTTCATCATCTGTAAGCCAGTTCGAGATCATACCAGCCGGGTCCATGACGATCTGATACACCGCCTCGGATACTAGGCCTGTCGCTTCCTCCAATAAAACCGCGTTCAAGCGATTTCGTGCGTTCAGGTGTTTTCGGTTCGACGAAGGGAAGAAACTGCCGTGCAGATATCCTTGAAAAGGAGCTTCAGCCTGCTCGCCCATCGGCAGATATGTGTAAAGCCGCGATGTTTCGACCGGCGCATCGAGCCGGACCGCGATCGCAACATCACCTGCTCCAGTCCACCTTTCCCAATGCTCGCTTAATTCCTTTTGCGAAATTGCCTCTGCGATGGCTTCCTTCATGACACGCTCTGCAACGGCACGGCGCGCGACGAGTAACGTCCCCGCGGCTCCAAGATTCACTCGAGAAAGGGCAATGTCCCCAATCTCTTTTGTCTCTTCTGAGCGTTTGAACTTGAACTCTGTTTCAGTTTCTCCGTCCACGCCCAAAATCCGAAACTTCAATGATTGGACACGATCCAGAAAAAGGAGCATCGGAACCTGCTGAGCACGAAGTTCCTCGATTTCTCGCCTAACTGTATCCTGAGCAGCCGCATTGCGGAGCGGTAGCTCGATGAGAGTTGAGAAATTGTCGCCAGCATAAGCGCGAACTGCGTCGTTTTGCTTATCCTGCCATACTGGAATATGAAAGATTGGCAGGTCTCGTGTCGCTAGTTCACGATGCCGCAGATCATCGATAAGTGTCCGGTAATCCGCCGCGCCGGCAAAGCCAAAACAAAAACCAGAAAAACTGTCTTGTCTCGGAGCGTCAGTTTGCTGGGAATAGATTCTCGGCGTGTCTGTGATCTGTACGACACTCCGAAAGCCAAGGCCCTTGTTTCCGATCGACTCGCCCAATGGCTTCCGAGAGAGGCCGATGTTGCAAAGATCCTTCACATTCTCTGAGGCGAAAGCCCGGCCAGTGTTAGCAACGAAGAGCGTCCCTTCAGCCTCATAACGCAAATCAAGCGTTATCTCGATTCGACCGTCCCGCGTCTGTATCGGATGAGCATCGTAGGCGTTTTGAATTAGTTCGATCAAAAAGCGGTCGCGATAGTCCGAAGCAACGTTAGCCGTCAGGCTCGCATTGCTTTTGTAGACCTCGTCCAAGTACTCGCCATTATCGCCGATAGTTCCCCGAAAGCCACGGATTTTGTCGGCCGCTAGCATCTCGATCATGGATCGATGCGGAGCAAGCGCTGTGCCTTCCATTTGGCCTTCGGGCTGCTCGACGGCAGGCGAGTGGTGGGGCATAATCTTAGACCTCTGTCGAAGTCTTGACACAATCGTTTGGCACAGCGGCCTGACGGTCAAGAGTTAAAATCCACGGCTCTCCTGAAGGCCGGGGAAAATTTCCTTCATCTGCACCGAGCATCATCAAAGCGGTTCCGAATGGTAGCTTCGTACTCAGCTGCTTTCTCCTTCCTGGATGCCAGCTTTCCAGGCATCGGAACCCGCTTGGCGCGCCATCGCCACCTCGGCGAAGCGTCCCGCCAACTCACGGTCCCCAATTCGGACGGCGTAAACTTTCTTGCGCATCGCGGTGTGGGTATCGATTTTGAAAATCGCTGCCACGGGCACGACATACTCGGCCGTTTCATAGGCAAAAAACTCGGGTATGTCAGGATCGTGAGACTCCCACCACAACGGCCCCACCTCTTTCCGACTGGCCAACTTACGCTTTGTCAGCTCGGCTTGGACAGCTGAATGCAATCGGGACGCATCCGCATGTTCTGGGTCGCGCGCCAAAACCCGATTTGCATTTGCCATCCGATCCTTGAGCGTCTTCAACGAGTCGTGGTGCAATTCGGACAATATTTTCTCAATATTCATCTGCTCTCATTTCTCGTAGGGCACACAGCGTATTCACCAGCTGCATTTGCTGAACAGTGTTACACTTCGCCTCGCGCAAGCGCGGTGAGCCGAAGACCAAGGCCAGGCCCTTGGCACGCGACACCGCCACATTGATACGGTTGAGCGAAAACAGAAACTCCACGCCTCGCGATGTCTCTTCGGCAGAAGATGCCGTCATTGAGACAAGGCATACTGGTGCTTCCTGCCCCTGAAACTTGTCGACCGTCCCGACCCGAATGCCATCGGGAAGTGCATCTTGGAGGGCATTCACCTGAGCGTTGTATGGGGCGACGACGATGATATCCGTCTCCTGCATTGGACGGCGCGAGCCGTCCTTCTCCGTCCAGCTTCCGCCAAGTAACTCAGTGACGGTTTCTCCAATTTCGGCGACTTCTTCCTGTGCGATCTGTGCATTACCCTCATGAGAGACCGGAACCCAGAAAGCTCCGGCGTTCGGGAACGCCGTGCCTGTCACGCACTGGTGAGCCGTATCAGGATGACTGGTCAGTCGGCCTTCATACACCTGTTCCGAAATGAACTGACAGACATCAGGGTGCATGCGTCGCGATACGGGGAGGAAGATGCCCTGGTCGGCTGGAACCGTCGCATGCTCACCGAGCATCCAATCCAGGCACGACAGGTTCGCAGGCTCGGGATGTGCTCCTTGAATGACCTGCGGCAACTGGCGTGGGTCGCCCACAAGCACGATGTTTCGCGCGGCACGCCCCATGGCGGCCATGTTGGCAAGTCCGACCTGGCCTGCCTCGTCCACGAACAGCCAATCAAAGGCCTGAACATTTTCGTCGCGCGAGAAGAACCACGCGGTGCCGCCCACGACATGCCCGCCGTTGGCGGCCTCTGCGTTGTCGGTCGTACGATGAACATCGCAATCTTCGGGATAACCATCCTCGCTGCCAGAAATCTTGTGCACGAGTTCGAGATTGATCGGCAGGTCTTCGTCTTCCAACGCTGAAAGACAGCCCATCAGCACATTCCTGATAGCCTCGTGGCTGTTGGATGCGACGCCGACGCGATGGCCCTTGCGCACCAAAGACAGGATCGCGCGTGCACTCACATAGGTCTTGCCGGTACCAGGTGGCCCCTGAATCGGCAGGACCGTTCCATCCATGTCATTCACCACGGCAATAGTGCCCGCTACAGGTTCTGCCCCGCCCAAAAGATCGCCTCGTGGGCCAGAGCCCAGACGCGGTGAAGCGCGAGACAGCAGGTCGTCCACCGCCGTGTACCGGCGCGCGCCGCACTGATCGGCGATCACATCGCGCAAAGCACCGGCAATGACACCCGTCTGGATCGGCCAATCTGGATGCAGCGTCAGTTGATCCGCCAAGAGGTCGGCCTTGCCTGGACCTGCTTTGACCGTGATCTGGCGGGCGCGGCGATCCATGGTCTCGATTCCGACCGTTGTCGGGGGACTGTCGAACACCGGAACCGTCGCCTTCTTACCGCTCCGCAGTTTCGTTTCCTGTTCGGGATAGGTGTATCGGCGCGCAAAGGATCGCTTGACGGGTTCGACAGGGCCCGCTGCCACAAGCCCGCCAAGCGCATCGAGATCGTCGAGCAGATCATCTTCGTCCTTCGCAGCGCTATCGAATACGGCCCATTGCGCGGGCTTCACCTCGCGGCTGTGAAAAACGCCGAGGTTGAACAACATATCCTGCCGCGCCTCCGGCAAACCTGATGCTGCCAGCAGGTTGCGCAGAGCTTGCGTATCGGCGTCCTCTTCGACCTCTTTATCACCTGCATCCGGGGCAAGTGTCGGCCAAGGGCCAGCAGGCCGGATTCCGACCAGCCAGTCGCGCAATTCCTCGGTCGAGATACAGTCAACGCGGTTGTAATCCTCGATCTCGTCCAGAATCTGCTGGTCCTGCGTTTCGCGCCAGCGCTCATATGCCACGACCGAGCCACCCGCCGTCTTGACCTCACCGTCGCGCTTGCGGTCGTAAAATGCCTCCATCGATTTGATGGAATAGTTCGGTTCCGATCCGATCAACCCGCCGCGTACTACGGCGAACAAATCGACAAAGCGGCGTTCCCTTAGCAGCCGGTCGAGGAAAGCCTCACCGATCCCATATTTCGTGGTCAGGCGTTTGAGCGCTGTGATCTCGTATGGCGCGTAGTGATAGATGCGCGCAGTCGGATACTGCGTGATCCTCGCGCGAAAGAACGCCAGCAAGTCGGACAATGCCCGCGCCTCGGCATCGTGGTCATGGGCCCAGAAAGCCTGGAACTGCCCGTCGAACCAGATGCCGTGCAGATATTCGAGGCCGCCCTCGTAATGCGGATCGCCTTCGATGTCATAGAACAGGTCGCCGGGCTGGGGTTCAGGCAGGAGGTCGAAGCCTTTGCCTGGCTCCAGTGCCCGCAGTTCGAAATCTGGCTCCCCGGTTTTGCGGGCCTGCTGCAGACGGGCTTGAGTGACCAAACGGGCCTGGGTGTTTTCGGCCATTCCGCGCACTGGGTGATCCAACGTCGAGAGAGCCTCCAATGTGTGAACACCCGCTGTTTCTAGCTTTTTCACCTGACCACGACTGATGTTGGCGACATTGAACAAGCTGTCTTCGGCGTGCCAGACGCTGTTGCAATGTTCGGCCCAGCGGCACAGGCCGCAATCAGCACATGGCACCGGGCGGGTCGGCTGTGGGTCAGCGACGAAGGCTTCCAGCCGCGCGCGCGCCATCCGCGCATAAGCAGAGTAGTCCGCCAGGCGCAGCGTCGCGCGCGTGCCGTCTCCCAATTCGACATGCGCAAACTCGGGCACCACCCCCTGAATTTCCGCCAGCAGATCGGAATACAGCACCAGTTGAAGCACATGTTTGGGATCGGCCCGACGTTTCAGCTTGGTGTCGGCCACCTCGTAGCTTAACGGTCCGAGCGCTGAGGGGGTCTCAACACGCTCCAGGAAGTCGGACCAGCCGCCCCAATTCCCCGACAGAAACGCGCCCTGAAACACCACACCCGGACCAGCGGCGAGCGCCGCGCGTGTGGCTTCGGCATTTTCGCCAAGTTTGCCGCGCTCGATTTCCATGACCGTGCGCCCGGCCTCCTTGAGGCGAGCAAGATGCGCCGCCTCATGCGCATCGCCCTGCTTTTGCAAAAGCGCTGCGTCTTCGGTGTCTTCGCTCGGCTCCGGGCCGGTTCCGCGCATATGCGCCAAATCAAGGATGGTCGCATGTGCGCAGCCTGTGAAGCGCATAAGATCCGTGGCGGAGAACAGGGTATTTGCGCCTATAGATTTCACATTTGCATTCCAAATTACTGAGCGAAAAAGAGCGGGCTAGGCGCGGATGATGCGCAAACCCTTCGGCGATACCAATGATGCCCGTTTGCCTTTCCCGGTCATTCGCAGCGAAAACCCCTCAGAAACAAGCTCCGCCGCTTCGTCCAAGCTTTTTACAAATACTGCATTTTCGGCATGATGCTTTGTCGCTCCGAATTTCGGGTCGCCAAGACAGTAGCCTTTCGTTCCGAGTTCAGGTTCTTCAGCTATACCACCGCGCGGAGCAGTACGTTCAATACGAATTACCTTTCCCGTCATTCCATTTTCCTTTCAGGTTGAAATCTATCTTTGAGAATCACCTCGACAGACCGCAAGGTCATCAATACCGTTTGAGGGTGTCAATTTCTGACATGGAGATCAAATGTCTTTTGCAAAAGCGCAGGATTTGCTTCGCTTTGCCCAGATGGCGGCGTCCCGCCGGGGAGGTGTCAGCCTTGAGGACATCTGCGCCGAGTTTGATGTTTCGCATCGCACTGCTCAACGGATGACTGAGGCTCTCGAAGCAACTTTCGTGAACGTTTCGACCGCAGACGATGCGGAAAGACGGCGTTACTGGCGGATGGACGCCCCCTTGCCAGACCGACTGCAGCCCCGGCAGGAAACGGCGATCGAAGCGCTGGAAATCGCGACACGTACCGCGCGCGATGAAGGGCGAATACGGCACTCACGCGCTCTGGAGGATCTCCGCGACGGGCTGTTGGCGCGATTGAATCCAAGGGACGCGCTTCGGTCGGAAGCCGATGCAGAGGCAGTGCTGGCTGGATTGGGACAAGTCACGCGCCCAGGCCCTACCGTCACACTGAAGCCTTCTGTGACGGATGCTGTCATCGAAGCGCTGCGCGGGCCGTTCCGGCTGCGCGTCTGCTATGGCCTTCAGGGGGCTGCGCCGCGTGTGATCGAACCGCATGGCATGCTGCTGGGGCACCGCAGCTATCTCGTCGCGCGCCAACCCTCGCGTGGAGAAGACATCCTGAACTTCCGCATGGATCGGATTCATGAGGCGGAGGTACTGAACGAAAGCTTCCAACTGGCCTCGGGTTTCTCCCTAGAGACCTACGCCTCTCAGGCGTTTGGTGTCTATCAAGACCCTGAACAATATGGCGAAGTCGTGTGGCGCTTCTCACCGGAAGCCGCTGAGCGTGCCGCCGAATTCCTTTTCCACCCGACGCAAGTTGTCGAACCTCAGGACGATGGCAGCCTGGTTGTCAGGTTTAAGGCAGCGGGCTGGCTGGAAATGGCATGGCACCTTTATCAATGGGGCGACAAGGTAGACGTATTGGCGCCAGCAGGATTGCGCGAATTGATTGCGGGCCACCAGAGGTCGGATTTCGACGCTCTGCCATGACGATATCGAACAGGAATTCGCTATGAAGAACGGTCTCGACCATGCAGCCTTGAAGGCAAAACAACGCGCCATTCGCGAAGGCTTTCCCGAAACCATGGGACTGCGCGCTCATCGTGCCATCAGTTGGGTTGGCCGTGCAGAAGCCTGCGGAGAGGATGATGATGCACGCTTTATTTTCCTCTGGATCGCATTCAACGCCGCATATGCCGACGAGCAGGAGTTTAAAGCGATCGCCCCGGGAGAACGCGCTGCTTTCGTCGAATACTTCGGTCGGCTCGTCGCTCTTGATCAAGACCAACGAATCTACAAGGCACTGTGGCAACAGTTTTCAGGCCCGGTTCGGATGCTCATGGAAAACCGGTATGTCTTCAATCCTTTCTGGCAATACCACAATGGGATTGATGAGTTCGAGGATTGGGAGGATCGCTTTGTCACCTCGTCCCGCTCCTTTGCATCGTCATTCCAAACGGGCGACAGTGCACGCGTCCTGAGCTTTGTCTTCGACCGATTGTATGTCCTGCGTAATCAGCTCGTTCATGGAGGATCAACCTGGAACAGCGATGTGAACCGGGCGCAGGTTCGGGACGGTGCTGAAATCCTTGGGTTTCTGATGCCTTTATTCATCGACATCATGATGGACAATCCAAATGAAAACTGGGGTATCCCATTTTATCCGGTGGTAGCCTAGTCGCCTTCGCGCATGTACATTGACGCGAGCGTTTAGAGGCCGCTTCGTCGCCAGCAATGCGCGTCGTTGGGCGCTTTTGTGCGCGCTCTAAACGAGCCCACCCTTGGAACACCCTCACAATGATCTGATTTTCCGACCAACGCTACATACACCGTCCAGCACGCACGCGATCTTTGACATGTTATTTTTCTTGAAAGAACGCCGATCGCCGCCCCTGCTTTTCAAAATACTTCAGCTTAAAATTAGACGCTTCATGTACAACTTGGCGCCAACTGTTGCAGCCGTATTTCGATGGAGTTTGCTCGGGATTCCGTGCAGCTATCCATCTACCGGCCTCGTCGACACATGCCCACCCGTCGACCGACAGAACCGAAAATGCCTCCCTTAGCGCTATGACAACGCCACTATGCTCCGATTCCAGCGCCTGGTCTTCGGAAACACTGTTGAATACCTTATCTCTAAATGCCTCAGATTGGACCACTTCAGACAACATCCTGCGCATTCGAATCATATCCTTTGCCCACTCCGACAGCTGCTGGAAATGATCTTCGATACGGTTGAGCGACACGCTCAAGGACTCTTTAGCCACAACGCAACCATCCACACTTTGCATGTCAAAGTGGTCGAAAAAGTGATGAACCAAATCGTTGCGCAAGGCTACAAGCTCTTTGAGTTCCTGATTTATTCGCGCAAATTCCGAAGCTGGAAGGCTCAATTGCGTCCCTAGGGCAATCCAAGCGTCATCTTCAGCCAAGCTTGAGGATGTATCTTGGGGTGCCCTTTCGTCACTGGGAACGACATAAGAACCGATAAGTTCACCAACCAGCGAACCAAGTGTCTTACGTGCGGTTTCCTCCGCTCTCGCCGCTCGAACTTGCTCTATGCTGTGGGCTGGCCCTGATACTTTGTGATCTGCCACGATAGCTTTAATGAGCCGCTCGTATTGTTGAAGCCGCAGTATGCACTTTCCCAGAAAAAGCTGGACCTCTTTCTGGTGCGCGTCCAGCTCGCGTTCTAGCGATACATCCATTTAAAGCACCTAGTCAAAATAACCTGCCCAGCCAACATAACATCGACATTACAGATGATCCCACTTTTGTTTTCGGCCAGATGGTTGTCACTAGACATTTGCAAACCCCACCCGGACAAGCCTGAGAGGTTTGATAGTGATACCTACTCAGCTTCTAATTCTAACAATCGCGCATATGCTTCGCTAAATTCTCGCGCCTGCACAAACACCTCCGTTCGCTCCTGATCCTGGCAACGGAAGTACCGCTCGACATCGGTAAAATACGTCTCCGCATCGCGCCTCAACAGGTCAGCATATGCCCACACGTCGTCAGCATTGGTCGGCATCCAAGGCGGCGCAGGCGGCAGGCAAGTGCCCGCAATCGCGGCAGAACCCCAGCCAAGAACGATCATTACCACCCATGTTTGTTTCAAAAGCGCCATATTAACTTGGCTCAGCCACTCCGTTGCAGTAAATTTGTTTCAACGCATGAAGGGCGCGCTAACACAAATTGCAGCCATTGATTGCAAGATTATAATATTGTATCGGTTCGGTAGTCCATGAGGGACTGCCGGGCTAATGCACAATTCTGCAAGGCTCGATCCTATGAATTTGATGCAAGACGCCCCTAATGTTGTCAGTGAAGACGGGCTGCGCACACTACTTGCCGAGGGTCATTCGGCGGATGTTGTGTGCCGAGTTACGCCCAAACGTACAGGTGCTCAGTGGTCCGGAGTTTGGACCGTGCATTGCGTCTCGCCTGATGGCGAGACGCGCCGCCTGCTCGTCACTGCACGCAACAACATGGCTGCCCGAGAGTTCAAGACAATCAACGGCTTGTCCAGCTTCCTTGCGGGGCTGGGCGTCTCGATCGTTTCGATCCCCATGCTCGAAGGCAAGGTTGCCTCGCACAAATTGGACGACGCGGGCTAAGCCACTTGCCGTCCTCGCAGCATTCCTTGCTGCACCCGCCTATTCTGAAGGCT
This sequence comes from Amaricoccus tamworthensis, assembly GCF_049800875.1. Lineage (NCBI taxonomy): Bacteria > Pseudomonadati > Pseudomonadota > Alphaproteobacteria > Rhodobacterales > Paracoccaceae > Amaricoccus > Amaricoccus tamworthensis. Next base: position 31,129 of record NZ_JBNAFV010000004.1, on the reverse strand, counting down.
TCGTACTTTCCATGCGGGCCGATGGCCAGCTGGAGACCAAAGCTCCCCAATCAGGTTTTGCACAGAGCTATGTCGACGGGATTGGCGCAACCCCACCAGAGTTGATCGTTTTCACAGCGCCTGAACCTGAACCGACTTCATCTGCGCCCGCCCGCGCTGTTCCCCGCCCCGAAATTCTCGCCGCACTTGAAAGCACCGCGCATCGTTATGGCGGGCACCCTGCACTGCGCCGCGCCGGCCTCTCGGTGACGGAGTGGCGGGCGCTCTTCCAAGCCAATATCGAGATCGAAAGCGCCTATCGCCCGAATGCACGCAGTTCTGCAGGTGCGATTGGCCTCGGACAGTTGATGCCAGCGACGGCCGCAGAACTCGGCGTGGATCCGCATGACTGGCAGGCAAACCTCGATGGCTCTGCCCGTTACCTTCTGATGATGTTGGCGCAGTTCGGCACACCCGAACTCGCGCTCGCTGCCTATAACGCCGGACCAGACGCGGTCGCGCGCTATGGCGGCATTCCTCCCTACCGAGAAACCCAAAATCACGTGCGCCGGGTCACGGCCGTGCGTGACCGACTGACTGGAGCCTCCTGATGCACATTCATTTCCGCACGATCCTGTCGCTGGCTCTGGTCAGCTTGATGATTGCCAACCCCGCGCTCGCGCAAAGTATCGACCTCTCACCGGTGCAGAACCTTCTCCAAGGCATCGTCGACACGATCACCGGTCCCTTAGGTATTGTCATCGGCACCCTGGCCCTGATCGGTGTGTTCCTCTCTTGGCTCTTCGGCATTCTGGATTTCCGCCAAGCCCTTTGGGTGCTGGTTGCCATTGCAGGCATCGCAGCTGCGCCGACCATCGTGACAGCCATCTGGGGCGCGTAACTCCGACATGGCAACGCAAACCCGCCTCTTCCTGGGCCTGATCCGGCCGCCAAAGCTCATCGGCTTGCCGATCATGTATGCCATGGTTTGGCTCTTCGGGTTTGTGTTGCTGTTTCTTTGGGTTCAAAGCTGGCCGGTGATCATCATCGCCGCTCTGGCCTATCCCGCGCTTTGGAAAGCGGCAGATTGGGATCCGGCCTTTCTTGAGGTGATGGTCACCGCTCTGCAGGAAACGCCCCCGACGTCAAATCGAAAGATCCATTCGGGGGACAGCTATGCTCCATAACCCCTCGGATGATCTTGCGATCCTGCCGGACTGGGCGCGCAAAGAGCGCCCGATGGCCAGCATGCTGCCCTATGTCAGCCTCGTGAATGACGTGACGATCCGCACGCGCGGCAATGCCCTGTTCCAGTGCATTCGCCTTGATGGCGTCAACAGCATGACCAGCGATGACGCGCATCTGGAGAAGATCCGCGCGCTCTTCGCGGCGATCATTGCGCAGATTGGGCCAGAGTACAGTTTCTACGTCCACAAGGTTTCAAAAGCGATCGAGACCACCTTGCCACCAGTGCCCAAAGAGGGGTTTGCCCAGGCCCTGCACAGCCGTTGGCAAATGGCAATGGCGCGGGCAGGCCTGCGGGACAAGACTCTCACGCTCACGGTACTGAAACGTCCGCCCCTCGGCGCGCGGCTGCGCTTCAAACGTTCAGACTCCATCGCACAGATGAAGGACCAAACAGCCAAACAACTGCGCAAGCTCGAGGAGGTCGTCGGGTTTTTGCTGTCGTCTTTTGCGGAAATGAACCCACATCTGCTTGGGGCCGAAAGCGGCGAGCTACTCGGGTTCCTTGGGGCGCTCAACATCGGCCAAGAGCGGCCGCTCTTCGCAAAATCGCGCTTTGGCGTCATTGCCGAAGATGTAGCCAACACGCGCGTCACGTTTCAGGGGCGTGGCTTTACGCTCGACGATGGGATGGCGGGCAAGCGTTTTGGCACCAGCTTTGCAATCAAGACCTATCCCGCCAAAACCAACTGCACCATGTTCGATGAGCTGAACCTGCCCGTCGACATGGTTGTCACTCATTCCTTCACGCCGATCAACAGCAACATCATGGCCAGCCGGATCAAACGGCAACAGCGCTTGATGAAAGCAAGCGATGATGGCGCGATATCCCTTGCGGAAGAACTGGTCGACGCGCTGGACGATCTGGAATCCAAGCGGCTGAGCTTTGGCGATCATCACATGACGGTCACAATCTTTGCAGAGACCGAAGAAAAGCTGGAGGCCATTGCAGCCGAGGTGCGCAACATCGCGGCCAGTGAAGGCGTAAATCTGGTGAATGAGAGCTTCGCGGCTCGGACCCATTATTTCGCTCAGCATCCTGGCAACGGGCAAATGCGTAGCCGTAAGGCCGCCATCACGAATACGAACTTTGCCGACCTCGCAGCGCTGCATCGCGGTCAACTGGGCAAACCCGGACACAAAGTGCCTTGGGGCAAGCCGATCACCCTGTTTCCAACGCCTGAACGCTCGGGTTTCCTGTTCAATTACCACGAGACAGGTCAGCCGGACAAAGAGCCGACCGGTGGACACACATTGATCCTCGGCCGTCCTGGCTCCGGAAAATCGGTGTTGTCAGCCTTCCTCATGACCCAAGCCCGGCGCTGCGACGCACGCGTATTCGTGTTCGACTATCGCGCGGGCATGGAAATGGCCGTACGCGCCAATGGCGGCCGCTACAGCGCTATCAAAGCGGGCGAGGCAACCGGTCTCAACCCGCTCCGCACAGAAATCGACGGGCGCGGGCAAGCCTGGCTTTCTGATTGGTTGGCCACCCTTTTGCATCGCTCCGACAAGCCCCTGAGCCCGGTCCAGATCAACCGCATTCAGGAAGTGGTGCGCCAGAACGCAGGAGCCAGCGATGCCGCCCTTCGCAATTGGCAGGATTTGGCCTCCCTCTTTGTGGCGGGGGCAGATGAAGGGGATCTGTTCGAACGGATACAGGAATGGACCGCTGATGGCCGCTACGGTTGGATTTTCGGGCAAAGCTCTGAGGATACCTTTTCGCTCGATGGTGATGTCGTGGGATTCGACCTGACCGGCATTCTCGACAGCGAGAGCGAGAAGGAACGCATGGCGGTCCTGTCCTACCTGTTTCGGCGGGTGGAGCGTGTTATCGAGGATCGCAAGCCGACGTTGATCATCATCGATGAGGCCTGGAAAGCACTCGACAATCCCTATTTCGCAGACCGGCTGAGCAACTGGCTGGTCACGGCACGCAAACAGAACGCGGTTGTCGTGATGATGACCCAATACGCAAGCCAGCTTGAGAAAACCCGCACCGGCAAAACGATTGTCGAGGCTGTGCCAACGCAGCTCCTGCTTCCCAACATACGCGCCTCGGCCAGTGATTACGCCATGTTGGGCCTTTCTGAAAAAGAGCTCAGCGTTCTGTTCAGCACGGGCAGCAACTCCCGTTTGGCGCTGGTGCGCGACGACCAAGGTTCGGTGGTGATCGACGCTGATCTAAGCGCGCTTGGCCCTTACCTCACGATCCTTGGCGGCATGGAAAAAGGCGAGGCGCTGGTCGGCGCAGATTATCGCCCAAACCCCGATTTTTGGAGACAGATTGATGCGTAGACTTTGCGTGCTGACCCTCGCCCTTTTGACCCTGACAGCCTGCGCGGAATACCGGCCGTCCGAAGCTGAATGCTTCAACTCCTTTGCAGAGGTCAGCCGCAGCAACTGCAATTTCGAGCTACTCGGGCCGATTGGTGGCCTGGGTGAGTAAGCACCGCCTGCATATCTTTGCGGGCTTGGTCTGTTTCGCCGCGCCATTGGCCCATGCCCAAGGCGTGCCCACATTTGATGCGGGCATGTTCTTTCAGCGCGAGCGCGTGTTGCAGCAGGGCGAACAAGATCTGGCGCTGCAGCGGGATCGTTTGACCAAAGAGGAAGAGCTTGAAGAGCTCGAGCAAGCACAACTCAAGGCACTGGAAGACATCCTCGATGCCACGACGTTGGCCAGCGGGAATTCCGGCCCACTTGTCGCGAGTTTGGAAGCTGGTTCATCACCTGAAAGCGCTGCAGAGACGCTCTATGGTCCGATCGACCCAAACCCCGGCGCGGGCCAGATGTTCGGCGATGCCTCGGGCTCCATCGAACAGCTGATCATTCGCGCCGCGCAAGAAACGCACCACATATCTGGCGTGCGCGCAGCGGGCCTGTCGCCCAAGCAATGGCGCTGCCTGTTGCAAGCGCTGATCTGGCAGGAAAGCCGCTTCACCATCGGCGCGCGCTCCCCCGTGGGCGCGTTCGGCCTCACCCAGATTATGCCCGGCACGGCGCAGGATCTCGGGATTTACCCGGCCTATTACGAAAACCCTTACATCCAGGTCACCGGTGGCGCGCGCTATCTGGCGCAGATGCTGACCATGTTTGACGGCAACATCATTCACGGGCTCGCGGCCTACAATGCCGGTCCCGGCAACGTGCAGCGCTACGGCGGCGTGCCGCCATTTGCCGAGACCCAACACTACGTTCAGGTCATCCCCGAACGCTACAATCTCTACCTTGCCCGCGTGGGTGGCGTCGACGCGCTTGGCACCATTGATCCGGTTTTGCTCGCCAACTCCACGATGAGCCTGACCTCTTTCGGCGCAGGCGTCTATGGCGACTACTCACTGGTCTCGGTGCAAGCGGCCGCCCTGCGCGTGCAGGACATCATCACCCGCATTGGCGAAACCGACGACATTCACGCGGCCATGTCGCTCAACACCTATGCGCGGGCCGAACTCGCCCGCCTGATCGCCATCCGCACGCGCCTCAAGGCCGCCCATACCCGCCCGCTCAGCGCGGCAGAGCTGGCCATGGCGGCCGCGCAGGCCCGCGAACAAGACTTCATGCAATTCGATCTGGAGGCACTCCGATGATCCGTTTTCTATCCACCGTTGCCACTTGCGCGTTGCTGGTTGCCTCGCCCTTGTCTGCCCAAGGTGTCCCCACAGTCGATACACGCAACATCGCGCAGGAAATTCGCCAGCTGCAGCAGATGCTGGAGGACTTCGGGATCCAGACCGATCAGCTCGACACACTTCTCGAACAACTCGACCTGGTGCAACAGCAACTCGACACGCTCAATGAGACCTATGCCGCGCTGACCGGCGCGACAGACATCATCGAGATGGCCATGGGCGAAGACCTAGACGGCCTCCTCGATCAGGAATTCGGCGATCTTCTTGGCACCATCCGGCAAATCCAGAACGGCGATTTCAGCGGCCTGATTGGCAATGCAGGCCCTCAGATGGAAGGACGCATGACGCAAGCCTTGGAGGACGCAGGTTTTGACCAAGACAGCCTGTCCGACATGGCCAGCAGTGGCAATCCAGGGGCGGAGCGCATTGCCAGTCAGGCAGGCACCGGGGCCGTCATGTCTGCAGCCGCTGAAAACAGCTATGAAGAGGCCGCGCAATCCTTCGAACGGGTCGAACAGCTAGTCTCATTGATCCCGGACATGGAAACGCTCAAGGAGGCTGTCGATCACAACACACGCGTTACAGCCGAACTGGCGATTGCCATGACGCGCATGTGGGAACTCGAAGCCATACAGACCGTCGGCGCGGGCCAATCCGGCGTGGTGGATGCCGCCACGCTGGCCGAAGAACGCCGCTACATGGACTTTACCCTTCCAGACCTGCGTGCGGACTGACCCCATGAACAGCGAGGCAGAAATCATCGAAGAAGAGCTCGTCTACGGCGCACGACGACGCGAGCTCATGTGGCAGAAACTGGGGCTAACAGGCATGGGCTTTGGCATGGCAGGTTGCCTCGCCGCTGCCCTTGTTGCCCTGTTCGACGTGGACCCGCCGCCCATGATCGTGCCCTTTGATAGCGAAACCGGCATGGCCCTCCCCAATGCCGTGGTTGAAGCGGTCTCACTCACGGAACGCCCCGCTATCATCGAGGCACAGGTCTACCGCTATGTCATTGATCGAGAGACATACAATCAGCTCGACAATGACGTGCGCGTGCGGCGGGTCCTGGAACAGTCGGACGGCGCGGCCGCCGCAGGGTTGCGGGCGCTTTGGACAAGCGGCCATGAGGCCTATCCGCCGGACAGCTACGGCACAGATGCCCGTCTTGATGTCGAGGTTCTATCGATCACCCATATCAGCGCCAACCGTGCCCAGGTGCGTCTTCGCAAGCGGCTCAACTCACCGCGCGGCACTCAAAACGGGCTCTTCACCGCAACGCTGATGTTTGAGTTTCGGCCCGAGAACAGCCGGTCGATCGATGATGTCTGGCAGAATCCTTTCGGCTTCACTGTCACCGAATATGCGATCCGCTCGGATCGTTTGGAGTAACCCATGCGCCGCCTGTTCTTGATCCTCGCCCTCGTTGCACCTCTTGCTGGCACCGCCAATGCCGAAACCCAGCCCCGACAAGGCCCCTATGATGCCCGGGTCAGGCTCGCCACGTATCAGGATGGGCAGGTCTACCGCATCCGCACCAGCCTGACCCACGTGACCAGCATTGAATTCAGCCAGGGCGAGACCATCCGCTCGATCATTGCGGGCGACACCGAGGGCTTCCTTCTGGACGGCGTGCCTGGTGGCCAGGCCTTTGCAATCAAGCCCGTCACACGCGGCGCGCATACAAACATCACCGTCTACACCAACCGGCGAAGCTATTATTTCAACGTCACCGAGGCGAGCTCGCCGACTTTCTATGTCATCCGCTTCACCTATCCGGAGTCCGCTCCCCAGCAATCGCGTGTGGCGGCAAGCCAACCTGCCAACCACGCCTATGGCGTCAGCGCACGGTCCGAGATCACTCCGCGTGAAATCTGGGACGACGGCACCTTCACCTACTTCCGCTTTGCCGCAAACGCGCCGCTGCCTGCGATCTTTCGCTGGTCGGCTGGCAATGAGCGCAGCGTGAATGCGCTCGCGCGACCGGATGGAGTGATCCGCGTGTCAGGTGTCAGCGATCGATGGGTTCTCAGGCTCGGCGAGGACGAGATTTGCATCCAAGAGATGAGCGAGGCAAATCCCGATGAGTGAAACAGCTGAGCTTAAGAAGCGCCTCGAAGCGCTTGAAGGAAAACCACAAAACCAAAAATCGCGACCTTCTGCTGGCACGATTGCCCTAGGCATTGCGGCAATCGCCGCACTTGGCGGCCTCTTGCTGTTGTTCTCTGGCGGCTCTGAACCCGATAGCCTGGAAACAGCCTCACCGGATGAGTTCCAAGCAGCGGGACCGGGTTTTGGCGCGATAGAGTCACCCCCTGCACCGATAGACACTTCGCCACCGCCAGAGCTGGAACCAGACAGCGAGACGGAAGAGCTGCGCGCGCAAATGGACGCCATGCGGTCTGAACTTGAAGCACTGCGCAACGCGCCAGCACCCGAGACCCCTGCCGTTGACACGGAGGCGCTTGATACTTTGGGTGCAGAGATCGATGCCCTGCGCAGTGAGGCCGCTGCAACTCAGGCCGCTTTGCGCGAAGAACTGGAAGAACGTGCCCGACAAATCCAGCGACTGCAGAACGATCTGGAACTTGCACGCCTGGAAACCGCGCGCACTCCCGCACCAACCGGCCCCACGGCCGAAGAACTGCGCCTTCAAGAGCTCGAGCGGCGGCGGCAAGCAGAACTTGAGGAACTCCAAGCCCGCATCGCCAGTCCTATCATCGCCTTTGGCGGCACCGGAGGCGGCAACAATGAAACCGCTGCGCAGCAGCGGCGACTTGATGGCGACACAGACTTTGTCCGCAATGGCGCTGAACCCGCCGAGGTGACGCAAGCCCAGTTGATCGTGAATCCGGCAAACACAGTAGTTCAGGGCACGATGATCCAGGCGGTGCTGGAGACCGCAATCGACAGCTCGCTCACCGGTCAGGTCCGCGCCATGGTATCGGAAGATGTCCACGCCTATGACGGCTCGCGGATCCTGATCCCTCGAGGCGCACGTCTGATCGGGCGGTATCAATCTGGCCTCGACATCGCGCAACAACGCGTGACGATCGCCTGGGACCGGATCATTCTGCCCAGCAACCAGACCGTTGAAATCAGTGCTTTTGGTGGCGACGAACTGGGGCGGTCTGGCACGACCGGCTTTGTCGACAGCCGCTTTGGCACTCGGTTCGGGTCAGCCGCCCTGATTTCGCTGATCGGAGCCTTGCCCGCCGTGGCAGCCCAGAATACCGAAGATGAGATAGCCTCTGATGTCTTGGAAGGCATTGGCGAAGACCTGCAAGACAGCGCGCAAAGCGTGATTGGCGAATATCTCTCCGTCTCGCCCGTGATCTATGTCGATCAAGGTGCCCGTGTCACCGTGATGGTCGATCGTGATCTGGAGATTTTTTGATCATGGCGGCCAGCTATCTGCAAAGCTCGATGGACAAGATCCCCGAGGCGCGTGATCCGAAGCTGATCGAGCTTTGCATCAATCCCGACGGCAAGTTGTGGGCCGAGTTTCAGGGGGATCACTTTATGCGGCCCGTCAATCGGCGGCTCACGCAGAACGAGATCAAGGACCTTGGCAATCAGGTTGCTTCCGCCGCGAACACCACGCTCAGCCGAACGAAACCCATCGTCTCGGTCAGCATTACCTACCGTGACCGCCCAATCCGGGCGCAGGTCATCCAGCCCCCCGCCGTTGATGGCGGTTACGCGATTTCCCTGCGGTTCTTTGCGGACCTACCATTGGACCAGATCAAACTGTCTTATCTCTTCGGCAAAGAACGCAACAATGAAGGTGCAAGACGCAAGCGTAACGCCGAGCTGCGCGATGTCGTGGTCACGGGTGACATCGACGCCGCAATCAAGTTTTGCGTCACTCACAAGCTCAATATGATAGTGTCCGGCGGAACCTCGACCGGCAAGACCGTCACGGCGCGCAAGATCCTCTCCTTCGTGCCCGCCGACGAGCGGGTCATCACGATTGAAGAGGCCGCGGAGCTGCGACCGACGCAGCCCAATGTCGTGACGCTGATGTCTGATCGCGATGAAGCCACGCGCAGCGCTGATGTCCTACTGACTTCCACCCTTCGCATGCGGCCAGACCGCATCGTCCTGGGCGAAGTGCGCGGCAAGGAGGCCATGACCTTCCTTGAGGCCATAAACACCGGCCATGGTGGCTCACTCACCACGCTGCACGCTGAAACACCGCAACTTGCTGTTCAGCGCCTCGCCATCGCCGCCCTGAAAACCGACGTGCCCATGACCTACCAGGACATGAACGATTACATCACCCGCTCGATCGATGTGATCATCCAGGCCGGTCGCCACGAAGGCGCGCGCGGCATTACAGAATTTTACCTGCCGATTGATCCGGCCCATTCAAAGGAAACTGCCCATGTTTGAATACAAGATCGAACTGATCAACACCGCCAAGACAAAGGCACTAAAGATCGAAGCGCAGCTGACTGCTCTTGGTCAGGACGGCTGGGAACTAGTCTCGGTCGTGCCGGATTTTGACGGCGAACACATCCTGAAGGCCTTCCTGAAGCGGCGTACGGGCGCGAGCGCCTAAAGCCAACCTAAGGAGGACACGATGGGCGTCGTCACCTGGATGGTTGAGACAACCGACAACTTTCTGGACGACGCGGCCCAAACCACCTTTGGCAACGTCGCCGGGCAGCTTGGCGGCGTCATTGCCGTGGCATCGACGCTCGCGGTGATCGGCGTCTTCCTCAACATGGTGTTTCAGTACAAGTCGATGGATGGGCGGACCGCCTTCTGGTTCGCCCTCAAGCTCATGCTCATCTCTCTATTTGCGATGAACTGGGTCCAATTCAACGCAGTAGCCAGCGCGCTGATCGATGGGCTCGACCAACTCGCGGGCGGCATGGTGGCAGGGCTTGGAGGCGGCGGTGCCGGTGCATCCTACTTTGCCGAGGCCTTCGACGAACTCATCGAGGAATTTGGCGACTACCTAAACGTGGCCGGTGACAACATGCATTGGATGGCCGGAGCCCTGATCGGCGCGATCGGGGCATTCCTATTGGGCGTCATCGGCGCGCTATGCGGGCTTGTTCTGATTTTCGCGAAAATCATGCTGGCGTTCATGATCGGCATCGCCCCAATCATGATCGCGCTTTCGTTGTTCGATGTCAGCAAGGACTATTTCCACCGTTGGCTGTCCAGCACAGTATCCTACGCGCTCTACCCCCTCGTGATCGCGGGCGTGTTTTCCACTGTCGTCGGCATGTCGCGCTCGCTGATGACCGAACTCGGTGACCCCTCAGGCGCGAGCAACATCGGCGCACTGGTGCCCTTCTTCATGATGATGTTTCTCGCAGGCGGCATGATCATCGCCACTCCGCTGATCGTACGCTCTATCTCAGGCAACTTCATGATGGCCGGACCGCCGAGCATTCCCGGTCCTGCCGGGTTCGCCAAGGGCTTGATCGGCACCAAGGGCTCGCGGGCTCGTGCTCGGTTTGGGACCAGATCAAACGCCGAGATCGCGGGAGCCGGAATACGGCAGGCGGGCGGAGCTACTGTTTCAATGGTTCAGAAGGTTGCTGAACGGGCGAAGCGGTTGGAGTAAAACTGGCCCAAAGCCACTTTGCGTCGAGAAAGTCGGAGACCTCAACACGGCCTTTCGAAGCAGACAATCTTTGCAACTGCAGCCCATGAGAGCAGCCTCGAAATCCGTGGAGGTGGCACCTGGTCTTAGCTTCAACTCGGGGTTGCTTGAAAAGTTGGTCTATCCGCAAAAGACAGGTTAGGATATTCGAGATTTAAGAAAGAACTATGAGGCCAGATAATTTCATGGCGGACGCCCATTTCAGAGTGCAGGTCGAAAAGGACCACCTTAAAAAGCTAGCAAGCGCAGACGCCATCAAGGCTTTGTCGGAATTGATATGGAACTCAGTCGATGCTGATGCCACTCGCGTGGACATCGAAATTGAGAATGATGATATCAGCATGCGCTCAATCACTGTCCGGGACAACGGCCACGGCATTCCACACGAGGAAATCAAGCAACTCTTCGGTAGCATCGGCGGGTCTTGGAAGCGCCACGGAAGCCGCTCTAGGGGCAAGAAGCGAATCCTGCACGGCAAGGAAGGTAAAGGTCGCTTGAAGGCTTTGGCGCTCGGGCGATCGGCTGAGTGGATTGTGCGCTACAGGGACGAAGACGGCAAAGGCAAACTGCTCGGATACAAGGTTTCCCTTCTACGGGATGATCTTGTCGATGTTCGTGTGACTGAACCAGAAGAGGCCGATCCTGCTCTTGGCACCGGCGTGGAAGTCAAAGTGGCCGAGCTCGATAAGAACTATCGGTCCCTCGAACCGGAAAGATCGGTACAGTCGCTGTCCGAGGTCTTTGCGCTTTATTTGACGGACTATAAGGAGGTGTCGATTTTTGTCGAGACCGACAAGTTGGACCCGAACAAAGCCATCAAAGAGAAGGTCAGCATCGACCTAGACCCTATCATCGAAGGTGAAGGCGACAACGCCAAGGCCTACCCAGTTTCCCTTGATCTTATTGAGTGGAAGACATCAACCGAACGCTGGTTCTTCCTATGTGGGCAGCACGGTTTTCCGTTCCAACGTGTCAAGCCACGTTTCCACGCGCCCGGACACCAGTTTTCAGCTTACTTAAAATCCAGCTTCATCGATGAGCTTCAGGAACGCGGTGAACTGGAACTAGCCGAGATGATCGCACCGGCACTATCAGAAGCACAGGATGCTGCCGCCGAAGTCATTAAACGGCACTTTGAAAACAAGGACGCGGAGGCGGCGCAAACAGAGATTCAGCAGTGGAAAGAAGAAGAGGTCTACCCCTATAGGATCGAGCCGCAATCCCCCGTCGAAGAGGCTGAACGCAAGGTCTTCGATATTGTCGCGCTTAACGTCAACAAGCACCTTCCGGATTTCAAGATTCAAAGTTCCAAGAGTAGGGCGTTCCAGATGCGTATGCTCAGACAGGCCATCGAGAAAGGCCCCGACGAGCTACAACATATTTTAACTGAAGTTCTGGAGCTTCCGCCAAAAACCCAGAAGGAAATGTCCAAGCTGCTTGAAGAAGCCGATCTAGCCAACGTTATCAGCGCCGCGAGGTTGGTATCTGATCGGCTCAGGTTCGCTACCGGGTTAGAAGCGCTGATATTTCACCCTGATACGAAAAAGCACCTCAAAGAGCGCAGCCAACTGCACCGCTTAATCGCCGAAAACAACACATGGATATTCGGAGAAGAGTTCAACCTGACCGTCGATGACCAGTCGCTGACCGAGGTGCTACGGAAGCACCAAAAGATAATCGGAAAGGATACCGTCATCGATCGCCCCGTTACTCGGGTGGATGGAAAGGTGGGCATCGTCGACTTGATGTTGTCCAGGGCGCTTCCACAGCGTCGGGAAGGCGAATGTGAGCATCTCATTGTGGAACTAAAAAGACCTAGTTGCAAAATAGGTTCAGCAGAGATCAATCAGATCGAAGACTATGCATTCGCTGTGATCGAGGATGAGCGTTTTCGACATTTGAATACGCGATGGAGCTTCTGGGTAGTTTCCAATGAACTGGACGCCAGCGCCAAGAGGAAGACCCGTCAGCTAAACTGTCCACCTGGTCGTATCTATGCGTCTGATGATGGCATGGTGGAGGTGTGGGTGAAAAGCTGGGCGGAGGTTCTGGATGCATGCAAGTCGCGAATGAAGTTTGTGCAGGATAAACTAAATGCCAACGTCGATACGGACAGTGCCTTAAAATACCTCAAGAAGACTTACGAGAAGCATCTTGTTGGAGTAGCAGAAGAGCACGCTGAAGAGCTAGAGCCGGAAGTGGCTGAAAATTGAAGGGCGGCCTATCGAATTGAAGCCGTTTTTCCCGGTTTCCTTTCTCATGCCCTTCTTTTTTCGTGCGGCCGCGGTGAGTGTCTGCTCTCCCATCTCATCCCCGAGCTGCCTCCTCCAAAAATCTCTCCATTCGATCTGTCCCAGCCTGATACTCGCCCCGGCTAGGCGTGTCGTCCGACGTTACTTCCCGCTGTTCGCTGACAAGGTCTTCGACCTCTTCTCGCAGTTTCCCACCGCCTGCGGAACCACCAACTGGCACCACCTTCGGCAACTCAAGCTCTCCGATCTTTGCCTCCAGTGCCTTGATCTGCCCTTGCAGCCCGCGCATCTGGTCTCCTGCCGAGGGATAAGGTAGATCGCCGGTCTGCTTGTCGAAAATCTGCTTAAAGAACCTGTCGTCATAGTATTTGATCCGCTTGGCGCGGACGGGCATTTGCGCGTCGACGACCAGAACAATGTCATCAAGATCCATGCGCCGTGCCTCATCCTCGGGTAGGAGCGCGGTTTCTTCAGTCCGTTCAGACATGCTGCGACCAGCGAAAGGGTTTCGGCCGACAGAACGCGAGCGGGTCACAACGCGCTTGGTTGTTTTGCCAACGGCCTTGCTGAGCTCTTCGATGGTCTTTTCGTCTGAGGGGGTCAGATAGAGCTTGATACCCGCGTTGCCCTGCAAGGCGCGGCGGGCGTTTTCACCGTAGATTTCGTCCAGCGCCGGGATCGTCTGTGTGACGATCGCGAGGTTCGCCCGGTAAGATCGCAGGGTTTCGATGCTGTCCAGAACGATGGGCATTTTGCCCAAGCGGTTGAACTCATCGAGCATGATCATCACAGGCCAAGGCTCGTCCTTGCCGGGTTCATGATCTTGCAGCGATGCCAACAAGTCCGAGAAGAACAGACGGATAAGCGGCGCGAGCGGTTTCACCATCAGCGGTTCGACCACGAGATAGACCGAAAACGGCGTTTTTCGGATGTCGCGGAAGTCGAAGTCTGAGGTTGCGGTTGCACGGTCGATGGCGGGGTTGGACCATTGTTTGAGGCCAGATGTCATCAAGAGCGACAGGTAGGACGTTAACGTGTCGTTGTTGGTTGAGGCCATGCGCATGAAGATCAGCTTGGCGGCTGGGTTGACCACTTCATCGGCGCGGCGGCGGTATTCCTTCTGCTTGTCCCCGCCCGACGCGGTGATGCGGTAAATCTCACCCAGGGTCGGCCGCTTGCGCTCGAACGCCAAAAGTCCTGCCGCCACGAATAGATCGATACCGCCATCGAGGAGTCCTTGGACGCGGTCGTTATCTGCTTGCAGGAACAGCGAAGCCAGAAGTTGCAGCTCCATCTGCTGACGGTCGACGTTTTCCAGCGCCGATATGCGCAGCAAAGGATTGTACCGGTGAGAGCGACCATCCTTCCAATCTGTTGGCGCGAACCGGAACACCTTGTCGCCCTGTGCGGCCCTGTGGCGCGCCGTCGCCTCGAAGTTCTCACCCTTCACGTCCAACACCACCGCGCTGCCCTGATAGGTAAGCAGGTTCGGGATGACGAAACCCGTCGTTTTGCCGCGTCCGGTCGGGGCGACGATCAGGGCATGGGGGAACACCTTGGACATCACGAAGGGTTTGCGACTCTTAGGCTTACCCATTTTGCCGAGGACAAAGCCGTGGCCAGGCTTGCCGAAAAAGCCGTTCCGCTTCATCTCTGACATGTGCTGCCAGTGGGTTTCACCAAATTCGGTCAGCGCGTCATTCATCAATACAGCGCTGAGCAAAACACCCGCGCAAGTGCTGATCCCCACGATCAAGTGAACAATCTGCATGTCGGCCTGATGGGTCGTTCGGAGAACCCCATAGCTGCGTGCCAGCATCAGGAAATCGATATCCGCCCCAACCCCGAACCAGCGGAACGTCAGAAAGGCCGACGCCAGAACATACCCTAGCACCGCGCCCAGAAGAGCAAAGCACATGACGCCAAGTGCGATCCGCGCCTTACCCATGCGTCACGCCCTTTTCGCCATCGCTATCGACATGCCGCTCGCGTTGAACATCAATTTCTTCATTGGCGATCTCATCGAGGACGTGCTCGATCGCCACGCTGTTCGCCAGAGCGGCATCGCTCTGCAGATAAGCCTTAGCCGCATAGAGCCGGTCCAGGCGGTCTTCGATATGTTCCTCCAGAGCGGTCTCATCGCCAATCGCCAAGTCCGGGGTGCCCTCTTCACTGACCAGTTCCTCCATCTCAGCACGCAAGGTCTCGCGTTCCTGATCGTTTCGGAATGGATCTACGGTTGGATCGTCCCTCATACGAATCAGGATTTCTGCAGTGGTCGGCGGCAGCCGGTCGATGATGGCTTCCTGCCGGTCGGTCTCCACCGTCCCACTGTCTTTAAGAACCTCGGCATCTGCCAACACACGGCCCAGATCACTGTGCACCTGGTCAAGGCGGTCGATCGCCTTCTCCAACTCATCGGCGCGTGACAGGTCAAAGCCTTCCTTTTCGGCAATCGCATTCAAATCCTGTCCAAGCCATTGCCGCTCGAGCGCGGCATTGCCCGCGCCGATTTCAACCCGGCGCGTCACCTCTTGCGCGTCAATTCCGGTGCCGTTCAAAGCCTGCTGAAGACGTTCTGCCAGAGCTGGATTCTGCAAAGCGCCTTGGGCCTCAGCCCGTATATTCGCAGCTGAATAGATCCCACTTTTGGACGCGTCTTCGAGCAACGTGTGGGACTGCGTTCCCATAGGACTCAGATGTGACAAAGAGCGATAGATGTCGTTCAGCTCATGCTCCAGCGCCGCACGCCGCTCCACCGGGGCGTCCGCCACAATGCGCTCGGCTTGGTTGATCTTGTCGTGAAAGGCATCCACGACCTCATCAAACGAATGCTGTTCTTCGGCCATGCCATATACCTTTCCATCTGCTTCAATCGGTTTGCCCTGCTCCAATAGCGTCGCGGCCTTGTCCAAGGCTGCTGCAATGTCATGCTGGTTCTCGCGCGAGGCCTCGGCCGCTAAGCCGCGATAAAGCCGCGCGTTCTGCGCCACCTCAGCCAAGGCACGGTCAAGCTCCGGCCCCACGCGCTCACGCTCGGTCAGCTTCTGCCCCGTGGCTTCTGCGCGGCGCTGGTCTGCATCGCTTGGCCTCTTCGTCGTGATCCCTCGCTCCAGCTTTCGCGTCGCCTCAAGCCGCAGCCCATAGCGGTCCGACACCTCCACCATCGCTTCGCGAAAACTGTCGTAGTTGAAATGGTGCCCTTCTTTCAGAAAGAAGAATTCACCGTCCTTGCTGCGCCGGTTCAGGACGATATGCGCGTGCGGGTGATCCCGGTCCTCATGCACGGCTGCGATGTAGTCGAAGTGGCTGCCTTCGCCCTGAAAGAAACGCTCGCAAATCTCGCGCGTGATCTCGGCGACATCCTCGCCATGCGTGCCAATCGGGAAGGCCATCAACAGATGCGAAGTGTGCCCCAGCTTGGGATGAAACCCCTCACTCCACTGCGCTGAAAACCGGTGCGTGACCTGTTCGATCTCTTTGGCTGACAGAACGCTCTGGCCGTCATAGGTGCCACGGCTGTCGATGATGAAGCTCGACTTTGTGGTCAGGTATTCCAGCTGGTTGCGCAGCTGCGCTTTGTTGTGCGTGCCGCCATCGCGAATGGCTTTGAAGATGGCGGGTGAATGACCCATGGCCGCGCGTGCCATCTGCTTGGCGCGGGCTCGCGGCACACTTCCGCGAATGCGGCTCCAGTCGCGATCGAAGAAGGCCTCCTGCGCGGCGGCAATGGCACTATTCCGAGCCATCGGCAAAGCCTCCCAGAACGCGGGCAACCTCACCCGAAAGTGCGCTACGTCGGCGCTGCGCCATGTCTTGAACCTGGTCAGCGATGTCGAAGATCAGCTCGGCCAAAGCGCGGACCTGAGCATGGGCGGAATTGCCATAGGGCGGCGTCTTGCCCTGGCGCTTGGCCTCGTTCAGGCGCTGCGCAATTTGGTTGATATTGTTGCCGGTGCGATTGAGTGAGGCAGAGAGCCCCTGCATCTGGTTCACTAGTTCATCATCGGGAACAAACAGATCGTTCGACGCATGGATCAGCCGCCGCAGCCCCTCGGCACGGCTGGCAATATCATGCCGCGTCAGCACGGCATCGAAGCCCGCAAGCTCCTTTGGCGTGAGCCGGACATTCACCAGCTCAGAGCGCACGCGGGCATCCAACTTGCGACTTTGATCGGCCTTCAACGTGTAGAAGATGCTGCGGGTCGTGACGCCGAATTCGCGGGCCAGATCCTCGATCGGCACCCCTTCGGTACGCTTGCGCACGATGGCAAAACGCTGGTTCTGCGTCAGTCGCTTGTGCCGTGGTGCGCGTGGTCGGCCCATGTGAAGTAATCACCCCTATTTCTTGCCAGCATCATACAGGCAGCCCTGTTATGGCATTTCGCCATAATTGATTCAATATTATAATATTGCATCAACTACCTGTATTCCGTTTGGAGCAGCCATAGGCTGCGACCGCCGGGCAGAGCCCGGCCACTGGCGCAAGGCATGGCACCACTAATCGTGGTTCCATGCCTCAGCATCACCAAGCAATTGCAGTGCTATTGCGCGGGCCGCGCCTTCGGCGCTGGTATAGGTTTGATGATCGGGCAGCTCGTGCAGATCAAAGGGTTGCTGAGGATCGTTCGGTGTCTCAACTCGGACATAGATCGCCCAGCCATCAATCAGTGCTGGATCATCACAATACTCCTGACCGCCGTCGGGCAGATTGCAAAACCCATGTAGGTGCACACTGGCGCGACCCTCTCGGGCCGCCTGCCTGATGTCAGAGTATTTCATGGCAAACCTTTGCACTTTCCCCGATGAAAAATTCGTCAGGCTCGCCGTTCAGACGGGTGCCATTCCGATTGGTCAAACCGATAGCCGACCCGTTCCGCGTGAATGTGATGAGGAATTGCCCAAGGCGATCACGCGTCACCACATACCCGCTGTTGACCCAATGAACGCGGTTGCCCGCGTCCATTGCTGCTTTGATGTCTTCCAAGGTCATCGCAACGCCTCCTCAAGGATTGCGAGAGCCCCAAGACAATCGTCGATATAGGGCTGCTCCTCACCGTCCAGATCGTTCAGTTCCAGCCGGTTCAACACCGCGTAAAGCGTGGCGCGGGCCTCACGGGCGGCGCTGCGCAAGCTGACGGTATCTTCCAGACGCGCAGTCGCAAAATCATCGCTGTGATAGTCGGGGATCATCGGATTTCTCCCGCCTTGTGTTTCCAACGCGGCGTGATGTCTTTGAACGACACAGTGAAGGACGGTAGCGCGTCAAAGCCGTTCGAGCTTTTGACCACCTTCACCTTGGCGCAATCATCCTCGACGCTGAGGATCTCGACGCAGAACACGCCGCCCAAACCCGACGGAACAACGATTTCCTTCAGCTCGTGCCGATGCTTCCCGCAATAGACGCAGGTGCTATAAAGCCCGTCGATGATGTGACCGCCGGTCGCGCGATCACAGTCGCAGGTCCAGAATTTCGGGGGCTGATATTTGTGAGCCATTTGTGGCCTCCTCTTGGGTGCTGCGGTTGGGGCTTGCGCCCCCTTCCGCCGATGGGCTGCACACCGGCCAATCTGATCTGACCGAATACGCATGTATTCGGCGGAACAGAGTGGGTGGGGGCACAGCCCGACCCACGGCCCAGGAGCGGCCAGTCAATGGGTCAAAGCCAGCAATTGGCGCGGCCCGCAGCGCGCCCCGCGCGAGGACACGGGTTGCAGACTTTGACGACGCGCCCGCGCGGCGCTTGCCCATTGACGGGACACGACAGGGATGTTGGGCGGACCAATCAAATTTAAAGAAGCCTGAAGGAGGTGAGCGGGCTGAAAGCCGGTCGATCCTCCGCACAGTCCGTTTCTCAGGGCGGCCCGTGCGCAGCAGCACCGGCCACAATTTCTCATTTCATCCCCCGAGGCCTGCGCCCCGCCACGTGAGGCGGGGCGCAGGTGCTCAAAGCTCAACACCGGCTTTCAAGTTGCCGTCCGGATCCAGCCATTTGCGCGCCTCTGCGCAGTCCAAGCAAATACAAGTGCCACTGCCTTTCACGATGACCGGCGCAAGAAAGATCACCGGATTTGACGCGCCGCATTTGCGGCACGTCATCGGGGGTAGGATTGCGGGGCCGCTCATGCTGCGGCCGCTTTCGATTGACCTGCTGCTGCTAAAACAAAATCGGCTGCCTTCTGCGCCTCGGACGCCGCGCGGAAAATCGCCCGCTTGTCCTCTTTGAGAGCTTTCAACCACCCTTCAACATAAGCGGCGCTTTGGTCGAATTCCGGCGCGACGCCAATCTGAGCACCAAGGAAACAAGCACCGATTTCCGCCACCAGCTCTTCAAAGGCATAGGCCTCACGGTTCGCAAATTTCTTGATCCGCTCAAGCCGCTTTTCGCTGCCGGTCCAATGGATCACCTCATGGGCCAATGTCCCATAATAGCCTACCGCATTGTGAAACGTGGCAATCGGTGGCATGTGGATGTGATCTTTGGCAGGGCTGTAATAGGCGCGCGGGTCATCACTGGTGAGGATCTCCGCCCCCGTCCTGCTGAAAAACGCCTCAAGCTCGGGATCTTCCGCCGTGCCAAGTTCGCGCGGGGCCTCGGGACGGATGTAGTAATCCTCCGGCAAACCCTCGATCTGATCCGCGTTAAACACGCGATAGGCGCGCGCATAGGGCAGCTCCTCCTCGATGCCCAATTCGTTTTCTCGGGTAAACGTCCCGTATTTGACCACGGTCGACGACGTTTCGCCTTTGCGGACCTGTCCACCCAGTTCCTGCGCCTGTTTGTAGGTCATCCAGCGGCTGGACACATAGCCATGCTTGGCCGCCATGACCCAGAGCATCAGGATATTAATCCCGCGATACTCCTCGCCATTGTGTCGGGTCGGAAGGGCAATGCCGGACGCGCTCCCTGTCCACGGCTTGCGCCATGGCGGCGTGCCCGCCTCGATCTCTGCGATAATGGTGTCGGTGACATGGGCATAAACATCAAACTTCGGTGCCATTTGTGGCCTCCTCGATCAAAGTGACGCGGGTGAGGCTTCGCGCCCCCTTCCGCCGATGGGCTGCGCCTCGGCCACCTGATCTGACCGAATACGCATGTATTCGGCGGAACAGAGTGGGAGAGGGCAAAGCCCGACCCACGGCCCTGAACGGGGCTGTCAATCGGCCACATTTGCGAAGAAAATGTCTGCGCCAAAATCAGACGCCAATTTGCCCCGCGAGGAATGGCTCGCCCGCGAGACAGGGGAAATTGGTGGCTTATTTTGGGGATGACCCAAGGTTGACCGCCACGGTCAGGGATGTTGGGCGGACCAAACAAAAAGAATGATGTCTGGATCGGGGCGAGCGGGCCATCGGCCCGTTGAGTCTCGGTTCAGTCCGTTTGCAAAAGCCGTCCTCACGGGACGACAATCATGTAATTTCGTGGTTAGACTGAGATGTGCAAGAAATCTTTAGAATCATGTTTTCAAGGAACAAATCGTGCAATCAGAGGGCTCATTCGGTCGAACAATCCAGCTTTTTCTCGTAGACGGGAAGCCAACTGGGCTGCGAAAAGCGACAATCCATGGCTGGACAGGTTTCCTTTTTGTAAGCGGCGCTTCAGCTTTCGGCGACCTGACCGCTCGTGAAGAAGTTGATCGGACCGGCATCTACATCCTATCAGGTCCTGATCCCGAAAAAGCCGGTGTAACCCGCACCTATATTGGCTCCGGAAATTCCGTGGCCGAGAGGATCAAGCAAAGCGCGATCAAAAGAGATTTCTGGGAAACGGCCATCACCATCACGACAAGTGACGATGACCTTTCCAAAGGGCACGCGGAATATCTGGAGGCGCGGCTCATAGAACAAGCCGCCCAAGCAGGCCGCGTCACGTTGGATAACGGCACGCAGCCGGACACCAGCAGGCGACGATTGCCCGAGGCTGACGTTGCAAACATGGAGCAGTTTCTATCAAATCTGCGGATCATCCTGCCCGTAATCGGACTGGATATGCTCAAGCCACAACCGCGCGCGGTGACACAGACAGCGAAGCCAGTCGACGAACGAACCGCAGGTGAAGTGCAATTCGAGATCCGCCACAAGAGCGGCGTCAGAGCGACCGCTGTCGAGGAAGATGGTGAATTCGTTGTACTGGAAGGGTCTGAGGCGCTGACCGAAACTGGCTATGTCCAACAAAGCTACGGCAGCTTGAAGGAAAAGCTCATATCCGACGGCACTCTGGTCGCCGACGGCAATCAAAAACTCCGCTTCACAAAACCCTGGTCGTTCAATAGCCCTTCAGCCGCCGCTGCTGTCGTCCTGGACCGAAACAGCAACGGACGCCTGGAGTGGAAGGTCAAGGGATCAAAACAGACGTATCACGACTGGCAACAAACAGAAGCAAAACAGCCATCGTAGGGCACCCGAACGTCTTGGCTAGACCTGCCCGCCAACACCTTTGAATTTTTCGACAAAAGCTGCAATCTTTTCGAATACGGTCGTCTTCTTGGTCCGAAACTGAGGATTTAGTGGGCTCATCTTGGGGAGTATGGCATTGAGGTCAGCACCGTTTTCACTTGCAAATTCGCGTTTTATGGAAGCAGAAATATAGCGCCTTGCCGCGTCGGAATTTAGATCTTCCGACTTGATAAGCTCGTCTACCTCTTTGCGTTGCTCCTCCCGAGCAAAAGAGAAAAATGCATCGATCACACCTGCCTTATCATCAATCTGATCAAGATCAGTCTGGTTGATAAAGTCCACAATCAGGCTCTCTTTGGCACGATTTCCAAGGCTGCCGCGAATGACGCGGCGAGCATCCTCGATCAGATCCCCTTTGCTCTTCACCTTTTTGTTTTTCTCAAAGATAAGCTCAAGGATGTAGTCGAGGTTAATCTCCTGCGATTTCAGAAGATCCACTTCGAAAACGACATCGTCCCACTCAATATTACTTTGTTCTTGCTCAGCCGAAGACTTTTCCCGCCGCAGCCAATCGCGAATGTCGTTGTATGTTGATCTATAGTCTTGAACTGCTCGGTCTGAAGGCAATTCTATCGCCTCTAGGTCACGTAGATCCTCGTCGCTCAAATAGTGCTTATTCTTGAACTCCTCAACGGCAGCTGGATCTGTTAAATCCAGCGTCTGATAGGCTTTCAATGCTGAAAATTCGTCGTAGTTCCTGAGCACATTCTCAACTCTCAGATACTCACCAAAGAGCTTCGCGAACTCTTTTTTATCTACTTCTTTGACAATCTCGTCTGGCTTTGGAAAGCGCTCGGTCAGCTCCTTTACAACATCAATGAACCCGCGTCGCGCCGCGCCGGTTTCCTGATCAACGAAACCATTCATATACTCGTCGTAGCTCTTCTCAAGCACGACGTTCTTTGTGTTCTTGTCACCGAACAGCGTGATCGCATCAACGGTCGCTTGCTCAAGGTCCCTGAACGCCACGATATTGCCGAACGTCTTGGTCGCATCGTAAATCCGGTTGGTTCTGGAAAACGCTTGCATCAAGCCATGGAAGCGAAGGTTTTTGTCGACAAACAAGGTGTTTAGCGTTGGCGCGTCAAAGCCTGTAAGGAACATGCCGACGACAATAAGTAAGTCGATTTCTTTCGAGCGAACCCGGCTGGCAAGATCGCGGTAGTAGTTTTGAAAGCCACCGCTATCGACACCAAAGTTCGTTTTGAAAAAGGAATTGTAATCTTTGACTGCGGCACTCAGGAACTCCTTGGCGCTGCTATTCATCGCTGACACATCGAAGCTCTCGTCCTGAATGTCACCGATCGCATCTTGCTGTTCGTTGGCAGCAAACGAGAAGATCGTGGCGATCTTCAGCGGCTTTTCACTGCCCGCCTGCAGAGCGTTCAAGGTTTCGTAGTAGAGCTTCGCGGCATCCACACTGCTGACAGCAAACATGGCATTGAACCCACTGCTGCCCGCTTGCATCCGGTGGGTTTTTTGGCGGAAGTTGTTCAGAATATACTGAGAGACTTCCCGAATACGTTCTGGATGAAGTAGCGCTTGCTTGTTTTCAGCCGCGCTGAGCTTCTTTTCGTCTTGCTCTGTCTCGATGGCTTTGAACCGGGGACGCACATCGTTGTAGTCGACCTTGAACTTCAGGACTTTTTCGTCGCGAATGGCATCGGTGATCACATAAGAATGCAGCTCACGCCCAAACACCCCCGCGGTCGTTTCAGCCCCTAGCGCATTCTCAGGAAAGATCGGCGTTCCGGTAAAGCCAAACTGGTAAAATCGTTTGAACTTCTTCTTCAGATTCTTCTGAGCCTCGCCAAACTGGCTGCGATGACATTCATCGAAAATGAAGACCACCTGCTGGTCATATACCGGCAGGTCACCCTCCGACTTCATCAGGTTGTTCAGCTTTTGGATCGTTGTGACGATGATTCTGTTATCGTCCTTGCCTAAGTTGCGCTTCAACCCAGCCGTGCTGTCGGAACCGTTTACACTGTCAGGGGAGAACCTCTGGTATTCCTTCATGGTCTGGTAATCGAGGTCCTTGCGGTCCACGACGAAGAAGACTTTATCGATGAAATCCAGCTCGGTTGCCAACCGTGCCGCCTTGAAACTCGTCAACGTTTTGCCGGACCCTGTGGTGTGCCAGATGAAACCACCGCCCTCAGGCTTCCTCCAGTTTTTGGCTTCATATGAGCTCTTGATCTTCCAAAGGATGCGTTCAGTCGCTGCAATCTGGTAAGGCCGCATGATCAGCAACGTGTCGCTGACGTCGAAAACGGAATACTGCAACAGAACGTTCAGCAGCGTACGCTTCTGAAGGAAAGTTGCGGTGAAATCCTTGAGATCTTTGATCAGCTCATTGTCGGACTTCGCCCAGTTCATGGTAAAGTCGAAGCTGTTCTTGTCACGCTTGGTCGTGTTGGCGAAATACCGGGTGTCGGTGCCGTTTGAAATCACGAAGAGCTGCAGAAACTTGAATAGGGAATGCTCGCTGTTGAAGCTTTCCTTGCTGTAGCGGTGAATCTGATTGAAGGCCTCCCGGATCGCCACGCCGCGCTTTTTTAGCTCGATCTGAACCAATGGCAAACCGTTGACCAAGATCGTCACGTCATAGCGATTGGCGTGCGTACCGACCTGCTCGAACTGCTTAATAACCTGCAGCTTATTGCGAGCCATGTTCTTCTTGTCGAAGAGGTAAATGTTCTGGATGCGCCCGTCATCAAAGACGAAATCGTGGATGTCGTCGTCGTGGATTTTGCGGGTTTTGTCGACGATGTTGTCGCTTGGCTTGTCGAGGTAGGTCTCGACAAAACGCTTCCATTCATCATCTGAAAACGTGACGTTGTTCAACTGCTCCAGCTGCACGCGGACATTGGCAAGCATGGCATCTGGGGTCGTCAGAGCAGGTAGGAACTCATAGCCCTGATTGACCAGATCCTGCACCAATTCGCGTTCCAGATCGTCTTCGCTCTGGTAGCGATCGGCGGCATCCCACTCCTTGGTGTACTTGTCGAGGACGATGAAGTTCTTCGTTTCCGCGATGGTTTTCGTCTTCTCAACCATTTTGTTCATCCTGTTGCCAATAGCCGTAATTGTTAATCAAATTGTCCAGTAATACCGCCACGTCTTCCTTTTGCTTCTCCGTCGGGTCTGCGACCTCTTCGAAGGCAAGTTCGCGGTGGCTATAGTGGTTTGTCAGTTTCTTAAGATAATCAGCTCGACCTTCTGGCGCAGTTGAAAGGAGCTTCGTCCAATGCTCGTAGCCCAGAAAATTCGCGGTCTTCTCATAGAGATTTCGTAGCAGATTGAAGTGGTACTTCTGGACACCGTCCTGATCGATGGCATCTCGAAGAATACTGATCAGATGATGATGGTAAGAAAAACTCTTATTGGCCGCGCCATTCTTCGGCTCGAGAAGGAATTGACCCGCCACGTTGCGCTTCAGGAGGTAGCGCGCTGCTCCGCTCAGTTCCTTGCACAACACGTTAAAGAATAGCGGGTTGTGGGTGGTGACGACATATCGAACCCCATCGCCGTTCTCAAAACGGCTGGACGAGATCAAGCCCGCCAAGTCAATCGCCAGTTCGATCAAGTGATTTTCGTCAAGCGAACTGACCGGGTCATCAATAAACACGTACTCTAGATCATCATATTCGTTGTCATCACGTTGAGACGGATCAGGCTCTTTTCTGAGCGCAATGACCTCCTGCAACAATGTATAGAAAACGCTCCAGATAAGGTTGTTTTCCTCCCCCTTGGAGATTTTGACGTTGTTCTCGATATTGTCTCCACCAGTGTACGCAAACCGAATTTCGGGGAAGGTTAAAACGTTGGTTCGTCTTCCCTCAAATTCTCTGACAACCGTTTCAGGGGGGAAGGATGGTGTGATACTGCGGCTAGTGTAATGCTGGAAGTTATTGATGATGTTTAATTCTTGCCCTCTATCCCTCAAGATCCAATCGATGAACGTATTTGGCTGAATGCGGATTTTTCGGTCTTCGTCGCCTTCGGTATCATTGTCCCAGACGAACAAATCCTCAGTGAAAGCACTGTAGTATAGAAACTTCCGCCTTGCCGGGACAGGTTCATCATCCTCAGGATTCTTCGGGGCGATCTCGTTCTTCATTACGCGAGACAGGCGGGTCTTCCCGGTCCCATTGAAGGCATAGATCAACTGAACCTTCTTGTTGGCTGCGTGCAGCTGCTGGGCGATCTCCTCGAGGGTCTGGCCCATTTATGCGGCCTCCTCGGGTTTGGGGAAGCTCAAGAGCAGGTCGCGGTAGTATTCATACTGCTGCTGACGCAACTTGATTTCACGCGGCAGGCCTTCACTGAGCGAGGTGGTCAACGTGTCGAATTTGTCCAGGATAGCAACGATGCGCGCTTGCTCCTCAAGGGACTTTTCGGGGTCGTCTGGATAAGGCACAGCGATCAAGGTCTTCTTGATGTTGTCATTGTATAACCGCTTGATCACACCGCCGTCGGACACGTGCCATTTTGCAATCTGGTAGAAGTAAAACAGGTACTTGTTCAGAACCTTGCTTTCATCATTTTCGAGCCAAACGATATTGCTATCTTGGAAATAGGCTTCTTCCCCATCGAAGACCACGGACCGGCCGATCGTCCCACTGGCGGAAATCAGAACTTCGCCCACCTTTGGGTAACTGTATTTTCTTTTGAACTCCTCGAACAGCTCTCTGGAGATGAAGGCATTGGGCTCTCTGCCAAAGGTTCCGATTTTGAAGAACGGGATATCTCCGTCGGCCGATGTTTGGTTCTTCATCACCCGCTTACACATGCGCACTTCACCAACCCATCCCAGCGGCTTCCAGGCCATGTTTCCCGAAGGGTGGCTTAGAAGTTCGTCTCGGTAGTAGTTGTATTGTTGTTTGCGGGCCTTAAGCTCGGCTGTCAGCTCGGCTGTCAGCTCGGTGAAACTGTCCAGAATCCGAACAATCTCCGCTTGGATCGCAAGTGATTTCTCTGGTTCTTCAGGGCAAGGGATTGGAAAGTTAAGACCTGCAACAACTGACTTTGACAAACGCGGAATACTTGCCCTGCGTACTTGTGCGCGGATCTTCGGCTGTTGAGTTAGCAGCCAATGATAGAGATACTTGCTCAATACTGTGTCGGGGGGCTCAAAAAAATGAACATCATCAGCCGCCCAGAACGCCGACTCACTGTAACCTATTTCGCCGGCCGCCCCTGCACAAACAATGAACGCGGAATCCGGTTGAACGTTGGGCTCATGGTAATAACCCAAGGGCGTCATGCTGTTCTGGTAGACAGCGAAAGCGCCGCTTTCTTCTAGCTGGCTTTTTACGAGCCGCTTTCCGCGTTGAATATGGACCGTGTCTTCAAGCGGTCTCGACACCACTGAAGCACCATCCAGCAGCTTTTCCAGAAAGCTCCGATCGTTCATGCCTCGATCTCCGCAACGATCGCGTCGATGTCCGCACGCAGCTGGTCGATCCTGGCGACAGTGGTTTTAATATCGGCATTCAGCTTGGCAATTTCGACGACTTCGCGGGTGTCTTTGGGCTCGACATAGGCGCTGACGGAAAGGTTGTAGTCTTTCTCTACAATCCTGTCGTAAGGTACAGTTTCGGCGACATGGGACACGTTTTTCTTGTTGTCAAACAACTCCATGATCCGCCCAATATGCCGATCTTCCATGAAGTTGTTGTTCGTGCCTTTTCGGAAAAATTCCTCGCCCGTCGCATCGATGAACTGGACGCCTGTATCGGTCTTATTCTTGGCCAGAACCAGTATGTACACCGCGATGGAAGTGCCGAAAAACAGGTTCGGCGCCAGGGCGATCACCGTTTCAACGAAGTTGTTGTCGACCAGATACTTGCGGATCTTCTGCTCTGCCCCACCACGGTAAAAGATACCAGGGAAGCAAACAATCGCGGCCCGTCCCTTGGCTGACAGGTAGTGCAGCGCATGAAGGACAAAGGCAAAATCGGCCTTCGACTTCGGGGCCAGCACGCCTGCCGGGGCAAAGCGGTCATCGTTGATCAGCGTCGGGTCATCCGCACCCTTCCACTTCACCGAATAGGGCGGGTTCGACACGATGGCGTCAAAGGGTTTGTCATCCTGGAAGTGCGGATCCTCGAGCGTGTTGCCGTACTGGATGTTGAACTTGTCGTAGTTGATGTTGTGCAGGAACATGTTCATGCGGGCGAGGTTGTAAGTGGTGTAGTTGATTTCCTGCCCGAAGAAGCCGTCTTCGATGATGTGCTTCTCAAACTCGTCCTTGGCCTGCAAAAGCAGCGAACCTGACCCGGCCGCCGGATCATAGATCTTGTTGACGCTGGTCTGCTTGTGCATGGCCAGTTTGGCGATGAGCTTGGACACATGGGTCGGCGTGAAGAACTCGCCACCTGATTTGCCCGCGTTGGCGGCGTAGTTCGAGATCAAGAACTCATAGGCGTCGCCGAACAAGTCGCCTTCGTTATCATCGAACTTCAACGGCAGGCCAGCCACGCCTTTGAGGACCTCAGCCAGTCTTTCGTTCTTCTGTTTAACAGTGCTGCCCAGGCGGTTGCTGGTGGTGTCGAAATCAGCAAAGAGGCCATTGATGTCCTGCTCGGACGGGTAGCCACTGGCCGAAGCCTCGATCGCCGAAAAGATCTCGGCAAGGTCCGTGTTCAGACTGTCGTTCTTGCTCGCGGTTTTCACCACGTTTTGAAAGAGTTGGCTGGGGTATATGAAGTAGCCCTTGGTCTTCACTGCGTCGACTTTGGCTTCATCGGGGATGTCTGCGTCGGCCATGCCCGCATAGTTGATGCTGTCGTCGCCACCTTCGATGTAGTTGGTGAAGTTCTCGCTGATGAAACGATAGAACAACGCGCCCAGGACGAACTGCTTGAAGTCCCAGCCGTCGACAGCACCACGAACACGGTTTGCGATGCTCCAGATTTCTCGGCGCAATGCCTCAGCCTGTTGTTGCCCGGTCATTTTTGCTCCCCTTCTTGTTTTTGTTCCTGCTCGGCAATCCAGCGGTCGATCTCGCTTTTGCGAAATCGCCATGCACTTCCCACCTTGAACCCGGGAACCTTGCCCTCAGATGCGAACCGATATGCCGTTTTCTCAGCGATCTTGAGATACTCAGCGAGCTCTTTCACGGTCAAAATGTCTTCGTTGGGCATTTCGAAAATGTCCTCTCTGAGGGATTTGGGTTGAAAATAGTTGAAAGGAGGAGAAGCGGCAAGCTTGGCTTGCTTGAGGTCGTCGAGTTCAGCGCGAAGCAGCTCCAGGGCTGCGTCCCAGGGCGGTGACTCCGCCCTGGCGCTAAGGTCACTCGGTAACCGGATCTTCATCCCGGCGCGGGAAGGCGACCATTTCGACGTCGGGAAACATGCTGTGTTTGACGTTGATCGACGTGATGTTGCCGCTGTCGTCAGTGTTGACGAAGAGGACGCCGCAGCGGTCCCAGAAGTTCTTGCCGTCTTTTTCGCCGGATTTGACGTTCAGTTTCAGAGTTTGAGTAGCCATTTTTTGATCCTCACTTTGAGTGTTTCGATGAACATGACCAAAGCTGGCACCAAGGGGCTGTCAGCGAGAAACTTGCCTCGCGAGGAATGCGCTGGCGCAAGGGAAGTTTCTTGTTGAAGCGGGGCTTGCCCCGCGTCTGCTCCGGCTGCCCGCTTATGTTCAGCAATCAGAAACACGGCGTTGACGATCTGAGTTTGGCACTCACAAACTGAACGGTCTCGTCATGCTGCGTCGCAAGAGCCGAGGAACTTAAAGTAACCGCTGCGGCTTAACGGCTGTCACTCCGGCACTGCAGAATTTCATTCGAATATGTTGTCAAAATCAGATGCAGAGCCCTTGCTGCGTGTTCTTACAAAAAGCTCTAGTTCGAGGGCTGCCAGCAGCGCCAGGATCGTGTCGAGCCGTGTACCGCCCCGCCCGGCCTCAACTTTTGATATCGTTTCCTGCCAAACACCGCTGCGCGTGGCGAGATCGGCCTGCGTCAAGTTTTTCTCTCGACGAGCCTGACGGATCGCATGTCCAAGATCTCGGGGAATTCGAACGAAGTTCTGCAAGCCTACCTCCGGCGCCACCTATGATGCCTAGATCATAATTCCTCTCTATGACCTAACGATCATAAACGCAGCAGTCTAGCCCAGGACAATTTACGCTGCAGCGTAATTTTCCCATTTTTGCGCTGTAGCGTAAATTTCGCACCAGTTCTCCTTTTTGCCCTATGCCAGTTGCACCTACCGAGGGGTTGTTCCATGGTCCGTTGACTTTCAGAAAAACATACCATTTTTTCTGACAAGGAGTTCGAATATGACTACGTCAAACATCAAGCAACGCATCATCGGAAAAGGTCGCGGCGCAATCTTTGCCCCGACCGATTTTCTCGACATCGGATCCCGCGCAAGCGTAGATCAGGCCCTGTCACGCCTTGCTGATCAGGGTGTGATCCGGCGACTGGCGCGGGGGCTGTATGACTACCCGAAGAAGAGCCCGCGCTTCGGGTTTTTGTCGCCTTCCGCCGATGACATAGCAAAGGCTGTTGCTCGAAAGGACGGACAGATCTTGCAACCTTCTCTTGTGGATGCCGCCCTCATTTGCAAGGAATTTCTGAACATTAGACATGTGATCGAGTGCGGACTCTTGTCAGGCCTGTTAGTGCGGCCCGATAGATGCCGCTGGCCGGGATGGTGATGCGCGGACCGGGGCCAAATCTCCAACAGCGAGCTCGAAGCTCTGAGAAGGTTCCTGGTTTGCCCAACCCGGATCATGTCGATCATTTGCCCATTCGGATCATGCCTTCCTCACAACTCTGCGTTCCGTTCCTGCCGACGCGCCCGATCAGGCGGTGGCCATCACCGGATCGCGATAGTCCTCGCCGCGCGTCAGCATCGCCCAAATGCCGCGCGCCATCTTGTTGGCCAGCGCGAAGGCTGCGACCATCGGTGGCTTGCGTTCCAGCATGCGCTCAAGCCAGGGATTTTGCGGTGCGCCACGGCGCAGCGCCCAGCGGACCACCGCCATCGCGCCGGTGACAAGCAGTCGCCGGATGTCCCGCTGCCCCATCTTCGATGTTTTCCCCAGCCTCTGTTTTCCGCCAGAAGAATGTTGCCGCGGCACCAACCCGAGCCAAGCTGCAAAATCGCGGCCACGCCGGAACTGGTCCATCGGCGGCGCGAAGGTTTCGACTGCGAGCGCAGTGATCGGTCCGACACCCGGCATGGTCTGTAACTGCCGGGGCATGGCGGCCGCCCTGGACGCGGCGGCGAGCTTTGCCGAGACTGCGGTAAGGCGGGACGTCAACAGTTCGATCTGCTCCAGAACCATGCGGCAGATGTCTCGCGCCAGGTCAGGCAGGCCCGAACCAGGATCCTCGACCACCTTCGCCAGCCGCGGGATATATCCGACCCCTTCCGGCGCCACATGCCCGAATTCATAGAGGTGCGCGCGAAGGGCGTTGATCGCTTCGGTCCGCTGCTTCACGATCTGCTCGCGGGCGCGAAACGCCACCGCCCGGGCCTGTTGGGCTTCGGTCTTGGGTTCGACGAACCGCATGGTCGGACGCATCGCTGCCTCAACGATTGCTTCCGCGTCGGCGGCGTCGTTTTTCTGGCGCTTGATGAACGGTTTGACGTAATGCGGCGCAATGAGCCGGACGCTGTGCCCGTAGGCGGACAATTCCCGCGCCCAATGGTGCGCGCTGGGACACGCCTCCATCGCCACGTCGCATGCGGGATGGTCCGTCATGAATCGCGCAAACTGCAGTCGCGACAGCTTCTTGCGGAAAACAACCACCCCATCCGCTGCCGCCCCGTGCAGCTGGAACACGTTCTTTGCCAGATCGACCCCGATAATGCTAACTTCTTCCATGGATGCCCTCTCCTTCAGCTTGTGCTTCGACACCACGAGTATGGCACATCGCGATGCCGTCAGGGTGAGAGCGGCATCCACCCCATCTC